>NZ_PFGL01000037.1:0-1109 GCF_002783505.1 Shewanella sp. CG12_big_fil_rev_8_21_14_0_65_47_15
GTCTAAAATCTTAATTTCATGCGCTACTAAACATCACTAAATAGCCAGGTGTATATGTAATGACCTGATTCCTGAAAAAACGGTACGTTTCTTGCACTATTTATACTATCGAATGTGCACGGCTACTTTGCAACTCATCGATGATTGGGACATTTAGGTTAGTTCATGTCTGATACTTTATGTTGCATTCGTACGCCTGTGTATGGTGGACTCTTTTAAGCAAGTGAGAGAGAAAAATGAAGCATATTACTATCGTAGGCGGTGGCCTGGCGGGAACGCTGTGCGCTTTATTTTTAGCACGGCGAGGTTATGAGGTTGATGTATTTGAATCCAGAACAGATGTGCGTCGCAGCCCAACTGATTATGGTCGATCCATAAATCTGGCTTTGTCTTGTAGAGGAATTACCGGATTAAATGCGGTGAACCTGATGGATGAAGTGAGTCAAATTATAGTTCCTATGCGAGCTCGTGCCATCCATGATGTAGATGGTGAAGTAAAATACCAACCTTTTGGTCGCCACGATGAAGAGTACATCAACGCGATTTCACGCACTGAATTAAATGCTTTACTGCTGAATAAAGCGGAACAGTTTAGCGCGATTCATTTACATTTTGAGAAGAAACTTCTTAGTGTCGATATCCATAATAAAAAGCTCTATTTTGAAGCAAGAGATGGAAGTGCTTACGAGTATTCCTATCATCGATTGATTGGGGCTGATGGAGCGGCCTCTTCCATTCGCGAGTGTTTAAAACAAGAGGGGCTTGTACAGACAGAGCGTGAGTTTTTATCTCATGGATACAAAGAGCTTTCTATTAGTAAAAGCCACACTGCGGGTATGGCACGAGAGCACTTACATCTTTGGCCTCGTGATTCGTTTATGTTGTTGGGCAATCCAAACCCGGATGATTCTATCACTGGTTCATTATTTTTAGCTAATGAAGGCAGAGACAGTTTTGCTGAGTTAAATACAGATAGCCGCTTGATTTCTTTCTTTAAAAGAGAGTTTCCGGATATATGCAAAGCAATGCCTAATTTGGTAAAAGAGTTTTTTACAAACCCTACAGGACATTTAAGTACGGTCAAATGTGCTCCTTGGTATTATCGCGAT
>NZ_PFGL01000037.1:1173-6718 GCF_002783505.1 Shewanella sp. CG12_big_fil_rev_8_21_14_0_65_47_15
TCGGCTTTTTAGATGCGGCCAGCATTATCGAAGTGGTCAGCGAATTACAGCAAGCGGGCAAGGACATTGGCGATTATGCACAGCTGCGTGCCCTTGAACGGTGGCGCAAGGCCGAGGCGATGGAGATGATCGCGGCGATGGAGGGCTTTAAACGCCTATTCGAAGGTTCAAATCCAGTTAAAAAAGCGCTGCGCGATCTCGGATTAAACCTCGTTGATAATGTCGCTGGGCTGAAAACAGTGTTCATGCAACAGGCCATGGGTAATAAGTCCTCACTCCCCAAGTTATGCCGTTAGCCTAGGTTGCGCTAATGTGACCAGAATTGCCGCTAATATCAGCATATTGGCGGTAAGCTATGCAAATCTGGTCTTTGACTGTAAAAAAATTACATGTTAAAGATAAGAAAATCTAATGGCACAGACTTCGGATTAGAAAAATCTCCTGTATACAAATTTGTGACGCAAGGTATAATTTCGCCGCATTTTAGACCCTAGTATTATACCAATCACGATAGATATCTGATGAGTTCAGAACCAGTCAGGCGTTTCAATTCAAGGCGCATTGATGCAGAAAGGTCATCCCTTTTAAGTTGATGCAAGGTGAAAGTCCAAGGCTGAATTGCAGATATGTAACACAGTTGGCATTACCCTACACTAGGCAGAGACCTGAAAAAGGCCGCAAAAAAGGGATAACAATGGCTAATAAAACTATTCTGTTTAACAAGCACTTAGAATCAAACGCTAAGATGGTCGACTTCCACGGTTGGGATATGCCTCTCAACTATGGCTCACAAATCGAAGAGCACCACGCCGTTCGTAAAGATGCGGGTATGTTCGACGTTTCCCACATGACTGTGGTTGATGTGACAGGCAGCGACGCTTGTGCATTTTTACGTAAGCTGCTGGCAAACGATGTGGCTAAGCTAAAAGTTCCAGGTAAAGCCTTATACGGCGGCATGTTAGATGAAAATGCCGGCATCATCGACGACCTCATTACTTACTACCTCACCGATACTTTCTACCGTGTTGTGGTTAACTCTGCGACCCGCGAAAAAGACTTAGCTTGGATCGCCAAGCAAGCCCAAAGTTTTGATGTCACGGTAACCGAGCGTCCTGAACTGGCGATGATCGCCGTGCAAGGTCCTAATGCTAAGGCGAAAGCCGCTGCAGTATTCAGCGCCGAGCAAAACGCCGCCATCGAAGGTATGAAGCCTTTCTTCGGTAAGCAAGCCGGTTCGCTATTTATCGCCACCACAGGTTACACGGGTGAAGTGGGCTACGAGATTATCGTCCCAGAAGAAGAAGCCCAAGCTCTATGGCAAGCGCTATTAGATCAAGGTGTTAAGCCCTGTGGCTTAGGTGCCCGTGATACATTACGTCTCGAAGCCGGTATGAACCTCTACGGCCTAGATATGGACGAAACCATCAACCCGCTGGCCGCCAACATGGGCTGGACCATAGCATGGGAACCGAGCGACCGTGACTTTATCGGCCGTACAGCCCTAGAAGCCCTGCGCGATGCGGGAACCGACAAATTAGTCGGCCTAGTGATGGAAGAAAAGGGCGTGTTACGCCATGATATGCCAGTATTTTTCACCGATGCAGCCGGCACAGAACACCAAGGCGTGATTACCAGTGGTACTTTCTCGCCAACATTGGGCTATTCTATTGCGATGGCGCGTGTTCCTAACGCTATTGGGGATACGGCGGAAGTCGAAATGCGTAAAAAGCGTGTGGCTGTTAGAGTAGTAGCGCCAAACTTTGTGCGCAACGGTAAACAAGCATTTTAAAAAAACGGAACAAGGAACAAGAACAATGAGCAATATTCCGACAGAACTGAAGTACGCCTCTTCACACGAATGGATCCGCAAGGAAGAAGACGGTAGCTACACAGTAGGTATCACAGAGCACGCCCAAGAATTATTGGGTGACATGGTTTTCGTTGAGCTTCCAGAAGTGGGCGACACTGTCACTGCGGGTGATGACTGCGCCGTTGCTGAATCAGTAAAAGCGGCCTCTGATATTTATTCTCCTATTTCTGGCGAAGTGATTGCCGTGAACGAAGCGCTGGAAGATTCTCCAGAACTCGTTAACAGCGATGCTTACGGCGAAGGCTGGTTCTTCCGCGTGATGCCTTCTGACGAAGCAGAAGTCGACGCTCTGCTGGATGCCGAAGGCTACCAAGCAGTTATCGACGAAGAATAATCGTCGACGCTAACAAAGCCCCGAGGGGCTTTGTTTGTTTTAGCGCAAGTTTGACATAACAACAGCCCGTTAATCAGTACCCTACAGTCCTGAGTTACGGCAAATCTGGAACAAGGTTTATCATGACCAAGCAAACCCTCACTCAGTTAGAACAGCACGATTTATTCCTACGTCGTCATATCGGCCCAGATAGCAACCAACAGCAAGCCATGCTGAATTATGTTGGTGCCGAGTCTCTGGACGATCTAACCGCGCAAATCGTGCCTGAGTCGATCCGTTTAAATCAAGAATTGAGCATTGGTGATTCCTGCGGCGAAGCCGAAGGCATTGCCTACATTCGTGGTTTAGCACAACAAAACCAAGTATTTAAGAGCTACATTGGTATGGGTTACTACGGCACCGAAGTGCCAAACGTGATCCTGCGCAACGTATTGGAAAACCCAGGTTGGTACACGGCTTACACGCCCTATCAGCCAGAAATCGCCCAAGGCCGTTTAGAAGCCATTCTAAACTTCCAACAAGTGTCGATGGACTTAACAGGTTTAGATTTGGCTTCTGCTTCACTGCTGGACGAAGCGACTGCCGCCGCCGAAGCCATGGCGCTGGCCAAGCGGGTTTCTAAAGCCAAAAAAGCCAATATCTTCTTCGTTGCCGATGATGTGTTCCCACAAACCTTAGACGTAGTGAAAACCCGCGCTGAGTGTTTTGGTTTTGACGTGGTGGTTGGCCCTGCATCTGAGGCCGTTAACCACGAGCTGTTTGGTGCCCTGTTCCAATATTCAAACCGTTTCGGTCAAGTCACTGACTTCACCGAGCTATTCGCCACTCTGCGTGCTAAAAACGTGGTGGTGACCGTCGCCGCCGACATCATGGCGTTAGTGTTACTGAAATCACCGGGAGCCATGGGCGCCGATGTGGTCTTCGGTAGTGCCCAGCGTTTCGGCGTGCCAATGGGCTTTGGTGGTCCACACGCAGCCTTCTTCGTTGCCCGTGACGAGCACAAACGCTCTATGCCTGGCCGTATTATCGGTGTGTCAAAAGACGCCCGTGGTAACCGCGCACTGCGGATGGCGATGCAAACCCGTGAGCAACATATTCGCCGCGAAAAAGCCAACTCAAATATTTGTACCGCACAAATTTTGTTAGCGAATATGGCGTCTTTCTACGCCGTATTCCACGGCCCAGATGGCCTGAAAACTATCGCTTCACGCATTAACCGTTTCGCCGATATTTTAGCGGCAGGCTTACAAGCCAAGGGCGTGAGTTTAGTCAACAGCACTTGGTTCGATACCATCAGCATCAAAGGCTTAGATGTTGCTGCCGTCAATGCACGCGCGCTAGCCGCTGAAATGAATCTACGCTTCGATGCCGACGGCATTGTGGGCGTAAGCTTAGACGAAACCACTATCCGCGCCGATATCGAAGCGCTGTTCGAGGTGATCTTAGGTGCTGGCCATGGTTTAGACGTCGCCGCATTAGATGCGCAAATCGTTGCCCAAGGTAGCCAATCGATTCCTGCTGCACTCGTGCGCCAAGATGCGATTTTAAGCCACCCAACCTTTAATCGCTATCAAAGCGAAACCGAGATGATGCGTTATATCAAACGTCTCGAAAACAAAGATTTAGCACTTAACTACTCGATGATTTCACTGGGCTCATGCACCATGAAGTTAAACGCAGCGGTTGAAATGATCCCAGTGAGCTGGCCAGAATTTGCCAACATGCACCCCTTCTGCCCACTGGATCAAGCCAAGGGTTACACTCAGCTGATTGAAGAACTGTCTTCATGGCTGGTGAATGTAACGGGTTACGATGCCGTGTGTATCCAACCTAACTCAGGCGCTCAAGGTGAATACGCTGGCTTGTTAGCCATCAAGAAATACCATGAGTCACGCGGCGATGCCCACAGAAATATCTGTCTGATCCCGCAATCTGCCCACGGTACTAACCCTGCATCGGCGCAATTAGCCGGTATGCAAGTGGTGGTGACGGCCTGTGATAAGCAAGGTAACGTCGATTTAGAAGATCTGAAGACAAAGGCCGCCGAAGTGGCTGAAAACCTGTCTTGCATCATGATCACTTACCCATCGACCCACGGTGTGTATGAAGAATCTATCCGCGAAATCTGCAATATAGTGCATCAGCACGGCGGCCAAGTGTACTTAGACGGCGCCAATATGAACGCCCAGGTCGGTTTAACCTCTCCTGGCTTTATCGGTGCCGACGTATCGCACCTTAACCTGCACAAAACCTTCGCGATTCCACACGGCGGCGGTGGTCCAGGTATGGGCCCAATCGGCGTGAAAGCCCACTTAGCGCCGTTTGTAGCCGGTCACGTTGTGGTTAAACCGGGCCGTGAAAGCGATAACAATGGCGCCGTATCAGCGGCACCTTACGGTAGCGCTGGCATTCTGCCAATCAGCTGGATGTACATTAAGCTGCTCGGTTCAAACGGCCTGAAAAAGTCGACCCAAACTGCGCTGTTAAACGCTAACTATGTGATGAAGAAGCTGTCTGAACACTACCCAGTACTGTTCCGTGGCCGTAATGATCGCGTGGCGCACGAATGTATTATCGACCTACGTCCGCTGAAAGAAGCCTCAGGCGTGACCGAAATGGATATCGCTAAGCGTTTGAATGACTACGGTTTCCACGCGCCAACCATGAGCTTCCCGGTTGCGGGAACCCTGATGATTGAGCCAACCGAATCAGAGTCTAAGGTGGAACTCGATCGTTTTATCGATGCTATGGTGTCAATCCGCGCTGAAATCGCCAAAGTGGAATCGGGCGAATGGCCAGCGGATAACAACCCGCTGCACAACGCACCGCACACTATGGCCGATATTATGGACCCAGAGTTCGATTCACGCCCATACAGCCGCGAAGTGGCCGTGTTCCCAAGTACAGCAGTACGTACTAACAAATTCTGGCCAACAGTGAATCGTATCGATGACGTGTACGGCGACCGTAATTTGTTCTGTGCATGTGTGCCGTTATCAGACTATGAATAAGGGCTGAATAGTACGTTATTCAGGTCATAACGTTTGATGAAAAGCGAACCCTTAGCGGTTCGCTTTTTTGTATATGTTTATCAACAGTGGTCAAAATTTGTTAGGCACTAGACTATTCATAGGATGGGTTTTTTAGTAAAGTGCGGCCGCATACAAGGATGTTTTTTAGAGACTATCAATGGAAATGACTATGTCTACTGTGCTGCTACGTTCCCCACTTCAAGCAAATAAAGAAAAACTACTCAAACAACGACTGCAAAACGAACTCAATACCACCCGGATCTTCAAAGCGCTGGATTCTGATCCAAATACAACAGGTGCGGGTGTGGT
>NZ_PFGL01000053.1 GCF_002783505.1 Shewanella sp. CG12_big_fil_rev_8_21_14_0_65_47_15
TTGGGATAAGGTCGCGGCTATGCGCGGCCTATCCTTATTTGTTAGGTGTTTTTACTAGTTTGCTTTCCTTGTCGATAGATACGCCGAATCATTTCATTTGCTTCGAACGTAGTACCCGAAAGATTTTCTCCTGTCCAATTTGGTCCGATACGTATATTTGACGCAACCAAATCAAGTACCCATTCAGCTTCAAATTCATCGAGTTCTATTGAAGTCGGTACTCCGCTATCAAAATCTTTAAGGAGCTCAATCACTTTTGTTACTCTGGATTCAGAAGACCAAAATGGAAGTACCTGTGAACCATCTTCTTCAAACCACTGCAATAAAGATTCATCTTCAAATTCAATAGTCCAAAGCAGTTTCGTCTTGTACACCTCTCTGCAGAATGCTGCCACCTGCGACATCATACTCATAAGAACACCTAACAGTGTATTACCCGCTCTTCTACTAGAAACCAACGAATAGAGTTGAACATTGGAATTAGCTGAGTAAATAATTTAATTATTCTAAGAAGTTAGCATCAACCTCAGTATGGTATCAACGTTTTTCATCCTGAAAAATCGAGTCCCTATTAACCGAGAAGCATTTTGGCTTGTTAAAAAAGGAGGTGGATATCATTTGGTATTTCCTCTTACTTAGGAAATACAGTAAGGTGTAACAAGAGTTTGTTTCCTTTGACCAAAAACCAGCGTAAATCAGCTTCTTAGAAAACGTAGAGAGGGTTCGACTCCCTCGATACGTTTCATGCATTCAAGATAGGTTTTCAAATCAATAAGAAAGATGGAATAGGCACAACTCTTTTGGGATTAACAGCCAATACCGAGACTACAGAAGTTCATCCTCCCCTCGGAGTTGCCGCTGGGCATTTGTGTTCGTTGCGTGAGCGAGGCATGGATGCCGAGATAGCGTTAGTCGAATCAGGGACGAGCGTCTGACGCGATAGCATAAGGACGCTAAATGCCCAAGGGGCTTTCAACTCCGTTAGGGGCGTCTTGGCTGATGTGAAAATAATAGGCAAGGAGGATAGGACGAGCAGTCCTCCTTGGTCGGCTCTTGATTTAACATCAGGGGGTGAAGCCCCACGACCTTGATTCACCTCGGCCGTAAGGCCGCCGAAAGATGACGAAAGATGGGACAGGCAGAACTCTTTCTATTTATACTGTCCTCGCTACTTAGTCTTGAGCTATTTACTCAAAGTGCTATAGCTTGGACATTTAACGCAGTGATAAGCGGGCTACACGACGTGTTTCGCAGCTCCGCTTATGTGTGATGCATAATTATAAATGCTAACCCGTGGTTAGACTAATTAGGGACAATGACATTGACATGTCCATCTGGAACAAACTCACATGTTCCACCATCAAAAGATAGTGTCAATTGTCCGGTGAGGACCATACCGCCAACAATCTGGGCAGCGTCTTCAGGTTTCATGTCTGGTTGTGCGTTATTAATATCCTGCGCAATGACATAATAAGTCCACAAACCGCCATCCTTTGTAGAGAAATACATTCCTCCTGTATAAATGCCGTCATTCGCCTTTTGATCATCACTTTGACCATGATCCTGTAGCTGAAACCTCCGTAGCTCGCCATTGGGACCTACCGCATAACATTGGACGAAAAGCTCAGAACCTTTGAGTATTTTTTCATTCTCATCAAAAAATGAAGCCTGCACTATAAATCGCTCGCGTTTATACACTTTAATGACATCTGGAGCATCAATATCGTAGTGCGTAAGAACATGAACGTTTTTATTCAAATCTGTTGCACTATACGTATAACTGGCACCTGTTGTGATCCGCGTATAAAGCCATTTCAAGCCGGCGACAAAAGCCGTTCCAGCCTTGACGGGTTCTGGGTATGCAAAAGACATTTCCAGTGTTTCACCTATCGTGATCTCTCCGGCAGCGGGTATGGTATTTTTTTGACCACGCCGGACAGGATCGATTTTATCAGAAGCTGCGGCAATCGTAGCTACTACTGCGGCCGCAGCTAAAAGCCCGGCGGCAACATAGCTACTACCGCCTCCACTGACCGTCACACCGACATCACAACAGTCGTCAGGAATGCCATCACCATCGATGTCCGTCGCGGTTCCAGTTCCGCTAGTAGTTAAATCACCTGAGCCATCAATAGCTTCGGCAATTGCTGCACCAAGTGCCAGCAATGCAGCAATGATTGCAATCAGAACTTTCCACCATGGGTCCTGAAAGGGCAGATCACCAAATTGACCGCTAAAAGATGGCGTAGGCACAATACTGAGATGCAGTTTACCAGGCAAGTAATAGGGTGAGCACAGTTTGAAATCGCGATCAAAAGTACCTTTTTTGGCCACTTCGCCTAGAATCGCAATGACATTTGGTTGCTCTTTTCGCTGATGTTTGTCCTTACAACAACTATTGTCTGGCTCTTTGGGGCTGTTAGGGCGTGGTGTACAACACCCGCGACTTGAAGGACCAAAGATAGTGTCAAAGACAACCGTCATTGCGCCTTCAGGAGTCACAGCGGTAAATTCTTTAGTCGCAGTGTTAAAAGATACGTGAGTCACAAAAATTTGCTTGATGATACGCTTTTTACTTGCACCACTTTCGACAATAAAGCTAACCAAATGTTTACCAGGGCTACACGCACTAAAATCAGCGTCCCAACCAAATAAGTGCGCAACATTGCTTTGTACATTATTCAGAGGAAAGGTTGCAGGTGTAATTACAATGCCCGGATGAGAAACACTTTCAATATAAACTGTTGCATTCGCGACAGGTGCCGCACCGCTATTTGTAAAATGGGCATTAATACGTTGTTTTCCGAGTGAAATTTCAAAAATACCATCAGGTAACATCATGCCTGTAATTGGTTCTGTAGAAAATGGACGGTTGGGTATAATCATTTGCAGGGCCATGACTATTCTCCTTTATTGCAGGCGTGCGCTGCTTTTTCAGACAAAACTAATACACTAAGACCACCGATAATTTGCTCGCCATCTTTTTGCAACACGTGGATAAGTGCACCATCACCTTCCAGCTTACCGACGAGTGTCATTCCTTTACGGCTACCCGCAGCTACTTCTATCGCCTGAACAACTGGTTTTGCGTTCTTAAACTCGGCTTCAGTAGGACAATGTTTGTCAATAAAGCCGACGAACTCAACTTTGCCTGCTTTTGGCGGAAGTTTCACATCGGGTAAAACTGTTTGCAAAGTACGAAGCTCTTCAAATTTTCCGAGCTGTGTCGCTACTTCAAAACGACGTGGTTTGCGACCCGGATTGTGGATTTCGAAAGCCATGTGGAACATCGAGTTGGCTGCTACAACGACCGATAGATTACGCTGTGCAACATGACGATCGGTTGGAACATTGAACACGGGGCTGGCAGGAAGTGGATCCGCACTGGGATGAAATGCCTCAGCTAAAATGCATTCATGGCCATTGTTGACAAAAACAGGGACCCAAGGTGTTAAACACAGTACTTCAGCTACTTCAGAAGCGGCAAGCGAGACAAAAGCCGTGCCAATGAAATTAGCTGTGTTGCGGTCAAAACCTACTGATGGGTTTGCCCAATAAAACCGAACTGTTGCATTACTTACAGGCGTAGTACCGTTATTATGAACTCGAGCCCATAGATAACAGTTATTTCCGACGACAGGAACTCCCGGCGAACCTTCAGGGTTATCACCCGGCACCGTCCATACATCATGACTAAGATACCAAGCAGGGTTGCCATCTTCTATTTCAAGTTGTATAGCCATTTTTAATTCTCCTCTATTATGAAACGTGAACAACCAATTGAGCTAGGCCCTATTGATCTTAAGGCTGTTTGGTAATGCGCTACAGCCCAAAGCGCTACAGAGAAAAAGCTTAAAATATGTCGAACCTTGAGTCTGAATCTGTCCGTTATTCAGGTAGACAAGATGACCGCCAATTTCACCATAAAGAGGGCGAAGGGCTACTTTTGTCGGATTGATATATACCAGATGACAGATTTGTAATGCTTGCAATGTCAGACTGATAACTCAGACACCAACTACATTCCCTATCCGGTCTGCAGATAACCATCAGGTAAAGCAATTGACACCCCGGTTGGGTAGAGTTTCTGAAGCGTTCTGTGTGTCGGTCGTTTAATTGCGGTAATTGAAGGGATAAAAGTTGAGCCGTAATAGTGCGCATGAAAATCTGCGATATCAGGCATCGCGGTGAGTAAATAACCATTGGCTGTTATGTTGAGATGAGCCATAGCAACACTCCTGTTTGACTAGATGAACCTCCATGTTCTCTTCGTTTTCGCTCGACGTAAAACGAGCTAAATGACTTCGCAGGACAGCAACAGCTAAAGTTATAGTTCATCCAACAGTACATTGCTAACATTTAAGTTAACTTTTAAGGTTAAATTTGCAGCTATATTAGTTTAATAAGCTAGTTTAATGAGCCACCATGGCTAAATTCTCTGTATTTTAAATCAAAGATGACTCAGTACAATTGACCAACACATGTTTGACCAATAAAAAAGCCAGCAAGGCTATAGGCTTACTGGCTTTTCTGCTTTATTTATTAACTCGCTTTATTTCACCGCACGAGCACTTAATCAAAGCGACTCAACTATGACTTCTTAGGGAAAATAGGATAGGCCTGAGTGCCTAGCACTTTGCCATCGACCTCGACACCATAGTAATCGCTGTCATTGTGGTATTTCTCCTGCGCCTGTTTCACATCACCCTTGTTACGTGGGTCCTGTGGACGTTCATGGGAGTTGATGTAAGCGGCAACGTCCCAAGCCTGTTGGTTCGTTAGCTGCATACTCTTACCAAAGGGCATGTTTTCATGGATGAAAAATGCGGCAGTATTGACCCTGTGCATGCCCGCCCCCCAGTTGTAACTTTGAGGTCCCCACAGCGGCGGCAACGCATACACGCCTGCAATCGCTTGACCTTGGCCATCGACACCATGGCAAGTCTGGCAATGGGCGACATAGACGGTTTTACCACGCTCGGGTGAATAGGCTTGCTCGGGTTTTGGGATCTCAGGATAACCACGACCCGGCAAGCTAGCACGCTGCTCGACGGTCATTGCTTTAGCTAATATCTCAGGTAGCGGAAAGTCTTCCCGTTTGCCACCTTTGACCAGTTCAGCATCGCTTAGCTCTGGCACTGAGTCATTAAGATTAGCTTCATCCATCAAGCCCCCCATGCCTAACCAATAGGCATAGGCAGAAAGTGCCACTAACTCAGGGCTACCCGCTGGCGGTGCTTTACCATTCATTGAATAGTTAAAGCAACCCTGAATGCGTTCTTCAAAGCTGCTGACTTTATTGTCTTTTTTTCGATAAGCCGGATAAGCAAAATACGCGCCCCATAGGGGTGATGCATTGGCTTTACGGCCCGCATCCATATGGCAGTTAGCGCAGTTAAGCTCGTTACCCACATACTTATCACGCAACTGTTGGGTATTCACAAACAGTTGATAACCCAAACGCACTTTATCACCAAAGGCACCTTCGGGGATCGCGCTCAAAGGCCTAGGGGTTAGATAGGTTTGATCTGCAACCTTAGGGAAAGAAGGCAGCGGGGCTTGTTTATCTGGGCGCTCTTGCACCGGATCCGTTTCGGCTTGCGCCTGCACGGTTAACGACCCCAGCGCGGCCAGTAATAACATTGCGGAATATTTCATGGCCAGCTCCTTATTTCAAATTAGCAAAGTAGTTCGCTAAGGCATCAACCTCGGCGGCGGTCAGCTTGTTGGCCACGTTCGCCATCATGCCATCGACATCACCTTTGCGCGTTCCCGACTGCCATGCCAATAATTGCGTTTTGATATAACTCGCCTGTTGACCTGCTAAGCGGGGAAATAAGCCGCCACCCAGTGCCGAAGGACCATGACAGGTCACGCAGGCGGGTAAACCACGGGACCAATCACCTTGGTAGGCCAAACGGGCGGTATCATCACTGAAAGTGACCTGTTCGCCACGGATAACGGGTTTGACATCATTGGTTGGCTTAGCGGAAAAATAACTGGCGACTTGTGCGATACCATCACCTTGAAGCGTCATCGCCATCGGCATCATGGTCGCATTTTGGCGCACACCAGCCTGAAAATGCTGTAATTGCGTCGTGATATAGTCCTTTGATAACCCAGCTAATCGAGGGCCGAGGGGTTCAATTCCCTCACCTTCCATTCCGTGGCAAGTCACACAGATTTGTGCAGGTTGTGGGATGGCGGTTGCTCCTGCGGCGAGGGCAACCGATGCCATAGCATAACCGCTTAATAGTGTTACGCCCGTGGCTAATATTTTAATTTTAATGTTCATTTTCTATCCTTGAAGAGAGTTAAGCTCTAAGCATAGGAGGTTGTATAACGTTAAGTGCTCACACGCCTAGCTGACGCTAAACGAATGCCAAGTACCTTACTACTCGAAGGGCCGAGGGACAAGCATTAAAAAAATCTAATATTAGTTTATTAATAACCAAACCTTGTCGATTCAAAACTATTCAATAACTTATGGATCAAATAACAGAGGAATAAGGTGCCGACTATCGCCACAAAAATACTGCTTACCCGATAGAGCGCACTGAAAATCAGGTCATTACCCGGAGTCAGATATTGGCCAAACAGGATACCGAGCATGGTCATAGCCCCGAAACCGACACCAGAGCCACTGGCCTCCCTGACATGGGCTTGACTAAAGATCATCAGTCCAATCCACAGCAGAGGTACAATTAATATCAATAACCCTGACCAATCATAGAGTAGCAACTGCACTAATACCCCAAACGACACGCCCAGCAGAGTCCCTATGGCACGCTTACGGGCATAGTCGAGTGCTCCATTCCAGTGCATTGGGAATAGCAACAACAGAGTCGTTGCCTGCGCCGACATCGAGTCCCGTAGATCAAATATTTGAAATACCAAAAATGATGCAGTAGCAATACTGGCACCGAGCAACGCTTCGTGGCGCATTCTATGTGGCGCCTTAGGTCCAGGTTTGTAAGCGGCCCTTGGCTCGATATCGGGCCAGAGTACCGTCATGGCGTAGGCGATGACCCCCGACAGTGCCGTTGCCCAAAAATTACTGAAGATTAAATCGTTTAAGTCAACACCGGGATAACTAGCAAAGTGCAGCATGATACTCAGGCTCAGCACACCGTTGGCGCCAAAGAGGAACAAACTGCCGCGGGACATGGCTGCAAAGCGGTAAAGAAACAATAAAAACACTAGGGGAGTCATCAAACCGGGATGGCTGCCAAAGAAACCGCCGAGTAACCCAACTTCAACCCCAGCCATCGCCGATGAGGCCAATAATTGGCGCATGGCGTGACCACTCATCACGGGCACTAAACCCAGTAACAACATAGGGGTGACAGTGAAAAATACCCCGTTACTCCAGCCAAAAATCTTACACAGGGTAAAGCCAATCGTCCCCCCCGTCGCAATGCGCAAGCACTGGCGTAAATCATTGGCCGTCAATGGGCTATGGCGTAGTAACATGCTCTTCGCCCTATATTAATAGATATAGTGCAACAGGCTAATCACCTTAATCTGCACCTTAGCAAGCAAACCAAATAGGCCGTTATCTGGCAGCAATTGCACTGTGGCGCGCGCCCCCGCTGGTAGATCTTTCATCCCATTGCCATCCAACATTAAGTGCAATCTGAGTCTTTGGGCATCTCGTACCCAACGATCCGATTCCTGCGGCGCCGCTAAACGGCCATTTGCATCGAATTGCCCTGCACTCACCCCCGCATCGACACTGCTCACCGTCGCCCGATATAAACGGCCAGGCTCACCATCGAACGCGATCAAAGCGGTCGAAGATGCGTTAACTCCGCGTAGGCTTTTTTCTCGGAAATCGGCAATAATATCAACTTTATCAGAAACTAATGCGAGCAAAGGTTGCCCCACAGTCGCAAAACTCCCGACTTCTAACTGCAGGTTAGTCACTATCCCATCCTGATCGGCATGGATTTGGGTATAGGACAAATTAAGCTCGGCTTGGGCTAGATGGTTTTGCGCCTGACGCACCTTAAGATTCTCTTCGCCATACATCCCACGGCTAACCTTAAGTTTTTCTAGGCGGGCATTGGCCGCTAGCAGATTGGCTTGTGCCGCGTCGGCATCGCTATCGGCCTGATCCCGCTGTTGCTGCGATACACCATGGGTGGCATACAGGGCATCGAGGCGCTTTGCTTCTCGGCGTTTTTGTTCTGCCGTAGTTTGGCTCGCATTCACCTCCGCCTTGGCGGCTAAGAGTGAAGCATCTAACTCGGCATTGTCTTGGCGGGCTTGCTCTAAGGCCAATTTAGCCTGTGATACGGCCAGCTCATAGGGCGTTGGGTCGACTTGAAACAGCAAATCGCCCTTGGCAACGGCTTGGTTATTCGTCACGGCTATAGTTTGAATTTTGCCACTGATCTGCGGTGTCACTTTAGTCACCACTCGGGTGGCCATCGCTTGGGGCGTTAATGGCATCATAGTGTCGGCAAACATGAAATAGCCAAATATCAGCACAAAACCGAGCATGGCAATTTTGACTAAGCGGGCAAATTGTTGATCCGGTGTCATTTTATTTCTCATTAAAGGTTTCGGTAGTCTTGGTCAGTTTGGCTAAGGCGTTATCGCTGATCAGGCCAATAATGCGTTCAAATTCGCTGAGCTCACTGGCACTGATCCCTGAGAGCAACTCACGCCGCACTTGAATAATCCGCGCTTCCATTTGCTTTAACACATCCCGCCCCGCGGGTGTCAGGCTCACAATTCTGGCCCGCTTGTCCTTGGCGCAGCAATGGCGCTCGACCAAACCTTGCTCCTCCATTTGGCCTAAAGTCCGCATCAAAGAGGCCAGTTCAATTTCTAACGCATCGGCCAACACTTTCTGGCTGATATTGTCGCCAAGGCGCAGCAGCTTCCACAGTGCCGTCCATCTAGGATGGGTCAATCCGAGAGGGGCGAGTTCAGTATCTGCGACCGTACGCCACAGCCGATGCAGACGCCCTAAATGTTCCGCGAGGGATAATTCCTTTAAACGCTCTAATTCTGTTTGCATCACGCTCACCACTTTACTTAGCCTGCTAAGCATTATACTTAGTTAGCAGGCTAAGTAAACTAAGATAAAAGCTACCATAGCCCATTTTCAGGGATATTTTTGAGCTAACTTAATGAAAAATAATTCAATTAATTTTTTTGAATATTATCAAAAATACGATTAGCAAGAAAAAGAAGAAAAGGTAAAACCGATACAATAGAAATGAATACCCAAGATGAAACATACATTTTGTTAGATTTTAAAAGCAAAAAAGCACCGATGAGGATCGGTGCTTTTAGCATAGTAACTTATTAAACAATCACTTATTTAGGACGCACACCTAAAGTGTGGCAAATAGCATAGGTTAGTTCGGCGCGGTTTAGGGTGTAGAAGTGGAAATCCTTCACACCTTCACGGGATAAAACCTTCACCATATCGATGGCGACATTGGCCCCTACTAATTGACGTGTTCCCGCATCGTTTTCTAGGCCATCGAATTGCTTATGTAGCCAGCTCGGCAAACTCACATTGGTCATGCCCGCGAAGCGTTTTAGCTGGGTAAAGTTAGTCACAGGTAAGATACCGGGGACGATTTCAACGTCGATACCCGCCGCGACGCAGCGGTCACGAAAACGCAGGTAAGATTCCACATCGAAGAAAAACTGGGTAATGGCGCGGCTCGCACCCGCATCGATTTTACGTTTAAGGTTGATCAAATCTGCCTGTGCATTGCTCGCATCGGGGTGCACTTCTGGATAAGCCGCCACCGAAATATCAAAGTCCGCCACTGAGCGCAGTAAACGTACTAAATCCACCGCAAAGCGGGTTGGCTTAGGGCTGCCCGCGGGTAAGTCACCCCGCAGCGCCACTATGTCACGGATGCCCGACTTCCAGTAATGCTTAGCTAGCTCTAATAGCTCTTCATCGCTGGCATCGACTAAGGTTAAGTGCGGCGCGGCAACGAGGTCGGTCTCCTGTTGAATACGCTCAATCACGCCGTGGGTGCGATCACGTACGCCTGAGTTAGCACCATAGGTCACAGACACAAACTTAGGGTTAAGCGGCTCTAAACGACGGATAGAATTCCACAGTATTTGTTCCATTTCGGGGGTCGATGGCGGAAAAAACTCAAAAGAAACATTAATATCGCCATTAAGCTCAGACAAGCTCTGGTTCAGCGAATGTGAATGTTGTGCGTGATGAAAAGCCATGTGTAATTCCTCAACCGCCCTTGGCACGACACTAACCGCCCATGGCACGACTCTATTGTTCAGTGGTTCTAATTAAATGGACGTTTGGACGTCCATATGTCCATATACTAGAGAAACTGAGGTGTAAGTCAAGCCCCAAAATGCCCATAAACCGCATTTAATCTCTGTTAACTCGATAGATTTATTCTAGCCAATAAAAAAGGACTCGAATGAGTCCTTTAAGTTTTTGAATTTAAATCTATTCCTGCAATAGATCGCGGCAGATCTGCGTCAGATCCGACTGCACCGCTGCCGCCGTCACTTCCCGCCCTGCGCCCGGTCCACGGATGATCAGAGGGTTGCCTTGATAGAAGGCGCTGCGGATCACAAACACGTTATCCCCCGGCGTTAAATTAGCGTAGGGATGATGGGCATCGATCCATTGCAAACCGACTTCAGCTTTAAGCTCTGGCCCGCTATTATCTAAGGATGCCACGTATCTGAGCACCTTATTTTGCTCCGCCGCCGCGCCATATTGTTGTTGTAATTCATCGTCTAATTCAGCGATCCGCCCAAGGAATTGCTCTAAGGGAATATCCGCCAAATGTGCAGGTACTAATGAGCGCAGTTCAATATCTTCAAGCTCGATTTCAAGACCGATCTCGCGGGCCAGAATCAACAACTTACGCTGCATATCACGACCAGACAGGTCGTCGCGGGGATCCGGCTCAGTAATACCTAAGCCTCTAGCTTCAATCACTAATTCAGAAAAAGGCTTACTGGTATCGTATTTCTCAAATAACCAACACAGAGTGCCAGAGAAAATCCCGCCTACAGCCTCAACGCTATCACCGCTATTACACAGATCATTTAACGCATGCTGGATGGGTAAGCCCGCACCACAACTGGCGTTATAGCGCCAAAATAAGCGACGATTACCCAATTGCTGCTTTAACTCACGGTAGAAGGGCAATGGGCCAGAACCTGCGAGTTTATTCGCGCTCACCACATGGATGCCGCGCTCAAACAGCTCTGGATATTGCAGCGTTAAACTGGCGCTGGCACTGATATCTAAGGCCACCAGCTCATCGCAGTTAACTTGCTCTAACTGTTCGAACAAGTGCTCATACTGCCAAGGCGTTGCTTGCGTATCGAACTCAGCCTGCCAATTGGCTAAGTTAATGCCGGCAGATTTGATCAGAGCCTTGCTCGAGCTAACTAATCCCACTAACTCAACCTTAGCCTCCAACTCATGGTCAAGTGAGGGCGATACCGACTTAAACAGATTGACCCAAGCCTCGCCGATATTGCCCACACCGAGCAGCAGGACACCAATGCGTTTACGCGGCCCCGCACAGCGGCGGTGCACCTTTTGCGTTAACAGATTCACCTGCGACTGTGGCACTAGCGTTACTAAACTTAAATCACCACTAAACAAAGGTTTAGCATCGCGGCTCAGTAAACGGGCAAAACCGCGGCGATAGTGTTCGGCATCGGCACTGACTAATGCCACTAGGCCAAGATCGGTATTGATCTGCTGATCGCTGATCCCTAACGCTTGTGCCTCGGTATCGAGTAATCTTTGCACTTGTTTTTGATTCTCAGCGGTATAGGCAAGCTCAACCCTTTGGTGAGCAGAGGTCCAATGGGCTAATGGCGTTAAACCCGCGGCGATCAATAGATCTAATAGGCTTGTTAATTCGCCCGTGAGCTTAAAGCCGAATAAGACGACTGCATTGAGGTTAGTCACCACGGGCGCGCTCGCCGACGAGCTGTGGGGCGCGATCAAGGTAAAGTCAGTGTGGGACGCATAACTTGAACGCACCGCTAAGCTCACTTCAGTATTAAACAGCGGCTGCAGAGTGCGCGAATGCAATACTGGCGAGCCTAAACGCGCTAGGCGATCGGCTTCGGCAAGTGACATGCTTTTCAATAGCTTGGCATCGTTGATTTTATTCGGATCGGCGTTGAACACCCCTTCCACATCGGTCCAAATGGTCACCCGCTCGATATCGGCAAGGCTAGCAATTAAGCTGGCACTAAAATCTGAGCCATTACGACCGAGTAACAAGGTATCGCCACGCTCGTTAGCACAGATAAAACCTGTGATCACTAAGCGTTCATTGGGATGGGCGGCTAATAGGGCTTGTACTTTAGTGCGGGATTCCTGCACCCGAATTTGCGGCACGGCAGCTTCATCGGCCACTAAGATTGAGCAGGCATCCACATGGCTTGCGGCCACGCCAGATTCGCGCAGCAGCGCCGCCATTAAACGCGCCGACCAACGCTCGCCAAAACTCACCACCTGGTTAACTTGGTAGTCATTACGCTCGTCTAAGGACAATAAACTGATAAGCTGCGCTTTATCCGTGGTTAAGCGCTCACGCAGATCCCGGGCCTGTTCATTCGACAATAACTGCTCAATCAACCCCTGCTGGTAACTGATCAGCACTTGTAATTCTTCCTGCCATAGCTGACCCGCATCACGCAGCGCTAATAATTTATACAGGAAATTCGTGCTCTTACCCGCCGCAGAGACCACCACAAGATCATCACTATGACCGTGGGTTAACAGGATATGGGCGACTCGGCGATAACAATCGGCATCCGCTAAACTGGAGCCACCAAATTTATGTAAGTGACAACGTGCCATCTATTATTCCTCTACTGACAAGCCGCAGCGGCGGCTAATCCTGCTTGAATATCTGCAACTAAATCGGCGGCATCTTCAATACCCACCGATAAACGCAATAGGGTGTCCTTAATGCCCGCCTCGAAGCGCGCCTGCGGCTCCATCGCTCTGTGGGTCATAGTTGCGGGCACGGCCACTAAACTTTCGACGCCACCTAAACTTTCCGCCACGCTAAATAAGCTGAGTGCACCTAAAAAGGCCACCACTTCGGCCTCGCCGCCCTTGAGCTCAAAACTCAGCATAGCGCCAAAGCCCTTCTGTTGCTTGGCTGCAATGGCATGGCCCGGGTGATCCGCAAGCCCTGGGTAATAGACTCTACTCACCACAGGGCTTTGGGTTAATACCTCAACAATGCGCTGGGCATTGGTTTGATGTTCGCGAATGCGCACCGCTAGCGTACGTAGGCCGCGCAGGGTTAAGTAACTGTCGAAGGCCGAGCCCGTTAGCCCTAGAGTATTCGACCACCAGTGTAAGCTTTCACCGATTTGTGCATCTTTGGCGACCACAGCGCCGCCAACCACATCGCTGTGACCATTGATATATTTAGTGGTGGAGTGGATAACGATATCCGCGCCTAACAATAGGGGTTGTTGCAATATCGGCGATAAAAAAGTGTTATCGACCACCACCAGCGCGCCGACACTATGGCTCGCCTTAGCAATGGCCTCGATATCCACCACTCGCAATAGCGGGTTAGACGGGGTTTCGAGCCACACCATCTTAGGATTTTGCGCAATCGCGGCGGCTAATGCCTGACTATCGGTTTGATCGACCACAATCAGCTTAAACTGGCCTTTCTTCGCCAAGTTAGTAAATAAACGGTAGGAACCGCCGTAACAATCGTGAGGCACGACCAATAGATCATCGGGGCCAAGCAAAGTGGTCACTAAGGTGATGGCCGCCATGCCAGTGCAGGTCACTATACCAGTCGCGCCCTTTTCTAATTGGGCTAATGCTTCACCTAAAATGCAGCGCGTTGGATTGCCTGAACGGCTGTAATCAAACTCACGGGGATTTTTATGACCATCGAAGGCGTAATTAGTCGACAAATAAATCGGTGGCACAACTGCGCCATATTGAGTATCGCTTTCGATACCCTGACGCACTGCCAGTGTGGCTAATTGACGCTCTGCCATGGGTGGACTCCTAAATTCGGTAGACTGATAGAGATGTCTGGACGTCTAAATGTACCTAAGCCCAACCCTATCGTCAATAGGCGTTAAGACGTTTAGACGTCTAAACATAAAGAAATCTGTTTGCAATCCCCAAGAAATAGTAGCAATAATTTGACTGTTGTTTGTAAGGGTTTAAAATCTGCCCCGAATTTAGCGTTATAACAGGTGAGTCAATGACTGAATGGAATGGGGAATACATCAGCCCCTATGCTGAACATGGCAAGAAGAATGAACAAGTAAAAAAAATTACTGTGTCTATTCCGCTCAAGGTGCTTAAGGTCCTCACGGACGAACGCACTCGTCGTCAGGTCAATAATTTGCGTCACGCCACCAACAGTGAACTGTTGTGTGAGGCATTTTTGCATGCCTATACAGGCCAGCCTTTGCCTAACGATGAAGATCTGTCAAAGGACAGCCCCGACAGCATTCCCGCCGAAGCCAAGTTGCTGATGGACGAAATGGGAATCGAGTGGGAAGACATGGAATAGCGACTCGTCGCTTCCAAGACTGCAGTTACTTTCAAGATCACAGTGCTCATCAATAGGGATCGTTAACGATCCCTATTTGTTTATATGGAACCCTATGTTTTCTATGATAGATCCACAGACACTCGCCTTGGCCTCGCTGATTGTGTTTCTGGGCGCCTTAACCCAGAGCCTGATTGGCTTTGGCCTTGCGGTGGTCGCCAGTCCTTTGCTGTATATCGTCGACCCCGATCTCGTGCCCGGTCCCGTTATTGCCATGGGCTTTTCGATCTCCCTATTGACCCTGATCCGTGAACGAGGTCATTTAGAATTCAATGGCTTGCAATATGCACTCCTAGGCCGCGTGCCCGGTGGTTTTATCGGCGCGAGCCTATTGCTGTTTGCGCCTCAGCCCATACTCGGGTTATCCATTGCCGCCATTGTGGCTGTCGCGGTGATCCTCAGCCTGTATAAATTCAGCCTGCCCGTGAATAAGAAAACCCTCTTTGGAGCGGGGGTGATTTCAGGGATTTTTGGCAATATCGCCGCTATTGGTGGCCCGCCGATGGCAATTTTATTATCGGGTAAGGATGTCTCGCAATTTAGGGCCGCACTATCGGCATTTTTTATTTTTAGCTCCACCATAGCCATAGTGATTCTCGCCGTAACGGGTCTGCTCGAGATCAAACATGTATGGCTATCCCTACTGTTATTACCCTCGGTGCTCCTAGGTTATCTGGTGGCCGGTAAACTGGTAGGCAGAGTCGATAAGCATAAAACCAAAATAGCGACCTTATTGCTGTGTGTGATAAGCGCACTGGTGCTGACCATTAAATCTGTACTTGAACTATTACCCCAGTAGTTGCCACACGCCCTATAAAATCCTATTAAAAAAGCACCAATAGCATTGGTGCTTTTTACTTTATATCAATCAGTTAACTGCATTGCATTCAGCTTAAATAGCTTTGCCCTGCGTACACAATAAAGTGCCTTAAGGCGAGTACGCCCGTTAAGCTCGCGCAGGCCACCATAATCATCGCGCCCTTAGTGTGGCGAGTCGCGGCGGGTAGCAGCATAAACAGCAATGGAATACCAAAGCCGATACCGACAACGCCAATCCAGAACACGCTTGCCCATAGCCCAGAGGTTAACGATGCCAGCGCCGCAGCCGCTGCGCCGCCCTTGAAGTACAAGGCGCAGAACAACATAAACAGAAACAGAATTTCAATCGCCATCACAGGCAATTCTAAACCGTGCATCTTCACTAAAGTTTTGTCGTGGCTGTCAGTCTTAAACATCAGCAACGCCAGTACCGCATTGGCCGCAGCGCCCGCCGACAAACCCGACACTAAAAACAGCGCAGGCAGTACCGCAGTGTTGAGCATAGGATAGGCATTCATCGCCGAAATTAAGAAGCCAGTGTAAGCCCCTACGCCAATCGCGAGGACAAACAACAATACTTCAATCAGCTTTCGAAATGGCATAAGTAACTTAGCGATAGGCGTGAGGAAACCCAAACCCCATTTTGGTAAGTCATCCCGCAGCACAATAATGGCGTATGCAAAGGCCAAGGGAGAATACGCCAGCAGCGCCAGCACCCCGATTGCCATCACAGACTGGAAGTTATAGTGAATTAAGATCAACCAGAAGTGGAATGGTTTGGTTAAGTCAAACACTAAGCAAGCTAGACCTAAGCTAATTGCCACAGGCCCAATAATGGCTGCCGCCTTAAGAATGCTGCTTTCGGCTCCCGCGCTGAGCTCCTTATTCGCCCAGCGCAAACCAATGCCAATCAGTAAACTGCCCGCGGATAACCCCGCCATAAACAGGTAAACGGCGATGACCCAGTGCCAAGTGACAGGATCATATTGCGCCATGTCGCCCCAAGTATTGTTCATAATCAAATCCCCCCTCTTTTGGTAGGAACGCGATATACCCTAGGTTTTGTGCCCAAATGGGGTTTATCTTGGTAAGTGATTTTTGTGTTGAGCATGATGGCCACTTCACTGCGTGGATCATTAGCATCACCAAACACTAAGGCATCGGTTGGACACACAGTCACACACGCTGGCTCTTCGCCCCGTGCTAAACGACTGTCTTTACAGAAGTTACACTTATCCGCCGCCTTAGTTTCTGGGTTCATAAAGCGCACTTTATAAGGGCACGCTGCCACACAGTACATACAACCGACACACTTATCGGTATGGATAGAGATAATGCCATCTTCACCCACATAGGCCGCGCCTGTTGGGCACACTTTAACGCAGGGCGCATCTTCACATTGCTGGCAAGATACCCTGTGATATTTGAAATGCAGATTGGGCATCTCACCAAAGGGGCCTTCCACACGCACTTGCAGACGAGTTACGCCTTCGGGTACGCCATTTTCACTGCGACACGCCACGTTACAGGCTTGGCAGCCGATGCACTTATTCTCGTCGTGCACCATTACATATCGTTTATTCATTTAAGCCTCCGATTAGCGCTTTGCCAGCGTGACGCCCGTGGTGTGCACTGTCATGCCACACACAGGAGCCGTCACGTGCGGCAGTAAGTTACCGCAGTGGATACCTTTGCCCGTTGCTCTGACCAACTCTTTGTTTTTAGAACCAAAGCCCATGTAAGCAAACACAGTATCCTGGCGAATACCCGGCGTGACTAAGGCATGGCCTTCTTCTGTGCCAACACTGCTGGTGAGGCGGATTGGGTCGCCATTGCTGATGCCTAATTTGCCCGCAGTGACGGGGTGAACCCACACAGCGTTATCCGACATCAGGTTAGCGAGCATAGGCACATTGTGGGTGGCGCCATTGGTGTGCACCGCCACTTTGCCTTGGATAAAGTACAGCTCATCTGCTTTTTTAAGATTCACTTCGCGGAACTTGATCACCCCACGGCCCGGTGCCATGGCTTCGACTTTCGCGGAGGTGAGTTCAATCTTGCCACTCGGGGTTTTAAAGGTGAGTGCACTGGCGTAAGTGCCGTCTTCATCGGCAGGTCGCGCATTGGGGTATGCCTTAATAAACTCGGCAACCATCTTAGGCTCGCACAACATAATTGGCTTACCAAAGCTCACAAAACCTTCGTTTTTGATACGGCGCAGCAGGTCAGTGTCGCGGTTCACCTGCAGCATTTGCAGGGTTTCCATGTTTTCCCATGGATAGAACTCGCCAAGGCCCATAGCCACACCCACATCCTTAAAGATCTGCCAAGAAGGCTTAGTATCACCTAAGGTTTCAACGACCCGTTGGCGCACATAATAGGCGGGATTTTTACCTGACTTATCGGCGATTTCTTCATCACGTTCAAGATAAGTCGACTCAGGTAAAATCACGTCCGCATAGGCGGCGGTTTCGCTGATATACACATCACACACGGCGATAAAGTCGAGCTTTTTCAAAGCTTCAACGACACGCGCTCTGTCTGTCATGGTTTGCATTGGGTTAGTGCGTGACATCACCCAGCCGTGTAACTGGTAGGGCACTGCGCTTAAGGTGGCATCGAGAATGGTTTGGTAAACGCCGCCCGATGTCCACATCATGGCGTACTGCTCTTCCACCTGATCGATTCGTTTCGCTGCTGGTTTTGGCATGTCTTTCACGCCAGGTTTTGCCAATACGGGCGCAACCGCTTCACCGGCAAGCTTGTTGTAATCACCGGGTTTCTGGCCGATATAAATCCCGCCCTTACGCTCAATATTACCAATCAAGACGTTGGCGGCGTACAGGGCGCGGCGCATCTCAAACTCTTCGGTGGTGAAGGTGGCTCTGTGACCAAAATCGACCACGGCATGGGGCGCTTTAGCAGCATATTCGTGGGCGATACGACGAATGTCTTTGGCAGGCACATCGGAAATGGTTTCGGCCCATTCAGGAGTATAGGCTTTCACTTCGGCGGCAAAGGCTTCGAAGCCTTCTACATAGCGCGTGACAAAGGCCTTGTCGTAAAGATTATCTTCAATCAATACATGGCATAACGCCAATGCGACGGCCACGTCGGTACCGGGACGAATGGCGTACCATTCATCGGCCTTGTCGGCCACGACGGAGAATCTTGGCTCGAACACCACTAGCTTGGCACCTTTGTCCATTTGCGCCGCCATCATGCCGCGGGTTTCGGACATATTGATGCCTTCGTACAGGTTATGGCCGAAGTTAATGATGTATTTAGAGTTACTTAAATCTCGTTTGACCTTAGTGCCAAAAATAGCCTTAGCGGCAATTTCATAACCGCCGGGGCAAGTCGACGCGTGGGTAAAGGTATTGGGACTGCCAAAGGCGGTCGCAAGGTGAAACAAATGCTTTTCCTGTGAGCCAGATTTTGACGAGAATGCCACGGCTTCTGGGCCATGTTCTTTTTTGATTTTATTGAGGTTTACAGCGATTAATTGATAAGCCTCATCCCAACTGATCTCGGCCCATTTGCCTTCGCCGCGCTCACCGACCCGCTTTAACGGTTTAACGATACGCTGTGGATCGTACAATAAACTATGGCCTGCGCCGCCACGGGCACACACTTTACCGCCAAAGGATTTAGCGGCCTTATTGCCACTAATGAATACGTTTTTGCCCTCAATCACCCGCGCCGAAATCGGGCAGCGAGTCGAACACATCTCGCAAATACTGGCAATGTCTTTGCCTATGCCCTTTAGCTGCTTATTCTCTAATGCCGCTAAGCTGCCCGGCAGCAGGCTGGCCAACGCACAGGTGGCGCTGCTCGCTCCCGCTCCCTTTAAAAAGGTTCGCCTATTAAGCTCAATCATGGTTACCTCCATCACGCTCATCCCACCCGTCAGTCGCCATTTTTGGCGCCATCGAGCCGAGGTTTGCTCACTGATTTGATTACTTTTTTAGTTATAAAAGCGTAAAAACAGCGCCGCCATATCTTCAAAATACAGGCATCCGCTGGATCCGCTGCTTATCGACTAAGATTGTTATCCCGAAAGAGGTAGGCGGATATTGTGGTAAACCACATGGGGAAGCTCGGTGTGATCTATCGCAACTAAAACCTAAGACTGACGCTGAAATACGTGAATAAGATCAATAGGTCTTAAAATATGGGCAGAAAAAAGCCGCCAGCTTGGACACTGACGGCTTAGAAGAAAACTGACATTTTAGTCAATTGCGATAACCCTAGCAGGATAAGAACATCGCACTAGCGGGCGCAAACTGATTACAATCGCATTAATCCATTAACTCTATATCGAGGCAGTTGAGCAGCCGAATCGCTTCGTCGCGGCTAAACTTAGCGCCTTTGATTTTATTGTTAAAAATGTCGATATCGTAATTTGATGCCTCGCTGAAATCCGCCTCCAATAATTGAGTTCGGCCAAACAGACTATGACTAAAATCCGTGTAGGTGAAATTGGCTTGATTAAAACTGCCCTCGCGAAAATCGACATCGTGAGCCTTGCACTCTTCGATGATGATTTCATCGAGCAACAGGCCCATAAATGAGCTGTCATTGAGAATGCATTGCTTAAAAGAAAAGGGCGCGGCAAAGGATAAACGCGACCACGCGGCGCGGGTCCAATCGATACCGACTAACTTACACTCTTCAAACTCGACCCCACTGAACTGGCACTGGGGCACTTTCACTAAGCTCAAGTTGCAGCCCACAAAGCGACAATCGATAAACTTACATTTACGAAAAACGCTCTCGCTAAAATGACAATCTTGAAAGCAGCAATCCTCAAACTCGATGCCCTGCCACTCCTGCGCATTCTCGGATAAGCCACTAAACTGCTCAGATAAAAAATGGCTACCCTGTGGTGCCGCCCTTTGGCCAATCCTAAATGCCATTACCTACCCCTTGATAAAATGATCCCAATGCCATAATTCCACAGACATTATTCAACGGCCAATTGCGCCATCATCAATAAACCTTAGGATTTTGTCCACTGCGTCGCACAAATAGCCATGGTAAATTTCGTCAAAAACGGTAGAATGTCGGCACTTTTTCGCGGCAGTCTAGAACAAGGTTCTCTCGGATTAATGGTTAGCATTTTCGAGCAAAATGACACGGGCCCAGCCCGCTTTAGCAGACCACTTCCACTGTGGTGCCAACCTTGCCCTGCGTTTATTCCATCCCTTACCTTATCTCCAACAAACACAATTCAAACACCGCCCGAAAATAAAACTTTTGCTGTTCAAGATTTAATATCAAATCCTACCAACGGACTCACCCTATTAAATGGTAAGACTTTGGTAAACAATAAAAAGGTTGTACTAAACAAGGCGCTCGCTCGAAGCATGGCCCTAGTGCAAACCGATACCTATAAAAACCTTATCCCTACACTCTCTATCCTAAGGAATACTCGTCATGAGTCTTGCTGATTCCGTATTAGCCGTGAATAACGATTTGCCAATCCGCACCGACAGCCCAGTCCACAGCGGCAAGGTTCGCAGCGTTTACTGGCTAACCGATGCCGACAGCCGCCGTTTAATCAAAACCAAGGGTTATAACGTCCCCGAAGATACGCCACTCGCCATCATGGTGATTAGTGATCGTATCTCGGCCTTCGACTGTATCTTCCACGGTGAAGGCGGCCTCAAGGGCATTCCCGGTAAAGGCGCAGCATTAAACGCGATTTCAAACCATTGGTTTAAACTGTTCGCCGAAAACGGCCTAGCCGACAGCCATATTTTGGATATCCCGCACCCGTTTGTTTGGATAGTCCAAAAAGCTCGCCCGATTAAGGTCGAAGCCATTTGCCGCCAATACATTACCGGCTCAATGTGGCGCGCTTACTCTAAGGGCGAGCGCGTATTCTGTGGTATCACACTGCCAGAAGGCTTAGAGAAAGATCAAAAGCTGCCAGACTTACTGATCACCCCTTCGACCAAAGGCATTTTAACCGGTATCCCAGGTGTGCCCGCGCAGGACGACGTCAACATCAGCCGCAGCGATATCGAAGCCAACTACCAAGCCTTTGGCTTTGAAAAGCTTTCAGATATTGACCTGTACGAAAAGCTGTTAAAAGATGGCTTTAAAGTGATATCAAAAGCGCTGGCCGACATTGACCAAGTGTTTGTCGACACTAAATTTGAGTTCGGCTATGTCACCGATAAAGATGGCAACTCAAAACTGATTTATATGGATGAAGTGGGCACCCCAGACTCATCACGTATTTGGGACGGCGCCGCCTACCACGATGGCAAGATTTTAGAAAACTCTAAAGAGGGTTTCCGCCAGTTCTTGCTGAATCATTTCCCCGATCCTGATGTGCTGCTTAACAAAGACAGAATGCCAGAGCGTGAAGCCCTAGCCCGCGACAATGACCTGCCACTCGAGGCCATGATGCAAGTGTCACGCACTTACACCGGCGTTGCCGAGAAGGTGACTGGCGCGGCGATTCCACTGCCAGCGAATCCAAAGGCAGATATCATTAAGATCCTCAAAGAGGAATATGATTTGATTGTTTAATCAAATCATAGGTTTTGGGTGATGCCCATAACTGAATAGTAGAAAAGGCGCTTATGCGCCTTTTTTGTTTTTTAAACTTGGGTTTGGATTTATTTGTATGAGTCGATTTAACTCAATTCTGAAATGTTAATCTGAGAAAAATCAAAGCTAAAGTCAAAGTCGTGGGTCTTCAACCCACACCCGACCAAGGAGGACTGCTCGTCCTATCCTCCTTGGATGCTCCATGACGCCCCTAGCGAAGTTACATGCATTAACGCTTTATTTATAAATCAGGCCTTGGTCTTATGGATAAATTGCTATCGCTTCCGAAGGCAACGTCCCTGTACCTACGGAAGCTAGCCAGCCATGGCTGGACTCACGCAATTTATTCCAACGCCCCGCGGCAACTTCGCAGGGGAAGGTGAACTTCTGTGACTTCTGTGTTGACTGTAAATTCAGAAAGAATTGTGCCTGTCCGATCTTTCTTTTGCCTTATTAATGTTATTTTTCATTTATAAAGTGTTCAATGAAAAAGCTAGCGTATGGCAAGTTGCACAAAATCGCCATAAACAACGTGGCAGGGACAAATACTCACAGGGCTTCACCCTACAACGTTCACATTTGTCTATTGGCAATAGTGTTAAATGATTCTGATAGAACAGTGGTAAATATTTATGAATGATTTTTATAGTAGTTTAGAGAATAAGCTAATAGGTTTTGATGGTGGCAACATTAGTGCCCCCTTGTGGCTATCAGGTCTAGAATGGGGTACATCTGACGAAGAAATCACTGATGAAATAACAAGGCCAACTTACATTAGTTCAAACTATGTCGTCCCCCACCTTTCGCCTGAATGGAAAGACAATAATCCAAATTTTTACAAATGGCAGTTTGACCAAAAGATTGCAAAAATCCTCTGTCATGTCTTCGATTTTAAAGGACATTACAAAGAGTACATGCAAAATCATTACTGTGATAAAAACTCAAACGAGTTTAAAATTAATTTATTTCCCCTACCCGCAGCCAACATCGATTCTTGGTTAGATGATCACGTTTTGCTAACAAAAACAAAGATTAAATACCATTATAAAACATATTGTGCTAACACAAGGTTTAAACTACTAAATGACTTAGTTAGTCAGTTTAAACCACAAGTTATTGTCTGTTTCGGCCAAGGCCACACAGAAGAATTTAAACTGGCATTTTGGGATGAAGAATATTCTTCTCAGGTTAATGAACAAACTGTGACCATCAGTGAACGAAATACCATAAAGATTCTAAGTTCAAATCATGCCACAAAACTAATCATCGCACCGTTTCTAGGCAGAAATCTGACTGCTGATATTGAACTAAATAGAATTGCTGAAGAAGTAAAAAATCATTTAATTGGGTAGCCGGAGGTCTCTAGCCTCCAGCCCCCACACCACCCGGCATGCGGCTCCGCACAGGGCCAAAAGATCGGACATGCATTGCTTTACCGAAACAGCTTTACCGAGACAGCCATTATTAAATTTAGTCACAGGTATACTTGGGAATTAACGAAATTAAGCACTAATATGGAAGTGACCATTGGCGGCGTGTCACTGGAATAACAGTGCTTAATGTTGACGTTGGTTGCTAAAGGCAAAGAGCCCAGCTACCAAAAACGAATGGGCCATGAAATAGTTCGCCAAACTCAGTGCTGAGCTTGAGCCAATTTTTTTGGTGGATATTCAATCTTGTTAGCAACTTAGCCTACTTGTTCTTAAGCTGGTGGTAGTGCGATTTTAAACTGAGCAATTTGCTTGTTGAACACTGCCACCCCATCATCAGGCAGCTTATCAGCATAATGTGTCTCTAATGTACTTCTGGCGTCACCGTAGTCTTCCCACCCGATTATGCTGGTGTAGGCTTGCAAGTCTGCGAATACTTTACAAATCGTTCTGAACCGACCGGAACGACTCGCTTGGCGCAAGCCATTCAAATAACTATCCCTGTGAACAGTTGGGACAATAATTTTGTATTGTTCATGGGACGCTAACTCGGCATTCATCATGATCCTGGCAAGACGGCCATTTCCATCATCGAAAGGGTGACATTCTGTGATCATAAACTGTATAAAGATGGCGCGAGCCAAACCAGGATCTAACTGTTGGTAAAAGGTAAAAGCCTGGGCTAATGTTCCTTCAACATGATCCGGTAGTACAAACAGCGTATCCCCTGCTTTGTTGGGTTTTACTTTGAGTTTACCTGGGCGCTTCTCTGGTCTCGCGTGCAAAATGAGTTCATGGCGCAAGCTAAGTAAGTGCATCAGATCATCAGCAGACTCAGGCACAGTGACCATTTCAGTGTAATCATGTACTACGTGATAAACTGACAATATATCGTGACTGTCCTCGTGGCGATTGGATATCTCCTGTTTAGCAAAGATAATCTGCTCAGCTTCATCGATTTCAAACTCAGTCCCTTCTATATAGTTGGAAAAGTAGCTCTCATAAAAGGACAAATTGCGCCAACTTGCCTTGCCGTCGAGATCGCAACAGGGGAGAGCAGTACTTCTGCAGGTTGTGTTGATAGCAATGCCCCGATCAGACCATCAAGTTGATGGCATTCCTTTTCCATTCCTAGCAGCAGAGAGTGAGTCTTAGCCGCATCCCGTAAAGCATTTAAGTCTGCTTCTCCATAACGCTCTAAACGTTTCAGCAACTCCTGCTCAACCCATCGTTGACCTAGCGCCTTTGGCAAAGCGACATCCTGATGAGAAAGCTGTAAGTTCTCCATGAGAAAGCGTGCAGGCGCACTGCGTTTCAACTGAGGTACAAATAGTTCGGTGAGTTCAGTAACGTTACCTGGATGCACATCAATAACCAATGCATCACTGATGCTAATCTTACGTTGTTTACCCACTTCGGCGGTGATATGCACGGTATTATGTTCAGGTTTTAGCTTTACTGCGGTGACATGCGAAGCAATGGCTGTAGGAAACAAATATTGGACTACCTCATACCATCGACTATGCAGCAGTTGTGGGATTTCTTCCCAAGCTGCATCCGTATAGATGCCTTGACGGATCCGCTTCAACCTGCCCTTTTGTACCTCAACAGAAAGCCTTTTAGCATCGGCTATGTCTTTTGGAAAAGTTAAAATTGGCATAGTCCACCTATAAAGAGAACGAATTAAAGAGGATAAATAGACATTAAACAGGAATTACTACGGATAAAAACACAAAATAGTGAATTATTCAAGATAAAAAATGAATAAGTGTGGAGAAAAAGATGAGATATCCACAATTCTACCATTTCCAGATTTTCTTTGATTTTGACAGATATACTCGGGGGTTAGCGAAATTAAGCACTGACTTGGGGGCAATAATGTGAGCGGGGCTATTCACGCCGAGCTAATGAGATTGATCTCTCGCGCCGGGCCACTCGTAATGCAGGGTCGGTTTATACTCGAACTCCATATAACGCTCACCGAGTATAGCTTTCAAGCTACCATCTTGGTGCATCTCCTGTAGCGCGGGAGATATTTGTTCGACAAAAGCCTGTCCAAGAGGCGTCTTCCAGACGGTCAAGTAATCGTAACCGACACTGATAGGAAAGTTGGGATCGTAGACGAGGGTATCGGCGAAAATGAGCCAGTCGGGCATAAAACCGACAATTGCATCGATCCGACCAACACTGAGTTTTTTAAATTGCAGATCCTCATTACCCACATAATCTAACTTAACACCGTAGGCCAATAGCGTGTGATAATAAGCCTCATAACCTATAACGCCCCCCACTCTCAGCCCTTTCAACTGCTCAACACTGGAAATAGCCGCGCTGCCCTTGCGAGTAAATACAAACAGCTTATAGACCCCGAGTGGATAACTGGTCAGTATCTGTTCATCACCAATCTCATCGACCACCGCACTTGTCATGCCATAAATGGCAAGGACTTCTTTACTGGTAAAGGCCTTCACCGCTCGTTTCAATGGATAGACCTGCTCGTTCAGGGAAACACCACTGCGTCTGGCGGCTTCGGTCAAAATCTGCTGATAGGGACCATCACCCTGCTCATTAATTATGCCAATAAAAAGACCCGCAGCCACTTTGATTTCCTGTGCCACCGCTGGCGAAGCCATACATACTAAGCATAATGCCGCTAACCATTTCATCGTTATCCCTTCACTGTGATACTCAGTACATGCCCAATTCCATTTTGTATCTATCCCTATCTGCAAAGCCTCAATAACGGGTATTCAACGGATGAAAACCTAGGACCTGTTATGGGGATGCTCGCCTAAGTTCACCTGAGTGGCATAAAGATCTCACCGCGCCTAATGGAGCACACCTTATCAAAGCACTGACAACCATCAGAGTTATTTAATTATAGGACGATAATTTTTTCTCACCTTTCAAAGATAGCAACGGGTATTCCAGTAGAGTTAATCAGGTCGCCCATTGTTAACACTCGCTAAAGGTATGCTCAGGGATTAACGAGATTAAGCATTGCATGCTAGTAACCGGGCGACATGGCCTCTCATTCATATCGGAGGTAACTAATGTATGTCACTTCGCTAGGATGAATACTGCACAGCAGCGTTAGGACGAGCACCATGGATGACGAACGGGCAGTTAAACATGGAGGTTATTCGCGGGGGGATTCCCCAAAGGGGGACAGACGCTTTAGTCCTTTAGGTTAAATCTTCACGCAGACAAATAGCGCATTGCCGGAGGCTAAATCCCAGGGGACGATTCTTTCATAATCGTGTTCGAAAACATGCACTTCAAAATAGGGCGCTAACAGCGTCTGTAGCTCAGTAAAACTGGTGGCAACCATGGCATGTTGATCCTGCCATAACTCGGTTTGGCGCAGGTTATCCTCGGCATTCAGCTCTACATCAGTGAGCCGACCGAAGGGCTGATTGCTCTTCTCAATACTGAGATTTAGCGACTGTTTCTCCCCCTGTCCACTGTAATGCCAGCCGGATTCGAAGGCGAAATGGCTGCCATCAAACTCGGCAAAATGCTTAATCGAGGCAGTGTTATCGATCCTGTGCTTATCGACAGTATTAAAACAAAACAATCCGCCCTCATTGAGCGCACTGTGCACACTCGCAATGCAGCTTTTAAGGCGTTCTATCCCCGCACTGTAATGGATGGAATATAAAAAACAGGTAATCAAATCAACGGGCTGTTCTACGTAAAAGGCCGTCATATCCTGCAGTGCAAACTGAGCCTCAGGACAGCGGCGCATGGCCATATCGAGCATAGGCTGATTGATATCGAGGCCACTACACTGATAACCAAGATCGATAAAATGCCGCACATGGGGGCCAGTACCGCAGGCTAAATCGAGGTGTTGTTTACCATTATTGCCCAGGAACTGATGCAGACGATGGATGCTCGCACTCTGTTGCTGGTAGTTAATATCGGCACACATTAAATCGTAATAGCCGGAGAGATCGGTATAAAGCGCGTTGGAAGACATAGCTGTGAATAGGTGGCATGGGCAATTAAGGGTGGCGCATGATATATCAGTTAGTCGATATCAGAAACAAACAATTGCCCCCATGACTGGACTACCTATGGGAAAATAGTGAACTCACAGCACACATCGAGCTCACACTCACGATTAACTACTTACAGGCACATCTCGCGGATTGCTCACAGGGCGGCGCGGCGGCCACTTCACACATACCCGCGGTTTTACCCTCACCGACACACCAAGCATTACAGTCAAAGGTATCGGGATGACCTAAGTCATCACTGTGACCGTGTATCACATCTTTGCCGGGATTAGATTCGACTAACAGGCCATCGGGCAAACACGCCTCGCCAAACATTCTGCCATTCGCAGTGCCCTGTTCATCGGTGCCGACATGGCAACCGGCAACACCGGGGGCAACACCATCACTGTCCTTCCACCAGCTCTGTTTGTTCTCTTGCCAATCTGAGGGTTTAAATTCTATGGTGCCCATGGCACCGGCCATTCCCTTGGCGCCATCCGAGGGTTCACCGATTTCACCGTGGGCAAATACTTGGCTAGCTAGCAGCAAGGAACAAGATGCAAATAGGGCTAAAGCTGTAAACTGTTTCATAACACCTCCTTTGTTTGAGTCAGAGTAAGCTTAGTCTGATGTCTCAATATCGCCACCTTTTAGGGGCGATAACCTAGCAAGGAAAGAGCAACGAGATAATTCAGTTCGGCTTCAATCTCAACACCCTCGGCCAAGACTCTGGTATTAAGTTCTAAACAAATACGCAGAATTTCAGCTACCGCCAGCGGTTTTTCTTTATCGATATCACAGAGCAAAGTCATATCGAGTTTTAGTACTTGGGCATACAGCGCATCCAGCCAACTTAAATCAGACTTAAGCAGTATTCGCGATTTTAACCCGCAAAATCTAACAAATGTAAATGATAACGAATATCATTAACTTAACCGTACGCTTGCGTTATATTGTGCTCACTTTTCCATCCTACCCAAAAAATATCAGGCTTAATGATGAACACACTGCGCTTGTCCACACTCTATTCGGCAATAATCATTGCACTATCTACAGCTATGCCAAGCTATGCCGATGATGCCGCTCCCAATGAAAATGTCGATGAAAAAATTGAAAAAATAGAAATCAAAGGCAGTTATATTGCAGGTTACAACGCCAGTACAGCCAGTGGTGCTTCAAAATTAGAATTGCCAATCAGTGATATTCCGCAATCTGTCTCTGTAATTACCAGCGCGCAAATGAGCGACTTCCAACTCACTAATATCAACACGGTTTTAGATACAGCGACGGGTGTCAATGTTGAACGTATCGAGACTGACCGTACTTATTACACGGCCCGCGGCTTTGATATCACTAATTTCCAGATTGATGGTATCGGCCTACCATTAAGCTCCGGCAGTAACCATTCTGACGAAGATACCGCCATTTATGACCGCGTCGAAGTGATCCGCGGCGCCAATGGTTTAATGACAGGTGTGGGTAATCCCTCTGCCACGGTAAACTTTATTCGCAAGCGCCCAACAGCAGACAATCAACTTAATATTAATGCCAGCTACGGCAGTTTTGACAATGCTCGCCTTGAACTCGATGGCACAGTGAAACTGGGCGAAAAAGTCGCCGCCAGAGCGGTGGCGGTGAAGCAAGTTCAAGACTCCTATCTTGATCGCTATCAACAAGACAAGAATGTCCTGTATGCCATGCTTGAGGCACAATTATCCGATAACACCACTCTTTCACTCAGCCATGCTTATATCAAAAATGACACAGATGGTGGCCTATGGGGGGCATTGCCGCTGTATTATACCGACGGTAGCGCGACCAATTATGATCGCTCTACTAGCACCTCGGCCAATTGGTCATCATGGCTAGTTGAGAAGCACAATACTGTGGTTGAGCTAAGTCATTACTTTAACGATGACTGGCACCTACGTGCGACTTACTCGCATAAATCAACCGATGAAGACACCCAGCTTTTTTATGTTTATGGTACACCGGATAAAACCACAGAGTTAGGTCTGACCGGTTACGGCAGTGAATACGATGCAACGGAAAGCAGCGATTTGGCCGATGTGTACGTTAAAGGCGATATCAATTTGTTTGGCCGTGATCACCAGTTAGTTTTTGGCCTAAACTACTCAACGTCAGACAAACAAGAACACTCACTCTACGACTACACCACAGGCAATGGTTTCCCTGCCATGCCAGACCTCAATACGTGGGAGGGCAATACGCCCTATCCCACCTTTGCCGACAGTCCATTGGGGAGCGATGTTAACTCAACCCAAAAAGCCGCTTATTTCACGGGACGGTTTAATTTGTTTGAAGACATGCACTTAATTGCTGGTGGCCGCTTTAACCAATGGGAAGCAGAAGGTGAATCCTACGGTGAATCGCGGGATACCGATGCACAAGATTTCATCCCTTACCTAGGGCTTGTCTATCGTTTTATGCCCGAACTGGTGGCCTATGCCAGCTATACGGAAACCTTCCTCGCGCAAATTAAAAGAGACAGTAACAATCAACTCATTGACCCTGTGACAGGCGAAAGCCGCGAAATAGGCTTAAAGAGCGAATTATTTGAAGGTAAGTTAATCGCCAGTCTCGCCTACTTCGATGTAGAGCAAGTGAACTTGGCAATCCCGCTGAACAGCAATCCTGATAACATGTTTATTGCAGGTGATGGGATCAATAGCAAAGGTTACGAACTGGATATAGCCGGAGAGGTTTATCCAGGTTTGCAGGTGAGCTTAGGTTATACAGACTTCAACATTAATGGCCGCGATGAGGTTGCCAAACTGGTAAAAGAATACACGCCAAGTAAGTTATTTAAGTTAAGTGCTGTCTATGATGTTGAGCAACTCGAAGGCTTAAGCTTTGGTGTTAACATGCGCTGGCAGGATGATATTTCCCGCTACCAAGGTAATGTTGGTGAAAGTTTTACGAATGCTGGCGCAGCCATTATTACTCGCCAAGACGCCTATGCCATCGTCGACTTGATGGCGCGCTACGCCTTTACTGAAAATATCAGCCTAACGTTAAATGCCAACAACGTGACCGATGAGAAATATATCAACAGCTTATACTGGGCACAAGGTTTCTACGGCGCACCAGCCAACTATAGTGCAACTGTGAGCTGGAAAATGTAACGCTATTTAGGATGGGTCAATCCCAATAAAAAGGGCTAATCAAAAGGGCAGACTCGATTTAAGTCTGCCCTTTTCTATTCTTCAGCATCTATTACTTCAACACTTGTTACTTCAACACTGGTTACTTCAACTTATAAATCACTTCGACCCTATCTTCTATGCTCACTTGGCCATATTGATAGCTCTCGGCGGCGCCCATGGCATCGGCTTTGGCATTCATACGTAACATGACAGGTTGCACAGGGCGTTGATCGTAATAACGGATCTGCCAGATCTTACCTAGGTTCTCACCAAAGCCTTTAGCCAAAGACTCGGCTTTTTGTTTGGCATCCACAATCGCAGCTTGACGTGCCTTGGCGACGTATTCCGCTTCTTTGCTCGACTTAAGGGCGATATTGTTCACCCGATTCATGCCCTCTTCTAAGGCCGAATCTAAGATAGCATTTAAGCGGCTTAAGTCTGTTACCGTCACGGTAATTTGACGACTGGCGGTGTAACCCGTCAGCTCAGGTGCCTTATCCTGCACATAGGTGTATTGCGGCTGAAGATTTAAATTCGCGCTCTGGATCTGGTCTTTAGCCACACCAGCTGCCGTTAAACGGGCGATAAACTTAGCCACGGCGGCATCGGAATTATCCTTGGCGGCTTTAGCGGTTTTTTCGGTCACGGCCACTTCCACATTCACATCCGCCATATCGGGCTCGACTCGAATTTGGCTCACACCCATAGTTTCAATATGGGGGAAATCGACCCCAGCGGCGAGCACTTGGGGCGCCATAAACGCACTCGAAAAAAGACCACCCGCCACCAATACCGCTAAAAGAGAACTTTTCATAACTTACTCCAAAATAATGTGCTTATAGCTAAACCACTTCAAATAGAACGCATATCCAAACGAGACGGCTAACACGACTGTGTCGCTTATTTAGCGCTTAGGCTATCAGTAAAAAGTGCCAATACCTGTGCCAATATGTAACAGCATCAACAAACTGTTTCTTGCTCCCTATAAACGCGACGAATTTTAAAAAGGGTTATTTTTTCTGAAAAATATTTAGCTCGTTTTATCCCTATGGATTCGACTGCGGATCTCTAGCGGATATTTCTATACCCATACCCAAAATAGGCTTTAGGGTTAACTGGCATATTCAGCGCCCCAGTTGTACACTTTTCAGCCAAAGCTACTGTACCTTTTAATCACTTCAGGTATAATCCGCCATCTTTTTTAAGGCGGCTTATACCTCAGCGAGAAACCATGACAGTTGAAACTTTTAAACCCAAGCAAACGACCACGCTTGATATCCCAGTCAAAACATTAGAAGCAACAAGCACTAATGCTGTTACCACTGGGAATCGCATCGGTTTCGTGTCTTTGGGCTGCCCAAAAAACCTCGTGGATTCAGAGCGTATTCTGACTCAGTTACGCATCGACGGCTACGAAGTGACTAACAGCTACGACAATGCCGACTTAGTTATCGTCAACACCTGCGGCTTTATCGATGCTGCGGTTGAAGAATCTCTGGACGCTGTGCGTGAAGCACTAGAAGAAAACGGCAAAGTGATCGTTACTGGCTGCCTTGGCGCCAAAGAAAACCAAATCCGCGAAGTGCACCCAGATGTGTTAGAAATCACTGGCCCACACAGCTACGAAGCCGTGTTGAAGCACGTTCACAAATATGTGCCTAAGCCAGAGCACAACCCTTTCACGTCATTAATCCCACAAACTGGGGTTAAGTTAACGCCTAAGCATTACGCTTATTTAAAGATTTCAGAAGGTTGCGACAACCGCTGTACTTTCTGCATCATTCCTTCGCTACGTGGTGACCTCGACAGCCGCAATGCGGGTAGCGTCTTAGATGAAGCTAAGCGTTTAGTAGAATCAGGCGTGCAAGAAATTTTAGTCGTGAGCCAAGACACCTCGGCCTACGGCAAAGACAAGGGCGGTCGTACCGATTTTTGGAACGGTATGCCAGTCAAGCAAGACATTACTAGCCTAGCGCGCCAACTGGGTAAAATGGGCGCTTGGGTGCGTCTGCATTACATCTACCCCTACCCATGGGTTGACGATCTGATCCCGCTAATGGCGGAAGGTTTGATCCTGCCGTATTTGGATATTCCAATGCAGCATGCAAGCCCGCGCATCCTCAAGATGATGAAGCGTCCAGGCCGTGTTGACCGTCAGTTAGAAGCGATCCAACGCTGGCGTGAAATCTGCCCAGATCTAGTGATCCGCTCGACCTTTATCGTCGGCTTCCCAGGTGAAACCGAAGAAGACTTCGAAATGTTGCTCGACTTCTTACGTGAAGCTCGCCTCGATCGCGTGGGTTGCTTTAAGTATTCAGAAGTGGATGGCGCCGTCGCCAACACCATCGCCGAGCTTATCAGCGAAGAAGTGAAAGAAGACAGATACCACAGATTTATGGAAGTCCAAGCCGAGATCAGCGCCGAGCGTTTAGCCCGTTTCGTTGGCCGCATCTTAGACATTCTGATTGACGATGTAGACGAAGAAGGCGCCATTGGCCGCAGCTTTGCCGATGCACCAGAAATCGACGGCATGGTGTTTATCAATGGTGAAACTGAGCTGGAACCTGGCATGTTGGTTCGTGCTCGCATCACCCATTCAGACGAACACGATCTGTGGGCCGAAGTGGTCGACGCAGACACCCAAGACTAAGCTAGATTCTAGATTCTCGCAGCTGCGCTCTTTGCAGCGTCCTAGCAGGGCGAAGCCTGCCCTGCTTTTTACCTTCACTAGACATCTGGCCCCAACATCTTATTGGCATCGACCCAAAGCTCGAACTCTTCCGCCGTGACGAACTCAAGTTCCAATGCCGCTTGGCGCAGCGTCTTGTGCTCACTATGGGCTTTTTTGGCGATCTTAGCGGCCTTTTCATAACCGATATGTTGATTTAGCGCCGTGACTAGCATAAGTGAGTTTTCCAGATGCAGAGCAATCTGCGGCTCATTCGCCACTATGCCGACCACGCAATGATCATTAAACGACTGGCAAGCATCCCCCAATAAGCGCCCCGATTGCAGCACATTGGCGATAATCATCGGCTTAAACACATTGAGCTCAAACTGACCATTGCTGCCGCCAATGCTAACGGCGACATCATTGCCCATGACTTGCGCGCACACCATAGTCATGGCCTCAACCTGAGTTGGATTGACTTTGCCCGGCATGATGGACGAACCGGGTTCATTTTCAGGCAGTAATAACTCAGCGATACCGCAGCGCGGGCCAGAACCTAACATCCTAATATCATTTGCTATCTTCATTAAACTGACCGCCGCCACTTTATAGGCCACCGACAGCGCGACTAATTCATCGTGGGCAGCAAGGGCGGCAAACTTATTCGGCGCCGTCACTAAGGGCAAGCCCGTGAGCTTTGCGATATTGTCCGCCACCTTAACGGCGTAATCCTTATGGGTATTCAGCCCAGTGCCCACGGCGGTCGCACCTAGGGCTAACTCGGCCACCCGCTTGAGACTGTGCTCAATGCCTTCGATGGCATGACTTAACTGCGCGGCATAACCCGAAAACTCTTGGCCTAAGGTTAACGGTGTCGCATCCATAAAATGGGTGCGGCCAATTTTGACTAAGTGCGCAAACTCCTCGGCCTTATCCTGCAAGCTCTGCTGCAATAACTTCATGCAGGGCAAAACCAGCTCAACGGCTTGGCGATAGGCGGCAATGTGCATGGCGGTGGGAAAGGTATCGTTGGAGGATTGCGAGCGATTAACATCGTCATTGGGGTGCAAGCATTTAACCGCATCGGTGAGTTGCCCGCCCGAGAGCACATGGCCGCGATAGGCGATCACCTCATTGACGTTCATATTGGTTTGCGTGCCCGAGCCCGTTTGCCAAATCACCAAGGGAAATTGCGGATCGAGTTCGCCAGCAATCAGCTCATCGCACACTTGGGCAATCAATTGGGCTTTAGCTTGAGCCAAAGTGCCAAGTTGTTGATTGGTGATGGCGGCGGCTTTCTTTAAATAGCCAAAAGCGTGGATCACTTCAATCGGCATTGACGCTTCGCCCCCGATCCGAAAGTGCTGCCGCGAACGCTCGGTCTGCGCGCCCCAATAACAATCTGCGGGGACTTGTACCTCGCCCATAGTGTCGTGTTCGATTCGATATTGCTGTGCCATGCGCATCTCCTTCGCTATAGGTTAACCATACTCGTTAGAGGCAAAAGTACCAATTAATCCCAAGCTAATGTGTTCGAAGCAAACAGGCTAGCGAGAATAAGGATGATTTAAGCGTAAACACAGGTACTGAGGCTAGGAACGGCAGAATTAACGAAGGATAAAAGCAAGCGGACTAAAACGGGGGAAGCAACAGCTTAACAAAAGCTTAGGCGTAGAAAGTCGAAAGGGGTATCGCCCTTGTGCTGATACCCCTTTTGGTTACTCATTTTGAATGCCTTTCCTTTACGGTTATAGGATCCTTTGCCCTTTTTCGCCTTTTCGGTGCGTGTCCGAAAGAGAGGACTGGTCACGATAGCTTTGAGTGCATTGTCTGTGATAGTGCCTCGCCCACTGTCGTGTTCCATCGCCACGACCGCGATTTTTTGTTTGCCCATAGCAACTCCAAATAGAATGAATCAACTCGCTAATACGTTAAGCCATAGACTTAACGGCGTTACTATAGCGCAATATTTTGCGATGTACATAGTTTGTACAAATCAGCACATTTCCAGTGTGCGACAATATGCCGCACCTGTATCACTTGGATGATCTTTATAATGCAGCGCAATTTCTCTAAGTGAATGGAAAACAACAAAATGGCTGCAAATTCTGCGTATTTATCCCACCCGTTTAACACTTCAGTGCTCTACTCATCCCTCGCAATCGCGATGGGCTTATCCTTAGTGCCACAGGCAATGGCCGATGACAGCGGATTAGCCAATATGGAACGCTTAGAGGTCCACGGCCAACAGACAGAAAACCATCACACTTTAGGTTCGGCTGAAAATCTGCTGAAAGGACAAGGGGTAGATTTCTCTGAGGCGGGTGGCGTATCGGCTCTGCCTATCCTCAATGGCATGATGGGCGATCGTATTAAAGTGTTGGTTGATGGCGCGGACATTACCGCTTCCTGCGCCAACCAAATGAACCCACCGCTGTCCTATATTTCCGCCAATCAAATCACCACCGCAGAAGTGATTGCAGGCGTGTCACCCGTCAGCGCGGGTGGCGACAATATCGCGGGTGTGATCAAGGTCAGCAGCCTTAATCTTAAATTTGGCGAAAGCGACAGCATTAAATGGAATAGCGGCGATATCTCAACGGGATACCGCAGTGTCAGCGACACCTTACTGCTCGGAGCGAATGCGGCCGTTGCCAGCAAAAATATGAGCCTAAGTTATCAAGGCGCCTATGAAGATGCCAACAGCTATAAAGATGGCAATGGCGATAAAGTCATAGATACCCTGTACCGCGCCCAAAACCATGCCTTCTCCGCCGCTTGGCGCGACGACACTCAAGAAGTCGCCATCAAACTGACCCATCAGAATATTCCATTTCAAGGTTTTCCTAACCAATACATGGATATGACGGATAATAAGAGTTACGGTGCCCTCGTCCGTTATCAACTTAAACTCGAGGATGATGGTGAGTTCAGCGCCCAAGTAAACTGGCACGGCGTGAAACACGAGATGGGCTTTTTCACCCCAGAGAAAACCGGCAAGATGCCGATGAACACTGAAGGCGATGACTACAGCTATCAACTGCATTGGCGTCTGCCGATGGGTGATGACAGCACCTTACTGGTCGGTCAGGAATACTATAGCTACCAGCTCGACGATGTGTGGCCAGCGGTCCCCGGCACTATGATGGCGCCCAATGACTACATCAATATCAAGGATGGTGAACGTCGCCGCGCCGCTATTTATGGCGAATGGCAGCAAGATTTGAGCCCTAGTTGGTGGTTATCGGCGGGTGTTCGCTTTGAGTATGTCACCACTAATACCGGTGAAGTCCAAGCCTATAACGACATGCCAATGATGGGTAAACCCAATGTCGACGCCGAGGCTGCCGAGGCGTTTAATGCCATGGACAGAAAACGCGATGATAACCTTATCGATGCCACCTTACTGGCGCGCTATCAATTATCGACCAATCAACAACTTGAATTAGGATTAGCCCGTAAAAACCGTGCACCGAATCTGTACGAGCGTTACAGCTGGGGTCGCGGCACTATGGCAACCACTATGATAGGTTGGTATGGCGATGGTAATGGTTATGTGGGTAATCCAGATCTTAAGCCAGAAACCGCCCATACCCTGAGCGCAGCCTACAAATATAACGGTGATAGCTGGCAAGTCTCGACCACAGCTTGGTACACAGCTGTGACTGACTATGTCGATGCCGAAGTGATTGGTAGCTTTAATCGCACTAGCTCACCCGATGGCAAACGCAATATTCTTCAATTCACTAACTTAGATGCCAATCTCTATGGCGCGCGCTTTAATGCGCTCTATCAGTTTGCCGAAACCAGCACAGGTAAATGGAAAGTGTTAGGCAAAGTGAATCTAACCCGTGGCGAGCGAGATGAAGGCAATGAGCCTTTATATCAAATCAAGCCGTTGCAAACCGAGTTGGCACTGCAACATCAACTCGGTAACTGGGAAAACAGCCTTGTATGGCAATGGGTGGCGACCAAAGATCGCGTGGATGACCGCCGCCTTGAGAATAAAACCGACAGCAACTCCTTACTTAACTTGAATAGCAGTATGAAATGGCAGGATCTGACCCTCACCTTCGCCATCAATAACCTGTTCGATAGCTACTATGAGCTGCCACTGGGCGGCGTGAGTGTGGCGGAATTTAGGGCCGATAACACTAATGGCTTTAATCAAGTGGCTGGCGCGGGACGCTCGTTCGAACTCAGCGCAAGCTATGCGTTTTAGACGCAATCGATAGGCACAAAAAAGGGCAAACGATAGTGCGTTTGCCCTTTTCCCCATCGGGATCTTGCGGTTAGATCAGTTACCCGCGACTTTCATCTCAGATAACAAGATACCGCCGGTACGAATCGACGAGCGCAGATCAAAATCCTGACTCACGGCTTGCACGCCACGGAACATCTCTTTCAAGTTACCCGCGATGGTGATCTCTTCCACTGGATATTGGATCTCACCGTTTTCAACGTAGAAACCCGCCGCCCCGCGGGAATAATCCCCCGTCACCATGTTCACGCCTTGGCCCATGACTTCGGTCACAATCAAACCTGTGCCCATGTCTTTCACCAATTCGTCGAAGGTTTGGCCCGTGTGGCCGAGTGTCCAGTTATAGATCCCGCCCGCATGGCCTGTATTAGGTAAGCCTAACTTGCGCGCCGAGTAACTGGTTAACAGATAGGTTTCTAACATGCCGTGGTCGACAATGCGTCTATCCTGGGTCGCCACACCTTCGCTATCGTAGTTGGCACTGGCTAGGGCACCCAGTAGATGCGGCTGTTCCTCAATATTGAACCAATCGGGGAAGATTTGCGTGTGGATGGCATCCAATAGGAAGCTGGATTTGCGGTATAAACTGCCGCCACTAATGGCACCAATTAAATGGCCGATCAAACCCGTTGCTATCTCGGGGGCCAATAAAATCGGTAAGCGGGTGGTGGCAATCTTGCGGGCACCTAAACGACTGACCGTCTTCTGCGCAGTCTTTAAACCTACGGCTTCTGGCGCAAGCATCTCGCTGAATTTACGGGCAATAGTGTAATCGTAATCCCGTTGCATATTGCCATCACTGTCTTCACCGATTACGCTGCAACTTAAGCTATAACGCGAACTGCAATAACCGTTTAAGAAACCGTGGCTATTGCCATACACTTTGACCGAAGTATGGGCGTTAGCACTCGCACCATCGGAGTTATTGATACGAGGATCGGCATCGAGTGCCGCGGTTTCGGCGCGGATCGCCAGTTGGGCTAATTCCTCGGGGGAAATATCTTCAGGATAATACAGCTGCAGATCGCGGATCTCGGTCGCCATTAAGGCTTTATCGGCAAGGCCACTGAAGGGATCGGGCGAAGTGTAACGGGCGATATCGTCGGCTGCTTTTACCGCGAGGGCGATGGCTTCAGGACTTAAATCCGACGTCGATGAACTCCCCTTGCAACCATCGCGGTAAACCGTAATCCCTAGGGCACCATCTTTATTAAATTCAACGGTTTCAACCTCTTTTAAACGGGTTGAAACCGATAATCCCTGTTGCTTACTGATCGCCACTTCGGCAGCGTTCGTTCCTAATTTATTGGCATATTCGAGCGCCACGGCAACCGCATCTTTCAGCGCGCCCAATTCACTATCGATTCTGTTCAAAGACACAAAGCTACTCTTTCGTTGTCGGCAATGGCCCTAGCATAACAAACACAAATCCCATTCACATTAATTATTAGCATGACACTGAGTCGCAGCCCAACACTAGGCTAAGGCGCAAAAGGGCTCTGGTCTTTGTTTCAACACATTCACCTAGGTGATTTTTGCTTGGAGATGTTATTATTAGCAGGTTTTTTACTTGAGGTTTTATCTATATGAAGATTGTTGGTGATTCAGAGCATTTTAAACAGCCCTACGACATTGATGAAGATTATGTCAGTAGCAAAACGTCGGACAAGCGTGATAGTGAGGCTGTTCAAAAAATTGGTATGGAACTGGTTTCACTGAGCAAGACTCAGCTAGATAAAATCGAGCTGGATGAGTTTTTGTATGACGCTATCCTGCAAACGCGCAAAATCAAGGTCAATACTGAGGCGTATCGTCGCCATATGCAGTATATCGGCAAATTGATGCGTAATTTTGATGTTGAGCCTATCAAGGCCGCCCTGGCGATTGTACTCAACAAAAACAACAACGAAACCGCAAAACTGCAGATGTTTGAGAAAATGCGTGAGCGTTTGTTGACCCAAGGTGATGCTGAAATCCAAACCTTAGTGGAACATTATCCACAATTGGACCGACAAAAGCTGCGTACTTTGGTGCGTCAAGCGACCAAAGAACTGGCCAAGGGCCCTGAATCAAAATCATCTAAAGAGCTGTTTAAATATCTACGCAGCGAAATCCAAGACTAATTAATTTCAGCCCCACAAGGATGTTGCTTATGCGACTTAGCAAAACGTTAGCGGTATGTTCTTGGGCATTACTGGGCGCTATCGCGCTCAGTGGTTGTAATGGCGCCGCCGATGGCACCGACACTGACGGTACGACCGACAGCTACAGCTTAACCTTAGGCTATAAAACGGTCGTCAATGGCAAGTGTGCCGATTCTACAACAAATCTCAGTTTTGCTACCGATGCGAGTTTTTGTGCCGTCGCCAGCTTAAAAAAAGGCTCGAGCAAACTTAGCGGGCAACTGATTAGCTTCGCTGCGACCTTAGGTACTGTTGCGCCAGCAACAAAACTCACCAATGCCGATGGCGTTGCTGAAGTCATCATTTCTAACCCGGTATTAACAGCAGAAGCTGGTACGGTAACGGCGAGCTATACGCCGTCTGATGCAGACGCATTAACTGCAAGCCGTAACTACGAGTTCGTTGGTTCAGGCAATGGCAACACCATTGCAACACCTAAACTTAGCGCCAGTATTTTAAGTAGTTCAGCCTTAGTGACTCGCTTCAAAGTCGATGAGGCGGTTCAACTGCAGGCCATATTACTCGACAGTGAAAGCCAAGGCATTGCCGATGCGAAAGTGACGTTTAGCGCAGGTTCTGCTGTGCTCAATCCCACCAGTGCGCTCACTAGTAATCAAGGTATCGCCCAAGTCACTTATACCCCTAGCACCACAGATTTAGGGGGCAAATACCCTAACGGTAACAGTGGATTATCAGGGGCAATCGCTACAAAATAGCAGCCTGTATGAAGTGCTAAGCAAAGATGCCGTCAACCAAGAAGGAACGCTAAAATTAGGCTCATTCAATGGCGCTGTCTTTACCGAAGGTAAACTGGCGAGCACCTTAACCGCCGATGCCAATGGCGCATACAAAATCAGCGCGGGCGGTAGCTTTGGAGTAACTGCGAGTTTAGTGCTAGAGGCCAATGATGGCACTATTACCCGGGTGCAGACCCCCTCTTCGATTAGCTTTAGTTCAGACTGCACGACAAACAATAGTGCGACACTCGATACGCCAGTCACTACGCTATCGGGTAATGCCAGCTCAACCTTCCAAGACACAAGTTGCAGTGGCAACAGTGAACGTAACGACCAAATTATCGCCACAACCGTCGTGGGCAATCAGACGCTAACGGCAAATTTCCCATTCACACTGCAACGCCAAACCCTTGCCAGCTTAAGTTTTGAGTCGGCCGAGCCCGCCCAAATTCGCATTAAAGGTGCGGGCGGCACAGGTGCAAGCGAATCCTCTTTAGTCAGCTTCAAAGTCACCAGCGCCAACGGCCAGCCCGCAGCGCAGCAAGAAGTTAGCTTCAGCTTAGATACAGTGGTCGGCGGTTTAAGTTTTGCCAATGGCACAGCGAATGCGCAAAGTCTGACCAACTCCCAAGGTATCGCCAGTGTGCGCGTATTATCCGGCACTGTACCCACACCCGTGCGCGTGGTGGCCACTGCCATTGATGCCGATACTAAAGAAGTGATCACTAGCCAATCTGAACAACTCACGGTGAATACGGGTCTGCCGCAACAGCTCGGATTTAGCTTAGCGACCAGTAATGCCAATCCTGAAGCGGGCAATATCGATGGTGAGAAAGTCACAGTGACAGCCAGACTGTCCGATAGCTTTGGTAACCCAGCGCCCAACGACACCACAGTGAACTTCACCAGTGAAGGCGGCCAAATAGAGCCAAGTTGCCTAACCCAAAGTGGCGCCTGTAGCGTGACGTGGACCTCAAGCGATCCTAGACCGCAGGACCATCGCATTACGGTATTAGCCTATGCCCTAGGTCACGAAACCTTCTTCGATACCAACGGTAACAACCAATTTGATAGCAACGACGGCACTGCGATTGCCAAGGCCTGCTTATTCAATGGCACTCCCGTTGCTTGTAGTGGTAATGGTTTAGGTGTGGAAACCTTCCACAGTCAAGGCTTTAGCGATCTGCCCACCGCCTTTCGCGATGATAACGAAAACTTTACCTATGATAGTGGCGAACGCTATTTCGATAACCTCGCCAGCAGCAGCTACAAAGGTGCCGATAATCAATTTAACGGCCCACAATGCCAAGGTACGCTTTGCGGCACAGGCCAGGCCAATAAGACCTATGTTCGTAAGGCTGTGGTGATGGTTATGTCGGGTTCGAATGCCTATTTCTCACTCTGGCAGGATGACGTTAAAGTCTATGAAGATCGCCAAGGACAAAATATTCTCAACAATCTTAATGCATTAACGGCAATCCCCGCAGGCCAAACCTCGGTATTTAGGGTCAAACTCTACGACAGTGCCGACCAAATTTTGCCATCGAGCACGACGCTGAATATTGCTGCGAATAAGGGTGAATTGGTCTCAACCGCTTATACTGTGCCTAAGACGACTAACGCCAATACGAGCGTGACCGAGTTTTCCCTTAAGAATACCGGAGCCGCCAGCAGCCAAGTCGTGCTCACAGTCAAAACCCCAAGCGGGGTCGAAACTCTCTTAAAATTCAATGTGCTATTAGAGTAACCGCTAGAATAGCGACAGAGAAAATAGACGAGTCTGTGGTGGCTAATATCTAAACAATGATATTTAAAGATATTCCACCACAGGGTATTGCACCTAAATTGCCTGTATCTCTTTACACTTTGATTATTGGAAGCTCAAGTGGCTTTTCAATAACCTAGCTCTGCGCTTAATGCCCTGTATAGCTAAGCCGAAAAAAACCGCAAATAAGCCCCAGAGTTGTAGCCACTTGGGCATCACACTCGCCCAACTTGCGCCCATTTGATTGAGTTCTAACATCCCCATAATCGCGGGTACGGCGGGGATAAACTGCGAACCTAATACTAACGGTTCGGGGATGAGTGCTATCGGCCAGACAAAACCCGACACGAATAGGATCGGCATTGAAATCAACAGCAATACTTGGGTCGGTAAATCGCGGCGGGTAAACAAGGTGCTCATGGCGACCCCAGCGGCGGCGGTAGCCAATAAAAAAGGCAACAACCATAATGCCACTGTGCCAAGGCTCGCTTGAATACTGACGTGATACCAGTGGTAGCAATAGCCAACGTAGAAGCTAGTAAAAAAGAGATAAATCAACATGAAGGCGAGTATTCGCCCACATAAGAGTTGTACGGGAGGGACCTGCTGCCAATAGCCCTTCTGGCGCCACTGCCCCGCCCCAAGGATCCCTGTACCGATCAGCAGCGTTTGATGCAGGATCAGCAAAAACAGCCCGGGCACTACATAGGGCGTATACCCAAGACTTGGGTTAAAGGCGGGCACGCTATTTAAGTGCACCGAGTTCAGGCTCTGCTCGGCCTGTTTAGGATTTGTGCCTTGGGCCAACATGCCAATCAATTGCACTTGCTTACCCGCATCCATCCCCGCGCTCACTAAGCCTTCGGCCACCGCGGAGTAAATCAGGAAATAACTGGCATCGCCGCCATAGCTCAACGTTACTCCCTTACCCAGCATTAAGTCACGGCGAAATCCTTCGGGGATCACCAATAAACCATGGGCTTTACCGGTTTCGATAAAACGCTTCGCCTCGGTAATCGAACCAACTTGGCCTATGACTTGGATTTTTGCACTGGCGTCGGCGTGGCGGATCAACTGTCGGCTTAAGGACGAATGATCTAAGTCCACCACAATCAGCTGTTGCTCGGTCGGCACTTGGTTTAAATAGGGTAAAGGATACAAAATCGAATAAAACAGCACGCCGCCAAACAAGGTCACTGCGATCGCTTTATCGCTAATAATGGCCTTAAGTTCAGTTAACATCAGTCGCCAGATATTCATCCTATTGCCCCTTCGCAGGCAGAGCTGCGTTCGAGTCAACTACTGCCACCACATTATTAGCACTAACCGTGATCGGCAGTAATTGACGCGATAGCAAATAGATCAAAGGCAGCAAACAGATAAAGCCCCAATAACTGCTGAGTTGGCCCGCCACGCTCGGCCAAGTAGCGCCATAACTGACGACGCTCACATGGGACTCAATATAGTGGCTCGATGGCATGATCAGCCGCCACCACTGGGCTAATTGCGGCATATCATGGGTGGGGAAAGTGATCCCCATAAAGGCAAAGGCGGGCGCAAATAAAGCGGTACAAAAACTGATGACCCGCGCACTGTCACGCATCACTACAAAGATGAATAACACCAGACTCCAGACCGCCAGTAACATCACCAATTGTGCCACCAGCAATAGGGCTAAACTGCCCGCCATCGGCAGCGCCAGATACAAGTACAGCCAAGTTAAAATAAAGCCGCCTTGCAGCATCAATATCGGCGTAAACAACACCACTTTCGCCAGCACCTTAGGCCAAAAATGCTCGGTTAAGGTATTTGCTATACCATTGACCTGAGTCGTAGGCGCGAGATGCAGCTCTCGATTTAAGCTGTTGGCCATCACTAACATAGATAACAACTGCCACAGCGCAATCAGCACTGGCGGCACTAAGAAGCCTATATAGTTGTTATTTCGGTTAAAAAGCGCCGTTGTTTGGCTCTTGACTGGGCTTAAATTGACTGCGACTTGGGATTTAGGTGTACCGTTGGCGAGCTGTTTTAAGCCCGCTATTTGCAACAAACCATCACCCAGACTCAGCTGAATTTGGCTTGAGAGTAACTTACCCACCAGCAAAAATTGACTGTTGTAGCGCACATCTATGGTGGGCTTGTGGCCAGTGAGCAAATCTTTTTTCATATCATAGGGAAAGACCACAATGGCGTAGACTTTCGCCTGCTGCATCGCCGACACAGCCGCGGCTAAATCGGTGAAGTTTTGTAGCTCAGTCACAGGATTTGCCTTCAGCTGACGGGTCAGCATACGGCTTAACTGACTGTGGTCTTGATCGACAATCGCCACCGGTAATTGCCTTGGTAACCCCGCACTGAATAACCACCAGAGGCATAACATCCCAATAAGCGGAATATAACTGATCAGCGCTAACTGCCAAGGGTCGCGCCACAGCGCAGTGAGTTCACGGCGAACTAACGCGATGAGCAAGGCCATAAAGCTTCTGCTCGATGGCGGTGATTCACCCTTAGTCTTGTCGACCGTATTGGCGTTGGGCGTGCGTTCAGTCACGGCTGTTACTCACTGCGCAGCAACACAGACATACCGACACGCAGATCGGCAATCGGCTGGCTTGGACGCAATTCCACTTCGAAGGTGCGCATATCAAAATCGTGGCCACTTTCGGTCGAACGCCAAGTAGCAAAATCGCCCATCACGCTGATATGGGACACAGTAAAGTCCACATCCTGCCCGAGTGCTGGAATATTCAACTGAATTTTTTGGCCTTGCTTGAAGCGCTTAAGTTGATCTTCGCGCACTTGGAACACGGCCCAAGCATCCTGCATATCAATCAGGCTCACAATCGGAAAACCACTCGGCGCTAATTCACCCGCCTGCAATAACACGTCGCTGATTTCACCCGATTTAGGCGCGCGCATTTGGCTATCTTGCATAATGGCGTTAACTTCTTTTACCGCGCCTTCGGCCATACGGGCGTTACCGGCAGCAGCGGCTTTGGTTTCGACCCGCGCGCCTTCCTGCGCCATTTGATACATGGCTAAAGCCGCTTGCTCTGTGTATTTCGCCGCTTGCCATTGGGTAAAGGCTTCATCGCGTTTTTGTCTCGCTGCCACACCTTCGTTGAAGAGGTTTTCAACGCGGGTATAAGTGGTTTTAGCCAGCGTTGCCGCTGCCTGTGCCTTGAGCCATTGCTCTTTGGCCGCCATCACTTCTTGGCTACGGGCACCGTTGTTGGCTTCAAGCTGCATCGCTTGAGCGGCATCGCGGCCACCTTCGGCCTGCATCAACTTAGCATCCAACTCAGGGCTGTGGATGGCGAACAGCAAATCACCTTCGGCCACACTGTCACCACGGCGCACCAGCACTTGCTCGACGCGACCTGGCACCTTAGAGGAGACATTGTATTCGCGGGCTTCAATCTGGCCCTGCAACAGACTCGGCTGCGGACTGTAAGCCAGCTTGAGGCCATAGGCCAAGATAAGGCCTAATGCGACCAACGCCACAAGGGCAAGTATTCTGTTAGCGCGCATTGTTTGTCTCCTGCACTTGGGTAGGGGCTGAGTTTCGGGCTATGGTACGACCGATAAATTCATCTAATTGACCACTGATGGCCATTAATCTGGCATAGGCTTGCACATAACGATAACGGGCGGCCAGTTGTTGAGTTTTAACTGCGCTGAGTTTCAGCTCGGCATCGACTCTATCTATAGAGGTTGAAAGCCCTTGATTAAAGGCGATTTCCCGCAGGCGCAGGTTTTCGCTGGCGAGTTCGAGTGAGGTATCGAGCGCCTTCACTTCTTCTTCGGCCTGTAATAATTGGCGATAACTTTGATCCAGTAACAGACTCAAATCTTGCCGCGTTTGCGCCTTGGTATAACGGGCCTGCAAGAGTGCACTCTTGGCGGCTTCGACCTTACCACTGCGACCGTCGCGGCTGAGAATAGGCACTTTCACACCGACGCCGACCATCCAATCGGGCTCTACCTGGGAAAACAGGCTGTCGTCTTCGTAAAGCGTGTAATTACCAAAAAGGAATACTGTGGGGTGATATTTACCCTGTTCTAATGATACTAAGCCATTGGCCTGCGCTTCCTTCGCTTCGAGCAATTTAAGCGCTGGATGTTGGCTCAGCGTCACTTGAGTCAGCTGGCCTAAAGACGGTGCGTGCGGCAAGACAAATAGAGGTGACTCAGTACCAACATCGCTTTGCTGCAACATGCGCGACAGGGCGATAACCGCCATTTCATGTTGACGGCGAGCGCTACCTAAATTGACTTTGGCATTGTCTAAGGCGACCTGCGCATTGAGGCGCTCAACCTTAGCGATTTGCCCTTCTCGCTCTAACGCTAGCGCATGATCGACATGCTTAGTTAAAGAGCCGACGAGATCGGTTTGGGTGTTCACCAGCGCCAGCGTGACATCGACGGCATAGTATCTGTCGACCAATTGGGTAAATAAATCCCGAGTGGCGAGCTGTAACTCTTGTTGCTTCTCGGCCACCATAGCCGCGTGTATACCTTGGGCTGCGGTGATCTGCCCGCCCGTGTAAATCGGCCACATGGCTTGTAAACTGGCGCGGAAGATATCTTGCTCGGTAAAAGGCGTGACAAACATTGACCCCGGAATACTCGCCAGTGCCCCACCAAGGGCGGGTGGCAAAGTTGCGGGATCAAGGGAGGCTAAGGGATTGAGATCCCGAAGATCGAGTTCAATGGGTTTTTCGAGGTGGGTATAACTGCCATTAAGGCTCAAGGAGGGCAGATTCAAGCTCTCACCCGCCTCTTCTTCACCTTTAGCGCGATTCACTTCCTGGGATTGCGCTTGCAACTTGTCGCTCACCTTCAGCACTTGTTGCCAAGCGTCGGTAAAGCTTATGGGCTGGGCATGACCAACCAAAGGCAATGAAGATAATAGGCACAGCCAAGCCACACGTGATAGTTTCATTAACACCTCTAGAGTAGTTACTCTAATTTCCTTTGCGAATGATAACATTCATAGCAGGCAGCGGCTAGAACTCGCCTCCTTAAGTGTGGCGTAAAGCTTAGGCTCTAGATTCTAGATCTTATGCTGTACCACCCACAGTTAAGCGATCTAACTTCAAGGTCGGCTGGCCGACACCGACGGGCACACTCTGGCCATCTTTACCACACACACCGACACCTTTATCCAGAGCCATATCATTGCCGACCATGGAAATTTGCCCCATGGCTTCTGGGCCGTTGCCAATTAAGGTGGCGCCCTTAATCGCTTGAGTCACTTCACCATTTTCAATCAAATAGGCCTCAGATGCCGAGAACACAAACTTACCCGAAGTGATATCCACTTGGCCACCGCCGAAATTAGGCGCATAAATGCCCTTCTTGACTGACTTGATGATCTCGCTTGGATCCGACTGCCCCGCCGTCATATAGGTGTTAGTCATACGTGGCATAGGTAAATGGGCGTAGGATTCACGGCGACCGTTACCCGTGGGGGCGACACCCATCAGGCGGGCATTCAACTTATCCTGCATATAGCCCTTTAAGATACCGTCTTCGATCAACACGGTTCTTTGGGTCGGAACACCTTCATCGTCTATGCTGAGTGAACCGCGACGATTAGGCAAAGTGCCGTCATCGACCACAGTCACTAACTTAGAGGCCACCTGCTGGCCCATTTTACCGCTGAAGGCACTGCTGCCCTTACGGTTAAAGTCGCCCTCTAAACCGTGCCCAACCGCTTCGTGGAGCAATACGCCCGGCCAACCATTACCTAACACTACTGGCATTTCACCCGCTGGCGCATCGATGGCATTGAGATTGACCTGCGCTTGGCGCACGGCTTCACGGGCAAAGGCGAAGCACATAGGTAAACCTGTGTCATCGCTTGCCATTAACACGCCGTAGTCATGACGACCACCGCCACCGGCGCCGCCACGTTCACGTTTGCCGTTTTCTTCTAAAATCACGCTGCAGTTAAAGCGTACCAACGGGCGGATATCCGCCGCTAACGTACCATCGCTCGCGGCCACAAGAATTTCTTCATGTACGCCCGCAAGGCTAACAACCACTTGGATAATGCGGCTGTCTAAGCTGCGAATATAGGCATCAGCCTCTTTCAACAGACTGATTTTTTTAACTTCTTCCATCGCCGCTATCGGATCTAAACTATCGTACAGCGCTAAGGCTTGCTGGCGTTTAAAGGCTTGCACTTGTGTTTGTTCGCCGGCACTGGCAATACCACGGGCCGCTTCGGCTGCGGCACTCAGCGCGGCGGGAGTGATATCATCGGCATAGGCAAAACCGGTTTTTTCACCGCTGATGGCGCGTACACCCACACCGCGCTCGATATGGAAACTGCCATCTTTGATAATGCCGTCTTCCAGCACCCATGATTCATGGCGACTGCCTTGGAAATAGAGATCGGAAAAATCGATTGTGTGCTGATGTATGATGTTTAAATAGGTTTGTAGGCCATCTAACGCTAACCCGCCCTTCAATAAACTCTGCTCTACTTGTGCTAAAAATGGCATCGATGCTCTCTTTGACCCCAAGGGATCTTACTATTCTGAGTGTAAATTCGCTGTACGAGTTCTGTACGTAAATCGCAGTCTAATTCGGTATGGTTTATTTCAAGCTTGGCTCAAGGAAACGATTATGCTGCATAACGGGCATTTTACTACGAATGCTGTGCACTTCGGCTAAATCGATCTCAGCATGTACCCAACCTGTTCCCGTCTGGCGCTGGGCGATAATATTTCCCCAAGGACCGACGACCATGCTCTGCCCCCAGGTTTCCCGGCTACCTTCATTATGGGCTCCCCATTGGGCAGCGGCTAAAATAATGCATTGGGTTTCGATGGCCCTTGCCTGTAATAACACCTGCCAGTGGGCTTCACCCGTGACTTTAGTGAACGCCGAGGGAACAGTAATGATTTCGGCACCCGCTAGGCGCATCGCCCTAAAGAGGTCGGGAAAGCGTAAATCATAACAGACGGTCAGGCCAATTTTGCCAAAAGGTGTGTCGATAACACTAATGTGATCGCCGGGGCAAAAGGTTTCGCTCTCGCGGTACTGCTGAGTGCCGTCGGCGACATCCACATCGAAGAGGTGCAGTTTATCGTAATGCCCTAAGGTATCACCTTTATCATCAAACAAATAACAACGGCTATACACGCGGCCATCCTCGGCCAGTGCCGGAATAGTGCCCGCGACCATAAAGACCTGATATTTGGCGGCCAATGCACTTAACGCCGATTTGAGCGGGCTCTGATGAGCATCGCCCGCATAGGCAAGTTGCTGACTTTCGTGGCCACCAAAAAGCAGACTGCATTCGGGCAACACCACTAAATGGGGCGTATCGACATCCCGCTTTAGGTCCTTAAGCTGCGATTCGATAAATAGCAGATTGGCGCTGACGTCGCGGCTGCTCTGACATTGCAACAGGCTGATGTGCATTGTTATCTCCCTGAAGTTGCTTAATCGGTTCTACTACTGGCTGATCCTCTGGAGTGACGGGCGTGGCGGGAACTTCTGGTAAAGGCGTCGCTTGAGGTTGAACTAAATTTAAATCGGGCACTCTAGGCTGATCTGTGACTGGTTTTGGCTCTTCTGATCTAACCTCTTGGGGTTTTGATTCAGTTGATTTGGTTTCAGTCGGCTTAACGTTTTCTGGGTTAGTGACATCGACGTTATGGTTCTCGCCCTCGGTCGGTATCGCCGGGCGCTCAACACCAACCATAGGCAGAATCGACTCTGGAATTTCTATTTCTTTACTCTTGCGTTCCAACTCTTCGACCACAGGCTCCGCCATAGTGCCCGTCACCCTAAAACGAATTTCGGAGATCACCTCGATTACAGGCTCAAGCACTTTGGTTAGTGCGAACGCCCCTAGGCCCAATGTCCACGCACTGGTACTGAGCAGCACAACGGTCGGCACACTCGAGGCCAACTGCGGTACAAAGCGGATATCGTAATTTAAACTTTCAGTGGTGAGATCCGTATAGCCGCGAACCTTCATATTGCCCGCAATCGCATCCATTTCTGTGTCTGTCGTTTTCACTACGCCGTTATCAATTTGCAGATTGCCGCTGAAGGAGTTGAAATACATGCCCTGTCCAAACACATCACTGAAATCCAGCGACAATTTACGCACTAGAGAATCTAAGCTGAACAGGGAGAAAATCCGCGCGCCCTTGTCACTCACTTGAGATAAATAGCCTTTCCCTAACTCAAATTTGACCTTACCGTTTAAACTCTCGAGGGAAAATGCATAGGGGGCACCTTGCCAAGCAAGGTCGGCATTAACCTTTAATGGCGCCTCGTTTACGCCGGGATCAATCCCCAGCAGGTCACTCAAGTGGTTAAACTGGCGGGCATTTAAGCTCACAGATAACTCGGTTTGGTTTTGACCATTCTGCTGCTGCCAAATACCATTCCCCTGCAAAGACACCTCGGGAGTCGTCAAAGACAACGTCTGGATACGGTAACCTGATGCCTGTGGGCCCGCCTGCAACACTAGCTTGCCAAAGGGCTTATCGAAGAAGCGAAAATCATCCACATTCACCGCCACAGGCGGTAAGTTCGTTAGGACTTGGTCCGCACCAAAATCCGCCTCGGCCTCTTTTTTAACTTCAGGGGCAAAGTAAAACTTACTCGCCACCACCTTAAGCCCTTGGGTCATCCAATTAGGGTAAAAATCGACCCAACCTTCGAACTCACTGGCACTCGCATTAAAGCGCCAACCTGTATCATTAGGTTTAGCGTGCAATACGAGCCCAGTCAGACCTTGGCCCAATAAATCAAATTTGCCGATATTAGCATCAATCCCCACAACGGCTGGGAATAAATGCTGCCGAGGATCTTCATCGGCCAAAATCTCCGAGTTTACGGGCTTAGCCTCCTCCGAAACGAAGGCGTTAATCACGGACAACCAATTGGCTAATTTGCCACTGGTCACATCAATTTGGATATGGCCTTGCTCGGCAATACGGGCCTCATCCGCATCGAATAACCGCCCGAGCAGTAGATCAAAATAACTAAAACGTGCACCCGCATCCGCCTCGAAACCACCCACAAACTCAGCCTGTTTGTCGAGTCTGGCCGTGAGCGTCGTGCTGTGTTGGTCACCAGTAAACTCAGCCAAGAGTGGCCTAGGCTCATCCATAGGTTTAGCGAAAGCGCCCGGCAATGTTAACGCTGTGCCCACGAGGTCCGAATCCACTTTGGCCTCTATCTGATAGCCTTGGTCATTAAACAGCATATTGAGAGTGCCATTCCAGGTGAGTTTGCCTAGGTAGAAGTCGCTCAGAGGATTATGCAGTTCTATGGGCAAACGGCTAAGATCCCAGCGGCTCTTCAGCTTCACATTCAAGCCATAATCTTTACCCACTGGCTTAGTATCAAAACTGAGATCTAAGGGCTGCTCAAAGAGTTTTGCCTTAATGCCTTTACCCTCAACCTTCTCATTGGCAAATTGTACTGTTCCCGTCACCGCAGCAAGCGAAATACCAGGCTCGGCAATATAGACAGGGGTATTATTAAAAGCAATTTGGCCACGGATATCTTCGGCCTCCCCTGCGTATAACGGAATGCTGATATCTAAACTGCCAGTCACGGCGCCTTGAACCTGCACCACCTTCAAGGTATCGCCCACAGTATCCGCCAGTGGCGATGCCTGTAATACCTGAGTCGCCGCACGGCCCTGGGTAGCGAGTTCCGCCTGAATTTTTAATAGGGAATGCTTGCCCAGCGCCGGAATAAACACATGGGCGCCATCGGCGACCACATCCATTAACTTGCCCCGATTGACCCAAATATCCATGCGAGCATTCTCAAATAGCGCATCGAGGGATAAGTCAGTCACGGCGGGCCAATCGGGTTGAAATTGGTACTCGGCATTGTCTAGAGTAAATGCCGCTTGAAATACCCCGCTATTATCTTCGAAGGGAAAACGCGTTAACGCCCCCTGCCATAACACCTGCGCGTTTTGACTCTGCCCCGCCTTAATCGCACCATCGAGATATTCGGCTAGGCCGCTACCCATCGCCTTGACGGGAAAATACTTATCGGCATTGGCGGCGTTTTTCACTTGTACATTGGCGGCCAGTGACATCGACATAGCCGCACTAAAATCCAGTTTTAGGGCCGCATCGATACCTATATCTTGGTTTTCAAACTGCACCTTAGGCAGGCTAAGACTTGACTGCTCTATATCAAATAGGCCAGTTAATTGACCGACATTGAAGCTTAAAGGCGCGTTAAATTCATCGCCTAAATCCACAGTATAGGCTTGTTTGGGTAATGAAAAGATTAAGCTGTTATCCTGCCAGACTAAGTTAATATCCAATGGGCTGGTATTGGGGATCCCGTCACGCTTTAACCAATGTAGCTGCTTAATATCCGTGCTGGCGAGCCAGGGTTGTCGCTCATCTTGGTATAAACGGATCGGCCCAACACTGCCCTCTGGCGAGAGATGGAACCACTGTTTGAGCGCGGCCAAATCGACACCCGGGGCGAGGGGCAGAAGAGGAAAGAGCGTCTGCACATCGAGCCGATTAATATAGCCAAATAACGCTTTATCTTGCCGTTTAAGACCGAGTTTCAGTGCCGGCCAATGCTCACCATTGGTGATAAAATCCAGATCTGAGCTAACCAGCTGCCATCCTCTAGATTCAGGTATCCAGGCAATACTGCCCGATTGGATCTCAAATTTCTGTGGTTTATCCTCCATAGACCACTGCAACCAACTTGGCTCGAACTGCACCACACCTGAGCTTATACTGCGATGGGCAAAATCAAACCACGCCTTGAGGTTCACTACCCCTTCTAAGGGTAACTTTTGTTTAGGATTGTAGGGGTTTTGCTGACGGGATGCCCATTCGCCTAAGTCTAAGGATTGGGCGGCAAGGTAAATTTGTCCGCTTAAGGTGTCCGGCGCCGCGCCGTCACCCTTAATATCCAATTGCAGGCCAAGGGACTCATTGTCGGAGGCATTATTATCGAGGTAAATCTCACCGGCACCGCGGTGGCGCTCGCCGCTATTGTGCCAATTTAAACGCCGAATATGGATAGGACGATATTCATGCTGTTGACTTAACAGCTGCACCGAGGCATTGCTTAGGGAAAAACGGTCGAGTTGTTTTAGCAGTAACTTGTAGAGCCAGTCGATTTGCGCGGCTTCACTGGGCGCACTCGTGGAGGAGGTATCGGTTAATTTATCGATATCGAGGGCGACACTCACCCCTTCAAAATTCACATCTTCAATCCTTGGACTGCGCGCCAGTACGGATTGCCAAAAGTCGAGCTTGATTTGGACATTTTTGACTATCACAGTAACGGGCAATTTATCCTGGGGCGGGATGATCAGATTATCGATCCTCACCGCTGGCCCAAAGGCTTGCCACTGGGCGGATAATTCCTCGACTCGCACCTCGATTTGATATTCGCTTTTGACATAATCGACCAGCCGTTGCCGCACCCCATCAACCTGAGGCAGTAATCCGCGGATCAGGCTAACGGCGAGCGCGCACAGTACTAAGATTACCGCTAGCAGTTGCCAGCAGAAACGGCTCAGTTTTTTAGCGGTAAAAAGCGTTGCCACTACATCATCACCACATCGTATTTATGCTGGGAATACATGGGCTCGTTCTGCAAACGAATGCGCTTACCTATGTAAACCTCGAGTTCGGCCACTAAATGACTCTCATCGCCACTTAAGCTGTGGTAAACGGCGGGTGAGCAATAGAGTAAGAATTCATCGGCATCGTATGCCCGATTTAAGCGAATAATTTCACGGAAGACTTCATAGGATACAGTCTCAACCGTCTTCATGCTGCCCGTGCCTTGGCAGGCCGGACATTCGCCGCACACCACATGCTCTAAGCTCTCACGGGTGCGTTTACGGGTCATTTCGACTAGGCCTAAACCTGAAAAACCGCTCACATTGGTTTTCACCCTATCCTTGGCTAAGGCGCTATTTAAGCTATTGAGTACACGGGCCTTGTGGTCATCGCTCTGCATATCAATAAAATCGATAATGATAATGCCACCGAGGTTACGCAGGCGCAGTTGGCGCGCAATGGCTTGGGTGGCTTCAAGGTTAGTGTTAAAGATGGTTTCTTCAAGATTGCGGTGGCCGACAAAGGCGCCGGTGTTGATATCGACCGTGGTCATAGCTTCGGTTTGATCGATAATCAGATAACCACCGGATTTCAGCTCCACCTTACGCCCGAGGGCACGCTGGATTTCATTCTCGACATCATAGAGATCGAAAATAGGCGCAGGCCCCGAATAATGTTCAATCTTCTCGGCAATTTCCGGCATAAACTCTTGAGCGAAGGATTGCAACTCGGCAAAGGTGCGACGGGAATCCACTTGGATCCGGTCAAGCTCAGTGCCGACAAAGTCACGTACAATCCGCACCGGTAGCGCTAAATCTTGGTATAAGAGTGCCACGCCACGGCGCTGACGCCGCTCACTCACCTTGGACCAGACTCGACGCAAAAAGGCGGCGTCCTGGGCAAGCTCATCCTCCCCGACACCTTCGGCGGCGGTGCGAATAATAAAACCACCGTCTTCATCCACATAGGGTAAAGTGATGTTCTTGAGGCGACTACGCTCTTCTTCAAGTTCGATACGCTGGGAAACGCCCACATGGCTAGAGCCGGGCATAAAGACTAAATAACGGGAAGGCAGGGTGATATCGGTCGTCAGGCGTGCCCCTTTAGTGCCCAGCGGATCTTTCACCACCTGCACCATAATATCTTGCCCCTGACGCACTAGCTCGGCGATATCACGGACCACGAAATGGCCCTTCTCCACATCGGCGACGCATTCGGTATGCGGCACTATATCGGAGGCATGTAAAAAAGCGGCTTTATCTAAGCCTATATCCACAAAGGCGGCTTGCATACCGGGCAACACACGGCTGATTTTACCCTTGTAAATATTGCCGACTAACCCTCGTTTCATGCGGCGTTCAATATGCACTTCTTGCAATACACCGTGCTCGACTAGCGCCACGCGTGCCTCGGATGGGGTTACGTTGATCAGTAATTCTGAACCCATCTTGCGCTGTATTTTATTCGGATTTAAGCGGCTGGTATTCACGACTCACCCCATTCGGGAAATTAAATTAATTAATCGAAACAGTAGATTCTCTAAGCATGAAAACACTTTTAGGCAACTGAAATGCTCAGGGTTACGCTAACCCGGCACTCGCCAACAATTCGCGGGTTTCGACCAAAGGTAAACCTACAACGCAGGAATAACTGCCTTCAATAGATTCAACAAAACAACCCCCGAGCCCCTGAATGCCGTAACTGCCCGCCTTATCCATGGGCTCCTTCGAGGCCACATAAGCCTCGATATCCGCATCGGTTAAGGTGCAAAAACGCACTTGGGTCTCGACTAATCGCACTTGGGTGTGCTCACCGCAGGCCAAGGCAACCGCAGTCATCACTGTGTGTGTCTTACCCGATAATGCACGCAGTGCACGTTTTGCATCGGCGTCATCGATAGGCTTGCCTAAAATCTCGTTTTCAAGCACTACGATAGTATCAGAACCTAATACAGCAGGTTGTGACATACCATGACATAATTTGCGTCCAGCCTGAGCTTTTTCGGCGGCAAGACGCTGCACATAATCCTGTGGCGTTTCAGCTTCGAGGGGAGTTTCATCAATGTCGGGAGCGACTTGAGCAAAACTAAAATCGGCGCGCCCCAAACCAATATTGGCCAGCAATTCTTTACGGCGGGGAGACGTTGAAGCTAAAACTAAATTCACCGTTAACGAACCTTATAATGACGTCGAACCCGACGTAAAATCCAAAAAATCCAAGGCCAAATCACTAAACCCGAAATCGCGGGTAAGAAGAGATCCGTATGAAACACGGCGCCATCCATCACAAACTCAACCCAGTAGACGACTAAGTGATAAATACAAATCAACAGCATCACTACCAGCGACTGTTGCCACTTAGGAAAGTTTCGCAGCCGCTGACAATGCAGAATTGCAATGTAGATCACAAGCGACATGGCAAGGGAGCGCACACCTAAGGTCGCGCCAAGCAAGATATCCAACGCGAGCCCTAGCACCCAAGCCGTCAGTATGTTGTACCTGTGGGGTAAGGCAATAGACCAATAAATAATGACCATCAATAACCAATCGGGACGCCAAGCCTCCACAAGCGAAGGGAGAGGCATGATCTGGCTCAATAGCCCGATAAATAGGGTCACCCAAACGATGAGTCGACCATTAGCGGCTTGTAAACTCATTAATGCACCTCTGCTGGCGGTGGAGTGGTCGCAGCGCCCGTTGCAGCATTCGCACCATTCACATTAGTGCCGCCATTCGCATCTGTTGCAGCGCCCTGAGCCGTGCTCGCCGCGCCTTGAGTGCTTGGTGCACCATTGGTCGAATTGGGGTCCGGCTTAGCCTCTTCAGGCGGATGATCCGCCGCAGGCACAGGCACTTGGTGCGGCAAAGTCACACCCGAATCGGGGGATGGCCAAATCAGCAGTAAATAACGAATGCGGTCGAGGGCGGCTAAGGGTTGAGCCGTCACCCGTGCGTAACTCTGTCCATCCTCGGTTTGTACTTCTATCACTCGAGCGACGGGATAACCTTCTGGAAAGCGATTACCTAGGCCCGAGGTCACTAACAAATCGCCGACTCGAATATCGGTACTCTTAGCCACATGACGCAACTCAATCTCATCGAGTTCACCCGCGCCATTGGCGACTAGACGCACATCGTTACGGGTAATACGCACGGGTAAACCGTGGGACACATCGGAGAGCAGCAGCACGCGACTGGTCATCTCACTCACCTGCACCACCTGTCCAACAACGCCCTGAGCATCCACCACGGGCTGCCCTACAAAGACACCACTACGGGAACCGTGATTGAGAACAACATAATGGTGGGCGGGATCGCTAGCGACCTCCATCACCTCGGCCACCATCTTGCGGGAGTCCTGATAGGCGGGCGAGCCGAGCAAGGCGCGCAAACGCTCGTTCTCCTGACGCAGGTGTTCGAAGCGCTGCAGGCGCTCGCTCATTAATAACTGTTGTCTTAACAGCTCTTTATTTTGCAACGCCAACATATTACGAGTCGCAAAACTCTCAGACGACCAATCGAGCATAGCGCCGGGAAGACTGGCGAGATACTGAATGGGGCTTAAGGCCGATGACAGGGATTCACGGGCGGGATCGAGGCGGTGATTAGCGACGAGCAAGATCACCGACAAAATAATTGCCAGTGTTAAACGGAATTGGTTCGAAATACCACGAACAAAAATTGGCTTCATAGGAAAGCTAAGGCGGTGATTAACCGCCCCATACCGAAGTTAGATTAGGTTTCTTCGGAGAACAGATCGCCGCCGTGCATATCAATCATTTCGAGGGCTTTACCGCCGCCGCGGGCTACGCAGGTCAGAGGATCGTCCGCCACCATGACCGGAATACCGGTTTCTTGCATTAATAAACGGTCTAGATCGCGCAGTAAGGCGCCGCCGCCGGTTAACACCATGCCGCGCTCAGAAATATCAGAGGCCAATTCTGGTGGTGATTGCTCTAATGCCACCATGACCGCACTCACGATGCCCGATAACGGCTCTTGCAGCGCTTCTAAAATCTCGTTGCTGTTCAAGGTAAAGCTACGGGGTACGCCTTCAGCTAAGTTACGGCCGCGGACTTCGATTTCTAATACTTCATCACCTGGGTATGCGGTGCCGATTGTGTGCTTGATGCGCTCAGCCGTAGCTTCACCAATTAAGCTGCCATAGTTACGGCGGACATAGTTGATAATGGCATCATCAAACTTATCACCACCGATACGCACGGAAGATGAATACACCACACCGTTCAAGGAGATAATCGCGACTTCAGTGGTACCACCACCGATATCGACGACCATAGAACCCGTCGCTTCAGAGACAGGTAAACCCGCACCAATCGCCGCGGCCATTGGCTCTTCAATTAAATAAACCTCACGGGCCCCCGCGCCCATGGCTGACTCACGAATCGCACGGCGTTCAACCTGTGTCGCACCAACAGGAACACAGACTAAAACCCGTGGGCTTGGGCGAAAAAAGCTATTGTTGTGCACTTGTTTGATAAAGTGCTGCAGCATTTTTTCAGTCACATAAAAGTCAGCGATCACACCGTCTTTCATTGGGCGGATAGCTTGAATATTGCCGGGTGTTCGCCCTAGCATTTGTTTGGCTTCTGTGCCGACTGCGGCAACAGATTTCTGACCAGAGCTATTACGCTCACCACGTATAGCAACAACAGAAGGCTCATTGAGGACTATGCCTTCGTCACGAACATAAATTAATGTGTTAGCTGTACCCAAATCGATCGATAGATCATTAGAAAAAATGCCACGCAGCTTCTTGAACATGTAACTAGCCTGTATTCTGTGGAGTCAGAAGAAAAGAAAAATCAGCTAACTTTATCAATGCCACCCTGATTCCACAAGACCGTTGAGGTTAACAATCGCTAATGGAGTGATTTTTTTTCAAATGCGCTCCTCAAAAACAGTATTTAAGCGGAAAACACGCTTTATTGACTAAATTACCAACAACCAAAAACCGAAAGACATACAAGCTTGCAACATAAACAAAGCATCCATTTTGCATTTTCAGTGGCCACTCAGTTGCACTCGGGTGTTTAAAAAATATTCAACCTATGATTTCCCACTAAAGCGAGGTCAAAATTTAGTGGGATAGATTACTAAAACTAATTAATTGACCTCCCGCCAGTAGATGATTCTGTCGTTGCCTCGGTAACGGCCAAAAAAGGCACTCGCGCGGGGATCGGATAAGGTCGTTGGCGTTATGTCATTCCAGTTCCAATACCATTCGAGCCAAGCGGGTACATCTAAGGGCGCCGTCACTTGTCCGCGATATAACTCACCACTGGTTGTGATCGCTCGCCAGAGTAAATCAAATTGGCCCATTTGAAATGCCGATGCTGCGCCGGAACGATTAATGCTCTGTCCTGTGGTCAAATCTGGGTCAAAGTGATAGCCAAGGCCAGTATCATCAATTTGCGAACCCAGACCATACACAGCCGTTGTGCAGCTATCATCGGTATTTAATATCCAACTCGTCCCACTCCAGTATTCGGCCCTGGTCGGCATCTTCAGGGTTTCTGTTTCTGGGCCGTAGGTATTATCCATTATCACTCGGCCATGGCGCAGGGTTTGAGTGCTGATTTTCTTAGCATTACAGTGAGTGCATAGGCCTGTTGATGCCGCATCCATATCGGGTGAGGCTACATAGCTGAAAATACCATTAGGACGGGGATCGTTATCCAGTGCTTGCACCCCAATATCGAGTGACTCGAAGGGGCCGCCCTGATACAGATTACTCAATACATTAGGAGTTACTCGGCTAACGTTAGCGCGATAAGTGGCATCGACAGTCGCCACACCTTGGCTCCAACTCGCGGCATTGATAGGTAAGGCACTCAAACGGCTCTGGAGATCGATACCATTATTATTGTCTTCACCCACCAATCTTGCGGTCGCGAGGGAGAATGGCGGGAAATAGTTTTGCGTCACATCCCCACCAATGTTGAGCGCACTTAAGGTCATTGACATAGGAAATGGCTGATCCATATAGCTAAAGCTGCCACAGGCAGCAATAACCGAAACATCAGCCACTAAAAATCTGTCGGGCACAAAACGACCTAAATTAGCTGAGTAGGCAATGGGGATATTTAAACTGCCTGCAGCCCCCAGATAGTTCGGCGTCGCCTGCGCTGTGATTTGGAATACGCCGACTTCACTAATGCTCTGATTATTGAGGGTATTGAGATTATTGGCCTGCGCCGAGTGACTGTAGGATGCCACGCCTAATACCCCATCGTGGCCACCACTGGCAATGCTTGGCGCTATGACTCTAGTTGTAAGTTTCATCTGCGCGTCGCTAAAGTTAGCGGTTGGCAGGTTGCCACTGCAAAAATCGGCATCATTATCGGACTCCCAAGCCACAGCTTGCACTGTTATCCCAAAATCTTGCCCCGCCTTGCGATAGACATTACAGCTCATATTGGCACTTGGACAAAGGGCGCTGGTATCGACGGGTTTGACGCATAATCCCGCTGGCACGCTCACAAATTGATCTGCGCCCGTCATCACTAAATCTTGCTCATCACCACTGCCGAGGTATTGGGCAGATAATGCTAGCTTGCCCGCATCTGGGTAATTGACCGAGATGCTTGACTGCCCTGCGGCATCAAACACTAGGTTTAATGCCGTGGGCGTAGCGCTCGAAGTGCTAATCGCCGAGCTATTAATAGTGACGGCTTGGGGCGAAATAGGGACACTTGGTGTTTGATACCCGCTCCAAAAATTTACACTCTTCGTTTGCCCCTGAAAACTCGGCACACATTGCTGGCTTGCATCGGATTTTTTCACCGCTTTGACTAACACATCGACAGATTTATTGGCCAGTTTATCGGGAACATCGAAAATAAAACCGCTATCGGCAAAGGTGAGTGAGCAATTATTTTCACTTAACGCGCCCGCGCCAATCCGGCACAGGGTTTTACTTAAAGGTTTAGTCGTAGGATTTGAGCCCTTGACCCCCAGAGTCACAACCCCAGGCGTATTACGCCTCAGTTGCAATTGCGTCGTACCATTGGTGAAACTGACTTGATTCCCCCCAATCCACACCCCATCGGCCGCAGAATCGGGCAATAAAGTCGCCGTAAGGGGATCGGTGAAAAGCTGGCTACAACTCGCATTCGCACAGGCTCTGATGGTCACAGTCTCAGGATTACAGGTTAATCCCTGGCCCGTATGATCAAATTCGAAGTGATCGATTTGAGCACCAATAGGATTCGATTTAAGTGCACAAATCTGCACATTATCAATCTCATGATTATTATTCGAGCCACCAGTAGAACCTGTTAGCGACAGCAGAAAATCATTGGGGATTGCGGCCTGCCCAGCTTCCGCAGCCGCATCAAACATGGGCACTAAGGTCACAAATCCCGACCCAGTATTGCGCTCAATTTTAACCATAGACCGACCAGCAGATTGGGAGTCGATCGTGATTTTATACCTATGGGCGGGCGACACATTATTGTTATCTACCACTGGTGATAGGCAGCTACCACTGGTATTGGTCGTACCGTCATTACAAGCCCCATGTAAATAGCGATAGCCACTGGTCCCCACACCCGAACCGCGAACCGCGACCGACTGGCGCCGCTGGCCAATATTATAACTGCCGCCCTCACCGGAGAAATTACCGTACTCATCGACCCCAACCCCAAGCCAACCACCGGCAAAACCGCTAATACCGGGTTTATAGCCATAACCTAGGGGGCCGCCAAAGGCACCGGGCTGCGGAGTGATAGACGCATCCGACAACACTAAGGCAATACCGTCGGCACCATTGCCACCGTAGGCATAATGGTCAAACTGGATCTCCACAAGGTTATCTGCGGCTGGAAAGAGCCTTTGATAGGTCGATGCCGTAGATTGGTTCGATTGGGCCTCGGTTAAACGTAAACGACCACCTTGAATCGAAGGAGTAAAGGTTCCGCTACTTCTGGAAACGATCCAATCGTTGCTTAATGTACTCAAGGAGAAATTATCGTTAAAGCACTGCAGCACAACAGGTGCGATTTTCTCTAACGCCACAAAACCATAGTCTTCAGACACATGACTACGGTCAGCGTCTTTATAGGTATCCTCATCATTAACCATACTGACGTGCGATGGGGTAAGGGTACAACGTCTTAGCCAACCACCATCACTTCCATTGTGAGATGACTTACCCGCCACCAAGGTGGGTTCATTTTCAAACCCAGTAAGCGTTGTTGTGTAAGCACATTGTTGGGTTAACGAACTTCCTGATTGATGAGTTATTGCATTGGCAAACTGATAACGAACATCTTCACCACTAAGAACTATTGTTCCGACACTAGGCTCAAGGGCAAGATAAGCAATGGTTTCATCGTCGAGCGACTTTTTATGTCCGGGTTCGCAACGTCGATTATTGCTATTTCCACTATAAACTTCGGAAGTATCTAAATTTAATTGGATGCCGCCACTATAGGACTGGGACACACTGGTTAACCAACAGTCATTATTGCGGGTTTGCAACTGATTTAACCTGACGGTCAAGCCTGAATCCAAAGGCTGATTGACCCAGGATGACGAAGACATATTCAAGGCACTATTTGTCACTACTGTCCCCGCCGTTAAGCGTTTACCATTCGATAATATATAGTTGCCAGGAGTTACAGCGATCCAATGCACTTCTGGCATAGTGACCGCCGCAGTGCTACTTGGCGGTTGCCGCTGAGTCCAACTAAAACCAGTCGCTGATACGCTACTGATAAACGCCGACGAGGGACCATCGCCACTTGGATTTGACGACGAAATTGTCGGCATTAAAAACACTAGCGGCGTGACACCAGCCGGAAACGCATGCTCGAAGGTAACGGAGGTTGAAGTTGCTTTACCAAATTGCAAATCGAGTTGCGGGTTAGTCCTGCTACGGGCATTGATTGTTGCATCTGTGTTCATCTCGAGATAACGGGCGGTAACTCGGCCATTAATGATTGATGAAGTATTCATCTGCAATCTCGCGTCGCTATAGACAAAGCCATTAATACTAGTAGTGTCATTCAAGTTAATGTCGCTATAGCCTATTAAGGTCAAATTATTATTGCCCACTTGATTCACTGAACCATTAGTGAGCCCGACACTATTGCGCACAAATATTCTGACATCACCAAGCAATTCGATTTGCGCACTACCATTAATTTGTAAAGTATCTACCCAGTAATCACCGGCTGACAGCACCAATTTCGCGTCACCACCGAGCTCAATTGAGCGAAACACATATTCAGAAAACGTGGAAGAAGTAGTCAACGTACAAGTATTATATAAAGCAATAGCACCATATTGATTGGTACCGCTATTGCCGACATTAATCGATTGGCCTGCGGTGCAATAAGAGATCCCACCGCCACTTTGTGAATTGCTAGGAAAATCTGAGCTATTGAGTTTTAGCCCTCTTAAATCGCTTCCTGTTATGCTGCACTGTCTTGAGCCACCTAATGCCGTATCGCAACCATTTTCCGCTAAGCCACTGCCGACAGAACAAAAATTTAACGCTAATCCAGCTGTGCCATTGATTTTGGCGTTGGTGTACTGCTTAAACTGTTCACTGTTGATTTGATGACACACGTTGTTGTTATTACCGTGCTGGCCCTGAGCAACAGCAGGGAAATAAATATTGTCATCAATCGGGCCATAGGCGAACGTAGGCACGGCCAACAGCATGGCAACTAGGCTTAAACCAAGATACACACAAAAACGAAAACTAATCACGGGCTTCTACCTCGACTTGGCGGCTAACACGGGTATCACCACTCTCACAAACCGCTTGGCTGGTAATACGGTACTGGGTGACAGATCCCACCGAATACGCAGTGCAACTTAAAGTCACGTTACAGGCATGAAAACCGACCACAGCGGGTGGCGTCCAAGTACTATTTGCCGAACAAACGCCCACGGCACCATTAAGTGGAAATAACAGTGCTAACGCCGCATCGGCGCCGCTATTGGCCGCGGCTAATGCCCGCGTTCCCCACACTTCCTGAGTCAATCCCGTATCCGCATCTTCAACTATGTTGATTAAAGCTGCGGCCAATAGAAACATCACAGTAATCACAAAAATGCCAATAATGAGTGCACTTCCACCTTGGTGGGAGCGCAATGTCACCCTATATGGTCTTGGACGCTCTGGGCTAAAAAAGTTAGGGGACATTGATCACCTGCACTTGATGTCGATATTGGAAGGTTTCACCATTAACCGTAAATCTAGGTTGCAAATGCACCATGGCATTATTCACTAAGGTGGATGGCGTTAGTGTCATCGGCAAATCACTGCTATCGGTGAAACTATTAATCATATTTTGCGCCATCAACACCCCTGCCCCCATATCAATAGGGCGAGGCTGGCTGTTATTAAACTGATACCCAGTATAGCGCTGCAATATTAACTCATTACTAGATGGCACTTTTTCAAAGCAATAACTGACAGGTGCAGAAGCAAAATAAATCCGTTGTCGCGGTGACGCCTCGGCAAAGCGAGTTGACGCCATAAAGGTAAGAGTGACTTGATTAGCCAGATTAGGCGGCTCACCTGGGGGGGTAAAAGTTTTAATCTGTGCCCGCTTTTGTCTGGCGCTGTTATAGACATCGCTATCGATCAAAGGATAAATCCAAATATATTGGTTTTCCTTAATCTTATCGGTCGCATTGAGAATCACAGTTCCCGTTAAGGCAGTCGCATTCGGTGCTATCGGCATAGATAAATAAGTGGTGCTGGCTTCGGTAGGCACAAATTCAACACATTGATAGGTTAACGAATCACTATTAACACGCACACTGTTAGGCAGGGCGCTGCGTAGCTCACGGGTCATACGCTCGACGGCAAAACGGCTCTGGCTTAACACTTGATCGACCGAACTCGATTCGACAAAAATTCGCGTGCCAAAAATAATAAAACTGCTCACCCCCACCACCAGAATGCCTAAGATAAGGATCACAGTGACCATCTCGACTAAGGTAAAACCTCGTGTGGATGTTTGCATACGCTTTGCTGATAAAGAGCCCATTAGTAATTACTCCTCACCATATTGTAAGTAATCACTTCACCATCTGGCGTAGTCACATTAATGGTCACTAACTTAGTATTGGGCGCAGGCCCATAGGCGACTGCGACATTTAAACGATAGTTAGGGTAAGCCTGCGCATAGGTTTGGCTTGAGTTGAGCATAGTCGCGGTTTCAGTTAAGCCGTGGTAATCGTCAACATCATCATAATCGTTGCGACTTTCTCCCTCATCTGCCCATTTCCACTGTGATGGCCCTAAATTGGTCACACTTGAGCAAGGCAGCCCTAGCGGACTCCCACAGGCGGGTACGCCCCCATTGGCATTGGTATTTTCATCGTAGCGCTTACCCCAGATTTCATTCATCACCGAATGGGCCAGTTCGGCGCTTTGCACCCTATGTAAGGTCTTCGCCGCGCGATCCGCCTGGGGAAATAACATACTGCTGAGCATCACTATGGCAATGGCGATCACTAACATGCCGACCACTAACTCAATCAGAGTAAATCCCCGAGGGTGAACCGGGCTTAATCGAATACCTCTAGCGCTAATTGGCATAGATGTAACCCTCGCTAGAGATATTGATGATCACAGTCTCATTGGCGGTGACTTTAATACAGTTGCCATTACAGCCCAACGAAGGCCGGCCATGGGTATCAAAATCAATATTAAAGCCACTGGCATCGTTACTCACTAACGCAAGGCTCGCTCCACCTTGGAATGCTTGGGCATAGAGTGGATTGGGTGAGAGCACAGCACCCGTGCAACCAGTACTATCACGGCCCGCAAATTGACTCGTCTGATAACCTGAACTCGATACGGCGAGGCGATAACATCTATCGGTATTATTGAGGGCCTTTTGCTGCACTTGACGCAGTTCGGCGATAAATTCATTACGCAGGCTATAGGCGCTATAGGATGATTGAGTAAACAGACGCGGCAAGACAGTCACAGCCAAAATCGAAATCAAGATAATGGTCGTCACTAACTCAACTAAGGTAAATCCAGTCTGTTTCGCCATGGGAAAATTAACCATTGTCCATATTAGGTTCTAGGTTCTAGGTTCTAGGTTCTAGGTTCTAGGTTCTAGGTTCTAGGTTCTAGGTTCTAGGTTCTAGGTTCAGTTTCTGCCAACCGTTTGATTAAGGCAAATAAATTGCTATAAATTTGGATGCAAATTCTAAGTAAATTCATTTTGTTGCAACCGATATAACACACCTGTTTTACCTAAAAAAAAGGCCTGCTAGGCAGGCCTTTTTCCGTAGTTCACATTAACAACCACTATCTGTAATAACATATTTAGGCAGTTCAGCAGGGGTTACTGGCGTTGCTGATGTATTAGCAGCTTTTGCTTCTGTATAAGTTAAAAAGCAATTATCAGGAGCACCATGAGCATAAATTTTAGCAGTCCCGGGTGTTCCTGCAGTTGGATCTATAATCCAATCTGCAGTACTAAGCTGAGGATCAGCTTTAACGTCGAAAGTAATATCCATACCAGCTTCTAATGACGCTTTTGTTGCTAGCATATAACCATCAAGAATTGCGATTGTTCCAGTGTCTCCCAACGAAACGCTCGGCTGTGATCCCTTTTCTTTACCAGCTAATGCAGCTTTTGAATAAACTAGGCTATTAGCACCTTGGATTGCACCTTTTACACCCTGTAATGCGGAAGCTCTTGCATCTTTTTGCAGGTTAATAAACTTAGGGGCCGCTGTGACAGCAAGAATACCTAAGATAATGATTACAACGACTAATTCAATTAAGGTAAAACCTTGTTGTCTTTTCATATAAAACTACCTTTTTCCTTGAGGACGATTAAAATTACGCAACTTATAAACTAAACTACTTATAAACCAAGCAACTAAAAATACAAAATAAATTAATACCTTAAATTACTATCAAGGTGAGAATGGGGTTTGGGTAAAGCTTAATACTGTGCCTGTACCAGGGTTATATACCACACCTTTAGCACCCGCTGTGGATAAATCCGGTGCAGGTGTTGGCACACCCGTCGTTTGATTTAGCACTAGTGAGGCCACTTGATGGTAAACACATAAATCTAAACCTGTGACAACCGCACCGGTAATGGCATTGGCACTGCCACCCGCGCCATCGATAACCCGTACCGTATAACGTTGATTGCGGGCATCCTGAGTGTAAAGCACATTACGCGGAGCGCTCTGCAACACAGTATTAAACACTTCTTGGCAACTGGCATCCGTCATAGTAGTCACATCAGTCACAGAGGTACCCGTTGGATAACCAAAACGTGGATCGAGAGAAACTGACGTACCATCCAGGATGACGCTGTTATTTTGGCGTCCATCGACTTCCCACTGCGAGCGCACAAAGCTCACCGCCGTCGATAACCCACCCGCGACACCATCAACGCTCGCATCTTGGGCATCATCAGTCACATTTAAAAAACGCGGAATTGCCGTTGCGGCCAACAGACCTAAAATCACTATTACTATGACCAATTCGATTAATGAAAAACCATTTTGCTTAGTTTTCATCAGCTTCTCCCTATTTTTAACGATATCCATTCTAACAGCTAAATCAGTTTAAAAAAGCCTGTTACTTAACAATATTTTATTTTTGCGTCAAAAAAATGACCCTGCCAGAGTTAAGTTGATAGCCGATACTATCGCCATTTTGCGAGCGATAACGACAGCTAGTGTCCTTGGAAAGAAACTCTCCTACTAAGGTGTCTTCCTGCAGTTCACTTCCCATTAACTGCAGCCATAACTCCTGACAGCCTAGATGATCTAACTGCTTAGGCTGTGGCCAACCTAAGGCACTCATCTTAACAACGCTTTGCCCTACAGTTTGGCTTTGATCGGTAAACACCTCCCAATCTAACTGTAACTGTGCAGGTTTGCCAAGGGATAACCACTGGGAGCGCACCATAGCGAGGACGTTCAAAAAACGCGTATGCTCCAATTCCACGCTCCGAGCTGCAACCTGCGGCATAGTGGAGAAATACCTAATGCCGATGACTGCCATCATCACTAACACTAAAATAATAGTGATCATACGTCCGTAGACCCGCAATAGATCGCCTTCGGCCTTCTGCTGGCTCTGCATCTATTTATCCCCTTCTAATGGCAAATGTGGGGTTATCACTATCATCTGCCACCTTTAACCACATTGAGCATATCCCACATCGGTAGATAGATCCCTAAGGCTAGGACCAATACTATCGCGGCAACAATCCCAATAAGAATAGGTTCTAATTTGGCGGTGAGGTTTTTAAGATCATAGTCCACCTCACCCTCATAGAAGTCGGCGGCATCATTTAACAGTTGATCTATTTGCCCAGTTTCTTCACCTACGGCAACCATTTGCAATACTAAAGGGGTAAATAATTTACTCTGGTTTGATACCCTTAGCATGGAATCGCCAGACTCAATTCCGTGGCGCATGCCGACGATTTTGTCATGCATATAGGCATTATCCACGGCATCTGCCACTAAGCTCAGCGCCTGCGTCATAGGGACACCAGCACTGAGCATCATGGAAAAACTGCGGCAATAACGCGACAGCGTCGAACGCTCAATAATTGAACCTACCGCTGGGATATGGAGCTTCCACTTATCCCACTGTTTTTCGCCTTTTTCCGTATGGTGCCAATAACGGATGCCGACTATGGTTCCCACCAATGCCACTAGCATCAAGGGCCAATAATGGACAAAAAGATTTGATGTTCCAATCAGTATCTTAGTTGCCCAAGGTAAATCGGCACCGAAACGGGCAAACATTTCGGCAAACTTAGGGATCACCATAATATTTAAGATCACCATGGCGATAGTGATGGCGATCAGCACAAATATCGGATAACGCATAGCCGCCTTAATGCGGCGGCGGGTTTCCTGTTCACGCTCAATATAACCAGATAGCTGGATAAAGGCATCCTCTAACTTACCGGTATTTTCCCCCACATGCACCATAGAAACGAACAGAGAATCAAATACATCGGGATGTTGATTCATCGCCGATGAGAGGGGGCGCCCCGCGGTAAGCTGCTCGGAAATATCATTGAGGGCATCTTTCATCCGCTGTGAATGGGCGGTTTCAGATAATCCCGCAATGGCCCGTAGAATAGGAATGCCGGAACGGGTCAGGGAGTACATTTGCCGGGTAAAAATTTGTAGTTCATCTAAACCGACTTTGCTGCCAACCAGCTGAGCCAATGAAAATGATCGCACGACCTTAGCAACTTTCACCTCGAGGGGGATAATGCCTCGGGCCAAGAGCATATCTGCGGCGGCGCTTTCCGAGGTCGCATCCAACTGCCCGGTCACTGGCTGGCCCTGCCCACTGCGTCCACGGTATTGATATATAGGCATAATTACGCCTCAAAGCCTTGTTGGCTCATCATATCCTTAGATAAGGGGATCAGTGATTCACTCACATCCTCCACCAGCTTCGCCACCTCTTCAATGGTGGTCATACCTTCACTCAAATATTGTAGTGCCGATTCGGCAAGCGGGGTAAAGTTGGGGCTCTGCAGGGCTGCGTGGGCAAAATTCTGTGGGTTACCCGAACGCATAGCATCAATCATATTCTCATCCAGTTCGAGGATTTCAAAAATACCGATCCGACCACGATAACCGCTGCCGTTACAACTTTGACAACCCGTGCCGATCCTAAAGTTTGCCGCCGAAAAATCTTTGCGGCTCACACTGCTAAGCCAGGCTTTTTCCTGCGCGCTGGGCTGATAGTCTACCCCGCAGTTATGGCAAACACGGCGCACTAAACGCTGGGCAATAATCACCCTTAAGGCACTCGCCACTAAATAACTGGCGGCGCCCATATCGAGCAAACGCAGCGCACTGGTAACCGCATCGTTAGTGTGCAGAGTGGATAATACAAAGTGGCCCGTCAAGGCACCGCGCAAACCAATTTCAACGGTTTCTTGGTCACGCATTTCCCCGACCATGATAATGTCCGGGTCTTGACGTAATGTGGTACGCAGTACGTTAGAAAAATCGAGTCCAATCTTATGGTTAACTTGAACTTGGTTAATTCGCGGTAATTGATATTCGACCGGATCTTCCACCGTAATGATCTTACGATCGGCGGTATTCAGCTCGCTTAAGATGCCGTATAGCGTGGTGGTTTTGCCGCTACCCGTAGGCCCAGTCACGAGTAACATGCCATGGGGGCGCTTAATCTGCTTACGAATACGCGCCAAAATATGCGCTGGCATACCCGTTTCGTTTAAGGTCAGCAAACCCGCCGATTGGTCGAGTAGACGCATCACCACAGACTCACCGTGATAAATCGGCATAGTCGACATACGGACGTCAATTTGGTGGCCCTTAATTTCCATATGGAAACGGCCATCCTGTGGCAAACGTTTTTCAGAAATATCGAGGCCTGCCATTAACTTAAGCCGCAGGACTAAGGCGGCGGCAATATTCACTTCGTTCAGTATCGTTTCATGCAACTGGCCATCGATACGCTGGCGAATACGCAGGGCTTTATCACCAGGCTCAATATGGATATCCGAGGCGCGCATCTGTACCGCATCCTCGAAAATCGACTGTAGCAACTTAACGACTGTGGTTTCGTTATCGCTGTCGCCCGAGGTTAAGCTTGCCAAATCAAACATTTGATCGGCGGCATATTCCTCTTCGAGCTTGCCCGCAATTTGCGCAATCTGATCCGTGCGGCGATATAAATTATCAAAGGCTTGCAGCAGTTGCTGTTCGGGTGCGACCGCTAAAGTAAGCTTTTTCGGTGCAACTAAGATTTCTAAGTGATCGAGTGCCTGCAGATCCGCCGGATCGCTCATCGCGACTAGCACGCTGTCACCCCGATCTTCCACCGCCAGTGCGCGGAAACGCCGCGCCTGCACTTCGGGAATTAACTGCACAACCTCTGCGGGAATAGGGCGCTTACTAATATCCAGTAGCGGCAAATTCAGCTGCTGCGACAGAAACTGCAACAACTGATGTTCGGTAATTGAGCGTAGATCGATAAGGGTTCGGCCCAGTTTATGGCCGGTGTTTCGCTGCTCGGAGAGGGCCTGCTGTAGCTGTTCCTCGGTAATAATGGATTCTTGAACTAACAGATCGCCCAAACGCATCTTTAATCTGGGTTTCATTGGCTATCTCCTAGTTGGTTTAATCGTTGTTCTATAAAAGCGGTGGCCTGCATTGAGAGCCCTGGATGGCTTAATGCGCTGCGATAGGCTTGGCTGGCTTGAGCAAATTGCTGTTGTGAATCCAGTGCATAGCCTAAGCCCATCCACCATTTCCCCTGCTGTGGCTCAAGCTGCAATAACTGCCGATAGGCCTGCTCTGCCAGGGTAAATTGACCTTGTTTTTGAGCTAAATCGCTCTGCGCTAACCATTTCTGCCGCGCTAACACATGGCTATCGGGAATGTTCGCTAGGCTAGTTAAGGCTGATTCTGTATCTCCCATCGCCTGCTGCACACGGGCTAATAGCAGCGTGAATTCAAATTCTTGTGGATATAATAGCCAGCCTTGCTGTAATACTTGCGCCGCATCGGGTAATTGCCCCTGCCCATAATACAGTGCAGCCAGTTGTTTGCGCGCTTCGTGTAGGCTGGGATCTAAATTTAACGCTTTATTATAGTGCTCAATCGCCTTACTCCAGTCTGCTCGCTTATCTGCATCGATCGCCATGATAAGTTGTTTTTGGGCTAATTGAGTCGGTGTGAGCTTGACTTCCGTCACCGCCATTTTGCCTGCGGCTTGCACTGGTTCAGCAATAGGTTCGGGTGTTGGGGTGAGTTTATGTTCGGCAACGGATTGAGGATGGGGTTCAGTTTCTATTTCTGTTTCGGGGCCAAGAGCCACGCCCGTTACAGGAACCTGAGCCACGGGATCATCAACAGGCAATGCGATATCAACAGCATGCACAACTGCATCGACAGCGGGCACAGTTACTGATGACGCGAGTTCTGTAGTCGCTATTGGCTGTGATGCTTGTGCTTGTGATGCTTGCAATTGCGGCTGCTGCTCTAATTGCGGTTGCGGTTGCGAAACAACATTGTCCTGTTTGTTTATCCCTTGAAAGGCATAAACCGACAAAGCCCCGAGAAGCAAACAGACCACTCCGATCAACCAGCTTTTTTTGGAATGTCCGACGCGCCCCATATATTGCATTTGTGGCGACGTAATATTGGAAAGTTGATGTCCCTGCTGGCGCTTATCGAGGTCCTGCAGCATCTTGTTAATCACGCTCATACTCTATTCCCCCACAGTTGCAGGAGATCCACACCCGAGACAGTGATGGCAAAAATTAAGGCAGATAGGGCAACCAAGGCCAGTGCGAAATACGTTCGCCATTTCCACGCTTTGAATGCATCTCGGCTCGCATCTTCGGTGTCTAAAATGGCACCACGCACGTGGGAAGCCTGTACTTTGGTCGCGCCCTCACCAAAGCTTAACAATAAGGATTTGTGAGCTAATATATTGATCAATCTAGGAATACCTCGGGATGCATAGGCGATTCTCCGGGCGAGTTTGGCGTTAAACAAGGGTTCACCCGCCCGCCCTGCAATCGCTAATCGATGGCGAATATAGGCATCGACTTCATCCCATGTCAGTGGGCGCAGGTTATAGCTGAAGGTAATACGTTGGCGTAGCTGTCGAAATGCTTGCCGCTTGAGCCTGTCATCCAGCTCTGGCTGCCCAAACAACACCACTTGGAGCAATTTACGGCTCTCGGTTTCAAGGTTAGTGAATAAGCGTAGGGCTTCGAGGCTGTCATCGGGTAGCGCTTGGGCCTCATCGAGCACTAATACGATCGAGTGCCCATGGGCACTTAAGGCAAGCAACTGCTGCTGGATCAGCCCTGTAAGCTGCTGCTGATCCATATCGGCAGCGTATTTTAGACCGAGTTCGTTGGCGACCGCCCAGCGCAGTTCGGCGGGCGTGAGATAGGGATTCGGCAAATAAGCACAGTGAAAACCACTCGGCAGTTCATTAATTAACTTCCGACAAATTAAGGTTTTACCAGTACCAACCTCCCCCGTGACCTTGATAAAACCCTCCCCCGTTTGCAGGGCCATTTGCAGCACTTGCAAGGCTTCCACATGTGGCGATAACCCGAAAAAAAATCCGGTATTAGGTGTTAAGGAAAAGGGGGTTTGGCTTAGGCCAAAATGCTTCAAATACATAGAAGCTTACTTATTCTCCGGATACCAACGATCGAGTAAGGACTTAGAACGCTCTAACTCATTCTTCCAAGTGTCGCCGCCAACCACAGTCGGCTTGAGCAAAATAATCAGCTCAGTTTTCTTTTTTTGTTTACTGCGATTTTTAAAGAGTTCTCCCATAAATGGGATATCCCCCAGCAAGGGCACCTGTGAGACGACTTCAATATTCTCACTCTTCATCAAACCACCGATCACCACCACATCGCCAGAGGAGGCGCGGATCACGGTATCGGATTCACGAATTTCACTCTGCGCCAATGGCAGCTCTAACGAGTCGGAGCTGACTTTAATTTCCTTTGTCTGCTCTTTAACATCGATAACCGATGGATGCACATGGAGCAATACGTTACCGTCTTTATCAATTTGTGGGGTAACATCGAGGGCTATGCCCGAGAAAAACGGTGTTAATTCAACCTGTGGCGTCGTGACTGGCGTTGTCCCAGCGACTGTGGTTGAGGAAACATCGGTGACAAAATACTCATCGGTGCCGACTTTAATGACCGCTTTTTGATTATTAGACGCCGTGACTCTTGGGCTGGAGAGCACATCCACATCTCCTTGGGTATCTAGCAAGTTGATCATGGTCGCGAAATCAGAGCCTTTGATGCTAATTGAGGTTACCCCCCCAATGGCGGATGTGATCTTATCGCTTAGACCGGGGCCCGCCGAGGTGCCAAAATTGATATTGGTATTACCCACATGGCCTAAGACGTTTTCCCACTGGATCCCCTGCTGATAACCATCGGATAGGGTCACTTCTAAAATTTTAGCCTCGAGGATCACCTGGCGCTGTAGGTGACTCTCGGCCGAACTTAAAAACGTACGCACCTGACGTAGCTCATTCGGATAGGCGCGAATTGTCACTAAACCTGCCTGTGGCGTCACGACCACTTGGCGGCCATTACCCGTGTCACCGATAATCGCCGTCAGCGTCTCCTTCAATTCTCCCCAAAAATCCGTCTTAGTGCGGGAACGAATAAAAGTGCCGTTGGTACTGTCACTGTTATTGCTGCTCGAGTTACTGCCATTATTCGAATTATTATTCGAGCTATCGTTGAAGTTACTGTTGTTCGAGTTGCTATTCGAGTTGCCGTTGTTCGAATTATTATTGTCGGAGATCCGCCCAGAGCTAACCGAAGTCAACGACAGGCCATCACGCTCCATATATAAATAATTCAGTGGGAATGTTTCGGTACGCATTCCCGCAGGGAATACCCTTAGGACTCGGCCTTCTCGGCTAACTTCATAGCCGTAAATATCTTCAACGACTTGAATAGCTTCACTTAAGGTAACGCCTTTAAGTGAAAGAGAAATAGTACCTTGTACATCTGGGTGCACAGCGACACTCAGGGGTGTGCCTTGTACTAGGCTCGGGAAAAACACTTTTGCATCCACATCATGGGCCGACACATCGAAGCGCCGCTCGGTTTCCATCGGAGGGGTTAACCCCGCCATCAGTGCGCCAGAATTAAGCTCACGTTGCACCGCATCCGGCATAGTTGCCGGTGGAGGTGGCGTTGCGGGTTTATCCGCTGCCGTCATGGATGCCGCGAGTTCCGCCTTTGAGGCTTCAGGCTGCGGCCTATCTGCGGTTTGGCATGCCAACAGGCAAAGTGAGAGTAGAGGTGTGAAGTATTTAATCGCTTTCATCTGAGTTGTATTCCCTATCTCTCTGTTATTGCTTGGAACAATGCCAATTTTCGGCCATCGGAAAGTGACACAGCCGAAGGCGTGATGCGGACGACTGTCACCCCTTGAATGCTGTCACCGACAGACAATATTTTATTATTGATCACGGCGTAGGCCGTCTTCTCTGAACTGACGATGCTAGTTAACACTAAGGCTTGATGATGGGTTTGGCCCCCATGGCCCGCACTGGAAAATCCTTTACCGGGTAAGGTAGGATCACGCAATGCCTCCGCCGATACGCTGGAGGCGAGACCAGCTAATGCAATGAAAATATAAGGCTTATTTAGCAACACTGATAAAGTCCTTATTAATACTCAAGGTATAGAGTTCGATATCTATGCTTCCCTTTGGATAATCGGCGACCTTGTAGTCGAGTCGTTTCCAGTAAAGCTTGTCCGGCATAGCCTCAACCGCTTCAACGAAGCGCAGCACAGAGAAATAATCTCCTTCGAGGCTCATGCGGATCCCATGGCTGTACAAATTAAGCTTTTTTTCTTCCCCTACGGCCAAAAGCGGCACAGGGGCAATCGAGGTAAATTTCAGTAGCTTTACCCCTTGTACCTGCCCGAGTAACTGACTCAATAACTCGGGCATATAATCTGCGGGTACCATGTCGACCATTTGCTCATTGAGCTGCGCATCGATATCTTGATTCTGCTGCAATAGCAAATTGAGTCGTTGTTGATAATCCTGATTGGGATCCATAGCTAAACGCTGCTGGTACAGCTCAAGCTGTTGCACTGAAATGCTATTTTCCTGTTCAAGGGTCTTGAGTTGCTGGGCTATGCTGCTGTGATTTTTCCACAGTGATTCTAATGGCATAAAGCCCAACATACCCAACAATACGAGTAGCGCGACCGCTATCAACACCCGCTCACGCCGACTCAGTACATCAAACTTCTGGCCTAAGCTCTTGAATATCGCTTTCATCGAGTGGACTCCACTGGCATGTCGCTCGTTAGCGTAAACGCTAACGGCTTATCCTCACCGCGATCCATTGTCATAGAAGAAAATGCTTGTCCTTTCAATGTGCTGGTCGTCTTTAGCTTGCCAACCCACAAAGGAATACTCTGTGGATGATCGGCAAAACCCTCAAACATAAAATGTTGCTCATTAATGGTGATACGACTTAGCCAAACACTGGCATCGGAAACTGTGGCTAGTTCCTTAAGCACAGGACCAAAGCCTCGACTCGTGAGGGATGAGCGCACCGCGAGTTCACTCATTAGCAATTGTTTTAACGCTAATTGCTGAGACTCCAAATCGACCCGTGCCACTAAGGCGGGATCGGGTTTGCGAGCGGCAATTTGTGCTTCGAGTTCAAGCTTTTGTTGATCGAGCCGTTGTTTTTGACTGCTGGCTTGTTGCAAAGCAAATTCGGATTGACTCAATTGCCAGTAGCCGTAGGCCCCCACAATAACACAGAGCAAAATCAACCCTGTGGCATAGGCCATTAATCTTGCAAAGGTGAGCCTCTGCTCAGGCGGGAGTAATGTTGCAGAATATAAATTGACCCTGGATTTCATCACTCGGCACCTCGGGAAAATTCACTAAAGGCTAATTCCGCCATTCGAGCCCCGACAGCGCTTTTATCGATGACATTAACGGCTTGATTAAAGTTTGCCGAAACTAACTTAGCTAACGCATCAACGGCACCATCGGCCAATAATTCGATAGAGGCCACTGGCGCTTGCCTGAGCTGGCTCTCAAAATAATCCATCGAACGTTGAATTTCTAAGCTGAGATTATCGGCAAGACCATAATGAAGTTGATCGACGTCGGTTTTATCCAGTTGCATAAAGCCACGGACCCGGCGCTGCATATAGAGTTGGCCTTGCTTAACCACGGTCAGGAGCAATTCCTGTCCAGTATGGTGGCTGACAATGAGGCGCGCCTGGTTGTCATCGATAAATAGGTTAGTCATAACTAACTCTTCAATACTGATCCCGGCAACGCTAAGTCCTTGTGAGTTAATGGCTTGTACTATGTTGACGACATAATCTTTTGCCACCACTACGACACTGATTTTATTGCTTGGTAGCGGCGACTCAAAATAATCTAAGTGGATCTGCGGCACTGGAATAGTCACCATATCTTTGATTGACCACAGCAGTGCTTGGGGCAGTTCTTCGGCATTTACATTGGGTTTATCGGCGACTAATAATTGGTAACAACTGCTCACCAGTACAATTTGCAGCCGAGCATTTGGGAAGGTACGGGCGAGGGCCGCAAAGGCCGTTTGCCATTGCTCATTTTGCAGCTCAAATGATAGCCATTGTTGCGCCAGATTGTCGGTGGCGGGAGCGTATACCCATAGCTTATCAGGACAGACATAGACACCGAGATCTATTGATGTCGCTTTCTTCTGCCAAAAGGCTAATCGACTAATGAGTCTTTTATCCATAAAAATGCCTATAACCTGATGAATTGAAAAGCTAGAGTCACGAGTTCGCTACTGTTTATACCCAAACAACCTGAAAAACGATGGTTCATGAGACGTTGTAATGCAAATGGGGAGCTCATCAAATCCACCGTCATAATTTTGGCACAGGCTAGTCTAGCCGCTAATCTGTGAATTTTATAGAGAAATACGCCAAATCAAGCCTAATCTTCCACTAGGATCACAAGAGTTCGTCAAAATCCTCCCCTTTGACTAGGCCTCAATAGGATCACTAAAATACATGCCTTGGGCCATACCTACCCCTAGGATCTGCAGGGTTTGCCACTCTTCAAATACTTCAACGCCCTCGGCGCACACTTGCACTTCGGTGCGATACAGACCACCGATTAAACTACGAATAAACAATTGATTTTCTGGGCGTAAATGAATATGACGCACTATGGATCTGTGCAACTTAATCATATCGAAGTGACATTCTCTAATATAGTAAGTCCCAACGACCTGTTGGCCCACATGGTCAACACAGAGGCGAGCGCCCATCTTACGTATCATATCGAGCTTAGGCTGCAGCTTTTCTTGATGATGGATAACTATGTCTTCGGAGACTTCAAAAATCAGTTGAGGTGTAAGGTGGCGATATTCCAGCAGAGTGGTTTTTAGCCATTGGGTAAAAGCGCGGCTCATTAGGGAGTCTAAGCTCAAATTCACGCTATAAACTTGGTTTGCAGGCTGTACGTTACTCAGTAAAGCCAAGACACGCTCAATCATCTGCCGCTCAATCTGCGGCATTAATCCACATTTATTTGCCATTGGAATAAAGAGCGTGGCACGGATTAATGCACCTTGATTATCCCGCGCACGGGTAAAGATTTCCCTATGGTGCTCAATGCCATCGGAATCGATAATGGGCTGTCTAAAGGGATAAAAACGCCGTTGTACTAGGGCGTTTTCTAAAAAGCTGCGCCAGCGAACAGAGCCCTTGGCAAACTCTTCATCTATGGCTCCCTTATCGTACATAAACCAATTACTGTTCCCCTGTAATTGCGCGGCGCGCAGTGCCATGTCGGCCTCGTCGATCAACTGGGCCGCATTATCACCCGCAGTAAAATAGGCGCAGCCTAAGTGGAAGAAATTATCGCTATTTTCCACATCGGGCAGGGGCTGACTTAGGCAAACCTTCAACAGCTTACTGGCGAGCTGATCGGCCTCTATTAACGAGATTTGCGGCACGACTATGGCAAACTGATTGTGGGAACGGCGGGCAAAAATACTGTTTGGCAGGCTTTGTAGGATCTGGCTAATGCCATTGACTGTGGCGCTGAGCAGATCCTTTGCCACTTGCTCACCCTTAGCCTGCTGCAGCAGATCTAAATCATCCATCTCCAATAGATAAATGACCCCGTGGGCAACCATGCCTTGGTCATTGCTTAAGGCATCGAGGCGATTATTTAAGAACAGTCGATTACCTATGCGAGTTTCAGCATCGAGGAAGGTATTGGAACGAATAAACTTATCGAAACGGCCACGCTCTTTTTGAGCGTCCTGCAATTCTTCAAGCAGTTTCGTCAGCGCACGATTAATGAGCCTAGGCCTACCCTTTCCCGGCGTCGCCAGTGCCTGCTCGTGTTTACCCAGCAGGATCAAACGACTGCGCTCGGCAAGTTCTTCTATGCCATCCAATTGTTGGGAAAACCAAGAATAACCCAAGCGGACCAAAGCTATTACAGCTAATAGACCAACCCCTAGGATCAAGATTTCATACCAACTGACACTGTAATGTGCAAAGGGCTGCGGCAGGGTAAGTGTCATCCTCAGCCCCGCGGGGTCGAGAAGATGGTTATACACCATAGCATTTTGGGCTAATACATTGCCTTTATAGGCAAATAACACGTCGTCGTTCAGTGTTAAACGAAAGTCAACGGCATTATAGGCCAGTAGCATAGGCGGCAACCAAGACTCCAGCTCCCAATCGGGCTGGGTATGGTAATGGTTAACGAGCATGGATTCGAGTTCGGACACTTTTTGCTGTTGAAACTTATAGGTCAACTGCACAAAGCCCATCATGGCGCTGAGTAAGAATACAAAGGCGATAGCAGCCAAGGACATCAACCAAAAACTGGTTAATTTTGTAGTTAATATTCGAGTGAATTTCATCGATCCGCTATCCTGCAGAATTATTATAATTATCGGTGCACTCTTAACACGAGTTCAACAAATGCTCCCCCTGATTATTCAGTAGCATAACCCAAAAGGCAACCAAGGGTTTTCATACTCGCTAAAAAACAAAAAGAGGCTAATTAGCCTCTTTTTGAATAGATCATTTTTACTTAATCGGCATATTGCGGCAGAGTTGGAATCGCCGCAACGCCAGAGTCAATGGCCGCCTGCGCTACGGCGCGGGCAACCTGAGGCAATAGGCGTGGATCCATTGGTTTTGGCAACACATATTCTGGGCCAAAGCTTAACGAACTGACCTTAGGATAGGCTTTAAGCACACTCGCAGGAACGGGTTCTTTCGCTAATGCGGCAATCGCATGCACGGCGGCGATCTTCATTTCATCATTGATGCAAGAGGCTCGCACATCTAAGGCACCGCGGAAAATAAACGGGAAGCACAGCACATTATTCACTTGGTTAGGGTAATCGCTGCGGCCAGTTCCCATAATCAAATCACTGCGGATCGCGTGGGCCAGTGCAGGCTTGATCTCAGGATCTGGATTAGAACAGGCAAAAATCACTGGCTTGTCGGCCATCATAGCAACGTCGTCGGCGCCAATCACATTAGGACCAGAGAGACCTAAAAAGACATCCGCACCTTTAATCACATCCTGCAGCGTACGTTTATCGGTATCATTGGCAAAAAGAGCTTTATATTCATTCAGATCAGTACGGCCAGAATGAATAACCCCCTTAGTGTCTAACATATAAATATTGGCGCGATTCGCACCACACTTCACCAGCATAGTCATGCAGGCGATAGCGGCAGCGCCGGCACCCATACAGACAAATATGGCATCGCTAATCAGCTTACCTTGAATTTCCAGTGCGTTGATCATACCCGCCGCGGTCACAATTGCCGTGCCGTGTTGATCATCATGGAATACGGGTACCTTGCAGCGCTCAATCAACTCACGCTCAATCACAAAGCATTCTGGAGCTTTGATGTCTTCGAGGTTAATACCACCGAAAGTATCGGCAATGGCCGCAACCGTGTTAATAAACTCTTCGGGTGTATTATGGGTGATTTCAATATCCGTCGAATCGATATTGGCGAAATGCTTAAATAGTAACGCCTTGCCTTCCATCACAGGTTTAGATGCCAAGGGACCTAAATTGCCTAAACCCAGAATCGCAGTGCCATTGGTAATAACCGCGACCGTGTTGCCCTTATTGGTGTAACGGTATGCATTGTCAGGATTAGCGGCAATTTCGCGCACAGGCTCAGCCACACCAGGGCTATAGGCAAGGGCGAGATCGTGACTCGTTTCAGCAGGTTTGGTAAGGCAAACTGCAGTTTTGCCTGGAACGGGGAATTCATGATAATCGAGCGCTTGTTGACGAATATCCGACATTTTAAAATCCTGAAATGCGACATTTATAATTTATGAGAGTAAGGCCTACCAACACACATCTAGTCTCACCAAAGGGTGATGTTAATAGTCTGGCTGGTCGAGGTAAGATACGCCAATAAGGGGAATTTTTAAATAAGAGATTCAGAAATTTCACTTTAGCCTTCAAATACCCCCTCTAAGCTTAGTTTTATAAACTTATCTCCTATAATAAAGCTACATTTCTTAATATATTTTGTAGGAAACAAACATATATTTTGTAGTTATAGCGCAAGTTGTAGCGAATTAATCTCAAAAATGTTGGTTAAATTACAATATATGTCGGCTAGCGTATTTATCTTATAGATAATTGCTATAAATAAGTCGAATTACATACTTGAACTCGCAATACGCAATAAGTTGACGATTAATTGAGTGAAGTCGTACCAGATAGGTATTTAACATAAGTATTAAGATAGGCGTAAATAAAGCAGTTCGGCAAATGACAGAAAGCAGAAAGGCGCCATAGGCGCCTTTTCTAGAAACATTGCAATCGCAATTATTTCTTTGCAAGCACTGCGAAGCGCTTGTTGAATTTGTCGATACGACCGCCAGTATCAACAACTTTTTGTGTACCAGTGTAGAATGGGTGACAAGCACCACATACGTCTAAGTGCAGATCTTTACCAGCAGTAGAGTTTACTTTGATCACGTTACCACAAGTACAGTTTGCAGTGATGATAGCGTATGTTGGGTGGATACCTGGTTTCATTGGGGTTACCTCAAAAGTGTAAGGCCATGTCGCTCTTCCAACCCGTAGTCGGACACCACATGCATGTTAATAACAATATGTTTAGGGCGCAGAATGGTACAGTATCACCACGGCGGATACAAGTAGATTATCTGAGCGTTTCACGGATTATAGTCCTCTTATTCATGCCCTAGATAATTGGCCCTCATTATGCGACATCACAGGGTATTCGACGCAGGCACGCCAGCTATTGATCTCACAAGAAACGCTCCTCAAGGGTTCCAGCGCGCCAAATGTATCTATACACAAAAGCCAGTTCGCCCTCCATGGCTCACGTTCGCAGCGTATCGCGATGCGATGCTCACCATGGCGCCGAGAGCCAGCTTACCGATACCCTGTGGCCTATAAAGTAACCTACAATTTAAAACGGCTATTTAGCCACCGTTTTTACCTTCAAATATTACCTTGGCTTCCCCGGCGTCTGCATAGCGCATCAACATCTCCTTAGAAGGGCAATAGAGCGTCACATTTTTCTTTAGGGCATTGATTTTATTTTTAGCAAAGGCTTTAGGATTCGCATCATAAATCGCCAACATAGCACCGTACATATTCAGTTCCCATTCGGCTGCGTAGCGATTGGCAATGCGCCACAGGGTCTCGTTGGCGGCATAATTGAGCACACATTCCTCCGATGCCAGTACAGTAGACGGACTCGGCTTGGCATTGGGAGTGGTTGGCGCATCCATTAATGTACTTTGCCCCTTAGCCCTTGGGGCGGGATTGGTCGTATCTGTATGTGCAGTTGGAGTGGCTATGGGAATAGCAGCGACAGTGGGAGTCATTGCGGTTGAGTCTGCGCCAGTATGGACAATGTTAGCTGTGCTACCGACCACAGGCTTAGCCGTTTGAGTGGTTTTAACCGTAGGATTAGGGGTAAATTTAGGTTCTGCCACTTGGGGCTCAGGCACTTTATCCGCCCCGAATACTGGCAGACTCTTCACCTCAAACCAACGATCGACGCGATATTCCCGCACCAACAGCAGCGCCTTAGGATCGGTAACATCCTCGACCCCAGTCAGCAAAATCAGGAAGCGATTAAGCTGCTGCGCCATCAACTTTTCTTCACCCGTGGACTGATGCACCACAAACTCTAGACGCGTCATATCCTGATTATCGGTGATCACATTCAGCCGCATCTTAGGATAAGTCCCCAACTCAAACATCCGGCTATTAATGCTCACATGGGATACCTGCGCCACAGTAGCAACGCTGTACATCAAGGCAAGCAGTCCTAATGATTTCGCTATTTTAGTCATTTACTTACTCTCAACTATCCATGGATAAACCGTCATTAGGACTAGCCCTCGCCAGCCGTGCTGAGTACACTAAACCCCATTCCCACTTAAGACTCGCCCAGCATATGTCACTGTTTGTTGAAGTTGCCTTACCTGTGCCTATGCGGCAAAACTTCAGTTACCGCGTTCCTGCGACCTACCAACAAGCTCCCCACATCGGTGTGCGTGTTAAGGTACCCTTTGGTCGCCAGCAACTTATCGGGCTAGTCACAGCAATAACAGATAGCTGCAACCTAGAACCCAAGCAAATTAAATCTGTTATCGAGTTTATTGACGATACGCCTTTACTGCCAGAATCCCTTTATAAATTAACCCTATGGGCAGCAAGATACTACTTTTGCAGCCAGGGACAAATGCTCACTCAGGCGCTGCCCGTCGCCCTACGTAAAGGAATAGATGCCGCGCCGCAAACCATCCACTACTGGCAACTCACCGAGGTCGGAAAAAATATCGCGCCAGAAACCATTAAACGCGCGCCCGCCCAAAAGAAACTGCTCGATTCACTCAAGTTGGCCAGTTTAACTCAGGAGGATCTCATCAGTTTAGAGATCAGTAAAACCGCCTTAAAAGCCCTAGAAGAGAAAGGCTGGATTGAACGTCACGAAAAGCTCGCCGAGCTTAATCTTAATTGGCGCACCGAGCTAGAACTGGATGAAACACCCCACAGACTCAATAAAGAGCAAGCGGTAGCCGTCACTATTCTCAATCAGCAGCAAGGATACCACTGCACCCTGCTAGAGGGCATTACCGGTTCGGGTAAAACCGAAGTCTACTTAGCGGTGCTCGAAGAAATACTCAAACAGGGTAAGCAGGCTCTGATCTTAGTGCCAGAGATCGGTCTGACGCCACAGACTATCAATCGTTTTAAGCGCCGCTTTAAGGTCAATGTCGCGGTGTTACACTCAGGTTTAACCGATAATCAACGCCTCGAAGCCTGGCGACAGGCTCGCTGCGGCCAAGCCGCCATCATCATTGGCACCCGCTCGGCCCTCTTCACCCCTATGGCGTTTCCTGGGGTGATCATTCTCGATGAAGAACACGACAGCAGCTTTAAACAGCAGGAAGGTATCGGCTACCACGCCCGCGACTTAGCCGTCATGCGCGGACACTTAGAAGCTATTCCCGTGATTTTAGGCTCGGCCACCCCCTCACTCGAAAGTCTACAAAATGCCTTAAGCGGTCGCTATCAGCACTTACAGCTTGGTGAACGGGCTGGCGCCGCCAAAAAAGTCCGGCAAGGGATCATAGATATTAAAAATTTACCCTTGAAGGCGGGCATGTCGGCACCACTGATCAATGAAATCCGCGCCCATTTAGATGCGGGTAATCAGGTATTGCTGTTTTTAAATCGCCGTGGTTTTGCCCCCGCCCTGCTTTGCCACGAGTGTGGTCATCTCCATGAATGTGACCGCTGTGATGCCTTTTTCACAGTGCATCAATCCCTTGGAGAAATTCGCTGCCACCACTGCGGCAACCAATATGCCATTCCCAAGCAATGCCATAAATGCGGCAGCACTATGCTGATGGGCCAAGGCATAGGCACTGAACAGTTAGCCCAGGCATTAGAGCAAGAGTTTCCCCAATATCCCGTAGTGCGCATCGATAGGGACACCACTCGGCTCAAAGGTTCCCTTGAAAAACATTTAACCGCCATTCATAAGGGGGAATATAAGATCCTCGTCGGCACTCAAATGCTTGCCAAAGGGCACCATTTCCCCGACGTCACCCTAGTGGGGTTACTGGATGTGGATGGGGCACTCTTTAGTGCCGACTTTAGGGCACCGGAACGCTTTGGCCAGCTCTATACCCAAGTCGCAGGGCGAGCCGGCCGCGCCAGTAAACCCGGCACTGTGTTACTGCAGACCCACCAAAGCGACAATCCTATTTTAAGGGACTTGCTGCATCGAGGTTACGGTGAGTTTGCCCGCAGCCAACTCAAAGAGCGACAACAGGCATTATTGCCACCGGCTTGGCATATGGTGTTAGTGCGCGCCGAGGCCCATTCAGCCTTAGATGCCGATAACTTTCTCAATGCCTTTGCCGCCCTATTGCCCCAGGATAAAGAGTTTGAGGTCATAGGCCCGCTGCCCGCACCACTCGATAAAAAAGCGGGAAAATTCCGCCGCCAGTTAATGTTTCAAGCCAAAAATCGCCACCGCTTGCAACAGGAGTTTGAACGCATTCATCCCCTTATCGAACAACTCCCCGAAGCCAAGCGTTGCCGCTGGAGCCTAGATCGGGATCCGCAGGATCTGTTGTAGCTAGGTTATTTGATAAATATTTCAGCGCCATTTGATAAAAAGTCCTTGGGAAGATAGCAATTAAGCACCACAAACGGCTAAAATATGCGGTTATTCCCTGTATTCACTCTTAAAGTTAGTAGCTAATTAATCCATGAAATCACATATCCAATCATTACTTGAACAAACACTCGAATCCTTTAAACAACAAGGCATTTTGCCGGCTGATTTTGAAGCGCGCATTCAAGTAGATCGAACCAAGGATAAGAGCCATGGCGACCTAGCAACCAACTTAGCCATGATGCTGACCAAGGCGGCGGGTAAAAATCCCCGCGAGTTAGCCCAGTTGATCATCGACAACCTGCCCGCCTCTGCTTATGTGGCAAAAGTCGAAATCGCTGGCCCTGGTTTTATCAACTTCTTCATCGATGACAGTGCCTTAGCTAACCAATTACAGGCCGCAATCCAGGACGAGCATTTAGGGATTAAATTACCAAAGCCACAAACCATTGTGGTGGATTACTCTTCACCCAACCTTGCCAAGGAGATGCACGTAGGCCACCTACGTTCGACCATCATTGGCGACAGCGTAGTGCGCACCCTAGAGTTTTTGGGCCACAGGGTTATCCGCCAAAATCATGTGGGCGACTGGGGTACTCAGTTTGGTATGCTGCTGGCCTATATGGAAGAACTGCGCGCCCAAAATGGCGAGCAGGCTCAGCTTGAACTCTCTGATTTAGAAACATTTTACCGCGCAGCCAAGCTGCGCTTCGACGAATCGGCAGAGTTTGCCACCCGCGCACGCCAACTTGTGGTCGAACTGCAATCGGGCGATGCCTATTGCAACAAACTGTGGCGCGAATTTAACGACATTTCCTTAAGCCACTGCCATGAAGTCTACGCCCGTTTAGGTGTGAGTCTGACTCGCGCCGATGTGCACGGTGAAAGTGCCTATAACGCCGATTTAGAACAGGTCGTAAAAGATTTAGATGCCCAAGGTTTATTGACCGAAAGCAACGGCGCCAAAGTGGTATTCCAAGAAGCCTTCCGCAATAAGGAAGGTGAAGCCCTGCCCGTGATCATTCAAAAGGCCGATGGGGGTTACTTATATGCCACGACCGACCTAGCAGCAATGCGTTACCGCTCGAGCGTGCTCAAGGCAGACCGCGTGCTGTACTTTGTGGATTTACGCCAAGCGCTGCACTTCCAGCAAGTCTTTAGCCTGGCTAAATTGGCTAAATTTGTTCGCGAGGATATGTCACTAGAGCACTTAGGCTTCGGCACTATGAATGGTGAAGATGGTCGCCCATTCAAGACCCGCACAGGCGGCGTAGTCAAGTTGGTGGATTTGTTAGAGGAAGCCAATACCCGCGCGCTGGATCTCGTTCGCAGCAAAAACCCCGATATGGATGAAGTCACCCTGGCAGAAATCGCCCGAGTGGTGGGTATTAGCGCGGTGAAATACGCCGATTTATCGAAAAACCGTACCAGCGATTACATCTTCAGCTTCGAGCAAATGCTCAGTTTTGAAGGCAATACCGCGCCTTACTTGCTCTACGCCTACACCCGTGTAGCTGGCATCTTTAAACGGGCAACCGACGTGGATTTAAGCCAAGCGACTATCGTGCTCGAGCATGAAAAAGAGAAGGACCTAGGTAACAAACTGGCGCAGTTTGGTGAAATCCTTAATCGCGTGGTAGATAAAGGCCAGCCACACGTATTATGTGGTTATCTCTATGAATTAGCGGGCGCATTCTCCAGCTTCTACGAGGCTTGCCCAGTGCTTGCCGCCGATAATGATGCACAACGCGATAGCCGCTTGTTGCTATCACAACTGACGGCTCGCACCCTGCAAAAGGGCCTAAATCTACTAGGTATCGAAACCCTAGAACGGATGTAAGCCATGAGTAATCGCGACTACGCCAACAGAAGACCGCAATCGGGCGCTAAACCGCGCCCTATTCGCGCAACGCGAGCACGGCCTACAACCAAAAAAGCGCCACCTCGCAGACAGCTGCCTATAGCGTTAATCCTGTTTGCCTTTATCGCCGTGGGCTGTTTTGGCTATTTTCTTTGGAGCATCAAGGACACGGCCAAACAGACCCCCCTGGAGGCGGCGACCGTAAAAACTGAGCCACGCGCTAAAGCACAGGAACCCGCGGCAACGCTAACGCCTAAGGTAAAGGAAACCGAACGACAAGCGACTAGTGTTCCAGTGAGTGTTCCCGTTGATGAACCCGCGATTGCTGTGGTACCTAAAAAAGATCCCAATGCTCTGCCGCCACAACCCAAGGAAGAGTGGACCTATTTGAACGAGCTTGAAAACAAGCACGTTGAGGTGGATATTCCCGATGTTGTGGCAAGCCGTACACCACAGCAATATCAATTGCAGTGTGCTTCGTTCCGTCAGGAATCCCAAGCTAATCAGATGAAGGCTGTCATTGCCTTTCAAGGTTTAGAGGCGCAGGTAAGGCAAATCGAAGGCACCACAGGCACTTGGTATAAAGTGGCCCTAGGACCTTACGAAACCAGACGTGAGGCGGAGCGTAAACGCCATGTGCTGCAAAATGCCGGGATCAATGGCTGCCAGATCTTGGCGATTGCCAAGTAATAGCTATGCGCTGAAGTAATCGCGATTCGCTTAAGCAAAAGGCCAAATACCTCGGTATTTGGCCTTTTAGCGAAAGCTAAACTCAGAGCTGTGGTAAGTGTTATTCCTTACTGCTTTTCTCTTTTAACCCTATGCTATTCATCCAATAATCGAAATCGACCATATTACCGGGTAACACCACTCGGCTGCTCTTATGGCTTAAGCCATCGAGTTGTTTCATATATTGCTCACCCAGCTGCATACGCAGTGCATTATGGCCACCTGGCGCGGCAATCACTGTCGCTAAACGCTCAATAGACTCAGCCGTTGCCCGCGATAGGGTTAAAATCTCCTCCGCCTTACCTTCGGCCTCGTTAATACGGCGCTGCATTTCACCCTCAGAGCGATTGACTGTTTCGGCCTTTATCCCTTCTGAGCGGTTAATCTTACTCTGCTTATCACCTTCACTCTTTGCCAGTAATGCACGGCGCTCACGTTCGGCGTTGACTTGCATTTCCATCGCATTTTTAACGGTTTCGGGTGGGGTGATATTTTTAATCTCATAACGGTGTACACGGATCCCCCACATAGCACCCGCTTGGTCGAGCACTTCGACCACTTTAGCGGAGATCACATCACGTTCCTCGAAGGTTCTGTCTAAATCTAAAGTACCAATCACAGAGCGAGTCGTAGTCTGCGCAAGTTGAATTGCCGCATAACGATAGTCGGTGATGCCGTAGCTCGCCTTAACAGGATCGGTGACAGAGATATAAATCACCCCATCGACTTCCACATTCACTTCGTCACTCGAGAAGCACTCTTGAGGTGGTACATCGATAGTTTCTTCTTTTAAGTCATGGATATAAGCAACTTTATCGACAAAGGGGATCAGCGTATGGAAACCCGCATCTAAGGTACTGTGATACTTACCCAAACGCTCGACGATATAGGCCGATTTAGTCGGCACTAAGCGAATCGATTGGAACAGTTTAATCACGAATATGGCAAAAATGAGTCCCCAAATAGCCATCACAGCTAAATCGGTATCGAGTGGGATATTCATTAACGCGCTCCTTTATTAACAGAATGTTGGCCACTCACGGTTTGAGTGACTTGTTCCATCCCTTCGAAGAAACCTTCTAACTTCGCCATTTCAGCGGGAACGACTGACACTTGCGCATCGCTGAGGATTTTGCCGACTTGGGCGATAAACTGCTCTTTTAGCAGCATATTCATCGCATCATTTCCCCCGTTAACCGCTAAGGCTTGGGAGATCATCGCCATCCCCTCCGACTTCGCCTTGGCAATGATGGCGATTTCCTGCCCCGTACCTTTGGCTTCGTTAATCCGCTTCTGTTTTTGTCCCTCTGAAATATTGATCGCCTCCTGGCGCTCGCCTTCGGACATATTGATCATGGCCGCCTTTTCCGCATTGGCTAAGGTGATTTCGGCACGCTTACGACGCTCGGCTTCCATCTGCTTCTCTAGGGTATGGATCACATGGCGCGATGGCGTAATATTGCGAATTTCATAACGTAAGACCTTGATCCCCCAAGGCTCAGAAGCCTTATCAATCTCACGTACTATGGATTCATTTAAGCGGTCACGCTCGGAGAAGGTTTCACTTAAGGTCAATTTACCGATTTCAGAACGCATAGTGGTTTGCGCAAGATTGACTGCAGCCTTACGGTAGTTCTCAATACCATAGCTGGCTAGCTTACCGTCCATCACCTTGAGGTAAACCAAACCATCCACCTCAAGCTGGGTATTATCCTTGGAAATACAACTCTGTGGCGGCACATCGAGCACTTGCTCGCGGGTATCGTGTTTATATGCGACGCGATCGAAGAAAGGGATTAAGAAATGGAATCCCGGTTGTAACACGGTACGGAATTTCCCTAAACGCTCGATAACGTGCACCTCACGCATAGGCACAATCAGCATCAACTTATAGAGAATAAAGAGGAAAAACAAAATAACTAAGGTAAACAGAAACATAGACTCATCCTTTAGTTTTGAGAAGTTGCCTGAATAACAGGCTCAACCACGAGGGCAATGTTTTCACGACAAATAACTCGGACTTCAGTGCCCACCGTAATAATACTGCCATCGCCGAGGGCGGGCCATTCGCTCCCTTGAAACTCGACTCGACCCGTAGTTTGTCCTGGGCCTATGGTTTGTTTAACACGAGCGATTTGATTGTAGATATCGAGTTCTTCATCGGTGTTATCCACATGGGAATCACCACCGACGAGTTTTTGAGTCACTTGTCTGAAGGCTAACAGCAAAACAATGGCCGAAATAAACCACAGAGTCATGCTCTGCACTACCCCGTCCACTAGCCCGATACCTAATGCGCCCGCAACGACTAAGCAAGCCGCGCCCAGCAACACAACTATACCACCTGGCACAACGAGTTCGGCAAGCATCAGGATCAGCCCAATGAGCGCCCACACTATAATTGGATTTGAAAACTCCATATTTCCCCCCTGAAATGAGAGCATCCTGTGCAGCACTATAGCAGCTGAATAACAGATATGCGACATAATATGTCGTAAATTTATCCGCCGATAAAAACGACATCAAGGGAAATAACTGAGGCTCACTAAGGGAGTAAATTGCGTTATGGTAAAAAGTGGGCTTTTCTGTTCTAAAATTAAGCACAATCAATTCAAAATGTTAGCTAAAAACATCAACAAAAAATAACGCAGAGATAAAATAATCAACAAAAATCAATAGATTAAACTCATTTAAATCGGCAATATGATTATGTGATTTTCACAACAACATTCGATAAAAACTTTGAATAATTGTAAATTTTTGCATATATTGCCCGCACTTTTTACCGAGCTCTCTGCCACAGCAGATTCAAGCCACTAAGCCTGAGTCGCTTTGCCGCACTGTTCACAGAGCAGGAACTGAGTACAACCTTATTTAGCTTCAACCCCTACAACAGGAAATAACAATGAAAAAAACATGCCTATGTCTAGCATTAATGCTTTCTCCTCAAGCGTTTGCTGGTGACTTAGTACAGTGGTGGGATTTCAGTGCAACCGCCCTTTATGGCGAAGACTACGACTTGGCTCCATCGGACAAACAAGCCACTGTCACACTCGAAACCGCTGGTGCATGGAAATACGGTGATTGGTTTGCCTTCCAAGATTTTATCACCTTCAAAGGCAACAACAACGGCGTTGAAAGCACCACCTATGGCGAAATATCGCCACGCTTTAGCGCCAGCAAAATCCTCGGAGAGAAAATCGCCTTTGGACCAGTGACAGATCTGTCGCTGGCATTAACCTACGAAGAAGGTGAAGGCCCAGTTCATAGCCTGTTGTACGGCCTAGGTATCGATTTAGCCGTGCCTTACTTCACTTACTTAAACTTCAACACTTACCGCCGCGATGCCATGAGTACCGGTAACCAGAGTGACGGCTGGCAGTTCACCCCAGTATTTCGTATCGACATTCCCGTTGGTTCCGCCAATATCGTATTGGACGGCTTTATCGACTGGGTATTTGCCAGCGACAATAACGGCTATGAAGAGAACTTCCACTTTAATCCACAGTTAAAATATGACCTAGGCAAGAGCCTGTTTGGTGAGCACAAAGCCAACAAACTGTTGGTCGGTATCGAATACGATCTGTGGACCAATAAATACGGTGTGAAAGGCGTCGATCAAGACACTTACTCAGTGATCGCCCAATACCATTTCTAATCGATACTACATCACCTTAAGTCGAAAATAGCAAAGGTGCCCTTAGGCACCTTTGCTATATTTTAACACTCGCTTTGCAGGGGAGTGCCGCCAAGCTTAATAAGATTAAGCGAGCAGTTTTTTCGCCGCAGCAACCACAATAGAAACCGCACTGACTTCGGTTTTTTTCATCGTCGCTTCATCGGGGATTTCTTGCTGGGTACGGTTCACAATCACACCGGCAACACAGGCAGCACGCCAACCTTGAGTCGCACACATAGTGAAGAGTGTCGCCGATTCCATTTCATAGTTCAGCACGCCCATTTCTTGCCATTCTTTCATTGAGCCCGCAAAACGGCGCGTCACACGGCCAGTGACAGTGTCATAGCGCTCTTGGCCTGGGTAGAAAGTATCGGAAGACGCTGTAACACCAATGTGTGGCTCTACGCCCACATCACGACACGCGGCAACCATAGCCGTGGTACATTCAAAGTTTGCCACCGCTGGGAACTCCATAGGTGCAAAGTGTAGGCTAGCGCCATCTAAACGCACTGAGGCTTGGGTCACAATCACATCGCCCACATTCACTTGAGGCTGAATCGCACCTGTAGTCCCTACGCGCAAAAAGGTATTCACGCCTAATTGTGCCAGTTCTTCTACTGCAATAGATGTTGATGGACCGCCAATACCCGTTGAGCAAACGACCACAGGCTTACCATCGGCATAGGCTAAATAGCTCGTATACTCGCGGTGGCTAGCAAGGAAAGTCGCATTATCCATTAACTCGGCAATACGTTTTACACGCTCAGGATCGCCCGGCACAATTGCCAAGGTTGCACCGTCGAGCATCGCTTTGGTCAAACCTAAATGAAATACATCAGCCATTATGAAAACCCCTTTCATTTTTGATAATTAAATTCTTATAAAATCGACTTTAACCTAGTATCGAAGCGGTGAAGGTTAACTTGATCACAGAATTATCGGCAAGAAGTAATTGTTTAGTCGTAATGTAATTACTAAAACTATTATCGTCTGATCACAAAGATAGCAAATCTTCCACGGTTCTGGATGGCAGTCTGAATTCTGCAGGAGAAAGTGTGAGCCAGATCGACTTGCACACCGTAGACTAAGCTTATGGTAATTTAATTAACTGATTTAAAAGCAATTAGATCTAATACTCTTTTACGACTAATCTGAAGGGAGACAAACATTGATCTCAATCACGTTTCCTCCTACTGCATAAGGTTAGGGTTAACGTGAAATCAGCAGTGTAGTAAGTAACGACAAGGAGAACGCCAATGTTTCCAGAGTACAGCGAGTTAATTTCCACCCTCAAATCCCAAGATGCTCATTTTCAACGCAAATTCAGCGAGCACAACCAGCTAGACGAGGAAATAAAACAACTGGAAAAACGAGTCGGTAGCGATTTCAACCCTGCGGTGAAAGAGCTCAAGAGTAAAAAGCTACATTTAAAAGAAGAGATCTACCAGATCCTTAAATCCCACGAACAAAACTAAAACTAAGGGCGCCTAAGCGCCCTTTTTACTATCAACCCAAACCCTTACAAATAGTAATCTTTGAGCGGTGGGAAACCGTTGAAGCAAACAGCCGAGTAGGTTGTCGTATATGCCCCCGCCGTTAACCAATACATTCTGTCACCGATGGCGAGGTCATTCGGCAAACCATAGCTATAGTGTTCGTACATGATATCGGCACTGTCGCAGGTCGGACCCGCAATCACGCATTTATCCAATTCACCTTTCTTCTCGGTATAGATCGGGAACTTGATCGCCTCATCCATAGTTTCAATCAGACCCGAGAATTTACCCACATCGGTAAAGACCCAACGCTCTAAGGCTGTGTAGGACTTCTTGCTGATCAGCACGACTTCAGACACTAAAATACCCGCGTTGGAAATCAATGAACGGCCCGGTTCCAGAATAATTTGCGGTAAATCGTCACCGAAATCTTCCTTCAAGAAATGGGTAATTTGCTCGGCATAAACACCCAATTGATTGGTTTTATCAATATAGTTCGCTGGGAAACCGCCTCCCATATTGATCATTTTCAAGGTGATATTGTGCTCATCACGCAGACGATCGAAGATGCTCTTCACTTTACCAATCGCCGAATCCCAAGCACCGATATCACGTTGCTGTGAACCCACGTGGAATGAAATGCCATAGGGTTCTAAGCCTAGTTCCTGGGCTAAGACTAACAGTTCATAGGCCATTTCATTCTGGCAGCCGAATTTGCGTGACAGTGGCCAATCGGCTGTGTCTGTGCCTTCGGTCAGAATACGCACATAGATACGTGAACCCGGTGCTTCTTCGGCAATCATACGCAGATCGGCTTCAGAGTCGGATGCATACATACGCACACCGCGCTCATAAAAGGCACGCACATCTTGGCGCTTCTTAATGGTATTACCGTAGCTCACACGGTCGGCAGTTACGCCCACCTTAGTGACCATATCTAATTCATAAATCGACGCAATATCAAAGTTTGACCCTTTATCTTTTAATAAGGTCAAGATCTCGGCCGCTGGGTTCGCCTTAACTGCATAATAAACGTGGGCATAAGGAAAACTATTAACCATGTCATCGTATTGTTTCGCAATGATACTGGTATCGATCACTACGAATGGGGTTGCTTTGTCTTTGGCAAACGCTTCAATACGCTTGAATGTGTCCATATCATAATAATCAGCAACATCAATAGATTGAAATTGGCTCATTGGGCCAGAGTCTCCTTTGGGTCAGGTCGTTAAAGAGTGAGAGTCAGTGTTAAAAACGTGCGCAGTAAACGATATTTTTTTACTTTACGCAACGAATTTTTATGCTGAATTACTAACTTTTTATTCCTTAAGGTTTTAAGGAAAGATCCTCTTTAAAAAAGCCTCTATAAAACAAATAATTATGCACACAAACCCTAAGGTAAACTTGTGTTGATAATCAGAATACAAAGTGAATTTTTTACGACACGTAAAAGCGTAAGACGGATAGACGAGCGCAAGCAAGCCCATCCATCCTAAATTGGTAATGATTGACCCACTATCGAGGTAATATTAGCGCCTACTGCGCCCCTTGGAGTTTCTTAAGGGCCTGGCCTAAAGCCTCACTTGAATCAAAATAGGCGATATCCAAAATATTGCGTTTATCGAGCAGTATCATGGTTGCCATATCTTTAGCATCGGGTAATAACTGGCTCACTTCACCTTCCCTATCCAGACCGATGGCAAAGGGCAGCTCCTGCATTTGTGGTATGGCCACAAACTTAGCAATTAGGGATGGCATACCGCTAATATCGGCAACATAAACCAGATGTGGTGGAAACTGCGACTCACTTAAAGGCTGCAAAGTGTCTTTAATAATATCACCGCCTTTCATACTACGACTAAAGAGTACAACCTGAGTTTCATCAGTTACATTTATCGCTTTATCATGCTGATCGAGTAATGAAATGGGATTAATTGCATCACCAGCCACATAGCTAGCAGCAAACGCCAGAATGGGGGTAAACAAAAAAGACAAACATAACAACCGTGTTTTCATCAACACTCAACTCCATTATTGGATAAGTGGACAGCATACCTGAGTCATGCGTTAGGCTCATCAAATCAACCGCGATTACATGATACGCTTCACAGGTAGATGGCAAACCAGTATTGGGTGGGATTTCTGCGTTATACTAGCACAGTTAAATTTATTACAAGGATATCATCATGATAACACCAGGACTCGATCAGGAATTACAGCAACTGCAGGGCGTTTATCAACTCATCACTGAATTTTTAGTGACCTATAGCTTCCAGTTAGTCGGTGCTTTACTGATCTTTTTATTAGGGTTATGGCTCGCCAGTAAAATATCCCGTTTAGTCGCTAAACAGTTCGAAAAACACCATATCGACATTACCCTCAGCAATTTTCTCAGCAATTTTATCCGCATTCTGATCATCGTTATGGTTGGGATCATCGCCCTAGGTAAAATCGGCATCAGTGTTACCCCTATGGTGGCGGCAATAGGTGCAGCGTCCCTCGGCGCAGGCCTCGCCTTACAAGGAATGCTGTCTAATTATGCCGCTGGCATTACGATTATTGTGACTCGGCCTTTTGTGGTGGGTAACACCATCGAAATCAAAGGCGAAAGCGGCGTCGTTAAACGCATTCACTTAGGCATGACCATACTGACCAATGAGGAAGGCGAGCAAATTAGCATCCCCAATAAACATATCGTCGGTGAAATTCTGCATAACTCCTTCAGTAATAAGCTGGTCGAGGCCCAATTTAACCTCAGTTACAACACCGATCCTGAGCGGGCTATTAGTGTAATTACTGAGTTATTAACTAATAATCCCTATGTCTATCAAGAGACTGTCCCCAATATTGGTATCAATGGTTTTAATGCGATCGGCATTGAAATGGGCGTGCGCTATTGGGTGCCCACCCAAAGCTATTTTCAGCATAAATATAAAGTGAACTTAGCCCTCTATCACGCCCTTAAGCAGGCCGGAATCGAGATGGCTTGTCCAGTAAGAGAAATCCATTTACAAGAAAAGTAGCCTTAGCCGCAGGGGTTCACTGGCCCAGCCAGTCGCCCCAAGTCGAGCGGTAAGCTTGCAATTTAAGCGGGAACCTCGTTTACTGTGCACCCCATTTATCAATAGTGATGGAATACTATGTTGTTGATACTTATAATTATAGCCTTTATTGTACTGTTTATTTTCTTCGCTAAATACCAAAAAAAGAAAACTCAAGCCGAGGCGCTTGCCGCGGGCGAACCCAATGCACTACTCAACCATGGGCTCACGCTAATCAATCAAGATGAAGTCAACACGGGCTTAGATTTTATTCATCAAGCCGTCGATAAAGGCTTAGCCATTGCGGCCATTGCGTTGGCCGAGCTTTATTCGGGTCGATTCCCACAGGTGCCCGCCGATGCCAAGGCGTCCAATGATTGGTATAAAAAAGCGGCCGAATTAGACCCGCAATATTTAGCCATGCTTACCCTACCTAGTTTGCTCTCCCCTGAGGCACAAACACCCGCTGAGTTAATCGCGCAGGTAGAACAACTCAAACCCAATGCAGCAGCAGGACAAGCCGAGTTCCAATTTGAGATCGCACGCTTGTATCTAAGACAACCCTTCCTCGATCCCGATGCCAGCCAAGCAATTTACTGGTTCGAACAAGCCGCAGCACAAGAATACCAAGAAGCCTATTACCACTTAGGTGCGCTCTACTGGCACGATGAGCGAGTCATCTCCGACTATAATAAAGCTCGGGAATACTTTGAGAAATCAGCTGCCTATGGTGATGAATTAGCGAAAGAACACTTAGGGCATATGCTGGCCACAGGGCAAGGTGGAGCAAAAGATCTTATTCGCGCCGAAGCCCTACTCAGCGAATCCGCCGCAGAGCACGATTTCCGTCAATATTATCTCGGCAAGCGTTTCCTCTACGGCGAAGACTTTGCTGTCGACTATGGCAAGGCTCGCCATTGGTTAGAGAAGGCCTGCACCGCAGGCAACGTCTTTGCTAAGTTAGCGCGGGCCGAGCTGAGACTGCTCGACCCACAAAATGATTCTGACTATCAGCGGGCGAAAACGGATTTTGAAGCACTGGCTCCCCTATGGCATGAAGAAGCCCTATTCGGCCTAGGTAAGATCCACGAAGCAGGCTTAGGCGTCTCGCGCCAACCGATTAAAGCCTTAATGTACTACCAACTAGCGGCCATGAGCCATAACGCGGACTATCAAGCTGCCTTCGATAGACTCAGTAAACACTTGGGCACCTTGGAAATCCGTGAGGCGCAGAGCCTGTGTAATAACTATGTGCATCAACATCCTATCCCAAATGAGCAGCAAAGCTATTACTACTTTAATCAGGCGACACTCTTTCACACAGGGGAACATCCAAGCCGCGAAGCGCTGCAAACCGCCGAAACCTGGTACCGCAAATCCGCCGACTTGGGCAACCAAGATGCCATGCAAGTCCTAGTTGAAATCAACCGCCATGAGTCGATCGATAAACCGGTACAAGCCTTTATTTGGTCGAGCATACTGCTGCGCCACTTTGGTAAATACGGCATGAATAGCAACCAACTCTTATATCAACAACAAGCCCAATCTCGTTTAACGGAATCCGAGCTTTTGTATGCCCAGACCGAAATCGAGCGCATTGAAACCCAGTTAGCGCCTTACTTACAGAGCAATGAATAAGGGATAAGCAATTAAATGCTAGGATTTGGCCGCCTGGCCAAACCCGATGATTAAGAACCACGGCTTAAGCCGTGGCTTGGGTTAAATGCCGCAGCAATGTCGCCAGCGTAGGCGCTACGGTTTGATGGGATGGATAACACAAGCCAATACGGCGGAACATGCGTGGCCCATCGAATTTAATTTGTTTAAGCCGTGGCTCATCTTCGATTAATCCATCGGGGAGAAAACTCACCCCAAATCCCGCCAGCACCAGCGACATCACTAAAGACTTAGATTCCGCCTTCGCCACCAAATTCAGTGACAAATTGCTGCATGCGAGTAAGCCTATGGTTTGCTGATGCGCCTCGCAGGGTGGGCACTCAATAAAATCGTACTGACTTAACTCTTCGGGGCGAATACGGTTGAGCTGCGCGAGCCTATGCTCACTTGGCACACAAAGCACATAATCCTCCTCCCACAGGGGAAAAAAGATTTCATCCTCATGGCGTAAACTGTCTAAGGTTAACCGACAATCCGCAGGGCTTTGATAATCCACCAGCTCTAAATCTAAATGGTTAATAGCTTGATTGATTTGAGTTAATAACCCAGCAAGACGACGCTGACTCAGATCGGGCATCACGGCTAAGCGCAACTTTTGCCGACTCGCCTTTGCCATAAAAAGAGCGGGTAATTTACTGGCCTCCTCCACTAACTTAACCGCCAGCGGATACAGATAGTGGGCGCTATCCAAGGCTTTTACGCCCTTTTTGCTGCGCTCGAATAAAGCGCCGCCAAGCTCCTCCTCTAACTGTTTGAGCCCAGTCGAGAGCGAGGGTTGGCTAACATAACAGCGCGTTGCCGCCGCAGTAATATTGTTTTCTTCATAAATCGCGATAAAAAACCGCAATAAGCGTAGATCTACCATCTGCCTTCACCTTGTCTTCCCAGCATGCTGTCATAGGTAAAGCCTATCATATTCAGTGGAAATAAGTATTTTTCAGTCTAAAAACCGCCACTTATACTGACAATTAAGTTAAACATTCATCAATCAAGCTTATTTACCGTTTCTAAAGATAGGAATAACAAATGACAAATACCACTCAGCCCCTGGTTGTGATCACTGGCGCCTCATCGGGCATAGGTGCCGCCATCGCTAAACAATTTAGCGCCGCAGGGCATCCGCTATTACTGCTGGCACGCCGCGTTGAGGCAATGCAAGCCTTTGCTTTACCCAATAGCCTGTCCATAGGTGTCGATGTGACAGACGCAGACGCCATCAAGACTGCCATTAACCAAGCGGAAGCGCAGTTTGGCCCTGTGGGTTGCCTTATCAACAACGCGGGCGTCATGCTGCTCGGGCAAATCGATAGCCAAGATCCCAACGAATGGAGCCGCATGCTCAATATCAATGTGATGGGAGTGCTCAATGGTATTCATGCGGTATTAGCCGGAATGAAGGCGCGCAAAACGGGCACTATTATCAACATCGGCTCGGTGGCGGGACGTAAGACCTTCCCAAACCATGCGGCTTATTGCGCGACTAAATTTGCCGTGCATGCCTTAACCGAAAACATCCGCGAAGAAGTCGCAATGGACGATGTACGCCTTATCACCATAGCACCGGGAGCGGTCGAGACAGAACTCTTAAGCCACACCACAGATGATGCTATTAAAGCTGGCTATCAAGATTGGAAAGTACAAATGGGCGGCGTGATTGCCCCCGAAAACGTTGCCGCAGCAACATTATTTGCTTGGCAACAACCGCAAAATGTCTGTGTGCGTGAGATAGTGTTAGCGCCGACACGCCAGCAACCTTAAACGACTTGCTTGACGCGATCTCTCCAGAATCATTGGTGAAACGCAGTGTGCTAGTCGCCGCTGCGTTAAAAAATTTAGAAATCAGTCGAGCGTTATCGACGCCTAGCAGCAGTACAGAATCGTGCCATATTCACACTCCCACACAGTGAAAACCAGACGAAATCATTTCGAATGGCTACTTTAGATATTGCAAATTTTACAAAGTGTTAACTCGATCACTGTCGTTTTTTAGCCATTTTCTAGGTAAAACCCACTTTGCTACACAACAAGCTAATTTAGCTTTAAAAACAAACCTTTGTTTTTAAAAATGTAAATGCCCACCAAAATCAATCCACCGCCAGTCAATTAGATTTTTATCAATGAAATTTTTATCAATTAGATTTTTTTAATGGAAGTGATGCACCTCAAATAAACATCCCATCAGCTTTGATAAATTTATTCACAAGGTGGAAGCAATAGCCACATTCCACCAACAAAGTCATGTGAATGACAACAAAGAAAGGATGAGATGATGAAAACTTCAACTAAGATCGCCATTGCCGTCGCGCTAATCAGTAGCTTAGGCCTCCAAGCCTATGCCGCCGAAGGGGGTAATCCTAAAAAAGGGAAACACCTCTATAAAAAAGAATGTAAAGCCTGCCACAGCCAAGGTGGTGAAGGCGGCGAGCTAACCCCAATGACTAAAACCATGAGCCAGTGGGACCGCTTCTTCGACAAAGATAAACACAAACTCAAACCTGAGGTATTCAACGGCCTCACCGAGCAAGATCTCAAAGATATACAGCAATTCCTGTATGACCATGCCGCCGACTCGGAGCAACCGCAAACCTGCGGTTAATCGCTACCGAGCCGAAAGCAAAGGGATAACCGCAGGCCTGCAACGGCAAGTTAACCCATTGATATAAAAATCAAAGCCCAATAAGAGCAAAATGGGGAGCACACCTCAGGGTCTCCTGTTGGGTAAATTTGGCACCAGACCTTGAGTCTGTGCCAACGGAACACTCAGGGAGAAACCCTATGCGTACACCTACACTCATTTCGATATTGGTTGCTAATGCGTTGTTTATGTCCGGCCAAGCCTTTGCCGCCGCCAATGAAACGCAAGCGGACACTCAAAAAATGGCCGAGCTGAAACAACAGCTTGCCGATATCACAGAAGAGCTCGATGAACTCAATAGCCGCGTCGATAAAACCGAACGCCACACCTCGTTAGACCGCCTTGAAATCACTGGCGACTTTAGAACCAAGGCTCACTCACTGCATTACCGCGATGTCGTTTGGAACCCCGCCATTAAGGTGAACTTTAATGACTTTGGCGCCAAGGCCATGTCCGGCGCCTTTGGTATGCCAAACGATCCTAACTCGCCTCTCGGACAGATGATGCAAGCCAACCCCGAACTGGCCGCCGCCTTTCAAAATGGCATGTTACAGGGCGTGATGCCCTATGTGCTCGCGCCCAAAAGTGTACAGGACATAGATAACGACATCTTTTACACCACTCGCCTGCGGTTAAATCTTAAGGCCAAGGTATGGGATAACGTCAGCTTTGCGGGCCGCCTCAGCATGTACAAAAACTGGGGCGACTCAACCGGCGTACAAGTATTTGATTCTTGGCGATCATTCACTATGGATGGCACCAGCAGCGGCAATACTAGCGGCGACTGGCTGCGGGTTGAACGTGCCTATTTCGACTGGAAAAACATCAATGGCTCTGAGTTTTACCTCTCCATTGGTCGTCGCCCATCCACCTATGGCCCACCAACCCACTACCGTGAAAATGAACTCCGTGGTGGCACGCCCTCAGGCCATTTAGTCAACTTTAACTTCGATGGGGCCACCTTAGGTTACAACCTTGGGGAAATCACCGGAGTTGAAGGACAAGTAGTGCGTTTCTGTTATGGCCAAGGCTTTGAATCCCAATGGGGCAACGGTGAAATGTTTGGCGATATAGTCACCAAAGATACTCACCTCGGCGGCTTTAATATCGATGCTATCAACGATGGTACTAACTTCCTGCAATTTACCCTGTTTGGCGCCAAGGACATCAACGACGGCTTTAAGGGCACTATGGCCTTCCCGACCCAACTGGCGGGTATTTTCGCGCCAACCATGTACCAGGATATGCAAAAGTTTGACAACTTTAACTTTGTCACCCGAGTGCAACCTAGCGGCGTCATTGGCGACATGTACCTCGGCGGCATTGGTTTTGCGCGTGAAGAAGCTAACGATATCAAATGGTTTGCCTCACTGGGCTGGACACGCGCCGAACCTAATGGCAATGCGGGTATGTTCGGCGGCATGTTATCCGACGCCGTCTTCGAGGCCGAGTTAAATAGCACTGGCACTGAAATCATCATGGTACCTAAGACCAGCGATGATACAGACACCAAAGACGGCTATGGCATCTATGTGGGTATCCAAATCCCCGCGCCCTACGGCAAGTTTGGTTTGGAATATAACTATGGCTCTAAATATTGGACGCCTTTTACCCAAGCCCAAGATGACCCTATCGGCAGCAAATTAGCCACCCGTGGCCACGTCGGCGAAGCTTATTACATCTTTGATATCAATCCAAAAATGTTTATCAAGCTTGCGGGGCTCTACTACGACTATGAATACACTGGCAGCGGCACACCTGTAGGCGCACCCCAAAAAATTGATGATGTGCTAGCGGGCACGGCTTACTCAATGCTGCCCGTGGTCGATAAGGCCTTCGATGTTAACGCCTCACTGACTATTAACTTCTAATCCGTCATTGATCACCACTATCGGCCCTCGGCCTCGCCGAGGGCAGGAGTACAAAATGAAAAAACTCATTGTTATTGCCTTAGCGGGTATAGCACTGCAAGTGCAAGCCGCTAATCCCCATAAAGACGTTCTCAAAGGCCCCTTCGCCACAGGTACTGAGGTGACGACTCAGTGCTTAACCTGCCACGAAGAACAAGCCACAGACATGATGAAAACCTCCCACTGGACATGGGAGTTAGAGCAAAAGCTACCCGATAGAAGCGTGCTTCGGGGTAAGAAAAACAGTATCAATAACTTCTGTGTGTCGATTTCAAGCAACGAGCCTCGCTGCACTAGCTGTCATGCTGGCTATGGCTGGAAGGACAACACTTTTGACTTTAAAGACAAAACTAAAGTGGACTGTCTGATCTGCCACGATACCACAGGCACCTATGTGAAAGACCCCGCTGGCGCAGGCGAGCCTATGGCTAAACTCGATCTGGCGAAGATCGCGCAAAACGTGGGTGAGCCGGTGCGGGATAACTGTGGTAGCTGCCACTTCTACGGCGGTGGCGGGGATGCGGTCAAACACGGCGATCTCGACTCCTCCATGGCCTATCCCGACAAAGCCACCGACGTGCATATGGATAGCGACGGCAATAACTTCCAATGTCAAAACTGTCATACCACTGAAAAACATCAAATTTCGGGTAATGCTATGGGCGTATCACCAGGCGGCATCGACCACATTGGTTGTGAGAACTGCCACGAGAGCGCGCCCCACAGCAACAAAAAGCTCAATACCCATACGACGACCGTGGCCTGCCAAACCTGCCATATTCCCTTCTTTGCCAAGAACGAACCCACCAAAATGCACTGGGATTGGTCCACTGCGGGGGATGATAAACCTGAAACTCTTGATCAATATGGTAAACACACCTACCAGAAGAAAAAGGGTGACTTTGTGTGGGAGAAAATGGTCAGGCCCCAATACGCTTGGTACAACGGCACCGCCAACGCGTATATGGCGGGGGACAAGATGGATCCGAATGTGGTCACTAAATTGACCTACCCAATGGGCGATATTAACGATACCAAAGCCAAAATTTATCCCTTTAAGGTCCACACAGGTAAGCAAATTTACGATAAAAAGCTCAACATTTTTATCACCCCAAAAACCTATGGCAAAGGGGGTTACTGGAGCGAGTTCGATTGGAACTTAGCCGCCAAGCTCGGCATGGAGGTTAACACCACTATGATTGCAAAAGGCATCAAGTACAGTGGTGAATATAGCTTTGCTGCGACAGAAATGTGGTGGCGGATCAACCATATGGTGTCACCGAAGGAGCAAGCACTCAACTGTAATGACTGCCACAACAAAGGTACTCGCCTCGACTGGCAAGCCTTGGGCTATCAAGGAGACCCGATGAAAAACAAGCAAGGCCCTAAGCATAAACAACAATAACCATGTTGACTCGCCTAAGGCCTAATCGAGTGTCATGGCATGGCGAGTATCGCTCCCCTGCATATTTTTAAGAGCCCTACCCATTTTAAGAGCTTAGTATGCTGATGGCTAAGCTCTCTTTCTTATCTCACTATTTACGCCGGTAAAGACAAATCGCTACATCCATAAAATCACACTGTCCCAGTTTGTCTCAGTTGATAGGCAATAAAGGGAGTTTGGCTCTGTTTATAAGTCAAATTAACTGATTTTTATGGCATTTATTTTGCCTAGTCAGGCTATGTTCAATTATGGCAACCTCTATGACCGCGGGCAAAACCCCAACCCATTTTACGACTCAACCGTTAAACCGTTTACTCGGTGAAACCAGTGGCGCCTTTGCCGACCTAGGCACCTTTTTACCTTTAGTATTAGGGCTTATCGCCCTTAACCAGTTTTCACCCCAAGGGATATTTTTAGGCTTTGGCGTATTCGCGATAATGAGTGCGTTGTTTTACCGCCGCCCCATGCCAGTTCAACCCATGAAGGTCATCGCCGCCCTCGTCATCGCCCAAGGCTTAACCCCGGGCATGTTACAGGCAAGCGCCATGTTGATGGGTATAATTCTGTTAGTTTTGGCCTTTAGCGGCGCCATCACTTGGCTTGCCAAACAATTATCCCAAGCAGTGAGTGTCGGTATTCAATTGGCGATTGGTCTGCAACTAATGTGGATGGGCGCTAAGATGATGAGCGACTTTTGGCTGCTCGGACTCGGCGCATTCGCCTTGCTATTTGTGAGTAAATTCCTGCCGTTACGCTACCTTGCAATGCCACTCGTTATCGCGGCGGGCATGTTATGGCAAGCCAATAGCCAAACCGAAATCGCTACCAGCCTAAGTATTCCCGCCTTGAGCGCCTCACTGCATTTGGCTTGGCCTACGCTTAACGAGTGGAGTTCGGCGGCGATTTTACTGGTATTGCCACAGCTCGCCCTTACCTTAACCAATGCGGTGATAGCAACTTCAGCCATGGCGCAGGAAAAATTCCCCGAAGATGCCGCCAAACTCACGCCTAAAAACCTAGCCATTAGCTCAGGGCTTGCCAATTTGTTTCTCGCGCTTTTTGGTGCGGCGGCCATGTGCCATGGTGCAGGAGGACTTGCGGTGCAATACCACTTTGGCGCACGCACTCACCTCGCGCCATTAATCTTCGGTGGTACTTGTGTTGTTATTGCCCTATTTGGGGATAGCCAAATGGCTTGGCTACTCGGGCTGATCCCAGTAGCGATTCTCGGCAGCTTACTTTCGATGGGCGGATTGCAATTAGCCTGGTCAAAACGCCTTATCGATGGTAAACCCTTCTGTATCTTTGTGATCCTCGCGACCGCAGTGACTTGCTTGGCTGTCAACGCCGCTGCGGGGCTTGCCGTCGGGATTATTCTCGAGCAGGGTCGCCGTACTTGGTCCATGCTTGCCATGCGCTAACATGGCATGTTCATCCTAGTATTTTGGTGTTATTCCCGAGGTAATATGACCGTCACCACACAGCCCTGTTGCCACGGCAGTAAGACTTGTGCCGATTGTTTACAGTTTTCAATCTCAATACTGCCATGGTGACGGCTGACGACATCCTTACAAATCGCTAAGCCTAATCCGAGCCCTGTATCTTTGGTGGAGGCAAACGAGGCCATTAGCTCACTTGCCTGCCCCTGTAGTCCTTCGCCGTTATCAATGACCAATACTTTGATTTCATTGAGCTGATAATGGATCTCAATCCTTAACTGACGCGCACGGTTATCCTCACAGGCATCCAGCGCATCTAGGCTATTTTTCACCAAATTGACCCACATTTGACTTAGGCCAACACTGTCGCCCATTAATTCAAAGGAGTTACCTTGCACTTGTACGTCAACTTGTACCCCAGCTCGGTCTAATTCGCGGCGTAATAAGGCTAAGGCATCTTTAACCACTAAGGTGATATTGAGCGGCTCAGCCTTAGCCTGACGGCGCTTAAGTAAACCGCGAATTCGATGCACAACGGCGCCTGCCCGTATCGATTGCGCGTTGATTTTACCCAAAATATCATAGAGTTCAGGATTATCTTGCCCCAGTCTTTCTAGCTGTAACATGGCGCCTTCACTGTATTGGGTAATGGCCGCAATCGGTTGATTCAGCTCATGGGCAAGGCCTGCACCAATCTCCCCTAGAATCGCCGCACTCTGTAGCCGCTCTAGCTGCAAGGCTTTATCTTTTAATTGCCGCTCGGTGCTGACTAAGAACTCGCTCTTTTGGCGAAATTTATATTCGAGCCACAGGTGATAAATGGTCGATACGATAAAGATCAGCAGTAATGCCCCGCCCCACTCTTTGTTTTTCTCCATCCATTTATAAACAGTTTGATACAGGGGCGGTGCCGCGCCTTGCAGCTGCAATTCTTTAAATAATTCAATCACCTTTAGCTGACTCACCGGCGCCGTCCAGCCTAAGGTATCGGCGGTAATAGCGGCAACATGGTCGGCGGGCAAGTCAAATAGGGCGCGGGTGATTTGCATGGTAATGCGCGGCGAAACCGTATCTGCCGCCGCAAATGACCAACTGGGGTAGAGTTGAGTGCTGACCTCGCAATCATATCCGGGTGGATTGGTTGGATGGATCACCCGATAATCGGCCTGATTGATAAGCCCGGTTTCGATCATTTCCTCTAGGGTGCAAAAAGGCGCAATGGCGGCATCGGCATTGCTATCGCGCACTTGATAGATCAGTGGCTCTAAAGGAAACCCTAAAAATCGCACTCGACCGAAGAATTGCTCCGGCAGATAACCCATTTTATGCAGCAATCCCATCGCCGCCTGATAGCCACCCAGCGCCTGAGGATCGCTGGCCACCACACTCTTGCCACGCAAATCCTGCAAGCTGCGGATCGGGCTATCGGCATGCACAATAATAGTAGCGCCTATGGTAAAAGTGCTGCCCTGATGCTTACGGCTCTTCATGGTCGCGAGCCAAGAGAGTGGGAAGTTATTACTCAAATGCAGATACTGGCCGGGGTTAGTGACGATAAACTGCAAGTCGTGGCTGAGTAACTGACTGCGCATACCATTAAAATCGACGGGCACCACTTCAAAACGGCTATTGGGAACATTTTCGCTCAAGTAATCCATCATAGGTTGCCAGCGTTGTTTCGCCTGCAACACCCCATGATTAGCCAGCACCCCGACTCTAAAATGGTTCACCTGTGGCTGTTCATCGGCATAGGTTAGATTGAGTCCTATCAGGCTCAAGATACAACTCACCACCAGCGTCCTATACCAAGCACCCATGCTATCGCCTTGTCTTATATGCCTTTGTATTCGAAATACTCTATGCGTTTGGCCCTAGTTAAGCTGTGAATGGCACCAAACTCTGGGATTCACCCCATGGGATTTGGCTAATTTAGTGATACACCTCCCAAGACCTAGGCTTTAAATTGAGCCAGCTACAGGGCAGGCTTAAGCTGATGGAGTTGCAAACCACCGCAGGGGAAACCATGTCCACCAAACTGCCACTGTATTTAGTCGATGATGATGAGGCGATACTCGATTCCTTAGGCTTTATGCTCGGGCAATTTGGCTATCAAGTACAAACCTTTAACAGTGGACTGGATTTTTTAGCGCTATGCCCGTTAACGCAAGCGGGCTGCGTGATCTTAGATAGCCGAATGCCGGAGATCACCGGCCAAGAAGTACAGCAAAAGCTACTCGAAACCCAAAGCCCACTAGGGGTGATATTTTTAACTGGCCACGGTGATTTACCCATGGCGCTGAGCGCCTTCCGTAAAGGAGCCTGTGACTTTTTCCAAAAGCCTGTGTCCGGCAAGGCATTAGTGCAAGCGATAGAAAAGGCACAGCGTGAAAGCCAAACCAGTTTTGAACAACAAAGCCTGCAACACAAATTTGCCCAACTGACCGAACGCGAGCAGCAAGTGTTGGCCCATGTTATCCAAGGCATGACCAATAAGCAGATCTCCGAGGCCATGTATTTATCCTTAAGAACCATCGAAGTGCATCGCGCTAAGATTATGAAAAAGCTCGAAGTCAGCAATATGGCGGAGTTAGTACAACACTTAGGTAATCTGAGTTCTGTCTTATAAAACTATGTCAGCTAAATATGGGCGACGCCTTTTGCCACTCATAATGATTTAACCATTAAACCCATTTGTCCTAGACCATTAAAGATGTCGTAGCTGCGTAACTTTCATCCTACCTGCGACAAGCTGTCGCAGTTTGGGTATTTAGCTTTGTGCACCTAGGCATAAACTGCCACACTCGCCCTAGGTTCTCTCCTTTATGCCCCGCAGGCATTAAAGATCCACTGCTTTTGAACCTTCCCCCAAGGGCGCCAGTTCCCTTGGGGATTTTTTATGAGTCTCACTAACGAATTTCCTCACCCCAAATAACACCTAAAGTAAAAATGGTCCGTTCCAGCTCTAGGCACTCTCTGTAAACCCATTATATAATTTCTAACCATTTCAAATAACGACAATCATGGAAGATAACATGTTTAAATCATTAATATCCCTAAGCTTTAGCTTCTTCACTTTGACCTGTATTAGCGCCTGCGTTGGGCCATTTAACTCAAAATGTGATACAAACTCTCCCTACAGCCAGCAAGAATGCAGTGCGGCCGATGCTGCTGTCTATGTTGCGGCGGCCATGTTGGAAGGCCCAGATAAAGGGCAGAGTTGTGCAGATATGTCGGGCAAAGCGAAACAGGATTGCCTTGCGCAGCAACAGGCACTGAAAGCATCATTAGACAAGCACTCGCGTAAATAACATCAAGGAAGATAAATACAAACCTCTGTATTTATTGCCATCTCACTCGATGGTTATATTGCAACGCCGGATGGAGGTATCGATTTTTTAAATCAACATCCCAGTGGCAATCCCGATAAGGACCTTGGTTATCATGCCTCTATCGACACTATCGATACCACTGCGATAGAACGTAACCGCTTTGAAAAAAACCAATCCTTCGAGGATGACTAGCCCTTTCCCAATAAGCGCTTATTTTTGCTGTCAAAGGGGGGCGGAAGATCGCAAACTCCTTTGGCTTTTCTCGCGATAACTTGAATTTTTGTCATCGATCCCCATATCTATCCCATCATTCACCGCAACTTTGCTGCGGGCCAGAAGAGGATTCATTGTGACCACTATCGTATCAGTACGCCGTAATAATCAAGTTGTCATCGCCGGCGATGGCCAAGTCTCCTTAGGCAATACCGTGATGAAAGGTAACGCCAAGAAAGTGCGTCGCTTATATCACAATAAGGTACTAGCCGGCTTTGCAGGCGGCACCGCCGATGCCTTTACCCTATTCGAGCGTTTTGAGGGCAAACTCGAAATGCACCAAGGTCATTTACTGCGCTCGGCCGTCGAACTTGCCAAAGATTGGCGTACCGACCGAATACTGCGCAAACTGGAGGCTATGTTGGTCGTGGCTGATGCCGAGGCTTCACTTATCATCACGGGTAACGGTGATGTAGTGCAGCCAGAATATGACTTAGTCGCTATCGGCTCGGGTGGTAATTATGCCCAAGCCGCAGCGCTCGCCCTATTGCAAAATACCGAGTTGTCGGCGCTGGAAATCGCCGAAAAATCCTTAACGATTGCGGGCGATATCTGCGTATTTACCAATCAATTCAAAACGATTGAAGAACTCAATTACTAAACAGCCCGTGAGGAATATTATGTCTGAAATGACCCCCCGTGAGATTGTCCACGAGCTGGATGCACATATCATAGGTCAGAAAAAGGCCAAACGCTCCGTCGCCGTCGCCCTACGTAATCGCTGGCGCCGCATGCAGCTGGACGCCGATTTCCGCCAAGAAGTCACCCCAAAAAACATCCTAATGATTGGCCCAACCGGTGTTGGTAAAACTGAAATTGCCCGCCGTTTAGCCAAGCTGGCAAACGCGCCTTTCATCAAGGTTGAAGCGACTAAGTTCACCGAAGTGGGTTATGTCGGTAAAGAAGTCGAACAAATCATCCGCGATTTGACCGATATCGCCATCAAACTGACCCGTGAACAGCAAATGGGCAAGTGTCGCCAACGCGCCGAAGAACATGCCGAAGAACGCATTCTCGATGCCCTGTTACCTAAACCAAAAAACGACTGGGAAAGCACTGAAACCGACTCAAGTTCAAACACCCGTCAAATCTTCCGCAAAAAACTGCGTGAAGGTCAATTGGACGACAAAGAAATCGATATCGATGTGGCGCAACCACAAATCGGCGTCGAAATCATGTCGCCACCTGGCATGGAAGAAATGACCAACCAACTGCAAAGCCTGTTTAAAAATATGGGTCAAGCACCGGCCAAACGCCGCAAGATGAAGATCAAAGAAGCCTTTAAGCTGTTGATCGAAGAAGAAGCGGCTAAACTGGTGAATCAGGAAGATTTAAAAGAGCAAGCCATTGAATTGGTTGAGCAACACGGCATAGTGTTCCTCGATGAAATCGACAAAATCTGTAAGCGAGGCGAAACCTCAGGCCCAGATGTGTCCCGCGAAGGGGTACAGCGCGATTTACTGCCTTTAGTCGAGGGCTGCACTGTGACCACCAAACACGGCATGGTCAAAACCGACCATATCCTGTTTATCGCCTCGGGTGCATTCCAGATGTCTAAGCCATCGGATTTAATCCCTGAGCTACAAGGTCGTCTGCCCATTCGTGTTGAACTAGATCCGCTGTCGGCCGATGATTTTAAACGTATTCTGACCGAGCCACACGCCTCGCTCACCGAGCAATATGTGGCGCTAATGGGCACCGAAGGCGTTAAAGTCGAGTTTACCGAGTCGGGTATCGAGAGCATCGCCAAGGCCGCATGGCAAGTGAACGAACGCACCGAAAATATCGGCGCCCGTCGTCTGCACACTGTGATGGAAAGGCTGATGGAAGATATCTCCTATGATGCTTCCGACAAGTCTGGCAGTTCGTTTGTGATTGATGCCGACTATGTGAGTGCACATTTAGATAATCTGGTGCAGGACGAAGACTTAAGCCGCTTTATCCTTTAACGGATAGCTCTAACGAATTGCTCTAACCGATTAGCGCACAATATCCGCCATGTATGGTAGTAAAAGACAGCCCACATGGCGGACATAAATGCAAAATTGTGACCGTGGCTAAGGCCAATACTTTGTAACCTTAGCCACAAATTGTTATGTTACAGCTTGCCCATTCCTCGCAGTTTCTTGGCAACCGACTATGACGACTACCACACCCAATGTCACCGATCTTAAGCTAAAGCGTAAATCGCGCATTCTAGAAATCAGCTTCGATAATGGCGAGCAATATCAACTCAGCTGCGAAATGCTCAGAGTCTACTCGCCCTCGGCGGAAGTACATGGTCACGGCAATCCCAAACTGGTCACCCACAAGAAAAACGTCAATATCACCAGCATCGAACCTGTGGGCAATTACGCGGTAAAAATCGTCTTCGATGATGGCCACGACACAGGCCTATTCTCGTGGAAAGTGCTCTACGATCTCGCCACCCACCAAGTGGATCTATGGGAGAAATACCTCGCCCGCCTGCGAGCTGAAAAGGCTTCACGCGAACCCCTAATCGCGATGAATATTAAGTACAACTAGTAGGTTAGCTAAGTGGACGCTTAATTGTGAGATTTAGACAATTGGTGGCGAGTTAAATTAAGTGGCATTACAGCAATTCTTAATTTATTAATCTAACCATTAAGCTCTGCGTTAACTAAGATATCATTTCGAGTTAAAGTCGTGGGGCTTCACCCCACACCCGACCAAGGAGGACTACTCGTCTTATCCTCCTTGGATGCTCCAAGACGCCCCTAACGGAGTTGAAGGCCCCTTGGGCATTAAACGTTCTAATGCTATCGCGTCAGACGCTCGTCCCTGATTCGACTGACGCTATCTCGGCATCCATGCCTCGCTCACGCAACGAACGCTAATGCCCTGCGGCAACTCCGAGGGGATGTGTATTCTGTAACTTCGGCGTAAGCTGTTAATACCAAGGAGCCATCTGCATTGTAAAATTTAACAATGGGTGTCTTGATTAATTCCATGGGTAGTTTGTGAATCTGTTACTTCTCTTGCTGACTCGAGTATCTAAGGAAAGATAATGTCGGAAAAAGTCCCCTGCACAACCTGCCAAACCTTAATCATGCCAAGCACCGCCGAGCGAAACGCAGGCTTATGTATGCCCTGCAAAAATGGCAATCGTGAAAATATCGAACAGGCAAAAGTCTATTACCAAAAGGAGCGGGAATTAGATAAAACCTGCCCTTTTAGAGCGCTGTGGCGAGATATTGTGGTGCAGGTGCACGACGATAAACAGGGCTTTCACACGTTAAGCGAAGCGGCGCAGCACTATTACGCAGTCAATTGTCTCTCTGGCGAAGTCTACAACGGTGGCTTTATCCAGTATTTCGATAACTCATCGGGCGAGCATTATGCTGTTGCCGAGCGCGGCCTTCGGCAAATTGGCGCTTTGCACTCGTTGGCCCTATTACAACAGGCTAAACAGGCGGTATTTGGCGACCATCCCGTCCCTACCGACAGAGGCCAACGCCTCGCCGCAACCGATAATCCAGTAGCCGAAACCCGACTCAATCAACTCGATGATGAGTTTTATAAAGACTTGGATAATCTTGATATCAAGCTAGAGAGCTATGCAATACAAACGGGATTGGTTAACGCAATCGAATGATTGCGGGTTTACTTTGAGTACTTTACGCAAGTAATTTAGCGATACTTTTCAGTAGTCTTTTTAAGTTTAAAGTCGTGGGGCTTCACCCCACACCCGACCAAGGAGGACTGCTCGTCCTATCCTCCTTGGATGCTCCAAGACGCCCCTAACGGAGTTGAAAGCC
>NZ_PFGL01000024.1 GCF_002783505.1 Shewanella sp. CG12_big_fil_rev_8_21_14_0_65_47_15
TTTCTTGTATTCAGAAACTGCGTCTTCGCCAGTACCGTTCCAAGAAATGTCAGACAGGTGAACTAGACCATCGATACCGCCGTCAAGACCGATGAAGATACCGAAGTCAGTGATTGACTTGATCTTACCAGAAACCTTGTCGCCTTTGTTGTAACGAGTTGCGAAGTCATCCCATGGGTTGGTCTTACATTGCTTCAGACCTAGAGAAATACGACGACGCTCTTCATCGATGTCCAGAACCAGAACTTCAACTTCGTCACCTAAGTTAACCACTTTAGATGGGTGAATGTTCTTGTTAGTCCAATCCATTTCAGAAACGTGAACCAGACCTTCAACGCCTTCTTCGATTTCTACGAAGCAACCGTAGTCAGTCAGGTTAGTTACGCGACCAGTTAACTTAGTGTTTTCTGGGTAGCGCTTGCTGATTTCTAACCATGGATCTTCGCCAAGTTGTTTCAGACCTAAAGACACACGAGTGCGCTCACGGTCATACTTCAGCACTTTAACGTTGATTTCGTCGCCAACATTGACGATTTCAGATGGGTGTTTAACACGTTTCCACGCCATATCAGTGATATGTAGCAGACCGTCAACACCACCTAAATCTACGAATGCACCGTAGTCAGTCAGGTTCTTAACGATACCTTTAACTGCTTGACCTTCTTGCAGGTTTTCTAACAGTGCATCACGCTCAGCGCTGCTTTCTGATTCGATAACTGCACGACGAGAAACAACAACGTTGTTACGCTTCTGGTCAAGTTTGATAACTTTGAATTCTAATTCTTTGTACTCTAAGTGAGCGGTGTCGCGAACTGGGCGCACGTCAACTAGAGAACCTGGTAAGAAGGCACGGATACCGTTTAATTCAACAGTGAAACCGCCTTTCACTTTACCATTGATGATACCGATTACAGTTTCAGCATCTTCATAAGCTTTTTCCAGAACGATCCAAGCTTCATGACGTTTCGCTTTTTCGCGAGACAGTTGAGTCTCACCGAAGCCGTCTTCAACAGAGTCAAGAGCTACGTCAACTTCATCACCAACGGCGATTTCTAAAACGCCTTGTGCGTTTTTGAATTGTTCAGCTGGGATTGGGCTTTCAGACTTCAGACCTGCGTCAACCAGTACCATACCGTTTTCGATGGCAACAACAGTACCACGAACGATAGAACCTGGACGGAATTCCAGAGTTTGAAGGGATTGTTCAAATAGATCAGCAAAAGATTCAGTCATGTTTAGGTTACTTTCTTTAATAAACCACAGCCCGTCCTGGACGTGGAGTCAGTCAAATTATCCGTATCGTCCTTAATACGAATACCTATCCAGTGAAAATTTAGTTAACACCGAATAACTTTTGGTTGATGTGATTGAGCGCGAGCTCAAGCACTTCGTTGATGCCTTTTCCGCTAGTATCGATAACGAGCGCATCCTCGGCGGGGACTAAAGGAGCCACCGGACGATTCATATCACGTTCATCACGTTCGATAATTTCACTTAAAAGGCGCTCGATATTAACATCGAAGCCCTTGTCCTGCAACTGATTATAGCGTCTTTGAGCCCGCTCCTCTGCCGATGCAGTTAAATATAATTTTGCCGGTGCGGTAGGGAAAACCACAGTCCCCATATCGCGGCCATCGGCAATTAATCCGGGTGTCGTTCTAAAGGCACGTTGACGGCGTAATAATGCTTCCCTGACCCGTGGGTATGCTGCGACGATAGATGCAGCATTGGAGCACTCTTGGGTGCGAATCGCACTCGTGACATCTTCACCTTCCAATATCACTTGAACTGGATCTTTCTCATTGCCCGTTAAAAATTTCACATCGAGGTGTGCCGCGAGCAGTGTGACAGATTCTTCATTTTCCAATTCAACATTGTGATGAATTGCGGCAAGCGCAAGAACTCGGTAAATAGCGCCACTATCAAGTAGTTGCCAACCTAAATGCTGCGCCAATAATTGGCTTATTGTTCCTTTACCAGCACCGCTTGGGCCGTCGATTGTGACTACAGGAGCCCGTTCAGACATACATTCCTCCGCAAAAAATAATCATCATCCGTGAGTTCATCAAGTGAGCCCCGAAAATGAGCGCGCCGCATTGTACAACAATATGCAAATAAAATCCGTGGATTTTTTATGAAGATTAGAAGCCGCACGAATACGGCTTCATCTTCGAAGGATGAAACTAAACGCCTTGAGTAAAACTTGGCAATCTAATGTTGAAGACTCGCAAATTGCACAAAATAATCCGGAAATGTCTTAGATGTGCAATCAGGATCATTGATGGTGATCCCGCAATCGGCGAATGCTAGCAGCGAAAAACACATGGCCATGCGGTGATCGTTATAGGTATCAATTTCAGCCGTACGTATGACGGCGGGTGGCGTGATTTTAATGTAATCGTTACCCTCTTCTACCTCGGCGCCGACTTTACGTAGTTCGGTCGCCATAGCTGTTAAGCGATCTGTCTCTTTAATGCGCCAATTGTAGATATTGCGAATAACCGTCGTGCCTTTAGCAAATAATGCGGCCGTTGCAATGGTCATTGCCGCATCGGGAATGTGGTTCATGTCTAAATCGACTGCCATTAATGGCGAGCCTCGGGCGATAATATAGTCATCGCCCCATTCGATATCTGCGCCCATTTTCTCCAGCACACCAGCAAATTTTACATCGCCTTGAATACTCAAATGGCCAACACCCGTGACTTTGACTTCGCCACCCTTAATCGCCCCTGCGGCGAGGAAATAGGATGCCGATGACGCATCGCCTTCTACCAATACTTTGCCCGGTGACATATAACGCTGGTCTGCAACAATCTCAAAACGCGCATAGTCATGGTTAATGACGTTAACGCCGAACTGCGCCATCAAGGCGATGGTGATATCGATATAAGGCTTAGAGACTAACTCGCCTTTGACATGGATATTCACGCTGCCCTTAGCAAGCGGCGCCACCATTAGTAATGCCGTTAAAAACTGGCTCGATAAATCCCCTGCGATTTCAACATCGCCGCCATTAAGGCCTGTGGCATTAATCGTCAGCGGTGGAAAACCGTCATTTTTAAGGTAAACAATATTGGCACCGAGTTGCCTTAAGGCATCGACTAAATCGCCAATCGGACGCTCTTCCATACGCGGCTCGCCCGTCAAGGTAAATTCACCTTGGCCTAAAGTTAAGGCTGCGCAGAGTGGGCGCATTGCCGTACCCGCATTACCTAAAAATAATTCCTGTGCAGATGCCGCAGAAATAGCACCGCCTAACCCCTCTAATTCACATACAGTGTTATTGGCAGATAAACGAAATTTAACCCCTAACTGCTTGAGGGAGGCCAGCATGTGGCGAATATCATCTGAGTCAAGCAGATTGGTGAGTGTGGTCGTGCCTTGGGCTAAGGTCGCCAATAAAAGGGCTCGATTGGAAATACTTTTTGAGCCGGGAATATTGATTTCACCGCGGACTTGCACAACAGGTTCAAGACGTAATTGCTTCATGAATAAATCTTCTTTCTCAATAAGGGCGTCATCATCACGATCACGCAGACTGAATAGGCAAAATGGCAACTTCACGCTACGGCGCGTCAAGTTAAAATTACAAATAAAAGGAGATTGGGGCCCTGTTGGTGCTTCGTTGTTATAAAATTACCGATTGTCGCTAAGGATTCAACCGTTTTTTCGAGAAAAATGCCTTTTTGGTAGGTTTATTTACTTAAGTCGGTGCCAAAATAACAAAAATGCAAAATTTATGGGGTTAATTTATGATTTAATCGCACTTTTGGCAGGCTTTTTTGCCAAGCTGACAGGCGTTTAATCACAGTTTTCACTTTAAAAGCGTTACCTTTCCACGCTATTCTAGGCCTCAAACGATAAATAATGCAGATCTGAACCGAAAATCACGATTGCTATACAACCAGAAAGGTAGATGGAGCTATGTTTAATAAACTTACCGCAATGCCTGCAGATCCTATCCTTGGCTTGCTGACTCAGTACCGCGAAGACACTCATCCACAAAAAGTGGATTTAGGTGTAGGGGTTTATAAAGATCCTACCGGCGTAACTCCGATCCTTAACTGCGTCAAAAAAGCCGAAAAATTCCGCCTCGATACCGAAACCACCAAAGTGTATATCGGCCCAACGGGTTCGCCACAATTTAACACTTTAATGACGGAATTAGCCTTTGGTGCTGGCCACAGTGCCATTCTCGCGGATCGTATCCGCACAGTTTCAACGCCAGGTGGTACTGGTGCTTTGCGTGTTGCCGGTGACTTTATCAAACGCTGCAACCCTAATGCAGTGTTATGGGTGAGCGACCCAACATGGGCAAATCACACCGGATTATTCGAAGCTGCTGGGATTACCGTTAAGACCTATCCGTATTATGATTACGATAGCAAATCATTGAAATTTGATGAAATGCTTGCTGCACTATCACAAGTCAGCCCTGACGATGTAGTGTTATTCCACGCCTGTTGCCATAACCCCAGCGGGATGGATTTCACCACAGCGCAATGGGATAAAGTCGTTGCCCTGACAAAAGAGCAAGGCTTTACCCCACTGATTGACATGGCCTACCAAGGCTTTGGTGATGGTGTTGATATCGATGCCTATGGCGTGCGCCAAATGGCGGCAGTGGTCGACAATATGATCCTCTGCAGCTCATGTTCGAAAAATTTCGGTCTGTACCGCGAGCGTATCGGTTCCTGCTCTGTGATTGCCAAAGATGCCAATACCGCCAATGTCGCCCAATCGGTACTGCTTTATGTGGTTCGCTGCCTCTATTCTATGCCACCGGCCCACGGCGCCGCGATTGTTGAAACGATTTTAGGATCGGCAGAGTTAAAACAAGAATGGCTTGATGAATTAAAAGTCATGCGCGATCGCATCAATGGTAACCGTGCCATTTTAGTGGACAAGCTAAAAGCCAATGGCGTAGACCGTGACTTTAGCTTTATCGCCCGTCAAAAAGGCATGTTCTCTTTCCTCGGGGTGAATCCAGAACAAGTTGCACGTCTGCAAAAGGAATTCAGTATTTACATGGTAGGCTCGAGCCGTATTAGCATCGCCGGGATCAGTGAAGACAACGTCGATTACTTAGCCCAATCAATCGCGAAAGTACTTTAAGTCTTGTCAAAAATAGACTGACTTTATCGGTGTAGCTCCGATATTTATTGGGGCTACACCGATAGACTCATAGCAGAATATCACTGACTCCCCCAATCAAAATCCGAGCGATGATTTTATAAATCGCTTTCTCATACATCCGAACTAAAAACCGAAGAATACCTTTGCTTTCATTCCATACAAGCCCTGAATTTTTATCATTAAATTATTAAGTCACTCTGTTATTTGAAGAGTAAAAATCTGCTGATTTTGCTGTAAAAAAGGATTGATGGGACGGAGAACTAAGGAACGTGAACGTACCAGAGTCATCGTACTTTTGGGTCTTGTAAAAGCGCCAAATGGAATATTCAATCATGTTTGGCTCAGTTGAGTACACAGTACAGCAACGGGACAATATCACCAGCAAACAAGAAAGTATTCGCTTGATGTTCTTAAACGGTAAAAGCGGCGAGCCTTGGTATGATCATTCTGTGCGCCGCTGGTTCACAGGGCTTCTAAAGCGCACCAAGTTATGCCACCGAGGGCCCAACCAATGCCGCCACACCTTCGCTAGTCAGTTGCTATCCAACTATGTACCGCTTGAATGGGTTGCTCGGCAACTTGGTCATAGTGATACCACCATGATCAAGAAGCACTACGGCAAGTGGATCCCCAAAGACTCGCAACGTATGGCAAGTCGCATATCTGAAATGATGGGCTTTAATACGGACATAAGCGGACTAGAATTCGCTGAAATGGTCCCAAAATGGTCCCAAAACAACAAAGGGAACCAGTAAGATACTGATTCCCTTTGCTTTAATTTGGCGGTGAGAGAGGGAGTCGAACCCTCGATACGTTACCGTATACACACTTTCCAGGCGTGCTCCTTCGGCCACTCGGACACCTCACCAGATTGTTGATTTATGTTTACGTGGTTAATCTTTCACGTGAATTTTACCTTTAATCCATTAACGTCAATCAATCGCCTTGCCGAGAGGCTTTTGTCGTTAACGGAGCGGTACTGTACGCAAAAGCATTTAGGTGGTCAAGTAAAAAAGAATCGATTTCAGGCGGTTGCGCAATTGCTAATCAAACCGCCCTCTCGATAGGCCTTATCCGCGGATTAAATAGACAAGGCATATCACCTTTCCTTTAATTCACCGTAAATTTATGCACCTCTTTAGACATAAGCTCAGCATCAAATGTTAACGCTTTAGTAAGCTCGCGTAATTCATCGGAAATCCTTTGGGTATTCAGATAAATTTCACTGATCTTCAACGCATTACGGTTAACATCTTCGGAGACGGCGGATTGCTCATGGGTTGCTGTCGCAATTTGTTCGTTCATGCGGTCAATAATGCCAACCTGTTCGACAATGCGCTTCAGTTCCACACCTGCTTGTTCAGCCTCTTGCACACTGGTTTGGGCCTGCGCCAGTCCACGCTCCATCGCCTTGACGGCAATACTCGCCCCCGATTTTAATCTGTCGGTCATGTTTTTAATATCGGCTGTTGAGGTTTGCGAACGCTGGGCCAAGCTTCTGACTTCATCTGCAACAACGGCAAATCCCCTTCCCATTTCCCCTGCACGAGCTGCTTCAATGGCGGCATTGAGTGCCAGTAGGTTAGTTTGCTCGGCAATACTGCTGATCACATCGAGCACTACCACAATGCCGTGTATTTCTTTATCCAGTTCATTTATCGCCTGGGATGCCCCATTAATATCATCCGCCAGTTCCTTAATCGCTTTGCTGGTGCGACCGACTTCGAGATTACCCGCCTTTGCCTCGCTGTTTGCAGCATTGGAGGCCTCAGAAGCCTGGACCGCGTTAGCGGCGATTTCGGCGACGGTTGCACTCATTTCGGTCATCGCCGATGCAACCTGCTCCGCTTCACTGTGCCCTTCCATCACGTCCTGTTCCATGGCGTGGGTACAGAGGTTCATTTGCTCGACCGCCTGTTGTAATTTAGCGCCGCTGGCACGAACTTGCAGGATAACGTTTTCAAAATCAGCCATCATGCTATTAAACGCAATGGCAAGCTCACCAAATTCGTCGGAACTGGTGTGGCTTAAGCGAACACTGAGATCATAGTGTTTTCGGGCCTGAGTCACGGTCGAATAGAGATGATGCACACTGTCGTGTAGGTAGCGGATCACCGATAGACTGAGCATCAATACCACGGCGAGTACAACGCATAATGTCACGAGGACAAAGAACATATGTTCATTGGCTAAGACTAACCGTTCGTGAGTCACGTTCAGTAAATCCGTTGATATCTGTTGCTCAAAATCCCTTAAACGGTCAATTCGAACCGTTGACTTAGCAAACCAATCTTCGGGGTTTTGCTGCAGAATTTTTTGAATATCTTGGTCAAGGGCGATTTGCCGAAGTGCTTCTACATCCCTCACTTCGTTAGAGTTTTGAATACGTTCGATCGCCTCGACTAATGCTGGGGTTGCTAGGGCTTGAAAGCGCTCTAAGTAGCTATTTTGCTCGGAGACTAAGGTGATAAATTTGGCATAAATTTTAGGTTTGAATCCCGCTTGGCCAAAGGTTGAGCTGAGTACCGCCCGTTCAATGCCCGCCCGCTCCTTCATCTGTAAGTAAGCACTAAAGGCCGCGGCTTTAATCGCAATTTCTTGATTGGCACCCGTTTTGGCGGTTTCATCGACTACGGCTAATAGCAGCTTGTTAAGCCCGGTATAGTAGGCAACCTCATCGGCCATGCTGATGGATAGACTATCGACCTTAGCGCGGATCTCTGGGAGTTGCCCAAGTTGAGTACTAATTTTCCGCAGTTTTGGCGCAAAAATTTCGGGTAAGGTGCTGTTATCAATGAAAGAGAGGTAAAGCTTTAGCTGTGTATCCGTCAATTGCCTTTGGCTGGGTATTTTGCCCGCGAAGGCTTTGCCCGCAGAACTAATAAAGCCGGCACTCATACCGCGCTCTTTTTGTAATTCATGGACTAAGTTACTGTTTGTGACCGCCAGTTCACTGAGCTGAACGACCACGTTTAAATCTTGACGATACTCATACTTTTCAACTAGGAAGAGTGCTCCATACAAAAAACACGCAAATAGCGGAGGCAACACAATCATAAGTAGCTTCTGTTTCAAGCTAAGATTGCCAATCCATTGCCATTTCATAGGGATATCCTTATAAACTAAATTTAAGATCCTCTATATATAGCATAAGATCCACCTTAGGACGATTTTGCAGCTTAAGGGGATTAAAATTTAAATTTATTTTAAAAACAGTATATTAATCTTTTTCTGTGGTGAGAGTTCTGTGATAAATCCTCCACAGGAGGTAAAAAGCAGTGCAGATATTGTTTTTCATCAAAAAATCCGCCAATAAAAAGAAAAAAAGCGCAGTAGAGTCAATCCAATGCGCTTTCTAAACGGTATTTCGGTTAACTAAAGAGTTGCGGGAATAGCCCCTTCACACCCGCGGCTATGACTTCAATACCTATGGATAACATCAGTAATCCCATCAGACGGGTAATGACGTTAATCCCCGTTTTACCGAGGATTTTATAGATGATGGAGGCCATTCTAAAGAGGCCAAAACTCACTAAACCAAACACGATCACAGTGATAAACATCGCGATGATATTAGACAAGGTATTATGTTCTGCGGCAAACACTATCACCGAACTGATAGCACCAGGACCCGCCATTAAAGGCAACGCAAGCGGCACCACGGCAACGGATTCCATCGCCGACGACTCGCGATCTTCCTCTTGGTTGCGTTTCACTTCGCCCAGTTTACCCTGCAACATAGACATGGCAATAATCGCAATCAAACTGCCACCGGCGATCCTAAAAGCGGACAGTGAAATGCTAAACATATTCAAAATATGCTGTCCCGCCACTATGGTCACCAACAAGATAATGACCACCGCAAAGTTAGCCACTTTCCCGGTATGATTCCGCTCTGCCTCGGTTTGATGGCTCGTTAAGCTCACAAAAACGGGCAATAAACCGATGGGATTGATAATGGCAACGAGGCCGAGAAAAAATTTAACGTAAAGTGTTAACTCCAAGTTGCGATCCTTATGTGCGTGTCACGCCAATTTCATCAAAGTAAGCTTAAGGGCAAGTTATAGTATCTCAAGCACAGATGACTGAAAAATGAGATTTTTAAGGTTTAATCACAAGTTTAAATAATATTTACTCCCCACACCCAGTGCCTCTCTCGAGTCTAGGCAATAAAAACAGATCCTTTTTACTGTAGTTTTATTACACAAAAGCCCAAATTTGATGGGATTATCACACTTTAATCCCGCTATTAAGTGTAATTTTCTACCATAAAGAATATTTAGCGAATCGAATCATTCTCTAAATCTTTTTAGGAGTGTTAACCATGTTAGTGACCAATGCACAAGAACTGGACCTGATGGTCGAGCGTGTCGCCAAAGCACAGGCCGAATATGCAACCTTTAGCCAGGCACGAGTCGATGCCATATTCCGGGCGGCCGCCCTCGCCGCCGCCGATGCGCGGATCTCCCTAGCCAAAATGGCTGCCAGTGAAACCCGCATGGGAATTATCGAAGACAAGGTCATCAAAAACCACTTTGCCTCGGAATATATTTATAACAAATATAAAGATGAGAAAACCTGCGGTATTTTATCGGAGGATCTCACCTTCGGCACTATCACTATCGCCGAACCTGTGGGCATTATTTGTGGCATAGTCCCCACCACAAATCCCACATCGACGGCGATTTTTAAGGCGCTGATCAGCCTTAAAACCCGCAATGCAATTATTTTCTCTCCCCACCCAAGGGCAAAAACCTCTACCACAACGGCAGCCAAATTAGTGCTCGATGCCGCCGTCGCTGCGGGGGCGCCCAAGGATATTATCGGCTGGATTGATGAGCCCAGTGTCGCACTTTCCAATCAGTTAATGACGCACCCTAAAGTGAATCTTATCCTCGCCACGGGTGGCCCTGGCATGGTAAAAGCCGCCTATTCTTCGGGTAAACCCGCCATTGGTGTGGGCGCGGGAAATACCCCCATTGTGATTGATGAAACCGCCGATATTAAGCGCGCGGTCAGCTCGATTCTTATGTCAAAAACCTTCGATAACGGCGTGGTGTGTGCCTCTGAACAAGCAGTGATCGTGGTCGACAGTATCTATGAGCAAGTTAAAGAGCGTTTTGCCAGCCACGGCGGCTATATACTGTCGGCGGCTCAAACGGCGGCAATGCAGCAAGTGATCTTAAAAAATGGCGGCTTAAATGCCGATATCGTTGGCCAAAGCGCGGCAACGATCGCCCAAATGGCGGGATTTGAAGTCCCCCATTGGACCAAAGTGTTAATTGGTGAAGTCACAGAAATCACCGAAGCCGAAGCCTTTGCCCACGAAAAACTCTCGCCGTTACTCGGCATGTACCGCGCCGCAGATTTTAATGAGGCTGTCGATAAGGCAGAAGCCTTAGTGGCGCTTGGCGGCATTGGCCATACCTCTGGGCTTTACACCGACCAAGATACCCAAACCGAGCGGGTGAAAACCTTCGGTTTTAGAATGAAAACCGCGCGGATCTTAATTAACACTCCCGCTTCCCAAGGGGGGATTGGCGATCTCTATAACTTTAAATTGGCACCCTCGCTCACCTTAGGTTGCGGCTCTTGGGGCGGAAACTCGATTTCAGAAAACGTCGGACCGAGTCATTTGATCAATAAAAAAACCGTCGCTAAGAGGGCCGAAAATATGCTGTGGCATAAACTTCCATCATCCATTTACTTCCGCCGCGGCAGCCTCCCCATAGCACTAGAGGAATTAAGCGATAAAAAACGCGCACTTATCGTCACAGATAGATTTTTATTCAACCAAGGTTATTGCGATGAAACCATTCGCATTTTGAAGGCTCAGGGCCTTGAAACCGAAATTTTCTATGACGTTGAAGCCGACCCCACCTTAGCCATTGTTCGCCAGGGCGCTAAAATCGCCCAAAGTTTCAAACCCGACGTGATCATTGCCCTCGGCGGTGGCTCCCCCATGGATGCGGCTAAGATTATTTGGGTGATGTACGAGCATCCCGATGTCGATTTTGCCGACTTAGCACTGCGCTTTATGGATATCCGTAAACGTATCTATAAGTTCCCTAAAATGGGGGCGAAAGCCATGATGGTGGCCATCCCAACCACCTCGGGGACAGGCTCTGAGGTGACCCCTTTTGCCGTAGTGACCGATGAACAAACGGGCAAGAAATACCCGATTTCCGATTACCAACTCACCCCTAATATGGCGATTGTTGACCCGAATCTGGTGATGAATATGCCTAAATCCCTCACGGCCTTTGGTGGCATAGATGCGGTGACCCACGCACTGGAAGCCTATGTCAGCGTGATGGCTAACGAATACAGCGATGGTCAAGCACTACAAGCCCTCGATTTACTGTGCAAATATCTACCCGATGCCTATAACTTGGGCTCACAGTCACCTGTCGCCCGCGAAAAAGTCCACAATGGTGCCACCATAGCCGGTATTGCCTTTGCCAATGCCTTCCTCGGGATCTGCCACTCAATGGCGCATAAACTGGGGGCCGAGTTCCACCTTGCCCATGGTTTAGCGAATGCGCTACTGATCAGTAACGTGATCCGTTTTAATGCAACGGATCTACCTACAAAACAAGCGGCCTTTAGCCAATATGACAGGCCAAAAGCCCTCTGTCGTTACGCTGCCATCGCAGATCATTTACAGTTAGGCGGAAAAACGGATGAAGAAAAAGTCGAGAAATTGTTGGAAAAAATCGAGCAACTCAAGAAGACGCTGGGCATTCCTGCTTCTATCCAAGAAGCCGGCGTCAACGAAGCCGACTTTCTCGCCAAGTTAGATGAAGTAGCCGAAGATGCCTTCGATGATCAATGCACAGGAGCTAACCCACGTTACCCCTTGATTAACGAGTTAAAACAACTGCTGCTCGATAGCTATTATGGCCGTGACTATAGTGACAACAACTAGGCTATCGCCTAGCGAAACGACTCGTGCTACATAAACGAAAGCCCTCGAATGAGGGCTTTTTATTGCGTAAACAATAGTGATTAACTGCGATTGATATAGTCGCGTACACAGCGACTAACGCAGTGCGAGCACATAATCTATGGCGCTGGTGATCGCCGCCACCTGCGCTAAGTTACATTCCGCTGGCGTGGCCGATGGGCTATCGGGGTACACTTCAGTGGTGGTGTTATAAATACAACCCGTCACGCTGCTGCAAAGTCCTAATGACTTAAGCGGATAGTTAATCACCCCGTGCTGCACCACAGTCGAGCCAATGATCTCGCCCTTTTCATCGGCAGGCGCAATATGAGTGACTTTACTGACGCCATCGATAATCGCCTTTTGGAACGCATCCTGTGGATTTTCAGTATCACCTACGGCATAAAAACCATCTGGAATTGTGCCTGGGATAAACGCTTTGCCATCACGTGCGGCTAAGGCCGGACGAAACTCCTGCTCATCTGAGTCGGTTGTTTCGTGCAAATCCACATGCACATCAAAACCTTGCGGGACGCTTGCCACGAGTGCCATCAGGGCTGCCGACTCTTCTGCCGGACTATTGGCATAGAATGAGCGGTTTGGATCGATAGCCTTTGGATTCCAACGATTAATGGTCTCATAGCCCCAGGGGCTCACGCATACGGCGACCACCAGATTGACGCGCTCAACATACTGAGCCGCCTTATCCGCTAAAAACGCCAAAGCCCCATGCACGCCACTGGTTTCATAGCCGTGTACGCCGCCGGTGACTAATACGGTGATCTTTTGTGGATCGAAAGCCGCGGATTTGACCGCAAACAAGGGATAACGTGCGGGATCAATCGATAAAGCGCCATATTGCACTATGCTCAACCCTAATGCCGCTAGTGCGGGCTCTATCGCCTTAAGGGGCGTCACGACATCGTCCTGATAGGAGCGTTTAATTTGGGTACTCGCAAGCCAAGCGGTTTTTTCAACCTCGCCCCATTTTTCGCCAGCGATGCCGATTGGGTAAAACGTTAGATTTGCCATATTTCCTCTACTTTTCGTTCTATGGTTAAACATTGCCATGTATGGATTAAAGCACCAACTGCATCGGAATATCGCGGATCCCACCACGCTCACGTATATCCCCGAGCGGCACAAAGCCAAAGTGCTGATAGACAGGCAGCGCATTCACCGCCGAGTTGACGGTAAAAGTTCCGGGATTCCCCTTGGCTAAACACTGCACTTTGGCGTGTTCCCACAGTTGACGTGACAGGCCTTCTCCTTTGGCATGATCTGCTACAAAAAGGTGATATAAATGACTGTTATCTTTGATCCCCACCACGCCCGCGAGTTCTGCCACTGCATTTAACGCCACATAATATTGATAACCTTCGGCAAAATAGCGCGTCAACGCTTCAATCGACATGGCTTTGACTAAGGTTTCTGCACCAACATCTGTGCAAGTGGGCGCAATATAGGCTTGAGTTAAGTGCGTGATTAAGGCACTTATCGCCTCAATATCTGTTGTAGTCGCCGCTCTGATCAGCATCTTCATTCCTTGATGTGTATCCTTTGTTAACTGCCTGCAAAGAAACGCCTACAGTTAAAAAGCCAGAACACAGTTCTGGCTTTCGCAATAAGATAAGTAGACTGAATACCTAGCGTATTCAGTCCATCATCCTCGATTACTTTTTGGTCCAGCTGTCCATCCAACGGAACACATTGGCATACCACTGTTCTAGGTTTTCTGGCTTTAAGATCCAGTGATTTTCATCGGGGAAAATCAGCAGCTCAGAGGGGATCCCCTTGCGCTGCATATAACTGAATGAGGCTAGCCCTTGACCATAAGGTACACGGAAATCCTTCTCGCCATGGATAACCAGCATAGGCGTTTTCCAGTTTTCCACATAGTTTACTGGGTTAAACTTCTCATATAAGGCTTTGTTATCTGAGTAAGTGCCGCCAAACTCATGCTCTGGGAACCACACTTCTTCGGTCACATAGTACATGGAGCGCATATCGAACAGGCCCGCGTGGTTGACTAGGCACTTAAAGCCATCGTTCCAGTTGCCTTGGATCCAGTTCATCATGTAGCCGCCGTAGGAGCCACCGAGTGCACAGGCTCTCTGTGGATCGAGCCATTTTTGTTGCTGACTCACAGCCGCCAGACCTTTTTGTAAGTCTTCTAATGGCTTACCGCCCCAATCTTGGCTAATAGAATCGGTAAAGGCTTGGCCGTAACCGGTAGAACCGTGGAAGTCGACCATGACTACGCCATAACCCGCACCCGCCCATAACTGGGCATTCCAACGACCGCTAAAGGCATTACCAAAGGAGCCCTGCGGCCCACCATGCACTAAGTAGGCAATCGGGTATTTTTTGCCTTCTTGGTAGTTGGCGGGTTTGATCCAATAGCCGTAAACGTCTTCGTTATTCCAACCCTTATAGCTAAACTGCTCAAACTTACCGAACTTGATCTCGGCTAGCTTGTCTTTGTTCACTTCGGTCAAACGCTTTAGACCTTGACCATCTGTGGTGATGCTATAGAGATCGCCCGGCTCAACTAAGGTTTTGTTGTCGAAGATCAGTTGATCATCGGCAATCGCGATCAGGCTGTTGCTGCCATCACTATAGACCGACTGCACATCGCCAAACTGAGTATTCACTTTGAAAATAGATACTTGGCCAATGTCCTGTGCCGTCACGTACAGAGTGCGATTATCCGGCGCAAACATCAGCGAGCTTGGGCTTCTGTCCCACAGCGGCGCCACTTCCTTTGACTGGCCCGTACTGGTATCGCGCAGCATAATGCGGTAGCGGTCGGCTTCAAAGCCGGGTTTAGTCATCGCCAAATAAGCCATGTAGCGACCATCACTCGAGAACGTTGGCTGCGCATCCCAGGCAATGTTATCGGCAGTTAAGTTAGTGGCAGAGCCGCCCGTGACAGGCACTTGCCACAAATCATAGTTTGTGGTCCAGGCTTGGTCTTTACTTGGCGCCTTTGCGCTATAAACCACGAATTTGCCGTCTGGAGTGAAGGTGATTTCTTCCATGCCAGAGAAAGGTTTTGGCGGCGTTTCAGTGTCGAGTCCTTGGGTGATGTCCACCACTTTGGTCAACTTCTCATCGTTTAAAGCGCCCACAAATAAATGGCTACGGGCATGATCTTCCCAAGTATCCCAGTGGCGCACCATTAACTGCTTGTATTCGCGCCCTGTCGATTTACGCTCAGACTCGGCGGCAAATTTATCCTTTGAGCAGGCTAAATCCTTACACTCGGGGAAAACGCGCATGCTGAGCACAATTTGCTTGCCATCGTTTGAGAGTTTGTAACCATCGATATCCAGCGGCAGATCAGAAACTTGCTGCGCTTCACCGCCCGTTAATGGCAATTGGAACAGTTGGCTCGAGCCGCTGCGACTGGCGAGGAAATAAATCGATTTATCATCGCTGGCAAAACTCACATCATGCTCTGTACCCGTGGCTGATGTCAGTTGCAGTGCGGTTGCGTTCGTTTGAGTCAGATCTAATAAATATAAATCGGAACTCGCCTCTCCCTTGTCATTGACGGTTTTAAGGCCGTAGACCAGCTTAGTGCCATCGTGGGACACAGTTGCCGAATGCAGTTTGTTGAGTTTAACCAGTTGTTGCACTGTAAAAGGCGTTGATTCGGCCCCGTGGGCAGAATACGCCAAACCTGCGGCGCTAAGCGCCAATAGGAGAGGAGCTATTTTCATTGTTATGTCCATCTTTTGTTAAAAACATTCGGTACTTACCACCGAACGAATTGTTAAACACGATCGTATCTTCGAAGATAAGCTTGCCACACTAGCGAAACAAAAACGCTCAAGCAAGCCAAAAGGCACACCTGAGCGTATTTTTTTGTGACAAATTGTCTGTGGCTAGCTGCCTAACCCTTTACCAGCCAATTGTCACGCGAACCAGAGACAAGGTAGAGACGACCAAGCCTCTGACTCAATCTAATAACATCGCCTAAATCAACTAGGCTTTAGCGTTGGCGATATTCACTTTCCAAATCGCAGGGCCGGTTTCATGGGCATTCACGCCGTTTGAATCCACCGCAACTGTCACAGGCATATCCTGTACGTCAAACTCGTAAATCGCTTCCATGCCTAAATCGGCAAAGGCTACCACGCGAGAATGTTTAATCGCTTTAGACACCAGATATGCTGCGCCGCCCACCGCCATCAGATACACAGCTTTGTGTTTTTTGATCGATTCAACGGTCGCAGGACCACGCTCAGCCTTACCAATCATGCCCATCAGACCCGTCTTATCGAGCATAAGATCGGTGAATTTATCCATACGGGTCGCAGTGGTTGGGCCAGCAGGTCCCACCACTTCATCACCTACAGGATCAACTGGACCCACGTAGTAGATAAACTTACCGGTAAAATCAACACCTTCTGGTAAGCCTTCACCGCTTTCAATCAGACTTTGGATGCGCTTATGGGCCGCATCACGGCCGGTGAGCATTTTACCGCTGAGCAGAATCGTTTCGCCGCTCTGCCACTGCTCGATATCCGCTTGAGTGACAGTGTCTAAATTTACACGACGCACATCATCACCCACTTCACGGGTAATTTCTGGCCAATCGGCCAGTGATGGCGGCGCTAAATCCGCAGGACCTGTGCCATCTAAATGGAAGTGTACGTGGCGAGTGGCCGCACAGTTCGGGATCATCACCACAGGTTTGGACGCCGCATGGGTCGGTGCTGACTTGATTTTCACATCTAATACTGTGGTTAAACCGCCCAGACCTTGTGCGCCTATCCCTAGGTTATTAGCGCGCTCGAAAATATCTAAACGTAACTTTTCTTCTGTCGTTTCGGCCCCGCGCGCCATTAGTTCATGGATATCCACGCTTTCCATCAGCGCTTCTTTGGCTAATACGGCCGCTTTTTCGGCGGTGCCACCAATACCAATGCCGAGCATACCCGGTGGACACCAGCCCGCGCCCATGGTTGGCAGCGTTTTTTCTACCCAAGCGGCGATATCATCCGATGGATTTAACATCACCATTTTAGCTTTGTTTTCACTCCCGCCGCCCTTGGCCGCAATCGCGACTTCGATATGGTTGCCTGGCACCATGTCGATATGCACCACAGACGGGGTGTTATCTTTGGTATTTTTACGGCTACCCGCAGGATCGGCCACAATCGATGCGCGCAGCGGGTTATCTGGATTGGTATAAGCGCGACGCACACCCTCATCGACCATTTGCTGAATGGTCATATCGGTTTTGTCCCACTGAACCCCCATACCCACTTTCACGAAAGTGGTCACGATACCAGTATCTTGGCACAGTGGACGTTTACCTTCGGCAGACATGCGCGAGTTAATCAGAATTTGTGCAATCGCATCCTTCGCCGCCGCACTTTGCTCACGCTCATACGCTTGGCTCATGGCATCGACAAAATCCTTCGGGTGGTAGTAGGAAATGTATTGCAGGGCATCGGCCACACTTTCAATAAAGTCGGCTTGTTTAATCACAGTGTTTTCAGAGGTTTTATCGTGAGATGACATAGTAGGAGCGCTCCAGCAGCCTATGTGGCCTTACTTGTTTTTTTGTTAATTCTTTCTGGGCCAATATGATACTCTTTCCCATCTTTTTGGGCTACATCACATTTTAGATAGGGTTAATCGATGGCAATTAGGGCGTCAAAACAGCTTGCATCACGCCAACTTGACTGGACATTAAGCACTGCGGCAGTCTTTCAACACTTCTCCGCTGACAATTGGGCAATCCTATTAGACTCGGCAAATGCACCGCATCAGGACGCTCGATTCGATATTATTTGCGCCAATCCCATCGCTACCTTAGTGACCAAAGGTGATCGAAGTGATATCCAGCGAGTTCTACCACACCTAGATTTGCCTGCGGGGATCGATGCCACCGATGATCCCTTTGCCTTAGTCAATGCTCTATTAACCCATTGGTATCCAGAATCTTTTACCAGCGAATTCCCCTTTAGTGGTGGCGCCATGGGCAGTTTTAGCTACGATTTAGGCCGCCGGATCGAAGCTATCTCCTCTATCGCTATGGAGGATATGCATCTACCCGAGATGAATATCGGCTTCTATGACTGGGCGCTGATCTTTGATTATCAACAACAATGCTGGCATTTAGTGCATTATTTGGGTGAAGTTACGCTCGAAACTCAATTGAAAAAAATTGAAGCAAAAATCGCGATAACAACAAAGCATACTGAATTTTGTCTCACTAGCCCTTGGTCGGCACAGCTCACTAAAGCGCAGTACACGTCAAAATTCAATCGAGTACAGACATATCTGCACAGCGGCGACTGCTATCAAATTAATTTAACGCAGCGTTTTGAAGCTGAGTATAAAGGCGATGAATGGATGGCCTATTGCAAGCTGCGCAGTGCCAATCAGGCGCCTTTCTCTGCTTTTATGCGGTTACCACATAATGCCATTTTATCCATTTCACCCGAGCGCTTTATTCAGCTACGCGGGGATAAGATTCAAACTAAACCCATTAAGGGCACATTACCGCGCCATGCCGATCCCCTGCTCGATGCTAAGGCCGCCAATACCTTGGCAAATTCGCCAAAGGATCGCGCCGAGAATGTCATGATTGTCGATTTACTGCGAAACGATATCGGCAAAGTCGCCACGGCAGGTTCAGTACGGGTACCCCATCTGTTTGAGATTGAAAGTTTTCCTGCGGTTCACCATTTAGTCAGTACAGTAACGGCAACACTCTCCCCAAAATACAGCGCCTGCGATTTATTGCGCGCCGCCTTTCCGGGTGGTTCGATTACCGGTGCCCCCAAGATCCGTGCCATGGAAATTATTGAAGAATTGGAACCGTCCCGCAGAAGTTTGTACTGTGGTTCCATGGGCTATATCAGTCAAGATGGCCAGATGGATACCAGTATTACCATTCGCACTATCGTTGCCGAACGGGGTAAACTCTATTGTTGGGCGGGCGGTGGTATAGTGGCGGATTCCGAAGTGGATGCCGAGTATCAGGAAAGCTTCGATAAAGTTAGCCGAATTTTACCTTTGCTTGACGCCGAGTAACCAGCCCAGCAGAGAGAGAGCAATCACACAGCGGAACACCCATGGATCAAGCTGAATTTAGACTCAGATTTAATCTGCATCCTTTAGCCGCGCAGGATCCGGCGGCCCTCCCTCACCTTGGTTTGCGTAAGGCCGCAGTGCTTATCCCCCTGCTAGACATTAACGGTGAGCTGAATCTGATTTTGACCCAGAGACCCATGCACCTAAGGGCCCATCCAGGGCAAATCAGTTTTCCCGGTGGTAAAATTGAGCCAAATGATCCAGATGCTATCGCTGCAGCCCTGCGGGAGGCAGAGGAGGAAATTGGCCTATTAAGGCAGAATGTGGATGTGATTGGTACCTTTCCGGCCCACAACACCTTTACGGGATTTGAAATCACCCCAGTGGTTGGCATTATTAAACAGACTTTTGAATTTAAGCTCGATCCCGGTGAGGTGGCCGATTGCTTTACTGTGCCCTTAAGCTTTTTTATTGCGCCGGGCAATCGCCACCAAAAACGCTTTTTACGCCAAGGCCGTTACTACTGTGTGCATTTTATCCCCTACCAACAACGTTTTATCTGGGGCGCAACGGCTGCAATTATCGATCACCTCTGTCGGCACTTAAGCATTCCCGAAGATATAATTTAGCTTGATTTGGCGGCAATTTAGCGACGATATGCTCGCTAGATCACAAAGTGCACGTATAACCCCGCGACCAGTGACGTTAACAACAGCAAGGGAATATTAAACCAATAACCGAGTTTGCTGTGGTGGGCAACATAGTAATTAAACGCCAAACTGATCAAGCTGATCCCCCCACAGGCCCAAATTAAATATTGCAACAATTGGGTTCGATACGGATCCCAAAAAATCCTGAAGGTCGCCCCACGGCTCAAATAGGCCCCAACCTCGCGATCGGGCCTCGCCTCACCAAAGACTAACAACGCATAAACGGCCAAGGCCCAACCCAAAATGGATAAAGTTGCGAGGATAATTTGAAATGTTCTGACTTTACTCATATCGCCTCCCTTCGTTTCACCCGCTATATCGTTAAATATTAGCAATATTAACCTCAGGATACCTTTTTCAGCTTGAGAAAAGCCACCAGCAAGGTAATATAAACCTCCAAAATTTTCATATAAAACGTTTCGTTGGAGAACTAAGCAACAATGAGCATTGCATCTGTCGCTTCTGTATTTAAAGGTGAGCACGCGGTCGGTTCTAAAGTCACAGTGCGTGGCTGGGTAAGAACCCGTCGTGATTCTAAAGCCGGCATCTCTTTTTTGGCTGTCTATGACGGTTCCTGCTTTAATCCTATTCAAGGTGTCGTGCCAAATAGCTTAGAAAATTACGACAACGAAGTGTTAAAGCTGACTGCGGGTTGCTCTGTCGTGATGACGGGCGATATCGTTGAATCCCCGGGTGCAGGCCAAGCATTTGAACTGCAAGTGACTGAACTTGAAGTCGCTGGTTGGGTCGATGATCCAGACACATACCCAATGGCCGCTAAGCGTCATTCGATTGAGCACCTTCGTGAACTCGCTCACCTGCGCCCACGCACTAACATTATTGGTGCCGTTGCCCGTGTGCGTAACTGTTTATCCCAAGCCATTCACCGCTTCTACCACGAAGAAGGCTTTATTTGGGTATCGACTCCGCTGATCACTGCATCGGATTGCGAAGGTGCCGGTGAAATGTTCCGCGTATCGACCTTAGATATGGAAAACCTGCCCCGCACCAGTGAAGGCAAAGTCGATTACGATAAGGATTTCTTCGGTAAAGAAGCCTTCCTCACCGTATCGGGTCAGCTAAACGGCGAAACCTATGCCTGTGCACTGTCAAAAATTTATACCTTTGGCCCAACATTCCGTGCAGAAAACTCAAACACCAGCCGCCACTTAGCGGAATTTTGGATGGTTGAACCCGAAGTCGCCTTTGCGACCTTAAGCGACATTGCTGGCCTTGCCGAAGCCATGTTGAAATATGCCTTCAATGCCGTATTAACCGAACGTATGGACGATTTACAATTCTTCGCCCAACATGTGGATAAAACAGTTATCGAGCGTCTGCAATCTTTTGTGTCGAGCGATTTTGCCCAAGTGGATTACACAGATGCAGTTGAGATCCTGCAAAACTGTGGCCGTGAGTTCGAGTTCCCCGTGTCTTGGGGTATCGATTTATCCTCTGAGCACGAGCGTTATTTAGCCGAAGAACACTTCAAAGCCCCTGTAGTTGTTAAGAACTATCCAAAGGATATCAAGGCCTTCTACATGCGCTTAAACGATGACGGTAAAACCGTTGCCGCGATGGACGTGTTAGCGCCAGGCATTGGCGAAATCATCGGTGGTTCACAACGTGAAGAGCGATTAGATGTGCTGGATATGCGTTTAGCCGAAATGGATCTGAACAAAGAAGATTACTGGTGGTACCGTGATCTGCGCCGTTACGGCACAGTGCCACACGCAGGTTTTGGTCTAGGGTTTGAGCGTTTAGTATCCTACGTGACGGGCGTTAACAACATTCGTGATGTGATCCCGTTCCCACGTGCACCACGCACTGCCAACTTCTAGTTGATATTGATAACACTGCTTTAATAGCAGTTAATTCTCTAAAACGCGCTTCGGCGCGTTTTTTTATTGAGCTGTTATTAACTACGTAACTATTTTAACTATGTAACAGCCATTAACTATGTGGCCGCCATTAAAAAAGCGAATGCCATTACAGCATTCGCTTCCTCTCTTCTACTGACTAGTCGTCTTCTAACCACAGGTTTCTTACCTTAAAAGTAAGTCGCCTTAACATGAGAATATCTCTGCCTAGCTATGCTGGGCGGCAAACTCATTCATAAACTTGACTAATGCCTCAACCCCTTCGAGTGGCATCGCATTGTAGAGACTGGCGCGCATACCACCGACGATGCGATGACCCTTTAGGGCCACCAGTCCCGCGGCTTGCGCTTGTTTGAGGAACTCACCATCGAGTGCTTCATCGGCAAGTTGGAAGGTGACGTTCATTTGCGAACGATTGGACGCCACGACGCCGTTGCGATAAAAACGGTTATTGTCGATACATTGGTACAGCATCTGTGCTTTCTGTTGATTAATTTTTGCAATACTCGCAATGCCGCCAATGGATTTGAGCCAAGCAAACACTTCTGCGGCGAGGTACCACGCGAAGGTGGGTGGCGTGTTGAACATAGAATCATGCTCAACGGCTAAACGATAGTCCATGATGGATGACTGCACTAAACTCGGCAGAGTTAACATATCATCGCGAACTATCACGATAGACAGGCCCGATGGGCCTATGTTCTTTTGTGCGCCAGCATAGATCACAGCATAGCGACTGACATCAATTTCACGGGACATGATGGTTGATGATAAATCGGCGACAATCGGCCAAGGTGAATCTAATTCATCAAAAATTTCGATACCATCGACTGTCTCATTAGGGCAATAGTGAACATAGCGATAATCGGCATCGATTTTATGTAATTCAGGTAAGACGACTTCGTTGAGTCCATTGTGTTTTTCAACGATATTCAGACTATCAATCTGCGCTTCGCCGGCAAGCTTTTGTGCCTCGGTTAAGGCGGCGGATGACCATTGGCCACTGACCAAATACAGGGCTCTGCCATTATCACCTAAAAAATTATTCACAACAGCGGAGAACTGCCCACGGCCACCACCATGCATAAAGAGCACATGGTAATTTGCCGGGATCTGCATCAGCTCGCGTAAATCGGCCTCGGCTTGCTTGGTCAGCGCGATGAACTCTTTACTTCGGTGGCTGATTTCCATCACGGAAACCCCTTGCCCATTCCAATCGAGTAATTCCTGTTGTGCTTTTTTCATTACCGCCGTCGGTAACATTGCCGGACCTGCACAGAAATTATAAATCGCGCTCACTGACACTCTCCTTAATTCCAACCATGATTTATGTATTCGTTTTACAAAACAATGGTATCAAAAAAACGAGCGTCCAATTGGACGCTCGTTATTATGACACTGAGTTATTCGTCGTCTTGCTCATCGGCAAGCTCGTCGTCATCTTCGTCTAGCTCTTCCTCATCGTCCAACTCTTCATCAAGCTGGTCATCCAGAGGCTCGTCGGCTAACTCGCCTTCGATCACTGCAGGAACAATAGGTAAACCATTTTCATCCAGCTCGACTTCATCCTCATCACTTTGAATTTCGTCGATACGCTGCAGACCCACCACTTTCTCGTCGCTTGCAGTGCGGATAATGGTCACACCTTGGGTATTACGGCCTATGATAGACACGCCCTTAGCAGGAGTTCGAACGAGGGTGCCTTTATCGCTGATGAGCATCAGTTCGTCATTCAGACCCACTTGTACTGCGCCAACAACGGCGCCGTTACGCTCGCTCACCTTGATTGAAACCACACCTTTAGTCGCACGACTCTTCGCAGGGTATTCAGACAGTTGCGTCCGTTTACCGTAACCGTTTTCAGTCACAGTCAGAATCGCGCCATCACCTTTAGGTACGATAAGCGACACGACTTTTTGACCTTCTTCTAAACGGATACCACGAACACCCGTTGCGGTACGGCCCATAGGACGCAGTGACAAGACTTCTTCGCCGGTTTCAGGATCGGTTTTCACTTCACCGGTTTCAGAATCACGGACTTTCTCACCAAAACGAACCACTTTACCTTCGTTCGAGAACAACATGATTTCGTCATCACCGTTAGTGATATCGACACCGATCAGTTGGTCACCGTCTTTGAGGTTAACGGCGATAATGCCGTTTGCACGTGGGTTGCTGTAGGCGGTCAGTGCGGTTTTCTTCACTGTGCCGTGTGACGTCGCCATGATGATGTATTTATCAGCCGCGTATTCACGCACTGGCAGAATCGCCGTAATGCGCTCGCCATCGGATAACGGCAGCAAGTTAACAATTGGACGACCACGGGCCGTACGGCTCGCTAATGGTAATTGATATACCTTGAGCCAGTACATCTTACCAAAGTCAGAGAAGCACAAAATGGTATCGTGGGTATTGGCAACTAACAGTTTTTCAACGAAATCTTCGTCTTTGACCTTAGTTGCCGCTTTACCTTTACCACCACGGCGCTGGGCTTGGTAATCGGTTAAGGGTTGATACTTGGCATAACCTAAATGCGACAGTGTGACCACAACGTCTTCTTCGTTGATAAGATCTTCAAGACTCATATCAACTTCGTTGGCATTGATCACGGTACGGCGTGCATCACCGTATTCTTCAAGAATCAGTTCTAACTCTTCCTTGATGACTTCCATCAAACGCTCAGGGCTACGCAGAATAAACAGCAGACCCGCAATAAATTCGAGCAATTCTTCGTATTCGGCGATGATCTTATCGTGTTCAAGACCGGTTAAGCGGTGTAAACGCAGTTCCAAAATCGCCTGAGCCTGTTGCTCAGTCAGGAAGTATTGACCGTCACGGATGCCATATTGTGGCTCTAACCACTCAGGACGTGCGGCATCATCACCCGCTTTTTCCAGCATGCCTTGAACATGGCCTAATTCCCAACCCTGCTCAACCAATTTCACTTTGGCATCGGCAGGCGTTGGCGAGGCTTTGATCAGCGCAATAATCGGGTCGATGTTCGCTAGCGCAACCGCTAAGGCTTCCAAAATATGGGCGCGCTCACGGGCTTTACGCAGTTCGAATACGGTACGGCGCGTTACGACTTCACGGCGATGCAGAATAAAGCATTCGAGCATTTCTTTAAGGTTAAACAGTTTAGGCTGACCATTAGTCAGGGCCACCATGTTAATCCCGAAAGAACACTGCATTTGCGTTTGAGCATACAGGTTATTTAATACCACCTCGCCCACTTCGCCGCGCTTAATTTCGATAACGATGCGCATACCGTCTTTATCAGACTCGTCGCGTAGACCGCTGATCCCTTCAAGCTTTTTATCTTTAACCAGCTCGGCAATCTTCTCGATTAAACGGGCTTTGTTCACTTGATACGGGATTTCAGTGACGATAATGCGCTCGCGACCATTGTCTTCCGTTTCAACCTCGGCAAGAGCACGCATGATCGCGCGGCCACGGCCGGTTTTATAGGCATCGATAATGCCCTTGCGACCGTTGATAATTGCTGCCGTTGGGAAATCCGGACCTGGAATATATTCCATCAACTGTTCAATCGACAGTGAGGGTTCTTCAATCAGTGCCAAACAACCTTTCACGACTTCAGTTAAGTTGTGGGGGGGGATGTTGGTTGCCATACCGACCGCAATACCCGATGAACCGTTAATTAACAGGTTAGGTACGCGTGTGGGTAATACAGCGGGAATTTGTTCTGTGCCGTCGTAGTTAGGGACGAAATCGACGGTTTCTTTTTCAAGATCGGCGAGTAGCTGGTGCGCTAACTTGTCCATGCGGATTTCGGTATAACGCATCGCCGCTGCGGAGTCGCCGTCGACCGAACCGAAGTTTCCTTGACCGTCAACTAAGGTGTAACGCAGTGAGAATGGCTGGGCCATACGGACGATAGTGTCGTAAACAGCAGAGTCACCGTGGGGGTGATATTTACCGATAACGTCACCGACCACGCGGGCAGATTTTTTGTACGGCTTGTTCCAATCGTTCTTCAATTCACTCATGGCAAACAAAACGCGGCGATGTACAGGCTTTAAGCCGTCGCGCACGTCTGGTAATGCACGTCCCACGATAACGCTCATAGCGTAATCAAGGTACGAATTCTTTAGTTCGTCTTCGATATTAATTGGCGAAATAGATGATGCCAGATCAGTCATAAACTGCTCGTTCCCCTGAAAAATAGCCGACAACGCATAATCCGTATCATTGAGCGGCCCAAAAACGTGATTTGGCATTCTAACACAGTTATTTAATGTCGCCAGACCTATCCTGCTTGAATTGAGAAGGAAGCAAGTTAATAGATGAAAACACTGTCAATTTGGGCGATGACGTATGCTAAAAAACGCCTTTTAGGAACCATTTACCCCAAAGCCTTGATTAATCTATAAGCAGATGTACCAACTGAACGCACAGTAATGGCATTTAAAGACGAAAATTGTTGAAATTTCACTCAACCACAAAGACTTAGATCCGACCAATACTTTGTTTATCAAACTTAGTCGTTATAATAGCCGCACAATCCAGTCCGCTTTAGGTAACCCCATGCAACACAATACCAATGTTGACCCGCAGGAAATCGCAAAGTTTGAACGTATGGCCGAAACCTGGTGGGATCTCAATGGCGAGTTTAAGCCACTGCATCTTTTAAATCCGCTACGTTTAAATTATATCGACCAAACCGCTGGCGGTATTTTTGGTAAAAAAGTGCTCGATGTGGGTTGTGGCGGTGGCATTTTATCCGAAAGCATGGCGCGTATCGGTGCCGTGGTCGACGGTCTCGATATGGGTGATGATCCCTTAGAAATCGCCCGCCTACATGCCCTCGAAACTGGTGTAAGCATTAATTATGTAAAAAACACCGCCGAGGCCCATAGCCAAGATCATCAAGATTATTACGATGTGGTCACCTGCATGGAAATGCTGGAGCATGTGCCGGATCCACAGTCGGTGATCAAGGCCTGCTGCGATATGGTGAAACCCGGCGGGTTTGTGTTTTTCTCAACCATTAACCGCAACCTCAAATCCTTTGTTGAAACCATTATTGGCGCCGAATATCTGCTGAAAATGCTGCCGATTGGTACCCATAATCACAATAAATTCATTAAACCATCGGAGTTAATTGCCCTAGTGGATAATACGGATTTGATCTGCAAGGATGCCCTAGGCATCAGCTATAACCCACTGACGGGGATCTTTAAGTACACTCCCAATGTGGATGTAAACTATATGATCGCCACCCAAAAGGCTGATTAATATGAGCCTACTAGCACAGGTGAGAGGCGTATTGTTTGACCTTGATGGCACGCTTGCCGATACCGCGCCGGATCTTGTGCAGGCACTTAACTTAAGTCTGTTGGATGCGGGGCTTGAAGCCAAACCCTTTGAGTCACTTCGCAGCGCCGCATCCCACGGCAGTTTTGCCCTTGTCGATGCAGCGCTTCCCCATGCCAGTGAGCCTCTTCGTCAGCAACTGCAGCAGGGCCTACTCGCCCACTACCAGCGCATTAATGGTGACCAATGCCAGTTATTTACGGGCATTGCAACCCTGCTCGATTGGCTCGATTTGCAGGGGTTGCCATTTGGCGTGATCACCAATAAACCCGCCCGCTTTACCAGACCTTTATTGCAAAAACTGAATTTGCAACGGCGGATGACGGTGATGATCAGCGGCGATTCCACCCGTTACGCTAAGCCCCATACCGCGCCTATGCTCCTTGGTGCGCAGCAACTTAACTGTGCCCCTGAGCATATTTTGTATTTAGGGGATGCCGAGCGGGATTTACTCGCCGCCCAGGCCGCAGCCATGTTGGGGGGGGTCGCATTATGGGGTTATCTGCATAAAGAAGATAATCCGCAGCACTGGCCCGCATTGGCGCAATTTGCTTCGCCGCTGGCGGTACTCGACGCTTTGATTGCATCGCGCTGATTGCAACCTAGTACGGCATCGCGAGAATTTGTGGCCCATAGGACTGCTGTTTATTTTAGCGATCGCGATCTTTGCTGAGATCGCGCAAAAAGCCCCCATGGTTCTTGCACACTAGTACGAAATTGAGCTTCAGGGTTAGCTATTACTAACACAGATGTTTATCCTCAAGATATCCACAAGATACCCCCTGAATTCTAACTTGCAAATACGTTCAAACCTCACTATCTTGTATCTCAGATTATTTTAAACACCATATCTTGTGTATCGGTAGCAATCAGACACACTAGAAACTCCCCGCTTAATTGGCTCTTTATTAACGAGCCAGCAGTATTTAAGGGACGTTTGTTGATTGTTTTACAAGGAAACGTACGGTGATCCGTTCACCGCAATAGATATCAAAAAACCAAGGCCTCTCTTCAATGAATAGCACTATGACAGTCACAAAACGCTGTGGTGAACGTGAGAACATCGATCTCGACAAAATTCACCGCGTAATTACTTGGGCAGCCAAGGGATTAAAAAACGTTTCTGTTTCTGAAGTTGAACTTCGCTCACACCTGCAATTTTTCGATGGCATCCACACCGAAGCCATCCACGAAACCATTATCAAAGCGGCAGCGGATTTAATTTCACCAGAATCACCGGACTATCAGTTCCTCGCGGCGCGTTTAGCCGTGTTTCATTTACGTAAGAAGGCCTTCGGTCAGTTCGCACCGCCAGCACTGTATGATCATGTGACTAAACTGGTGGAATTGGGCAAGTATGATATGCACATCCTGCAGGATTACAGCCGTGAAGAACTCGATATCATGAACACCTATATCGACCATTGGCGCGATATGGACTTCTCCTATGCGGCTGTTAAACAGCTCGAAGGCAAGTATTTAGTTCAAAACCGTGTGACGCACGAAATCTACGAGAGCGCCCAGTTCCTCTATATTCTGGTGGCGGCCTGTTTATTTGCCCGTTATCCAAAAGAGACGCGCCTGAAATACGTGAAGGATTTCTATGATGCGGTATCGACCTTTAAGATATCCTTACCCACGCCTATTATGGCGGGTGTTCGCACCCCAACGCGTCAATTTAGCTCTTGCGTACTGATCGAATGCGGTGACAGCTTAGATTCAATCAACGCGACCGCATCGTCTATCGTGAAATATGTCAGCCAACGTGCGGGGATCGGCATTAACGCCGGCCGTATTCGCGCCCTAGGTAGCCCAATCCGTGGCGGCGAAGCCTTCCACACTGGGTGTTTACCTTTCTATAAGTATTTCCAAACCGCAGTGAAGTCTTGCTCCCAAGGCGGCGTGCGTGGTGGTGCTGCGACCCTGTTCTACCCTATTTGGCACTTAGAAGTCGAATCTCTGCTGGTACTGAAAAACAACCGCGGTGTGGAAGATAACCGTATCCGCCACTTAGACTACGGTGTGCAGTTGAATAAACTTATGTATCAACGCCTGATCAAAGGCGAAAATATCAGTCTATTCAGCCCATCAGACGTACCTGGTCTGTATGATGCCTTCTTCGAAGATCAAAACGAATTCGAGCGTCTCTATTTACAATACGAGCAGGACAGCAGCATTCGTAAGAAAACCCTCAAGGCGGTGGAACTGTTTTCACTGATGATGCAAGAGCGCGCCTCAACTGGCCGTATTTACATTCAGAACGTGGATCACTGCAACACCCACAGTCCGTTCGATTCAAAAGTCGCGCCGATCAGACAGTCTAACCTGTGTCTTGAAATCGCACTGCCGACTAAGCCATTGAACAATATCGATGATCCTAATGGTGAAATCGCACTCTGTACCTTGTCAGCCCTAAACTTAGGTGCGATCAAAACCTTATCAGAACTCGAACCCTTAGCGGATCTCGCCGTTCGTGCACTAGATAACCTATTGGATTATCAAGATTATCCGATTAAAGCGGCACAAATTGCCTCGATGAACCGCCGTACCTTAGGCATAGGCGTGATTAACTTTGCCAACTACTTAGCCAAAAATGGCATGAAGTATTCCGATGGCAGTGCTAACAATCTGACCCACAAGACCTTTGAGGCGATTCAATATTATCTACTCAAGGCATCAATGAATCTGGCAAAGGAGCAAGGTGCCTGCCCGTTATTTAACGAGACCACCTACTCCCAAGGTATTTTACCTATCGATACCTATAAGCGTGACTTAGATAAGATTTGTAATGAACCATTACATTTAGACTGGGAATCACTGCGCAGCGATATTAAGCAGTACGGTTTGCGTAACTCGACCTTGTCGGCATTAATGCCGTCGGAAACCTCGTCACAAATTTCTAATGCGACGAACGGTATTGAGCCACCACGTGGACTCATTAGTGTGAAAGCCAGTAAAGATGGTCAACTGAAACAAGTTGTACCTGATTTTGATACCCTAAAAGATAGCTATGAGTTGCTGTGGAAAATGCCAAGCAATGATGGTTACCTGCAATTAGTCGGTATTATGCAGAAGTTTGTTGACCAAGCGATTTCGGCCAACACTAACTATGATCCTTCACGTTTTGAAGGCCGTAAAGTACCGATGCAGACGCTACTGAAAGATTTGCTTAATGCCTATAAGTTAGGTGTAAAAACGCTTTACTACCATAACACTCGCGATGGTGCGTCGGATCAACACGATGACATCACCAACCTAGAGAAAGAAGACGACGGTTGTGCCGGCGGCGCCTGTAAGATCTAGTCTTTAACGTTAACGGTTTTGCAGGGATCCCTTTGGGGTCCCTGCCCATTGGAAAAATAGCACCATGGCCTACTCTACCTTCTGTCAAACACCCAACGACGCCACCCGCGAACCTATGTTTTTAGGTCAATCGGTCAATGTGGCTCGCTACGATCAACAAAAATATGAAGTGTTCGAAAAACTGATAGAAAAGCAGTTATCTTTCTTTTGGCGCCCCGAAGAAGTGGACGTCAGTCGCGATAAAATTGACTACAACGCCCTGCCGGATCACGAAAAACATATTTTTATTTCTAACCTGAAATACCAAACCCTGCTCGACTCGATCCAAGGTCGCTCGCCCAATGTGGCCTTTTTGCCACTAGTATCGCTGCCAGAGCTAGAAACTTGGATTGAAACTTGGTCTTTCTCAGAGACCATTCACTCGCGCTCTTATACCCATATTATCCGCAATATCGTTAACGACCCGTCGGTTATTTTTGACGATATCGTCGTAAACAAAGAAATTTTACGACGTGCAACTGACATTGCCGAATACTACGACCACTTGATTAAGCTGACCCAAGTATTCAACCTATTCGGTGCAGGCACCCATGTTATCGATGGCGAAGAATTAGTCGTTAATAGCCGTACACTGAAAAAAGCCCTTTACCTGTGCATGATGTCGGTCAATGCCCTAGAAGCGATTCGTTTCTATGTTAGTTTTGCCTGCTCATTTGCCTTTGCCGAACGTAAGCTCATGGAAGGTAACGCAAAAATCATTCGCTTAATCGCCCGTGATGAAGCCTTACACTTAAACAGCACCCAGCATATTTTAAACATAATGCAGGGCGGTAAAGACGATCCAGAAATGGGTGAAATCGCTGCCGAATGCCAACAGGAAGCCTACGATCTGTTCCTTAAGGCCGCAGAACAAGAAAAAGAATGGGCAAAATACCTATTCAAAGATGGCTCTATGATTGGTTTGAACGAGCAAATTCTGTGTCAATATGTTGAATATATTACCAATCAGCGCATGAAGTCGGTGAACCTGCCACAACCTTATCCAGAACTGACTAATCCATTACCTTGGATGAAAAACTGGTTAGAGAGTGATGCGGTGCAAGTGGCTCCCCAGGAAGTGGAAGTTTCTTCATATCTGGTTGGGCAAATTGACTCGGCGGTCGATGGTGATGAATTCCTCGACTTTGATCTCTAATGACGTTCAATTTCGAATGACTAAGTCGAACCTGCTCGCACGCCATCCCTTGAACAGTCCCTTTGCCAAGGCGCCCATTGTGCGCCTGCAAGGGCAACCTGTGCTGCTATTTACCGAGCAGCACAGCTCTTTATTGCAAGCCCTCGAAGCCAAAAAAGTGACCATTTTCTCAGAGTGTCGCAGTGGTTTTTGTGGCGCCTGCAAAACCCGTGTTCTCAGCGGCCGCGTGACTTATTTAACCGAACCCCTTGTCGAACTTAAGACAGACGAATGCCTGCCCTGCTGCTGTATCCCCACCGAAGATTTAGAACTCGACTTATCCCCTGAAGGGGCGACTGTTGTCACCTACCCTTGCCGTAAAACGCGCTCTCAGACTCAAGCAGCATCTTCTTCACGCACAACACCCAATTTAAAAGCGATAGTATTGCTAGAGCAAGAAGCGATTGAAGAGTAAGCAAACAACTAAAAGACGTTATACACTCTAGCAAGCTCCCCGCATGAATAATTTGTCGGTATTTATTGCCATGGTTTTCTCTGCAACACCCTGTCATTTAGTTAAAAGTTAATACGAAAGTTACTTTCTATCGGGAAATCCTGTTACGCTACAACTCATCAAGCAGTAGCGGAGCAACTCGTTTCTGGAGCATAGGGACATTTATGGAAAAATTAATTGCAATATTATTTCTGTTTTTTTCAGTGAGTGCATTTTCTAGCGAAGAAAGCCTCGTTCAAGAAATGAAAAAAATGGATAGCAAGGTATTTGAGTCGTTTAATCAATGTGCAGATGAAACACAGCTCAAAATCCACGAAAGCTACTTTTCAAATAATGTCGAATTTTATCATGATAATGGCGGTGTTACTTGGGATCGTGAGTCGATGCTCAACAACACTAAAAACTTTGCGTGCGGTAAGTATACACGCACACTCATTGAAGAAACCTTTCAGGCATACCCCATCAAAGACTTTGGCGCGATGACTGAAGGCGTACATAAATTTTGTCATCTAGATAACGGCACTTGTGATGGAAAAGCAAAATTTTTAATGGTCTGGCAGAACACCAATGGCATATGGCAGGTCACACGAGTATTGAGTTATGGTCATTTACCCAACTAAAAAGTAAAACAACCTACTCACTCGCATTTGTTGTTGATTAAGGTTATTAAGGAATTGGGAAAATTTTCACGTTAGGGATGGCAATGTTGTGATGTCATGTTGCCATTCTAGTATGCTACTTAAGTGCTCTATATGAATATTTATCACTTCGCAGGGACCCTATTCCTCTCCTACAACACCTCCCACCTATTATATTGAATTATACCAATCACATTAAATATCTAATCAGTTCAGAGCCTCACAGGCATCTCAATCCAAGGCGCATTGACGCAGAAATGGTCATTCCCTTTTAAGTCAATGCAACACGGGAGTGGGGTGCCTGTGTGGCTCCCGAAGGGCGGGTTTCAACGCGCTTTATACT
>NZ_PFGL01000067.1 GCF_002783505.1 Shewanella sp. CG12_big_fil_rev_8_21_14_0_65_47_15
AGATCGATATGGTTTTCTAAGCGTCCCTCAAAATGGATTGAGAGCTGTGATAGCGTCAAATTCCAATTTTGGAGCACATTCCGTTTCTTCACAGTGTTGGCTTGGAAGTGCCGCTGTAATTGCTTGTTTCCCCGTATAACCCTACCCACCAAAATGCCAGTTGCACTAATAACGCTATCAATAGCTGTATGTCCATCCTCGCCGCATAACGTGTTCTGCTATGACGTAAACCAAAGCCATAAGTGGGACTTTTTAAATCTCTAAAGGTTTCTTCTATTTGCATCCGCTTTTGGTAAATATTGACCAGTTTTTGAGGCGACATGGCCTCCATAGTCAAGTTAGTCACCAGTGCCCAAGGTTCTTTGGCGGTCAGTTCATACGTCCATTGCGCCGTATGGTGACAGTCTGTTGTCGTACTTCGCTGACCTTTTCTGCCTTTACTTGGGCCCCTGAACAACACCACCTCACATAACAAGGGTTTCTTTACCGATAATGCCACCCGCCTAACATGTTTTACGCGACGCCTGGCTTTGGGATAAAGCGCTTTTAGTGAAAATGCGGCCGATAGACACTTAATCCTCTGACACGCCCCAGCCAATACCAACCGAGCTGCTCGACTTTTCGAAACCATGGATTACGGAAGCCCACGTCAGTGACTATCAGCGGGGTAATGTTGTCAGGTAACACTTGTCTGAATTCATTCAGAAACTGATTATGGGCAGTTTGAGTGCCTTGCAGGATTAACGGAAATGTTCGCTCGTAGAGCGTGATAGATCGGCCCTTGATAGCAATAGAGGCGCGTAGCGCAATCAGCTCACGACCTTCACGCATATCTGACCAATCTACCAGTATGGTCGGCATCGTATGAGTAGTCAGCAGCCACTTTGCATGCCACTGATAAACCGCCAGTCTTGCATGGTGAAGATGAGGGTTGCCCAACAATCTATCCATGCGTTTTATCGAGTGTTTAGTCTGTGTGCTGGTGCCATCAATATGTCGGCCTAAATGCGTTAGGGTGAGACAATCCGCATTGATGAGGGCTTTGCAGGCGACCATGAGGGTATTAAGTCGCTTTTGATGGATTTCTGGACAATGTTGATAGAGAGATTGATGTAAGATAGTTAACACTTGCACCTTGAAGCCCTGTGATTGATGTTTGTTCGCACTTCCATCTGATCACACTTCAAAGTGCAAGTTCACCCCAATCTAATGATTTATCTGAAAATCATCAGGGGATTCTTCAGCGTCGAGCCTAATATGGACATATTCACGGCGTGTCACTGTGGAAACAGTGGCAATGCATATAATGCAATATATGGTTCAGTAATCTTGCTTTGAGGCTAAAGTAAGCTAAATCCCCCTGCTGATTCTCATTGCATCCAGATCTGAATCTTGACAGGTTCAGTCTAGGCTAATCCACCTTTTTGTCATCTGCATGTCACTTAAGCTTCATCATTCAGTCAAAGCAAGTGGCTACTCTCTAAGGCAGTCAACAGCCGCATAGGGTGAATATCAGATGACTGGAGCCAATTACCAGAGGCTTGAGCACACGCTTAGCCACACACTCAACAATCACCGCAACCTTCCCCTCAATAATCCATCATCCACTGTTAATACCGCTTCCTTCTTAACGCCAACCATTTCCAGCTTAATCAATGCGACTAACAGCCACACCACCACAGTCAATGCCCTCTGGTTGTCGGATATTCATCTAGGTTGTAAGGATTGCAAGGCCGACTACCTGCTCAGTTTGCTTGAAACCGTGCGCTGCCAGCACTTGTATCTGGTCGGCGACATTGTGGATTTATGGGCGCTGAAACGTAAGCTGCACTGGCCCGATAGCCACAATAAAGTGCTGCAAAAGATCATCGAACTAGCACAAAACGGCACCCAAGTGACTTATCTGCCGGGTAACCACGACGAACTGTTAAAACCCTATGCAGAGCTTAGTCTGTGGAATATCAAAATTGCCCGCCAACATATTCACCAGGGCATTGGCGGTCATAAGCTCTTGATGCTCCACGGGGATCAGTTCGATGCCGATGTCTGTGTCGGCCGTTTCTACGCCATATTGGGCGACCATTTATATGACTTATTACTGTTCCTTAACCGCAATCTCCACAGCCTGCGGGAGCGCTTAGGTTATCCCTATTGGTCACTGGCAAGTTACATCAAATCTAAAGTGGGTAAGGCTCAAGCCGCTATCGGACATTATCGTCAAGCGGTGCTCAACTATGCCCAGCACTTCGATGCTGACGGCGTGATCTGCGGCCATATCCATCAGCCAGAACTCTCTACCCACCCCAGAGCGGCGCAATACTGCACGCCCCAAAGTACACCTGAGCAGCGGCAGATCATCTACGCCAACGACGGTGACTGGGTCGAAAACTGCAGCTTAATCACAGAAACCTTAAGCGGTGAATTACAGCTGTGCCGCTGGAACGAGCAAACCTTAAAGCTCGATATTCTCAGCAGCATAGCGTTAGTGCAACAGCCGCCTGAGACGCACAAAAACCAACAACAAAAAACGGCAGCGCAGCCAATGCCAAACCCAAATATCGGCGAAACTCGCCCCAGTGATGCCGCCTAATACTATGAATCAAAAAGATAAAAATATGAATAAATTAGATAGCGCTATAGCACACAATGAGCAGACGCTAAGCAGCCATAACGATAAACTCCATACCACGCAGCCACCTGTGCTTAAGGCTAAGAGCATGATTTTTACCGTTGATAATATGGTTGAACAAAATCTGCCGTCGATCAACGACAAACCTTGGCTCGCTAAACCCGCCAAGGCCATGCTGCGTTACCTGCTCAATGAAAAACAATGCAATGATATCGCCAATCAATATGCCTATTTACAGGGCGTGGACTTTGTCGAGCAAGTGCTGGCGAGTTTCGACTTTAGCTTTACCGTGCCCGCCAACGAGATTGAAAACATTCCCTGCGAAGGCCGAGTGGTGATCTTCGCCAACCATCCCATAGGTTCGCTCGATGGTTTAGCGCTGATTAAACTTATCAGCGAAATTCGCCCCGATATTAAAGTCGTCGCCAATGAACTCTTGATGGCGCTGGAACCGCTGCACTCAATCCTACTGCCGGTGCGCAATATGACGGGCGGCACACCGAAACAGCATTTAGAAAAAATCCACCAGCACCTGCGTAACGAAGGCGCTGTGCTGATTTTCCCGTCGGGCGAAGTTTCGCGCCTTCGCCCTAACGGCGTACGTGATACCCAATGGCACTCTGGCTTTTTAAAGATGGCGATTTCCTGTAATGCGCCCTTACTGCCGATATTTTTAGATGCCAAAAACTCCGCCACCTTCTACGGCGCATCTATGATTTACAAGCCACTTGCCACCCTGTTGCTGGTGAAAGAAATGTTCAAGCAGGCCAAACGCAATATGCCGATCCGTATCGGCGAGCTTATTCCCAATGAAGCCGTGCGCTCGATGGACTTTCCCCTCAAGACCAAGATAAAACTGCTTAAAAATCACTTGTATCGTATCGGCAAAGATAAAGACCCACTGTTTATCACCCAAAACGCTATCGCCCACCCTGAATCGCGCCGTGAACTGCAAGCGGCGCTGCAGCAATGCGAACTACTCGGGGAGACGCAAGATAACAAGTTGATTTACCTGTACCAGCACCACGACAGCAATCCCATCATGCGGGAAATTGGTCGCCTGCGGGAAATCGCCTTTCGCGCCGTGGGAGAGGGTTCGGGCAAACGCCGCGATATCGACAAATACGATTCCTACTACCAGCACTTAGTGCTGTGGGATAAAGAGCAGTTTGAAATTGTCGGCGCCTACCGTTTTGCCAGTGGCGACCAAGTGTTAGAAAAATACGGCGATAACGCCCTCTACAGCCAATCCCTGTTTCAATACGCCGACAGCTTTATGCCCTTCGTGAAACAAGGCTTAGAGCTTGGCCGCAGTTTTGTGCAGCCTAAATATTGGGGCAAACGCAGCTTAGATTATCTGTGGTTTGGCATAGGCGCTTATCTCGCCAAACACCCTGAATACCGCTACCTATTTGGCCCAGTGTCTATCAGCAATCAACTGCCCGGCAGCGCCAGAGAAATGCTTGTGCACTTCTATGCGCGGGAATTTGCCCCTGCGCAGCAGATGGCGGTATCTATGTCGCCCTTTGGTTTATCCAAATCCCAAAAAGCCAAGTTAGATGATTTATATTTCTGCGAGGATTATCAGAGCAACTTCAAGCAACTCAAACAAGTGCTCGCCAGCATGGGCGCCGCAGTGCCAACCCTCTACAAACAATATGGCGAGCTGTGTAAGGCTGATGGGGTTAAGTTCCTCGCCTTTGGTATCGACGCCGACTTTGGCGATTGTATCGATGGTTTAGTCTTGGTCGATACCCATAAATTGAAAGGGAAAAAGTACCAACGCTATATTGGCATACATTTACCGGAGGCCGAACGCAGACCGATAGCCCTCGAAGATGAATATAACGAAGCGGATTAACCAAAAACCCTTAGGCTCGATCTTAAACCTGTTTAGGTTAATACTTTAGGAGAATGGGTTGGCTAATTAAACACCACTCTGTTATAAGTATCTGTAATGCGGTACATTAACAGAACATGTTTCAATAACAGGGAGAGTATCATGACGATCATTATCGCCGATATTATGAGTACCCGGGTCGTCACAGTCGAAATGGACGATCGCCTCTCTGTCGCTAAGGAAATTTTCGAACAGGCTAACTTTCATCACTTACTTGTCGTGGATGAGAACAAGCTTGAAGGTGTGTTATCGGAGCGAGATTTACTGCGTGCCATCAGCCCTAACCTCGGCAGCAGTGCTGAAACGGTAAAAGATCTTGAAACCCTGCAAAAACGTGTGCATCAAGTGATGACGCGTAATCCTGTCACCATCGCATCTCACATTAATTTAGATACGGCGGCCCGCATTTTGCTCGAGCATAATATCGGTTGTTTACCCGTTTTAGAGCAGGGGGACTTAGTCGGAATCGTGACTTGGAAGGATCTACTGCGCGCCTACTGCGAACACCGTGCGACAGAAGACAGCGAGTGCTAATCTTAGATTGCACTCGCTTTCATACCAATAGGGTTGGAATTAGATCGCCCACCCACCCATATAAAACACCACTAAACCTAAGGTAATGGCGAGCACGCCTAACTTGAGTTTGCGCCACTCGCCGCTACAAATACGGCCGACCACCAGAGTCACGAAGCCGAGCATAATACCAGTAACGATATTACAGCTTAAGATGATAAACACGGCGCAGGTTAAGCCCGCCATGGCATCGACTTTATCGTTAAAATCGAGTTTTGCCACATTGCTTAGCATCAATAAACCGACATACATTAATGCTGGTGCAGTGGCATAGGCTGGCACTAAATAGCTTAGCGGTGCTAAAAACACCATCAATAAAAACAGTACGCCAACGATCGTGGCCGTTAACCCTGTCTTACCGCCCGCCGCAGTGCCCGCCGCCGACTCGATATACACAGCCGCGGGTGCGCCGCCGACTAAACCCGCCACCATGCTGCTGACGGAGTCTGAGGTTAACGCTTTGCCACCGCCGACAATATTGTCATCTTTATCGAGCAAATTAGCTTGGCCAGCCACAGCACGGATTGTGCCGGTCGCATCGAATATCGCCGTCATCACTAACGCTAATACGATAGGCAATACCACAGGATTAAAGGCGCCCATAATATCGAGCTGACCAATCAGTGAATGCTCTGAGGTAAAATCAGGGAAGGCGAACAAGCCTTGGTATTTCACACTCGGATCGAATACTAAACCAAATACCGATAGCGCGATAATCACTAGTAAAATCCCACCAGGAACACCACGGCGCTCTAAACCGATTGTCGCCGCTAAACCTATGACAGTCGCGATAACGGGTAAGCTGTTAATGTCACCCAGTTTCACTGGCAAGCCTGCGTTATTAGCCACAATCAATTGCACGCTGTTAGTGGCAATCAAGAGTAAAAACAAACCGATACCTATGCCAGTACCGTGGGCAATGCCCCGGGGTAAATTAGCCAGCACCCACTGACGAATTCCCGTCACACTCACAAGTGTAAACGTCACACCCATCAGGAAAATCGCACCTAGGGTGACCGGAATCGACATCCCTTGACCTAGCACTAAGCTAAAGGCCGTAAAGGCGGTGAGCGAAATCGCGCAGCCAATCGCCATAGGTAAGTTTGCCCATAACCCCATAAGCAAAGAACCAAAAGCGGCAATTAAACAGGTGGCGATAAACACGGCAGCGGGGTCAAATCCCGCCTGGCCTAACATGTTAGGCACTACAATCACCGAGTAAACCATAGCGAGGAAAGTGGTTAATCCCGCAATCACTTCTTGGCGAACCGTGCTGCCACGTTGCTTTATTGAAAAATACTGGTCCAGAAAAGAACCTGAGGGTACGGCAGTTGAACTCAATTGCTCAGACATAGTGTTGTTATACCTTGTGATCTCTTAAAATAGGGTCGATACCATCCGCATTAAGCAGGATTGGCGACGCTGGCTGCGGCAGATTAGAGCCCCAAATCCACCGGATTTAGGTGAGAGATCCACATCATTTTCCTACTATGGGAAAAATCCATGATCTGCAAGCAATGATGCTTCGTTAGAGTCAACCATAGTTAACCCTGTAGACACAGCCGTTGTTGGCCGCGGATGATACTGTAAACCACGCCAGATAGCTAAGACATCACCAACACTTTGATAAATAATTAGCCAAAAAACGCGAAATCAGTTGTTTAAAAAACGACCTTAAGATTGTTCGACGGCACGCAGTATCACACAATAATTTGCAGAGCTTTTACAGACTTATGAATATGACTTATGCTTACCACTACGAATGAGGGCTCATGTTGGTAGACTATGAAAGAAAAAGGATCGGTTATGGACGAGAGACGCAAGTTTTCGCGGATTTTATTCGCTGCTAGCGCATCTTTGCAACAAGGTAACGAGCAGTGGCAAACTACCATCCTCGACCTCAGCCTTAATGGCGCATTAGTTGAAGAACCTGAGCATTTCACCAGCACAGATCAACCTATTACCCTGAGCTTCATCCTCCCAGGATCCGATATCGAGCTAAAAATGGAAACTGAGTTAGTCCACCATAGGAATGGCCAATTAGGTCTCAAATGCAGCTTTATTGATGTCGATAGCATTAGCCACCTAAAGCGCATGGTTGAACTCAACTTAGGCGATACCTCCTTGTTAAACCGCGAATTAGCGCTCTTTATTGAAAAACACAACAGCGCCGATTAACTCCTAAGGTTCATCCTATAACTAAAACCGCGCCCTTGAGGGTGCGGTTTGCTTTGCTAAATAGCCTCAAGGGCTTCGGATAATTTTGATACGCCAATGACTTCCATGCCCAATGGTGGCTTTTTCGGTACGTTCGCTTTAGGTACGATTGCCCGTTTAAAACCATGTTTAGCGGCTTCAACTAATCGTTCTTGACCATTAGGGACAGGGCGAATTTCACCGGATAAACCGACTTCACCAAAGGCGACTAAATCGCTGGGTAGAATATCGCCACGAAAACTCGACACCATCGCCAACAATAGCGTTAAGTCAGCGCTGGTTTCTGTCACTTTCACGCCGCCTACCACGTTCACAAACACATCTTGATCCGACATCTGTAAGCCACCGTGACGGTGCATCACCGCAAGCAACATGGCTAAACGATTAGCATCCATACCCACAGCAACACGCCGGGGATTAGACATGGCCGAGTTATCCACCAGCACTTGCAATTCAACCAGTAATGGCCGCGTACCTTCCCACACCACCATCACTAGGGAACCTGAAGATTCTTCCTCGCCACGGGAGAGGAAAATTGCCGAAGGATTGGCGACTTCTTTTAAGCCACGCTCTGTCATGGCAAATACGCCTAGCTCATTGATCGCACCGAAACGGTTTTTGTGGGAACGTAAGGTGCGGTAACGGCTATCGCTATCGCCCTCGAACATCACTGAGCAGTCGATGCAATGCTCCAGCACCTTAGGTCCGGCTAGGCTACCATCCTTAGTCACATGGCCGACCATAATCACCGCAATCCCATTTTCCTTCGCAAACCGCGTTAAATAAGAGGCGGATTCACGCACCTGCGACACACTACCGGGGCTCGATGCCACATCGCTCATATGCATCACTTGAATCGAATCGATCACTATGACCTTAGGCAATTCTTTAAGGGCCACTTCGCAAATCTGCTCGACACTGGTTTCCGATAACATGCGTAATTTGTTGGTCGGCAAACCTAAGCGGTGGGCGCGCATGGCCACCTGCTGCAATGACTCTTCACCCGTGACATAGAGTGCAGGCATGTGCTCCGCCAGATAACATAGGGTTTGCAATAATAAGGTGCTCTTACCCGCACCGGGATGACCGCCGATCAGGATCGCCGACCCCGGCACAATACCGCCACCGAGCACACGGTCAAGCTCTCCGAAATGGCTCAATATGCGTGGCAGAGCATTGAGATCAATTTGATCTAAGGTCTTCACTTCATTGCTGCTGACACCGGCATAACCGACAAACTTTGTACCGCGCCCAGGAGAAGCCGCCCCGAGCCTTACCTCAGTGATGGTATTCCATTCCTGACAAGCACTACATTGGCCTTGCCAACGGGGAAAGTCTTGCCCACACTCATTACATACGTACGCGGTTTTATTCTTTGCCATAACTCATTAAAATCTGTATAAAATCAATTTAAGTAACTGTGAATACTGCCGACATAAGACTAACAGCACAACATAGACCCAAACAACCTGAAGATGCAGAATTCGTCTATTCAGGTAGCTTGGGTATTAATAAGCATTAAAAAGAACCCTACATGAGTTTAGATAACCACAGTGCACTCATAGAACAGCTAAAGCCGCTGCTCATGGAACCTAATTTCCAAGAGATTTTCCAGCAGCTAACGATTGATGAAACCAATTCGACACGTTTTCTACTGAAAATGGAATTGAATCGCTTAGCGTCGCCCTGTACACGGATCATCGATCTTAGGGATAAATCTGAACTCCCCTGCACTGAAGTCATGCTCGGCCAGCAGCGTCATTTTCTAGATGAGCCCGCTAAACACAGCTTGTTTGAAGCCATGTCCTTATACCGTAATCAGTACACTTTAGGCGTGTATGAATATGTGCTGACTGCCCATCAGCAGCGCAGACAAAAATTACGCCAAGGAACGTCACAGACCGACAGTATCGAATCCGAACCTTTTATGGTGCCGGGAGTGGTCCTCGGCAGTTATTTTAATCGCGCCGAAGAACGGATGAATTACAGCATCCGTATTACGGCTTCACAAATGGGCCGAGGGGAAATCCCTGGGATCACAGTCGATCTTTCCATTGGCGGGGCTCGCATTCGACTCGCGGCTAATCATCCCTTCGATCTCGATAAACCGCTCAAAGTGAAGCTCCTCGAACTGAGCGAAGAATATTACTATCCGGACCTACAACTTGGTGTCGATTATCAAATTGTCGATAGCCAGACTAATGGCGAGTTTATTTGGTTAAGATTGAAACGTATTGGCGGCACAGATGCTCTAGGTGAAATGCTCGGCAATTTAATTCGTGGCTACAAATTACGCTATAAGCTAGATGTCAACGATGTGTTAGTCACAGCGTCTGGCCTAGGATTTGAGCGCCATTATTTACCCCATTTGCCACATTTACCGCTATTTATCAATCAACAGACGCAAGCTATCAGCCATATGTTGCTGAGCCGCGATAATCAACAAATAGTGCATTATTTTCAGGATGAAAATGATATCAGCCAACTCCCCGCCATGCTCACTCAGGCACGTTTATCGGCACTGCTCGCTCATCCGGAAAATCCAGACCATGGACTGTTTTTTAGTTTTACCTATAACGCGCAGGGCTGTTTGTATTTTTACTCCGCCACTTTAGCCGAACTCAAAGCTAAGGGGTTAATGCCGCTATTTTTAGGTTTTGCATCCACCAAACCCAGTTGGCGAATTTTCAAGCTCACCCAAGATAAAATCTACCATGAAAAGGGCTATCGCCGCGCCACGTTACCGGGGGATGAAACTAAGTATAACCCGCTGGTCGAGCAGCAATTATCCCTGTTTAGCCATATGCTGCAACTCGTTGATCTGACCAATGAGGATGCGAGATTAACCTATAACGCCTGGCAGGATAACAGCAATGCTAATGCCCTAAAAGCCTTTGGCCAGCAACGGCTGACAGCCCATACCATTAAGCCGATTTCAATGCAGTTTAGTGAACGTAGGCAAGAGGCGCGCTTCGCCTTTAAAACCTTAGTCAACCTCTCCCAGGGCGAACTCAGGGCCAGCGGCATTACCTTAGATATTTCTAGCCGAGGGATGCAGTTAACCTTAGATAATCCAACGGCGTTTTCATCTAACAAGCCTTTAATGCTCAGTTTGCCCAAGCTACAAGCCATCGCAGGTAAAACACAACTCGAGCATCTGCCCTATCGCCTAGTACGCACCCGTAAAAATGGCGTGACCTTGCACTTAACCGCCGTTATGGGCCATACCCCACATGTCGGTGTCGAATTTTTAAATAAACTCATTGCCCATAATAAGGAAAAGTTAGAGCAACTGACCGAAAACAATAGTGAAGTCAAAGAACTTGCCGATGGTTTAAAAAATATTCTGCTGCGCGAACTCCATTCCGTGCCCTATTTTATCGAAAAAACCACCAAATCAGCCCAGGTCGCCTGCCTTGGGGTAGGCACTCAACGGGATGATATCAGTGATATTTTTGCAGCAGGCACCTCTGATGCGCTGCAATACAATTTAGCGCCGCTACTTAAGGATGGTTTCTTCAAACGGGAGATCCTTGAGCCAATACGCCAAATGAAACCCCAGCAGGATATGGATTTTATTGAGGTATTTATTCAACTGACCCGTCAATCCCGTGGGCAGATCCATTTGAAGTGTGTCCTAGCGAGTGAGGTTGGGGATGCAAAAGCTAAGGTGGCGTTTATTAATCAGAGTAAAATGGCTGGCCGTTTTATCGCCCTGCGCATCTACCGCGGAGCAACGGAAAAACCCGATATCAGTTATCTTCGCCGCGAACTTGAATACATTAATGTCCATGCAAATCATAGAGCAAAACAGTTAGAAGAGCAGCTTTGGCGGATCATAGGTGTCGGCGAGCTACTCGATATCACCCAAGAAGTGGAACTCAGGTACCCCGTATTACATCAAAAGTCGGCCTAGTGAGCACAGCTGAACATCCGCAGGTCCTAATCCCTAAGCACACACAGATCAAACGCTAAATACCAGTCTAGGATCTGCAAAAAATGATCGCCTGCAGCATCCAAGTGGGTCAGCATATCCCCATGACCGTAATCGTGTTTAAAGCCATTAGCCTTAGATAGCAAAGTCAACTTCACTTGCTCGAATCCACATTCGCGCACCATATCGGCGACATCTTCGGGATGCCCTAGCACAGTGTCATTCTGCCCCGCAATAAACCAAGCCTGCGGCCAAAGCGCCTCTTTTGCCGCCTTTGCATAATCGAACCCATCATCGTGATCGCGCCAATCCCCCCGCACCCAGTCGATACTTTGATTGAGTGATGCTCGGCTCTCGTTATCCATACCGACGCCTAATTTATCGGCGGCGAGATAGCCTTGCCCCATGGCCAAACTAGGCGCGAATCGATTCCAAAACAGATCGACCATCAACCACTTTTTAAAGGATTTAACTCGGATAGTACGCTTACTGCCGAAGGTCAATAGTGAGCGAACACTTTGCTGCAATTGGGGATAACGCGCTAGACTGCTCGCCATTAGCACACCGCCCCAGGAATGGGCGCACCAATGCACCTTAGACGGTGCGATGGCGTTAGTCTCTTGGCAGGCCTGTTGATGTAAATCCAGAATAAATTGCTGTACTAAGGGGATCTGCTCACGAATAACCTCGCCCTGCCCTAGGGTAAAATCCCGGGTGATCTTAGGCAGACTCAGCCCCCTGCCTGCGGTATCGAGCACATAAACAATAAACCCAGCTCGAGCGAGGAAGCAGCCAAGGCCCCGACCATTTTGGCTATAAAACACCCGTCCGTTAGACATAGCGCCGTGGAGCATCAATATCGGCGTTTTAGAAAAATCTGGGTTAGCAGGCAGTAGCTGACGCAGATGTAAGTGCCCGTCACGGTAAGGTAAGTAAAGCGAAGACTGTGAAATGGGCGAAACCGAGGCGTGCTGAGTCAAAGTAAGTCACTGGTAGTTTATCAAGTAAGACTAAACTACCAGCTCGGATTCAAAAAACAAGAGTCATTACTCTAACTCGGGTTGGCCTAAGTGGTTTATCACTTGAAAAAGCGTCTAATACTGCAGTAAATAAGGCAGAACCCGTAAATCGAGTCGACGAATATTCGCATCGGCCGCAGCGGCTAACTTAGGTTTAGCATGAAAGGCGATGCCAAAGTCCGCCGCTTGAACCATAGGAATATCATTGGCACCATCGCCAATGGCCACTCTCTGTCCCAGTGGGATTTGCCAATCGGCACTGCAGGCTGCTATCAAATCGGCCTTAAATTGGGCATCGACAACCTTTCCCATCACCTCACCGACGAGGCGTCCGTCAGTAATCACTAACTCATTGGCAAAGGCGGCATCCAGACTTAATAACTGCTTCAAATGACCGACAAATGGCGTGAAGCCACCGGAAGCAACCACTAAGCGCCAATGGTGTGACTTAAGCTCGGCAAGCATAGGTTCAAGGCCAGACATCAAAGGCAGACGCTCACATAGGTTCTCGATAATACTGGCGTCGGCCCCCTTAAGTTGGGCTACACGTTGGCGTAAACTCTGCTCAAAATCCAACTCCCCCAACATGGCACGTTCCGTAATCGCAGCCACCTGCTCACCAACCCCCGCCATCGCCGCTAATTCGTCGATACATTCAATTTGAATCGCAGTTGAATCCATATCCATGACCAATAACCCAGGTGCACTCAGCTTAGGCAATGCCTGCCTAATCAGATGACACTCGGCTAAATCATTGGGGAAAGTCGCTAGCAGCTCACCGCTAGGCTCAAGTGGCAAGGCCAGCTCGATACAGTGTAAAGCCACTTGGCGGCGAATAGGCGCGATATAAATGACGTCAAGTCCAAGTGTTTTAGCAAGGGAAAGCATCCAAGCCGCGAGTGCACTTTCAACACTGAGATCATCATAAATTAGCCGCATACGAAAGAGAGAATCCGATGGCGTCCCCGCTGACTCTTGGTAAGCTTCAAAGGCATGCCCTTGGTACTCAAACCGTGGCGAGGGGCTAGCAGCTAACCATACAAACAAGGCATCTTGGTTCAAGCATTCCATAGGACGGGTGTTCTCCAACTATCGGGCTCACTCATAATCAATTATGATTAGGCAAGCGAGTTAAATGTTAAGGGTCGAAGTGTTATATCTTAAAGGGCTTAAGAAAAGCCATAAAATCAGCCGACTACTCCAAATCGCCATCGCTTTGACCTTGATGGTGGGCTTAGTGCAATTGTGGCAGACAAGCCTACTACAAGGTCAACTGCTTCTAAAGTCCCAAACGCAAAAGATGGCAAGATTACTGGTACAGCAAACCGCCTATAGCGCGGCACCGGCACTACAATTGCAGAACGATGAGCAACTGCAATGGTTAGCCAGTGCGCTAGTCGAAGATCCTAAGGTGATATCAGCGGCCATATTCAGTGACCAAGGCATCCGACTCTCCTTTGCCCAAAGTATTACCAAAGAAGGAGCCGATCCCGATTCCGAAGAAATGAACCTGCTCCTCAGCAAATATCCGCCCTATGTTGAACCTGTGATCCAAGAGGGTAAGAATCTGGGTTATGTTGAGGTCAGACTCGATACCAAACTGTTTTTTAATGAAATAAAAGAAGCCCACAACCTGAATATGGAGCAACAGCAAATCATGCTGCTGGTCGCGGGCTTAATTGGCATGCTGTTATCCCGAGCCCTTTCCTTTAAACGTGCCGATTTTGACCGCCGCCGCACCCGGGTTAAATTACGCCAAAATCCCAAGAAAAATAACAAGGCCAAACAGAGGGAAGCGACCGACGCAGAATTAGCCGCATTAGATGCCTCTAAAAATATCGAGGACAAAGTCGAAGAGCGCGTTAAATCAGAATTAAAACCCAAAGTAAAAACGATTCGCCGCGTTAAAAACCAAGCAAAAACTGGCGCGGAGAAAAGCCCTGCCCAGCCCAGCGATCTCGATACGGATTCCACTGGCTAAATCCATCAAGCTACGTAATCTCGGCGACGGGTTGACCCATAAAAAAGGGTTCGCAGTGCGAACCCTTTTAACCCAAGCAACAATTACAGTGAATTACAGGGTAATAGCCGCATCTAAGGTCATGATAATCATGTCATTGAAGGTCGTTTGACGTTCTTCGGCAGAGGTTTTTTCGCCGGTGCGGATATGGTCAGATACGGTCACAACGCACAGGGCGCGGGCACCAAACTCATGGGCAACTCCGTATAAACCAGCGGCTTCCATTTCTACCCCTAATACACCCATTTTTTCCATCACGTCAAACATTTGTGGATCGGGAGTGTAGAATAAATCGGCAGAGAATACGTTACCCACACGGATCTTAGTGCCTTTAATTTTGGCAGATTCGATCACGGCATTCATCAGCTCGTAGTTCGCGATAGCAGCGAAATCTTGGCCCTTGAAACGTAAACGGTTCACTTGAGAATCGGTGCAAGCACCCATACCGATGATTACATCGCGCACTTTAACGTCAGTGCTGATCGCGCCACAAGTACCTACACGGATCAGGTTCTTAACACCGTAATCTTTAATTAATTCAGTTGCATAGATTGAGCATGAAGGAATACCCATGCCAGAACCCATTACCGAAATACGTTTGCCTTTATAAGTACCAGTAAAACCTAGCATGTTTCGAACATCAGTCACTTGCTCAACATTTTCTAAGAATGTTTCAGCAATATATTTTGCACGTAATGGATCGCCAGGAAACAGAACCGTCTCAGCGAATGCGCCCTCTACAGCATTAATGTGTGGTGTTGCCATCGAAATAACCCCTGTTTATTTTATTAAGACTTAAGTCTTTGTTTACTGGCGGCCCAATTTCAGCCGCCAAATTGATATCCAGTGCGTTTAATTAAATAAACGACTCGCCATAGGCCATTGGCTCGAGCTTAAAGTGGCTCGCAATTGATTGACCTATATCGGCAAAACTATTACGGCGGCCAAGCGTTCCGGCTTTTAAACCAGCGCCATAGGCAAGTACAGGCACATACTCGCGGGTATGATCCGTACCTTGCCACGTTGGGTCGCAGCCATGATCCGCGGTTAAAATCAGCAAATCGTCTTCACCCAGTAAGGCCAGCATTTCGGGCAAGCGAGCATCAAAATACTCCAGCCCCTTAGCATAGCCAGCAACATCACGGCGGTGGCCATAGTGGGAATCAAAATCGACGAAGTTAGTAAACACTATAGTGTTATCGCCGGCGGATTTAACTTCGGCTAAGGTCGCATCGAATAAGGCTTCAAGGCCGTTCGCCTTCACTTTTTTAGTGATACCGCAGTAAGCGTAAATGTCGGCGATCTTACCCACACTCACCACTTCGCCACCGGCTTCCTTCAGCTTATCTAACACGGTTTTTGCTGGCGGCTCTAGGGAGTAATCCTTACGGTTGCCAGTACGGGCAAAGTCACTAGGGCCAGTACCATCAAACGGACGGGCAATCACCCGGCCTATGTTGTAGGGCTCTAACTCTTCACGGGCAATTTCACAAAGACGATAGAGGTTTTCTAAACCAAAAGTGCCTTCGTGGCAGGCGATTTGAAACACTGAGTCAGCCGAGGTATAGAAAATAGGCTTGCCAGAACGCATATGTTCTTCACCTAACTCTTCTAAAATGGTGGTGCCAGAGGCATGACAATTTCCTAAGAAACCATCGAGTCCCGCACGGGCTAAAATCTTATCCGTCAGCTCTTTCGGGAATGAATTTTGATGCTCGCTGAAATAGCCCCATTCGAATAATACGGGCACACCCGCCATTTCCCAGTGACCGCTCGGGGTATCTTTACCCGAACTTAATTCTTGAGCATGGCCATAGGCGCCAATCAGTTGAACGTTTTCACCAAACCCCGGTGCAAAGGCACCCGTGCTTTCCATCGCCGCATGGCCTAGGCCGAGGCGAGCTAAATTAGGTAACTTAAGTAGGCCTTCACGGCCGATGTCGGCCTTGCCTTCGGCGCAAGCTTTTGCGATATGACCAAAAGTGTCAGATCCTATATCCCCAAACTTGGCGGCATCGGCTGCTGCGCCAATACCAAAGGAGTCCAACATCATAATAATTGTACGTTTCATAATACTTCCTTAAAGATCCGACGCACGAATATAAGCATAGATCTCAGGTGTTTTTTCAGGAGCGGTTTCACCAATGTGAATCGCTTTTTTGACTGCATTTTCCGCTTCGGCAAAGGCTGCTTCAGATTGCGCGTGGATCACGGCAATCGGTGTTGATGAGTCAATTTTATCGCCAAGGGCGCATACTTGAGTCAGACCAACACTATAGTCTAGTGCATCGCCGGGTTTGCGGCGGCCGCCACCTAAGGTAACAACAGCCAAACCAAGCTCGCGGGTATCCATGCTGTGGGCAAACCCTTGCGTATCGGCAAACACTGGACGAATAATTTGCGACTGCGGCAGATATTTACTGTAGTTTTCAACAAAATCGACAGGACCACCCAGGCCAGAAACCATCTTGCCAAAGATCTCGGCAGCGCGGCCGTTATCTAATACACGGTTTAACTTGGCACGGGCATCGGCTTCATCAGAGGCGAGACCTCCCAGGAGCAACATCTCGGCACAAAGACCCATAGTCACAGCGTAGAGGCGAGGATTACGGTAAGCACCGGTTAAGAAATCAATGGCTTCTTTCACCTCAACCGCATTACCCGCACAGGATGCGAGCACTTGGTTCATATCGGTGAGTAAGGCCGTGGTTTTAGTGCCAGCACCATTCGCCACCGCAGCAATACTGCGCGCTAATTCCTCGGAGGCTTCATAGGTTGGCATAAAGGCGCCACTACCGACTTTTACGTCCATCGCCAACGCATCTAAGCTACAGGCTAATTTCTTAGACAGAATCGAGGCGGTGATAAGGGAGATGGATTCGACGGTCGCGGTATTGTCACGGATGGAATAAAAACGCTTATCGGCGGGAACCAGATCGCCCGTTTGACCAATAATGGCCACACCGACGTCTTTGACGACTTTGCGGAATAATTCGCTTGAAGGCTCGGTCTGATAACCTGGAATAGCGTCAAACTTATCTAAGGTGCCGCCGGTATGACCTAGGCCACGGCCCGAAATCATCGGCACATAACCACCACAGGCGGCGGCCATAGGGCCGAGCATCAGGCTGATAACATCACCGACACCGCCCGTACTGTGCTTATCGATTACAGGCCCGTTAAGACCTAAGGATTGCCAGTTAAGCACAGTGCCCGAATCACGCATAGCGATCGTTAACGCGATTCTTTCATCCATATTCATGTCATTAAAGTACACTGCCATCCCGAGTGCGGCAATCTGACCTTCAGACACGGCATTGGTGGTTATACCCTTAACAAAGAACTGTATCTCTTCGGAACTTAACGCTAAACCATTACGTTTCTTACGAATAATTTCTTGAGCTAGAAACATGATACTGCCTCCAAGATAGATGCCAAATCCAAAGTCTGGCATTTATCTTTGCAATGAAACATCAAAACTGTAGCAATATTACAAACACATGCTATCGAAGTTCTGATGTTTTCAACTAGATTTAGGTCACACTTAATTAGATTCGATATACCGTTTTTGTATTAATCTGTGATTAATAACCTTGGCTAGGCTTAGGCGCATCGGCTAATTCTAAGGTGTGTAACAAGCTGTTGAGTAAGCTTGAAGCCCCAAATCTAAAGGTACGTGGAGACACCCAGTCAGCACCCAGAATACGTTCGGCAACCCCTAAGAACTCTGCGGCTTGGGCAGCATCACGCACACCGCCAGCAGGCTTAAAACCGACCTTAGGGTTCTTCTCGCTGATCACAGTCAGCATAATTTCGGCCGCTTCGAGGGTGGCGTTAACAGGCACTTTACCGGTAGAGGTTTTGATAAAATCAGCACCTGCATCGATTGCAAGCTCAGATGCACGGCGAATAAGCGCAGGATCGGCTAATACACCAGATTCGATAATCACTTTCAATAAGACTTCACCACAGGCTTCTTTACAGGCTTTAACTAATTCAAAACCTATGGTTTCGTTGCCTTCCATCAGCGCGCGATATGGGAATACCACATCAACTTCGTCGGCCCCATAGGCGACTGCGGCACGGGTTTCGAGTACCGCAATGGCGATATCATCATTGCCGTGGGGGAAGTTAGTGACAGTGGCGATTTGAATATCTTCGGCGCCAATTTCGTCTAAGGTTTTACGTGCGATGGGGATAAAACGCGGATAAATACAGATAGCGGCGGTGTTGCCAGCGGCGGTTTTCGCTTTATGGCACAGATCGATCACTTTCTGATCTGTGTCGTCATCATTCAATGTGGTTAAGTCCATTAACTCGATGGCGCGTTGTGCTGCTTTTTTTAAATCAGTCATAATAGCTCTCCAAAAGAAAAATTAAATAAATAAAAATCAGTCTCTTAAAAGCAAGGCTTAGAGGTGGCATTATTTTTGATTATTTTTATATGGCCGGGCCTTCAGGCGATGCCGAGTAACTTACTTAGGTAAATTACTTTGTTATTAGGTATTCAATCTTGCCTATGCATAACACATACGCATCCTGACACTTAAATTGACTATAAGTGATCACGACTTGAATCCTTGAAGACCGGAAGAGAGGATACGAGTAAGACCTTGTTCCTACTTTTCCGCGAAAAATCCGTTTTAGCGCGAGAAAAACACAAACCTTTATATAAACTCACTGCCCAGCATTCTAAATAAGTTTAGATAAAGATTTATGGCAGATTAAATGTGGAGCCGCAGATTGCGGCTCCAACGGCTATTACAAGCGATTAGAACTTGTAAGTAGCAGACAGGTAGTGTGACCAACCTGTTGATTCTAAAGCCAGAGCACCTGCACCATCTTCTAACAGGTAAACGTCTTTAAAGCCTTTCAGACCATAGCCCAGAGCGTAACGATCTGAGTGCCAGTATAGACCGAAGAAGATGTTACCACCGTCAGAGGTTTTTGGTACGAAAGCAGTCTTGTCTTCGTCAGCACCGAATTGGTAATCGATGTAACCTTGGAATGACAGGAAGCTCTTGTTGTCGAAGAAGTAGAAAGGCTTGAACCAGTTAGCAGAGAATTGGTAACCGTTCCACTCTTTAGCGTTCATGTCGTAGTAACCGTACAGGTTCATACCTGTTTTGCCTAACCAAGGCACGTTTACGTCAGCACCAACACCCCAGAATGTAGAGTTAACGCCTTCACCGTTCAGACCATCCCAGTTGAACAGAGTTGAGAAGTAAACTTCTTGTACTGGGCCGAAAGATAAGTCTTTACCAGTTAATGCATCGATAGATACACGTGGTGCAAACTTCATAAACAGCTTGCTAGTGCCAGAACCTGGGTTCTTGTCACCATTGCTGCTTGATTGGTTTGCTAAGTTGAATACGTCAACATAACCATAGAGATCGAAAATACCAGAACGGCCGCCGAATTCCATTTCTAAGTAGTTGTGTTGGTCGCCAGTAGCTGGGTTATCAGGTTTTTCACCGATAGAGTACATAGCGTTGAACTGCATCCACTTGTAGTCAGAACCGTGAAGGTCTGTACGATCAGCAGCAAATGCGTTGCCAGAGATTGCAGCTACTGCAGTAGCGGCTAAAGCTAAAGTTTTAACATTTTTCATCATCAACCCCATTTATCTTGTTTGCTACCATCGAGGGTAGCGTTCTTTTTGTGGCGCTCGCATTCTACCTAGATTAAAAAAAATCTCAATAATCTAGCGTAAAATCACGAACACAAAATTCTTAATTGTGAACAAAGTCGCGACTTCTTTATCACGAGTAATTAACTTAACCGTGCATTCACGACATACGAACAGAATGACAAATCGAGTTTCTTTGTATTCCGCTCAATACCATCGGAGAAACTATTCACTACAGGAATCACTACTGGAAAATGGTTGAATTAACTTAGGTCCCGCCCTGCATAGCCAGGACCTAGTTAGTGGGGTTCCCCCCTGTGATCGTCTTAACTTAGATAGCTAAGAACAGACCCGCAATTGTGGCGCTCATTAAGTTAGCGAGTGAGCCGGCGATAACCGCACGAATACCCATTTTCGCTAAATCATGGCGACGGTTAGGCGCCATAGCACCTAAACCACCCAGCAGAATCGCAATTGAAGACAAGTTAGCGAAACCACACAGAGCAAACGAAATAATCGCCTTAGTTCTGTCTGTCATTGCTAAGCCCGTTTCAGCGACTAGCATGCCGCCATCGGCAATGTCTTTTAAGTAAGGAGCAAAGTTTAAGTAAGCGACGAATTCGTTAACAATGATCTTTTGACCGATGAAAGAACCGGCAACTAAAGCTTCGTTCCAAGGCACACCGATTAGGAAGGCTAAAGGCATGAACACATAACCTAGGATCAGCTCAAGTGTTAAACCTTCAACACCAAACCAACCGCCCACACCACCGATAATACCGTTGATCATCGCAATCAAACCAACGAAGGCTAACAGCATGGCACCTACGTTCAGCGCTAAGTGCATACCAGATGAAGCACCCGCAGCAGCAGCGTCTAACACGTTAGCTGGCTTATCAGGATCTTCTGGCAGCTCATCCATATCGTTTTTAGCGGCTTCAGTTTCAGGGTGCATCAGTTTAGCCATTAATAGACCACCTGGTGCCGCCATGAATGATGCTGCGACTAAGTATTCGATAGGCACGCCCATCTGCGCATAGCCTGCTAATACAGAACCCGCAATTGAAGCTAGACCACCCACCATGATCGCAAACAGTTCTGATTGCGTCATAGTTGGAATAAATGGACGAACCACTAACGGCGCTTCAGTTTGACCCACGAAGATGTTAGCAGTTGCTGACATAGATTCAGTACGGCTTGTGCCCAATGCTTTTTGCAGACCACCACCGATGATACGGATGATCCACTGCATGATGCCTAAATAGTACAGAACGGCGATCAGAGAAGAGAAGAACACGATAACTGGCAATACGTTAACAGCGAAGATAAAGCCAAGTTTGAAGTTAGCTAAATCACCAAACAGGAAACCGATACCGTTTTGTGCATAACCAATCACACTAGAGACGGCGTCAGATACACTTTTCAGGATATCTTTACCGACAGGAACATACAGTACAAAACCACCGAAGGCGGCCTGGATAGCTAAAGCGCCACCCACTGTACGCAGATTAATTGCTTTTTTGTTATTCGATAGGAGGAAACCTATCGCAAGCAGGACGACCACCCCTACTAGACTCATCAATATATTCATTAACCATCACCCTATTGTTAACACTTTTTAATTATGTTGTTAATCAACCTATTTCCGAGTCAGATTATACCCGAGGCAAAGTCGAAAATCGTCGTTTTGATCAAATTTTTGGAGTTTAATTTCAATCGCTTAGTGAAGAATGTTAATGCGACCTACACCTGTTTAATTAAAAACAACTAAAGGTCAAACAGTTGCACTGCATTCAACATCAAGTGTTCTGATATTAGAACACTTGATTTTTTTTGCAAAGTTGCAATTTTGTCGATAAAAAGCGCAGCATTGGCGGGTTGGTTACGTTTTTCAGTAACATTTATCGGTGTCATGGCGGGAGAATCAGTCTCAAGTAGGAAGTTTTCGAGCGATAATTCAGCGACTGTTTTGAGCAATTTTTTGGCGTTGGGGTTCATAATCAAACCACCAATCCCGAGCTTAAAACCTAACTTAATATATTCCTGCGCAATCTCAACGCTGCCAGAAAAAGCATGTATCACACCGCCTCTAGGCAATTGATATTTTTTTAAACAGGCCAAAACCTCGGCATGGGTTTTCACACTATGGACAATAACCGGCAGATGAACGGATTTAGCTAACGCCAGTTGCGCCTCAAAAAAAGCTAACTGCCGCGGCCAAGTTGAGGGATAAAGCGCATCTAAGCCACATTCACCAATGGCAACAAAACGAGGACATTCGAGCAACGAAGTCACTTCAGATGTTAATGCCAAGATCCCAGCGTCAACATCCTCTGGGCAAAACCAAGGATGGATGCCTAATGCAAAATAGGCTTGATATTGCTGTGCAACGGCGAGTTGTTTTTGCCAGTGCTCGGGGGAAACGCCAGGGATAATCAGATTACTGATCCCAGCTTGATGCATACGCTGAACCACTTGCTCACGGTCAGCATCAAACTCAGGAAAATCTAGATGCGCGTGGGTATCTAACATAGGCCAATACCTCACTCATCATCGAGTTTATACTCAGTTTTCGATGCAGGTTTCGATGCGCGCTTAGGCGTGAGCGGCGGATCTTCAAGGCGTGGCATACAACAACGGCGATTTTCAGGAGTGAGCCCCATTTGATCGCACCATCGAATGTAAGCTTGCCATGATTTTGTGATCCAATTAGCCATATCAGCATCCCAAACCGTAAATTAGGTACAAAAATGGCGGTAATACACCGCCATTTAAACACTACAACAAACCAACCAAGATTAATGCTCGCGGGTTTTCGCAAACTCTATATCCGGATATCTTTCCATCGAAAGATTCAGGTTTACCATAGTTGGCGCAATATAAGTTAAGTTATCTCCGCCATCGAGGGCCAAGTTTTGGCTGCACTTACGGCGGAACTCTTCTAGCTTACGCTCATCCTTACAATAAACCCAGCGAGCGGTAGAAACGCTAATACCTTCGTAAATGGCTTCGACATTGTATTCACTCTTTAAACGGCCAACTACCACTTCAAACTGCAGCACGCCCACAGCCCCCACGATCAAATCGTTGGTGTCTAATGGACGGAAGACCTGCACAGCACCTTCTTCAGATAACTGCACTAAACCTTTAAGCAATTGCTTTTGTTTGAGTGGATCGCGCAGACGAATACGACGGAACATTTCCGGCGCAAAGTTAGGCACGCCTGTGAAACGGAACTTTTCACCTTGGGTAAAAGTATCACCAATGCGAATAGTGCCATGGTTATGTAAGCCAATGATATCGCCAGGATAAGCCACTTCGGCGCGCTCACGATCACCTGCCATAAAGGTCAGAGCATCGCTGACGTTAACATCTTTACCGATACGCACATGGTGCATTTTCATGCCTTGTTCGTATCGACCCGAACAGACACGCATAAAGGCAACTCGGTCCCTGTGTTTGGGATCCATATTGGCTTGGATCTTAAACACAAAACCAGTGAACTTTTCTTCATCGGGCATGATCACTCGGACATCGCTTTCACGCGGTAATGGCTTAGGGGCCCACTCGACAATACCGTCAAGAATATGATCCACACCGAAGTTACCTAATGCCGTACCGAAGAACACGGGCGTCAACTCGCCTTTTAAGAAAGCCGCGTGGTCGAACTCATTCGATGCACCGCGCACTAATTCCATTTCATCACGTAAATCGGCGGCATAACTGCCAATCGCTTTATCTAAATCTGGATTATTAATGCCTTCAATCACACGACGTTCTTGAATAGTGTGTCCCATACCACCTTGATACAACACCACTTCATCACGCAGTATGTGGTAAATACCTTTGAATTCTTTACCGCTGCCAATAGGCCAAGTAATAGGCGCACAGGCGATATTCAGTACGTTTTCAACTTCATCCATCAGATCGATAGGATCACGGATATCGCGGTCGAGTTTGTTCATAAAGGTCACGATCGGCGTATCACGCAGACGGGTCACTTCCATCAACTTGATGGTGCGATCTTCAACACCCTTTGCAGAGTCAATGACCATCAGACAGGAGTCAACAGCGGTCAGCGTACGATAGGTATCTTCCGAGAAATCTTCGTGACCAGGTGTATCGAGTAGGTTAACGAGGGCACCGCCGTAGGGGAATTGCATCACAGACGTAGTAATAGAAATACCACGGTCCTTCTCCATTTCCATCCAGTCAGACTTAGCATGTTGACCCGATTTTTTGCCTTTAACCGTCCCCGCTTTCTGCAAAGCGTTTCCGAATAACAGCACTTTTTCGGTAATGGTGGTTTTACCCGCGTCGGGGTGCGATATAATCGCGAAGGTGCGACGTTTATCGACCTCTACTTTATTGTCTGACATTTAACCTATGCACTCGTATCGCTAAAAAGGCGCAAATTATAGCGCCTCACTGCTCACTTGGCTAGGCAAAGCCCGAGATGAACTCGGGGTGCAGAGGTTATTTTGCTTCCTCTAGCAAGCCTTTAACTTTTGCCAATTCAATACGCGCATATCTGTGTTCGACAAAATCATAAATATTGGTCGCCAGAGCAAGACGTAAATAGTTCGCGGCATCCTGATATTGCTTAGTCTCTATCGCCATTTTGGCTAAATAGAAATAGGCCTCACATAAACGCTCAGCATATTCTTTGGGATGGGTCAGCCCTAATTTTGCCGCGGAAAATACGTCATCGCGGCTTTTTAAACCAAGATAATGGTCAACGATAACAGTTGACCAAGCATCGGCCTCGAGGACTTGGCGATGTTCCTGTAATTGACGCTTGGCTTCGGTCACATTGTCTTTTGACTGGATCAAATACAACCACAATGCGCGGTAACCATCTTTATTATCGCCAGCATAAAAGGCTTGCATATCCTTTACCGCAAGGTCATTGCGATCACCATAATAGAGCGCGATGCCACGATTTAAATAGGCATAATCATAATTAGGTGATAGTTCTAACACCCCATCGAAGGCCTCATAGGCGCTGTCGTAATCGCCTTCCTGGGTGTAATAAATTCCAAGGAAATTATAAGCATCGGCCAGATCGGGCTGGAGCTTCAACGCTTGCATAAAATCAATACGCGCCAGCAGCCTTAAACCCACGCTGTCATAAATCACACCGCGGTCATAATGAAAACGCGCCCTTTGTTCATTGGTTAACTCGACGGCGGATAAAATCTCATTGAGTTTCGCCAGTGTCACTTCGACTTTATAATCGGGCATGACTGGGGCAACGACTAACTTACCTTCAACATCATTGTGGTTCTCTAAGGGAGACTGAGTGGTTGCACATCCAGCCAACATCAGGCTGGCAGCCGCCAGCACAGCAACAATAGCGGTTCTAATTTTAAGACTCATCCATTTCTACCTTTTTAGATTCCCAACACACGCAGAAGAATGTTCATGATAGCAATCCCACCACCGGACTGCTATTGACGAATAGCATTAATCGCAACTTAATTAAATTTGAACAAATAAAAAGGAGATCAATGGATCTCCTTTTTGGGCAGTCACTTAAAAGTGCATGGGAATACTGAGTTTATCTCTCAATTATTCTGCTGCAGCTTCTTTCGTTTGTGCTTCTTTAATTGACAGTCTTACACGGCCTTGACGATCCACTTCCATGACTTTAACTGTCACTTCTTGGTTCAGCTCAAGGTGATCGGACACGTTAGCCACACGCTCATCACTGATCTGTGAAATGTGTACTAAACCATCTTTGCCCGGCAGTATGTTGACGAAGGCACCGAAATCAACGATACGGATAACCTTACCATTGTAGATACGGCCCACTTCCACTTCTGAAGTGATTTCTTCGATACGACGGATAGCTTCTTTAGTTGCTTCGCCATTCGAAGAGGCAATCTTCACTGTACCATCGTCTTCCAGTTCAATCGTAGTGCCCGTCTCTTCGGTCAGAGCGCGAATAACGGCGCCGCCTTTACCGATAACGTCACGGATTTTTTCTGGGTTGATTTTGATCGTGGTGATGCGTGGTGCATGATCAGAAATATCAGCACGATGTGAACCAATAGCTTGGTCCATCACGTTCAGGATATGCACACGTGCACCATAGGCTTGTTGCAGTGCGATTTCCATGATTTCTTTAGTGATACCTTCGATCTTGATATCCATCTGCAGTGCAGTAATACCGTTACGGGTACCCGCCACTTTAAAGTCCATATCACCTAAATGGTCTTCATCACCTAAGATGTCAGAAAGAACAACAAAATCATCGCCTTCTTTCACTAGACCCATAGCGATACCGGCGACAGAAGTCTTGATAGGTACACCCGCGTCCATCAGTGCTAAAGAGGTACCACATACTGATGCCATAGAGCTTGAACCGTTAGATTCAGTGATTTCAGATACCACGCGCACGCTGTATGGGAATTCAGCCGCTGAAGGCATAACGGCATTAATACCGCGCCAAGCTAACTTACCATGGCCGATTTCGCGGCGCTTAGGTGAACCCACCATGCCGGTTTCACCAACAGAGTATGGAGGGAAGTTATAGTGCAGCATGAAACGGTTAGTGCGCTCACCCATGATGCTGTCGATCTTCTGTGCATCACGTTCAGTACCTAAAGTACAAGTCACTAGGGCTTGCGTTTCGCCACGGGTGAACAGTGCGCTACCGTGAGTACGTGGCAATACGCCCGCTAACACGCTTAATGCACGGATCATGTCGGGTTCACGACCGTCGATACGAGGCTCACCACGGATAATGCGACCACGAACCACTTTCTTCTCTAAGCTGCCCAGTAAATTGTCCACTTCACGTAGATCAACATCTGGATTGCTGGCTAATAAGGCTTCTTTTGCTGCCGCTTTAACGACAGAAACTTGAGCATAACGCTCTTGTTTAACTTGGATTTTATAGGCATCGCCTAAACCCGCTTCAGCCAACTCTTTAATTTGGGCGACTAAGGTTTCATCTTGTACTGGTGCGGTCCAATTCCACATTGGTTTGCCAGCTTCTGCTTTAAATTCAGCAATCGCTTTAATAACCACTTGTTGTTGATCGTGACCGTAAACGACAGAACCTAACATCACTTCTTCTGGTAATGCTTGGGCTTCTGATTCCACCATTAATACTGCACTTTCGGTACCTGCAACCACTAAGTTCAGTTGGCTAGTCTCGATTTGAGCAACAGTTGGGTTCAGTACGTATTCGCCATTAATATAACCCACACGAGCCGCACCTAAAGGACCGCTGAATGGAATACCAGAAATAGCCAGTGCCGCTGAAGTACCGATCATGGAAATGATATCTGGCTCGATTTGTGGATCGACAGAAACCACAGTGATGATCACTTGAACTTCGTTTTTGAAACCATTAGGGAAAAGAGGACGAATTGGGCGGTCAATCAGACGAGCGATTAATGTCTCATCTTCTGAAGGACGACCTTCACGCTTAAAGAAACCACCAGGAATTTTACCCGCTGCATAGGTCTTTTCTTGATAGTTAACAGTCAGAGGGAAAAAGTCACGACCGGCTTCGGCTTCTTTTTTACCTACAACAGTGACTAACACTGTCGTGTCACCCATACTCGCTAACACGGCTGCATCGGCTTGACGCGCTATAACACCCGTTTCTAGGGTGACTGTATGTTGACCATACTCAAAACTCTTTACAATTGGATTCACGTGACCCATTCCTTAATTAATGACCTTGAATTACGCGCGTAAGTATACTGCAATTAAGGACAATAGATAAAGAGCAGATAATGATGACAAAGACCTATCTTTTCACTAAAGTGGGTAAATCTACAAAGAGTTATGCTTTCATTTGATACGGAAAATCATCCCTATGGCGAAAAACAATCATAAAGGACGAGCTGAATGACGGGTCGCTTTAAATCCCTGACTTGGAAACAAACTAACCTCGTCGTATTTACTGCGTTATTTTTCGCTATCGCTATTTTTATCGTTGAAATCGCCCTCGTTGTCGTCTCAACCAAACAACAACTGACCACCACACAGCAGGAACTGCTCGATTCAGTAGAGCAGCCCGCAGCCAATGCCGTTTGGGCCTTAGATGATAATTTAGCGAAGCAGACCTTAGAAGGTGCGATCAAAGTCGAACATGTAGGCTCGGCGGTGATTGAGCTCGATGATGGTTCAATGTTTGTTTCCGTCAGTAATAATAAAAAAAATAACTCGCAAACATTTATCAGCCTCAGCAATAAACTCTTCGATGATCTGAAAGAAATTTCTCGGCCCTTATACCGCCCCTTCTATTTTGAAGGCACTCAAAAACAGCAGCTTATCGGCACTCTGACTATTTTTTACGACACCCAAGAGTTGACCAACACCCTGTTTTCACAATTAAAATTGGGGTTCCTTGCCACATTGGCCCGCGCCCTATTGCTCACCTTAGTGCTCTCGGTGGTATTCCACCGTTTCTTGACCCAGCCAATAGCGAGAATAAGCGAAGCGATTGATAAGATTGAGCCCGATTCGCCGGATGAAAATTTACTCCCCATGTCCAGCGCCCATAAGGATGACGAATTAGGCTTAGTGACCTCTAAGTTTAATCAAATCCTGATCCAATTTAGTCAGACACAATCTAAACTGCGAAAAATGGCGACCCGCGATCCGCTTACTGGATTACCAAATAGAACACTATTACTCGAAACCATCGCAGTCACGATTCAACGCTCCCGTGTACAGAAGCGCAGCTTTGCCTTGATGTTTATCGACTTAGATCGCTTTAAAAATATCAATGACTCCCTCGGCCACGCGCTGGGCGATCAGTTTTTAGCCAGAATAGCCCGCATGCTAGAACGTTTTGTGGGCGATAAAGGCACTGTCTCCCGTTTAGGGGGCGATGAATTTGTGATATTAGCCGATTCGGTACATTCCCCTGATCAAGCGGCAGACTTTGTCGATAAACTGTTAGTTCAGCTCAATGTGCCTATTCAGCTCAATGAGCATGCAATCCACCCGGCCGCGTCTATTGGTATTTCAATTTATCCCGAAGACGGCAATAGCGCGGAGGATCTTATCCGCCATGCGGATATCGCCATGTACAGTGCAAAGGCGGCGGGCTCCAATCAATGGGCCTTCTTCAAGCAACAGATGACCGAACGCGCGGCGGTACGCTTACGCACCGAAGCATCATTACATGATGCACTGAAAAACAATGAATTTTTACTTTATTTCCAACCTAAACTCGATCTGCAGACAGGTAAAGTTATCGCCTGTGAAGCCCTTATTCGTTGGCAAAAAGACGGCCGTTTAATCAGCCCTATGTCATTTATTCCCGTGGCCGAAGAAACCGGCATCATTATTCCCATTGGCCGCTGGGTGATAGAGCAAAGCTGTAAAACCTTAAGGGAATGGCAGAAAAAATATCACTATGCGATCCCGATTGCGATTAATGTTGCATCGCAACAATTTGCCGATGCAAGCCTAGTCTCAGATATCAAACAAATGGCGCTGCGCTATCAGATCCAACCTGAGCTGTTAGAAATAGAGATCACCGAAACCTCATTAATGAACGACATTGAACTGGCCATCGTTAAGCTTGAGCAATTGAAATCCGCGGGGTTTGGTATCGCAGTAGACGATTTTGGGACTGGATATTCTTCACTCTCATACCTGCGGCATCTTCCCATCACGACGATGAAGATTGACCGTTGTTTTGTATCGGATTTACCGTGCGACAGTGCAATTGCATCCACTATCTTAATGCTTGGTAAGCAGCTCAATTTAACGATCGTTGCCGAAGGGATTGAGAATGAGCTTCAGCTCGATTGGCTTAAGGAAAATCGATGCCAGATTGGACAAGGTTTCTATTTTAGCCAACCTTTGCCCCAAGCAGATTTTGAAGCCCTCTATATTGCAAGCCAAACCGCGAGCATTGCCCATATCGATGGCAAGTGGTAGAGGTTGACGGTTGACGGTTGACGGTTGACGGTTGACGGTTGACGGTTGACGGTTGACGGTTGACGGTTGACGGTTGACGGTTGACGGTTGAGCAACATAGAGAAAACCAGATTTAGAACAATAAAAAAGGAGGCTAAGCCTCCTTTTTTACGTTAGTCGACGTGAGATTAACGACGTAGACCTAACTTTTGGATCAGTGCGTTGTAACGCTCTGCATCAGTACGCTTCAGGTAAGCAGTTAACTTACGACGCGCGCTAACCATGCGTAACAGACCACGACGTGAGTGGTGATCATGGATGTGCTCTTTGAAGTGATCTTGCAAATGGTTGATTTGCGCAGTTAACAAAGCAACTTGAACTTCAGTTGAACCAGTGTCGTTTTCGCCACGGCCAAATTCAGCCAGGATTTTTGCTTTCGCTTCAGTACTTAGTGACATGTGTCTCTCCAAATATATAGTATGAATCCCTAGCCGATCACTAACTCAGCCAGAGGGCGCGCTATTCTACCCATAATCCAACCCTAGCGCAATAACAGGCTGGTCTTAATCGAACAATGATTTCGAATCGGTTCAATACGCGACTATGCCGGCTCGTCATGGATAACAATGAGTCGCTTAGGCGCTAACAGACCGTCAGCATTCATCGCCCCAATGCCAACAAATCGATGGGCATCCCCTAGGGTAATACGTACTAATTTATCGGCCTCTAACCCCGCAACACGTACCGCTTGCCCCTGCATCAGATAGGCTGCACTGGCATCGGGTACATTCACCTCGGGAAAATCGGCAACGGCAGTATCCATAGGCAATAGCAGAGGATCGAGTAACAGGCTCAGCTCTATCTGCTGCTCGTGGGCCCTGGCAACGAGAGTTTCAAGCTGCTCAAGGGTGACCATTTTAGCATAGGGATACTGAGCGACTTGGGTGCGGCGCAGCATGATCACATGGGCACCACAGCCAAGCATTTCACCTAAATCATCGATAATAGTGCGAATATAAGTGCCCTTCGAACAATGGATGTCCAAGGTCAACTCATCACCTTCGAGCTTGATAAAGTTAAGCTCAAATACCCTGATAGGCCGCGCTTCACGGGGCACTTCAATGCCTTCACGCGCATATTTATACAGGGGCTGTCCCTGATATTTTAGTGCAGAGTACATTGAAGGCACTTGCATTGTATCGCCACGGAAATGCTCGAGCGCAGCCATTAGTTGTGTCTCGGTAAAATCCATGGGACGCGTCTGCACCACTTCACCATCGGAATCACTGGTATCGGTGCGCTGGCCCAGTTTTGCCGTCACTAGATAACGTTTATCAGCATCTAACAAATGCTGTGAAAACTTGGTCGCCTCGCCTAAACATACGGGCAGCATGCCTGTGGCTAGCGGATCGAGCGCGCCCGTGTGCCCAGCTTTATTCGCATTAAAAAAGCGTTTTACCCGTTGCAGCGCAAAGTTGGAACTCATGCCTGTGGCTTTGTCCAACAACACGATACCGTCGATAAAGCGGCCTTTTGGACGACGAGCCATTAATCTTTACCTTCCGTATCTTCGGTATCGTCCGTCGCGTCCACATCTTGGACATCTTCAGCGCTGCCAAATTGCTGCTGTTTCGCTTTGTCTTGGTTGATCACTTGGCTGACGAGGTTAGACATGCGCATCCCCTCAACCAATGAGCTATCGTAGACAAAACGCAGCTCAGGCATAACTCGTAGCTTCATCCGGCCAGCCACAAGGGTGCGAATATAAGGCGCGGCGCTGATCAGAGCGTTGAGCTTTTCCTGCACAACTTCTTTGTCTTCCTCAAAGAAGGTCACAAAGACCTTGGCGTAACTTAAATCACGGGAGACATCGACGTCATTCACGGTAACAAAACCAATACGGGGGTCTTTCATGTCGCGCTGCAACACCAGAGCAAGCTCTTGCTGTAACTGCTGCGCTATGCGACGTGTACGACTGAATTCTTTTGCCATAATATCTGTACCATAGCTAATGTCATTAAATCGAAAGGGCGGCTAATGCCGCCCTCTTTATCGTTACAGAGTACGTGCCACTTCGATGGTTTCGAATACTTCGATTTGGTCGCCTACGCGAACATCGTTGTAGTTCTTAACGCCGATACCACATTCCATACCGTTGCGAACTTCGTTAACGTCATCTTTAAAGCGACGCAGTGATTCGAGTTCACCTTCGAAGATCACCACGTTATCACGCAGTACGCGAATTGGTGCGCTACGCTTGATGGTACCTTCGGTCACCATACAACCAGCAATCGCCCCCAGCTTAGGTGATTTGAACACGTCACGAACTTCAGCCAGACCGATAATTTGTTGTTTGAACTCAGGAGACAGCATACCTGTCATCGCCGCTTTCACTTCATCAATCAAATTATAGATAACGCTGTAGTAACGTAAATCAACGCTTTCACTCTCGATGGTCTTACGCGCCTGTGCATCGGCACGCACGTTAAAGCCAACCATGATAGCGTTAGACGCTGCGGCTAAGGTCGCATCGGTTTCGGTCAGTGCGCCCACACCGCGAGCGATGATGTTCACTTTCACTTCGTCGGTAGACAGACCCGTTAACGAGTCGGTAATCGCTTCCAGTGAACCTTGTACGTCAGCTTTAAGAACGATGTTCAGTTCTTTCACTTCGCCGTCTGTCATGTTCGCAAACATGTTTTCAAGCTTAGATTTCTGTTGACGAGCTAATTTCACATCACGGAACTTGCCTTGACGATACAGGGCAACTTCACGGGCTTTACGCTCGTCACGTACGACTGTGGCTTCATCACCGGCTGACGGTACGCCAGACAGACCCAGAATTTCAACAGGGATTGATGGACCCGCTTCAGTGATTGAACGACCGTTCTCGTCCTTCATCGCACGGATTTTACCGTACTCAAGGCCACATAGAACGATATCGCCTTGGCGCAGCGTTCCTTCCTGAACCAGGATTGTTGCCACAGGGCCACGACCTTTATCCAGTTGGGATTCGATAACCACACCCGCAGCCATACCATCACGTACCGCTTTAAGCTCTAGAACTTCCGCCTGCAGTAGGATACCTTCGAGTAGATCATCAACGCCTTCACCTGTCTTAGCAGATACGAAGGCGAACATGTTGTCTCCACCCCAATCTTCAGACATAACGCCGTGTTGCGACAGTTCACTCTTAACGCGATCGATATCCGCTTCCGGTTTATCCATCTTGTTCACTGCGACGATTAACGGCACGTTACCCGCTTTCGCGTGTTGGATAGCTTCGATCGTCTGTGGCATTACACCGTCATCGGCCGCAACCACTAATACAACGATATCGGTCGCCTTGGCACCGCGGGCACGCATTGCGGTAAACGCGGCGTGGCCAGGGGTATCGAGGAAAGTGATCATGCCGTTTTCAGTCTCAACATGGTATGCACCAATATGCTGAGTAATACCACCGGCTTCACCGGCAGCAACCTTGGCGCGACGAATATAATCGAGCAAAGAGGTCTTACCGTGATCCACGTGACCCATGATGGTCACAACCGGTGCACGGGATTCCAGCTTAACGCCGTCCTCATCGTCACGGTCTAACAAGACTTGATGCTCAAGTTCGTTTTCACGAATTAGCACCACTTTGTGACCCATTTCTTCGGCAACTAACTGGGCAGTCTCTTGATCTAACACTTGGTTGATCGTGACCATAGAGCCCATTTTCATCATTTGCTTGATGATTTCAGTCGCTTTCACCGCCATTAAATGCGCCAGTTCAGAAACAGTCACAGTTTCACCGATACGCACATCACGGCTTACGGCAGCAACAGGCTTGTTGAAGCCGTGGGCCATAGACTCGGGTGCAGTGCTGCGGTTACGCATGTGCTTTTCACGGCCATCACGGGCATCTTTGCCGCCACGCTTCTTAGCGTTGCTCTTGTTACGAGCACGACGACCGCGTTTTTCTTCATCCAGATCAGAGGTATCTTCGGCAGCACGGGCTACTTTAGAGGTGGTGATGTGGTGATCGCCATTTCTTTCAGCTTCTATACGTTGACGCTCTTCTTCGGCCCAACGCTTAGAGTTTTCTTCCGCCAATAGACGGGCTTTTTCGGCCGCTTTTGCCGCTTCTTCATCTTGCTTGCGTTTAGTCGCCGCTTCTTGCGCCGCTTTTAAACGCTCTGCTTCTAAACGTGCCGCTTCTGCTTCTGGAGAAGCATCTTTGGTTACTTTCACTTCTGCCGCCGCTTTGGCTTTTGCCTTGGCTTCCGCTTCTGCTTTAGCCTTAGCTTCCGCCTCAGCTTTCGCCTTGGCCGCTTGAGCCGCTTCCGCTTCGGCCTTTGCTTTTGCTAATGCTTCAGCTTCCGCTTTCGCCTCTTCTTCCGCTTTTAGCACAGCGTCATTCACATCACGCTTAACGAAGGTGCGGGTTTTACGCACTTCCACTTTCACATCTTTAGATTGACCGCCATTACCGGCTACGCTCAGGGTTGATACCGTTTTGCGCTGCAGCGTCATTTTAGTCGGGGCACTCTCGCCACCGTGCTGCTTTTTCAGATAATCCAGTAACTGCTGCTTTTCAGCTTCAGATACATTATCGGCTTGGCCTTTCTTAATACCTGCCTGAGCGAATTGCTCAATCAGACGTTCAACACTTTTACCCACTTCCGTGGCCAATTTCTCTACGGTAGTATCTGCCATCAGTTAAATCCCCCTGTTGATCGACTTATGCTTCTTCGCCAAACCAACAGATGTTGCGGGCAGCCATGATGAGCGCACCTGCTTTTTCTTCTGTCAATTCTTCAATTTCGATCAAATCATCAATGCCTTGTTCAGCCAAGTCTTCTAGAGTCACAATACCTTTGCTAGCGAAAACATAGGCTAAGTGTCTTTCAACACCTTCAAGTGCTAGCAACTCATCACTTGGCTCCACACCATCTAGTGCTTCTTCAGTGGCGAGTGCTCTGGTCGAGATCGCCGCTTTTGCACGTTCACGTAAAGCTTCAACGAGATCTTCGTCAAAACCATCAATCGCCAATAATTCAGACACAGGTACATATGCGATTTCTTCGAGCGACGTAAAGCCCTCATCCGCGAGTACTTGTGCAAAATCTTCATCGACATCCAATGAACTCATAAATAGACTCATCACTTTGGCGCTTTCGGCCTGATGCTTCTTATTCATGTCTTCCACTGTCATAACGTTCAGTTCCCAACCTGTCAGTTGAGTCGCTAAACGTACGTTTTGGCCATTACGTCCAATGGCTTGTGCCAAGCTATCAGCCTCAACGGCGATATCCATTGAATGGTTATCTTCGTCAACTATGATAGAGGCCACATCGGCTGGCGCCATCGCATTGATCACGTATTGTGCTGGATTATCATCCCACAATACGATATCAACACGCTCGCCACCCAGTTCATTCGATACCGCTTGTACACGTGCGCCACGCATACCGACACACGCACCGATTGGATCGATACGACGGTCATTCGACTTAACGGCAATCTTTGCGCGAGCGCCTGGGTCACGGGCGGCGCCCATCACTTCGATCAGCTCATCGGCAATTTCAGGCACTTCAACACGGAAAAGCTCAATCAGCATTTCAGGCTTAGTGCGTGTTAAAAATAGCTGGGCACCGCGGGCTTCTGGACGTACTGAGTACAGCAATGCACGCACGCGGTCACCGGGGCGGAACGATTCCCGTGAAATTAAATCCTCACGGAACAGCACGCCGTCGGCATTGTTGCCTAAATCGACCACAACACTTTCGCGGGTCGCTTTTTTCACCACACCGGTGATCAGCTCGCCTTCTTTATCTTGGAACTGCTCAACCACTTGCGCACGCTCTGCTTCACGTACTTTTTGTACTATGACTTGCTTGGCAGTTTGGGTGGTAATACGGTCAAATACCACGGACTCGATATCGTCTTCGATATATTCGCCCGGTTGAATGTCCGGATTTTCGTAACGTGCCGCTTCGAGCGTGATCTCGCGGAATGGGTTCTCTAGGGCTTCGCCGTGATCATCAACCACCATCCAACGACGGAATGTTTCGTAGCCGCCAGTTTTACGATCGATGGAAACACGAACGTCGATATCGCCTTCGTATTTTTTCTTGGTTGCAGTAGCCAGAGCGATCTCTAGCGCTTCAAAAATTTTCTCGCGTGGAACGGCCTTTTCATTTGAAACCGCTTCAGCGACTAGCAGAATCTCTTTATTCATCTCGTCTTGCCTCGTTCACCTTGAAACCATCAAAACTTAGCGATTACGTTGCCTTTACGGATATTATCCAGGGCGACAACTAGCTCTTTACCATTGACGTTCAGCGAGAGCATTTGCCCTTCAACCTTGGTAATGGCGCCTTTTAAATTACGACTGCCCGCGACAGGCATAGTCAGTTGAACTTTCGCATCTTCCCCCACGTAGGCCGCGTACTGCTCGGCAGTAAACAGCGGTCTATCCACACCAGGTGAAGAAACCTCTAGGGTATATTCAGTCGGAATAGGGTCTTCAACATCGAGTACAGCACTGACTTGACGGCTGGCATTGGCACAATCTTCGATATTGATACCGTTTTCGCCATCAATAAACACGCGAAGTGTTGAATGCTTACCCGCTTGAACATATTCAATGCCCCAGAGTTGGAAGCCTAATGCTTCCACAGGCACTTTGAGCATTTCTGCCAGTCTGGATTCTAATGTTGCCAAAATTGACCCCCGGAAAAAACAAAAAAGGGCTTAATAGCCCTAGTACAACGCCGTATAGAATATACGACAAATTTAAAAGTCCCAGATAACAAAAAACCCCGTAATCACGAGGTCATTAGTGTCAAGAACCTGTAAACCATAACGAATTCAAACACTATTCGTTACTAGGAGCTGGTTGCGGGGGCCGGATTTGAACCGACGACCTTCGGGTTATGAGCCCGACGAGCTACCATGCTGCTCCACCCCGCGTCAACTGTGTGCAAGTATATTGACTATCGTCTTTTCTTGCAATAACTAAGAGAGATGTTACCTCGTCTATCTTAGTTAATTTGGTGCCGAGAGCGGGACTTGAACCCGCACGTCCGTTAGGACACAGCCACCTCAAGGCTGCGCGTCTACCAATTTCACCACCTCGGCTAAACTTTTTACTAGTCAGGAATCTTGGTTTCTGACTTTTCGGCTTCTTGCTCAACAGGTTGAGTCACCTGTTCAGTATCAGAACCTAAATTTTTCCATGAATCTTCATTTTTTGCGTGATTCGCACTTAAGTTGCCAATCAACAGACTTAAGGTAAAAAATGCAATGGCAAGAATCGCCGTTGTGCGTGTCAGGAAGTTACCTGAACCGCTTGAACCGAATAAGGTACCCGATGCACCGGCGCCAAATGAGGCCCCCATGTCAGCTCCTTTACCTTGCTGGATTAAGATCAGGCCAATTAAACCTAATGCAACCAACAAGTAAACAACCACTAAAACTTCATACATATTATGCGCTCATCGCTATGGTACACAGACTTAAAAACTCGCTAGAGTTTAAACTGGCACCGCCAATCAGTCCACCATCAACATCAGGTTGGGCAAATAAATCTGCAGCATTACTCGGTGTCACACTACCACCATAGAGAATCCTGATATTTTCTCCGATAAACGGAGATACTTCAGAGAGGCGTTTGCGAATAAACGCATGAACTTCCTGAGCCTGCTCTGGCGTCGCACTCTTACCTGTCCCTACAGCCCATAACGGCTCGTAGGCGATAATGGCGTTATCAAAAGCCATAGTGCCATTTTTCTGGATCACTATATCCAACTCTTCAGCAATCACCTCAAAGGTACGTCTTGCTTCCCGTGCTGGCCCCGACTCACCCACACATAATATTGGGGTCAGACCGTGCTTTTGTGCAGCGGCGAATTTCTCCGCTACGATATTACTCGTCTCTCCGTACATACGGCGACGTTCTGAATGCCCGATAATCACATATCGACATCCTGAATCTTTTAGCATCTGACCTGAAACTTCACCGGTATAAGCGCCAAAGTCATGTTGACTTAGATTTTGTGCGCCCATCCTAACAAGTGAACCGTCTAACGCTTCCTTGTTTGCTTCTAGCAGTTGCCTAACGCTCTCTAGATAGATAGAAGGCGGGCATAAAACCACTTCAGCTGAATCATTTTGGAGCTTAGAGGCAAATTTCTTGAACAACTCTTGGGCTAATGCCGCACTGCCGTTCATTTTCCAATTGCCAGCTACCATAGGACGTCTGAGTGCCATCACTGTCTCCTCTGAAAGCGGCGTGAATAATAGCGAACCACTTATTAAGTTACAATAGCTAAATTCGAATTTTTTTAGATATCAGGTTGGAATGCTTAATTTTTACACTTCAAAGCCACTTTCTGTTCATTTGTGCAGCTAACATCTTCATTTTCAATCGATATCAGCCACACTCATTACAAAATGGGCAAATACTAGCTTGCCGATTTTACCGCATCCGCGATCAAATTTGCGTGGGCCAATACTGCACTATGATCGTCACCTTCTACCATGACACGGATCAAAGGTTCAGTACCTGACTTACGTAGTAATACTCGACCACGGGCACCGAGTTGTGACTCGACATGGGCCTGGGCCGCTTTAACCTTGTCGGACTTAAGGGGATCGTGTTCGCCCTCAAAGCGCACATTGACTAAGACCTGTGGCAACATTTCCATCGCAGAGGTCAGTTGTTCAAGCGTAGCATTTTGGCGACGCATGGCCGCTAACACTAAGATCCCAGCGACGATGCCATCACCAGTCGTGCCGTGGTCAAGATTCAGGATATGCCCTGAATTTTCACCGCCGATGCGCCAATCGAGTTCTTTCAGTAGTTCCATCACATAGCGGTCGCCCACCTTTGAACGGGCAAAGGGAATATCCAATGCTTGCAAGGCAAGATCAAGCCCAAGGTTAGACATTAAGGTGCCAACCACGCCGCCACGTAACACACCACGGGCTTTTGCGTCACAGGCCAAGATATATAAAATTTGATCGCCGTCGATGACTTCGCCTTTGCTATTAACCATCATAATGCGGTCACCGTCACCGTCGAGTGCGATACCTAAATCGGCATTTTCGGCCAACACGGTTTCACAAATCTTGCCCATGGACGTTGCGCCAACTTTGTCGTTGATATTCACGCCATCAGGCTTATCACCAATGGCAATCACCTCGGCACCTAACTCACGGAACACCGCTGGCGCTATGTGATAGGTTGCACCATGGGCACAATCGACGACAATTTTTAACCCAGTTAACGTGTGTTCTGCGGGGAAATTACCTTTGCAATACTCAATATAACGGCCACGGGCATCTTCAATCCGCGACACTTTGCCAAGCAGATGCGATTCGACACAAACGAGGGGCTTTTCAAGTTCGGCTTCAATCTCTAACTCTAGGTTATCGTCTAACTTACTGCCGTCGGTGGAGAAAAATTTAATACCATTATCGTAATAGGGATTGTGTGAGGCACTGATCACTACCCCAGCTTCGGCACGGAACGTGCGGGTTAAATAGGCAACAGCAGGCGTTGGCATCGGCCCCATTAACATCACATTAAGACCGGCGGCAGAAAGGCCTGCTTCTAATGCCGATTCGAACATATAACCCGAAATACGGGTATCTTTACCGATAATCACCTTTTTGGTCCCACTGCGGGATAATACCCGCCCCGCGGCCCAACCTAATTTCAGCGCCAACTCAGGCGTCATTTGTCCTGAACCGACCTTTCCCCGAATACCGTCAGTTCCAAAAAATTTACGTTCTTTCATATCGCCCCATACACTAAATGTGTCCCAGTTAACTGGGATCATAATATTAATTAGTTACTTAGCAAGAATAGCGTTTAGAGATATGCCTGTGTCGCTTGTAACACTTTAAGCATATCCATAGTTTCAGGAACATCATGTACGCGAATAATATGCGCCCCTTTCTGTGCCGCTATCATAGCGCCAGCTAGGCTCCCCGCCAAACGTTCTAAGGTCGGTCTTCCCAGAAGATTGCCTATCATGCTCTTACGGGATAAACCGATCAATATTGGCAACTCAAACTGGGCAAAAGTATCTAACTTTGCCAGTAGTTCATAGTTATGTTCTAAAGTTTTACCAAAGCCAAAACCGGGGTCTATCAATAAGTGTTCCCGCGGGATGCCAGCATCGAGACAAGCCTGAATCCGTTCGGCGAGAAAAGTCGAAACCTCGGCAACAACATCTTGATATTCGGGAGCACTCTGCATACTGCGCGGCTCGCCTTGCATATGCATTAAACAGATAGGCACATTCAACTGCGCGGCAGCTTCGAGCGCACCGGGCTCCATTAAAGCGCGTACATCATTAATCAGATGTGCACCCGCAGCAACGGATTGGCGCATCACTTCGGGTTTGCTGGTATCGACCGAGATCCACACATCATGGTGTTTAGCCACATAGTTCACCAGTGGGATCACTCGCGCTAATTCATCTTCGATACTCACTTCTGCAGCGCCCGGCCTTGTCGACTCGCCGCCAATATCAATGATTTTGGCGCCTTGGGCGACCATTTCGTCCGCATGTTTGCAGGCCAGTTCGAAGGAGGTGAATTTTCCACCATCGGAAAAAGAATCGGGAGTCACATTGAGGATCCCCATCACAATGGGGGAAGCTAAAGACAGGCGTTTAGTATCAGCAATTAATTCAAACACGCATTTACTCCATTTGGGACAGCTTGCTAGCGCGTTATCTATTTTCTATTCACTGCCCAGCGATCTCTATAATAGAGAAACAGTGACAAATGACAGCGCAATCAATTTTCTAGCAAGGTAAAACAAGAAAACCCCTTTACGGGGTTCTCTTTCAATTACGACAACTTACTTAACGGGCGATTCATCGACATCTTTAAGTTCAGTTTCAACGGGAGTCGCCTTAGCGGTTTCCTCCGTATTGACCGCAGGTTCACCCTGACTATTACCTTTATCGTTTGAACCATTGTCATCGACTTGCCAATCGGCGGGTTGGCGTACTTCACGGCGATTCATTAAATCGTCAATTTGCAGTGAGTCAATGGTTTCATACTTCATTAAGGCTTCTTTCATCGCATGCAGAATATCGAGGTTATCCGTCAATATCTGCTTTGCGCGGCCATAGTTTTTATCGATAAAAACTTTCACTTCGGCATCGATAACCGTCGCCGTTTCATCGGACATGGCTTTGGCTTTGCCCATGCTGCGCCCTAAGAACACTTCACCGTCTTCTTCGGCATAGAGTAATGGACCTAGCTTGTCCGAGAAGCCCCACTGGGTCACCATGTTACGCGCAATGGATGTCGCGTATTTGATGTCCTGTGATGCGCCAGTCGACACTTTTTCTGTACCGTAGATAAGCTCTTCTGCTAGACGACCACCGTAGGCGACCGAAATTTGGCTCTCTAGCTTACGACGACTCTGACTGACTGAGTCTGCTTCGGGTAAGAAGAAAGTCACCCCCAGTGCACGGCCGCGGGGAATGATAGTCACCTTGTGCACAGGATCGTGCTCTGGTACTAAACAACCCACAATCGCATGGCCCGCTTCGTGGTATGCGGTCATTTCTTTTTCGGCTTCAGACATCACCATAGAACGGCGCTCAGCACCCATCATGATTTTATCTTTAGCACGTTCAAATTCTTCCATGCCCACAACTCGGCGATTTCCGCGAGCCGCAAACAGGGCCGCTTCGTTGACTAAGTTCGCTAGGTCAGCACCCGAGAATCCTGGTGTACCGCGGGCAATCACGCTCGCCTTCACGTCTTCAGAAAGCGGTACTTTACGCATATGCACTTTCAAAATCTGCTCACGACCACGCACGTCAGGTAAGCCAACGACCACTTGACGGTCAAAACGACCTGGACGCAGCAGTGCAGAATCGAGTACGTCTGGACGGTTAGTTGCCGCGATAACGATAACGCCTTCATTACCTTCGAAGCCGTCCATCTCAACCAGCATTTGGTTCAGTGTTTGCTCACGTTCATCATGACCACCACCTAAACCCGCGCCGCGTTGACGACCGACCGCATCGATTTCATCGATAAAGATGATACAAGGTGCAGACTTTTTCGCCTGTTCGAACATGTCACGCACACGGGATGCACCGACACCAACGAACATTTCAACGAAGTCAGAACCCGAGATAGTGAAGAAAGGCACCTTAGATTCACCCGCAATGGCTTTCGCCAGCAAGGTTTTACCCGTGCCTGGAGGCCCCACCATCAGCACGCCCGTTGGAATACGGCCGCCCAATTTTTGGAATTTAGTTGGGTCACGCAGATAATCAACCAGCTCTTTCACTTCCTCTTTGGCTTCATCACAGCCAGCAACATCGGCAAAAGTGGTCTTGATTTGATCTTCGCTCATCAGCTTGGCTTTGCTCTTGCCAAAGGACATAGCGCCTTTGCCACCGCCGCCTTGCATCTGGCGCATGAAGAAAATCCATACCCCGATAAGCAATAACATTGGGAACCAAGAGATGAAGATTTGAGTTAGGAACCCTGACTCTTCGGCTTCTTGCCCCTTCATGGTGATGCCTTTACGGTCAAGATCATTAATCAAATCTTGATCATACAATGGCATGATGGTCGTGAATTTTTCGCCAGTGCGTTTTGAACCTTCGATAGTACGTTGGTCACTTTTCACTTCAACGGTAGCGACTTGCCCATCACGAACATTGTCTAGGAAAGTAGAATAATCCATCTTCTGCGATGACGAAGAAGAGGGGGAGTAACCCTGAAACACTGACATCAGCACAACGGCGATGACAACCCAGAGTATTAGATTTTTTGCCATGTCACTCAAATTACTAGACCTCATAAAGTCTTGCGATGATTAACGCTAGGTTACTACAACTTGTACCCAGTCGCCACAAGATAGACTTCCCGGGAACGCGCCCGTGAAGAGTCCGGTTTACGTGTTTTTACGACTTTGAACGCCTCTTTAACCGCTTTCATATATTCGTCAAAGCCCTCCCCCTGAAAGACTTTGACCGCAAAACTGCCATTAGGTGCCAACACTTGATGACACATATCTAACGCCAGTTCCACTAAATACATGGCACGCGGCTGATCGACACCGTCTGAACCACTCATGTTGGGCGCCATGTCAGACAACACAACGTCAACCTTATCCGCACCGACTCGGGTAAGCAATGCTTGAAGGACTTTATCTTCACGAAAATCCCCTTGCAAAAAGTCTACCCCGACGATGGGATCCATAGGTAAAATGTCACAGGCGATGACCTTACCTTTATCTCCCGCTAACTTAACCGCCACTTGAGACCAGCCTCCCGGCGCAGCTCCTAAGTCAACTACAGTCATGCCTGAGCGAATAAGTTGATCCTTTTGCTGGATCTCCTCAAGCTTGAACGCAGCGCGAGATCGCAATCCCATTTTCTGTGCTAGTTTGACATAATGATCATCAAAGTGTTCCAGCATCCAGCGATTGGAACTGGCCGTACGTTTTTTACCTGACATTTAAAATCCGCAACAATTGAGAGTTACACAAGGGCTATATAAGGGTAGAATAGCCGTTTTTCAACAGTAACTCAGCAAAAGTTGGTAGAAATGAACTTAACAACCAAACAAAAACAGCATTTAAAAGGTCTAGCGCATCCGCTAAAGCCAGTGGTGCTGCTTGGTGCCAATGGATTGACTGAAGGTGTACTCGCTGAAATTGAAAGCGCACTCGCTTATCATGAATTGATCAAAGTGAAAGTAGCCTCTGCCGACAGAGAGCTAAAAAATGCCATCGTTGATGCCATAGTACGTGAAACTCAATCCGCAAAAGTGCAACTTATTGGTCATATTCTGGTGATTTATCGTCAATCACCCGAAATGAAGATTGCTTTGCCAAAGGCAAAGTAATTTTTCTTGATTTTTATTGTGTTAACAAAGAGGCCACTCAATTGAGTGGCCTCTTTGTTTTTGCTACGAATGAAAATAAAGCACTAAGGTGTATCAGAGATCACTTGCTCTTTATAATGCTCAGGCGTTAAACCTAAAAACTCAGGCAGTGAGGTGCCAACAGAAATCGATGAGAATGTACCGGTTAAAATACCGATAAACATCGCAATCGAAAATCCTTCCAACGGCCCACCGCCCATGATCCACAGCGCACCGACCGTCATTAAGGTTGTCCCTGAGGTCACCATAGTGCGGGAGAATGTCGCCACAATCGCTTGGTTATTAATCTCTTGAATCGCAAGCTTAGGTTTTGCAATCAATAACTCACGGATACGGTCGGCAATGATAATCGAGTCATTTAACGAATAGCCTAAAATCGCCAGCACAGCCGCCAGAACCGTTAAATTAAACTCCATCTGCGTCAGCGCGAAAAACGCTAGGACAAACACGACGTCGTGCACTAGCGCAAACAAAGCACCCGACGCGAGTCGCCATTCGAAGCGATAACTTAAGTATCCCAAAATACACAGCATAGCCACTAACAACGCTAACCCGCCCTGCTCCGCCAGTTCTTGACCAATTTGCGGCCCAACAACGCTGCTATTCAGTACTTGCACCTCAGCGTTAAGCGGCGCTAATGCCTGCTGAATATCGATATTCCCTTGCTCGGTATCCGTACTCTGTGTATCGACACTCTTTATATCGGAATAGCGTAGCACCCAACGGCCCGGTTCACTGGCCGAAACCACACTCACCTCCTGCTGGTAAGCCGCGTTAAGTAAGGGTTGTAACTCGCTGCCGGTGATTTTGCTGTCGAGCTGAACTTCTGTCACTACACCACCGGTAAAATCTAAGCCCCAGTTAAACCCCTTCACACCTATGATAGTTAATGACGCTACCATCAATAAAATTGAGATAGCACTAGAAACATAACGCCACTGAGTTAAATTAGTCATTAAATTCATATTTTTCATACTTATACCCTCACATGACGGCTAGCATCACGGCCATAAACTAAGTTAATCAAGGCCCTTGAGGCAAAGATACCGGTAAACATGCTGGTCAATAGACCAAGACCTAAGGTCAAGGCGAAACCTTGAATTGGGCCATTACCGATGGAGTACAGCACGACAGCCGTGATCATAGTGGTAAAATTAGCGTCGAAAATAGTCGAAAACGCACTATCAAACCCAGTATCAATTGCCAGCGCAAAACTGCGACCTTCTTTTAATTTGTCTTTTATTCGTTCGAAAATCAGCACGTTAGTATCGACAGCCATACCGACTGTTAACACCAAACCCGCAATCCCAGGTAAGGTCAACACAGCACCAGGGATAAGCGCCAGTAAACCAAATAGGATCACCATGTTGGAAATCAGCGCGATATTCGCCACCCAACCGAGGCGGCGATACCAAAGCGCCATAAATAACAAGGTAATTCCCATACCTAGACCGAGGGCGGCAAAACCATTTTCTATATTTTCAGCACCTAAGGTCGGGCCAATGGTGCGCTCCTCAACAATAGTCACGGGCGCTGTCATAGAACCCGCTCGCAGTAACAGGGCTAATTGCTGTGCTTCTTGGTAGGTACCTGCACCTGTAATGCTGAAGCGATCCCCAAGCTGGGATTGAATGGTCGCGACGCTGATAATCTCTTGGGTTTGCTTGGCCTTACCCTGTTCATCACGGCTGTATTCGCTGTAAGACGTCGCCATAGGTTTGCCGATATTGGTGCGGGAAAATGCAGACATTTTTTGCCCGCCGACACGGTCGAGATTAATGTTCACCTCGGCCATGCCCATCTCACCTAAACTCGCTCTGGCATCGACAATATGATCGCCACCCAGCACAGGCGTGCGGCTCACATAAATAGGCTTACCCGACTTGTCGTTGAGTACCATGGCATTCACAGAGCCTGACTCTTTCACCTCGAAGAACGCCAGACTCGCCGTAGCACCAATGACGTTTTTCGCCGCCGCAGGATCTTGCACGCCAGGCAACTCAATCCGAATTCGATGCTCACCTTGGCGCTGCACTAAGGCTTCAGTGATACCGAGTTCTTCAATACGACTGCGCATAACTTGCAGGTTTTGCTGCACGGTCAAATTACGCAGTTTCGTTTGTTCCTCTTGGCTCAACTTAATCTGTAAACCCGCACCATCGGCATTGGATAATTGCCAATTGGGATAGGACTGTTTCATCATCTGACGCACGGCGGCCCGGGCATCATTATCGGGCAAGGTCAGGTTTAACTGGCTACTTTGGTCTAAATAGACGCTGGCACCACGGATCTTCTGTTCACGGATGAGTTGACGTAGCGAATCGACCAGCGCCTCTGCCTGAGTTTGATACACAGGCTCAACATCAACATCGAGTAGAAACTGCACGCCACCACGTAAGTCGAGCCCCAGTTTAATCGGCTGAAAACCTAAATTTTGCAACCAACTTGGCGCCGCACTGGCAAGGGATAAGGTCAACTCTTTTGGATCTGTCACCATAGAGGAAACCAAAGTTTTGACTAAGGTTTGTTGACTATCCTCGGCAAGAACAATCAAGGTTTCACCATTCTTTTGATCGATACGTTTTACCGTTACGCCTTGCGCTTGCAGCTTATCCCTAAGGGCAATGGGGGTGAGTGTTAACCCCGCCTTTGCCCCCACCTGCACCGCAGCATCCTCGCCAAAAAATGTCGGCAAGGCACTGAATAACATCACTATGATGGTGACGATAAGGACTATATATTTCCAAGCTGAATAGTGATTTAGCAGCCGTTTATTGGGTTTAATTTCCATGGGATTAACTCGCCATCTATCACCTAACTTTTAAATCAAAGTTAAGCGAACATATTGATATCAGTCCGAAACAGGTATTGAGCACCAGCAAGCTAAGCTTGTTAGGCTCAAGTATCACAGCGAATGCAGCCGCGATAAAAGTTTCGGTGAGAACAAAAATGCAATGGCATGCACGTTCAACGGGAGCGAACTCCAGTCGATAGCACGCCTAAATAAGCGGGTTAAGCGGCTTGTTGGCTAAATCGATATTGAAGATTTGAGACTTTCCACCCCGAAATTAGGGCGGGGGAAGATACGGCTGAAAGCGTCCAGTCCGATATGATATCAAGCTTGGGCGGTTCAACGACATTGAGCCTGGGCTCGGCAGTAAAATCCAATGCCAGCAAATATTCTGGCTTAACCTCACGCACATCGTGCTGGGCAAGGCTGATAAAGCGCGACGAATTTATTGGGGCAAAATTTAAGTCGTCCGAATGACTCACGTAATCTGAGCTTGGACAAGGTGTTGGCTGGGATGCTGAGTCTGAACTGACACTATGGACATCATGGCTACTCAACGAGCCGCAGCTTTCAACGGTTTGCGCATCAGAATGTGAATTCGATTGAGCAATAGCATCGGGCAAACTTTGAGATTCGGCGTTTGCCTCTGCATCGGGAGTTGAACTATCAAGACTCACAGTGTGCATCTGAGCCGTTTGTTTCAGAGCCGCTTTCTTAAGATCTGTATGTGTCTGAATATAATGGTGACTTGCAACACTGCGTTGTATTGAGGTTTTTGGCGTATAGCTAGCCGAGTGCGCAATCAGCATGATCGCCACGCAAACTAACATCAATCCCGTACGCCAGTGTTTTACCAAAGCGTGCCCTCTTATCAAATCAACAATAAAAACCATCAATACAGTGAGTTCGGTGACGGATAAACGGCACTGGAACATTCACTTAACCTGCAGCTTAGGTAAAGCAGCATTAAGAGACAAATTAATCTTTATCCATCTTGCCCAAGGTTTGACTCTGCGCTGTCTCCATCCTTGACTAAAAACCTAAATTTAAACCTTAAGCGCGAGCACTAAACACCATACAAACTCAATCGACGGATAACAAAAAACCGCCCTAGGGCGGTTTTAGAACCATCACGAGTCACACTCACGGCACGATAAGCCGATTATAAATACTGTACCGAGATGACTTCGTAGTCAGTTAAGCCGCCTGGCGTCGTGATAGACACTTCATCGCCTTCGTTTTTACCCACTAAGCCGCGGGCAATAGGTGAGTTTACTGAAATCAGGTTTTCTTTAATATTGGCTTCATCGTCACCTACGATACGGTAGGTCACTTCGGCATCGGTATCGAGGTTCAAAATGGTGACTGTGGTACCAAAAATGATACGACCATTGTTTGCCATTTTAGTCACATCGATAATTTGCGCGTTAGATAACTTACCCTCAATATCGCGGATGCGCGCTTCGCAAATACCTTGTTCCTCGCGGGCTGCGTGGTATTCCGCATTTTCTTTTAGGTCGCCTAATTCCCTTGCTGAGGCAATCGCTTCAGTAATTTTAGGGCGACGTTCAAACTTGAGAATGTCTAATTCTTTACGCAGCTGCTCTGCACCGACAACGGTCATAGGAACCTTAGTCATAACTTATTTCGTCTCCTTTAAAACAAAAGCAACCCGTGCCAACGCTAAGGTCAGCACAGTCAAATGAGGGTGGAATTGCGCTATTCTAACCTTATACCCAAGCTACCTCAAGATACGAGTTTCAGGGCGCATAACGTGCTTCAATTCAAGGCATGACAATGACAGAATGTCGTTCACCTTTTATATTGTCGCATCAAAAACTGTAGATTGATGCAGCTTACCCAACCTGAAGCAGAGTTACCAGCAATGAAACCTAAATCCACTAGTTCAGTAGTAGTGATACCTGCTGCGCCGATAAATAGTCCACAGACAAAGGTAACTCAATACAAAGACTCACTCGCCGAACAGGCGGTGGCATTTTGCACTTAAAATGGAGGTATTTATGTAAAACTTCCACTTTAAAATTAACTTTTTACCCCCCTCGTTTACAGCATCGCGATCGGCTACAATCCGCCGCCGGCGACTTGCTGGTACTTCGAAGGAAATATCATCTTGAGTACATCTCTGCTCAAAAAAATGCGTTGCCTGCATATCCTGTGGCTCGCGTTAATGCTCAACGCCTGTGTTGCTCCACTTTTATTAATGTCACCCCAAGGCCAACTGATGTGGGCCTTGCTCAAACCCCTCGTCGGCTTAAATCCAAATGATGTTGGATTATTTGAGCAACCCTTAATCAAAGATCGTATGCAAGCCTTATTAGGGGATAACTACGACACGACCATGTCATTGCTTAAAACTGCCGACAAAATTCAACAGGAAGGCCCCTTATTTTATATGGTGTCGACTTACACTCCAGTGCCTGAAATGGCTGAAAAAGCTGGATTTGTATGGAACTCGGATACCAACCAAATGGCAGTAATGTTGCTAACGGGTGGCTCGCCCCAAATTATCTCTGAGCAGTTTACGGATCAGGCTGAGAAACTCGTTCCTAGTTGGCCAAAAGAACTCGCCGACTATACCGATCCGCAAAAACTGCAGCAAAAGGCGAATACTGAAATCACACCACTAAAAGAAGCGACACCAATCAAAGAAATCAAGCCTGTACAATAATGACGGGACAATTCTCGGGCGACCTATTATTGTGCGAGAGTATTTCCGCCAAGTTGCGATAATGCTTTAAAGCATAATGCCGACTCAAGCCACAGTGTTTATTCAAGCACTGTGGCTTTTTATCTCGATTGAACACTTATCTCACCGCCGTTATATCGTTCCCTCTCGCTTTTATCACAAACCTTAACCCTGTTCAGCTTTCCCAGGCTGACGCGATAAAAAGGTATGTTGAAAAATAACAGGGAAATAAAAGGACAACTGACGAAGTACAAGACAAAAGACAAAAAGCAAAAAGCCCGTCATTGACGGGCTTTTTAACTATGGCTGGGGTACTAGGATTCGAACCTAGGTATGCCGAGATCAAAACCCGGTGCCTTACCGCTTGGCGATACCCCAATTAACTTGTCATCAACCTTAGCGGTTGCATTTTGATGGTACGGGAAGAGAGACTTGAACTCTCACACCTCGCGGCACCAGAACCTAAATCTGGCGTGTCTACCAATTTCACCATTCCCGCATCAAAATGTACCAGACTTACTCATACAAGTAGTTCTGAATTTTTCCAGGTAAATCAGATGATTTAGCGTGGATTTAAATATGGTAGCAATGGCGGGACTTGAACCTGCGACCCCAGCATTATGAGTGCTGTGCTCTAACCAGCTGAGCTACATTGCCAATGGCTGGGGTACTAGGATTCGAACCTAGGTATGCCGAGATCAAAACCCGGTGCCTTACCGCTTGGCGATACCCCAAACAACTTGGAAACTGAAAAATGGCTGGGGTACTAGGATTCGAACCTAGGTATGCCGAGATCAAAACCCGGTGCCTTACCGCTTGGCGATACCCCAACTAAACTCTGTTTCAAACATCCGCTATTGCCGATGCTTCTAAATTCTTATTTCAAAACTTAAACTTTAAAATAATGGTACGGGAAGAGAGACTTGAACTCTCACACCTTTCGGCACCAGAACCTAAATCTGGCGTGTCTACCAATTTCACCATTCCCGCACTGTTTCAAGTTAACATCCTGAAGTGATGCTAGCTTATTGCTAGAACAATAACGTCATCTTTAAAAGAATCTTTTCTTTAAAAAATGGTAGCAATGGCGGGACTTGAACCTGCGACCCCAGCATTATGAGTGCTGTGCTCTAACCAGCTGAGCTACATTGCCACTACAGTATTGCGCGCCCCTCTCAGCGAGGAACGGGGCGTATTATGCTTATTCGATGTATCGAGGTCAACAGCTTTTTTTCGCTATTTCCCTCAGCTTAAGCTGTTCGGCTATTACTTCACCAAACTGAGCAACAGATGCGCTAAATTAGCCTCTGTTGCCCATCCCAAGCTTAAAATTCTAAAGCTTACGCCTTGAATAACAGTGCTTATACGTTAAATAGGAAATGCATTACATCGCCATCTTTAACGATGTAAGTCTTACCTTCAACGCGTAATTTACCCGCTTCTTTCGCGCCCGCTTCACCTTTATAGGTGATGAAGTCTTCAAAGGCCATCACTTGGGCACGAATAAAGCCACGCTCGAAGTCGGTGTGAATAACACCCGCAGCTTGCGGTGCACTGGCACCCACTGGCACAGTCCAAGCACGCACTTCTTTTACACCTGCGGTAAAGTAAGTTTGCAGACTCAGCAACTGATAACCGGCGCGGATCACGCGGTCCAGACCGGGTTCTTCTAACCCTAGATCGGCCATAAACTCATCGCGTTCTTCAATATCCATTTCGGCTAATTCAGATTCGATCGCCGCACACACCGACACGACAATTGCGTTTTCCTTTTCTGCAATCGCACGAACGGCATCTAAATGCGGGTTATTCTCAAAACCATCTTCCGCCACGTTAGCAATATACATGGTTGGTTTTAAGGTTAAGAAGTTCAGGTAAGCTACCGCTTCCAACTCTTCCTTAGAGAGATCCATAGAGCGCAGCATTTTGGCTTCATCTAGCACTGGACGCATTTTCTCTAAGACTTCAACCTCAAACTTAGCGTCTTTATCGCCACCCTTAGCGCGTTTTTGCTGACGAATAACCGCACGCTCTAAGCTGTCTAGGTCGGCTAGGGCTAATTCAGTGTTGATGACTTCAATATCACCAGCAGGATCAACCTTGTTAGCGACGTGAACAATGTTATCATCATCAAAACAACGGACTACGTGACCGATCGCATCGGTTTCACGGATGTTGGCAAGGAACTTGTTACCTAAACCTTCACCTTTAGAGGCGCCCGCGACTAAGCCTGCAATATCCACAAACTCCATAGTCGTTGGTAACACACGTTGTGGGTTTACAATCGCCGCTAGGGCATCTAAACGTGGATCCGGTACAGGTACCACGCCCGTGTTAGGTTCAATGGTACAAAACGGGAAGTTAGCCGCTTCGATGCCTGCCTTAGTTAACGCATTAAAAAGCGTTGATTTACCTACGTTAGGAAGACCAACAATGCCGCATTTAAAACCCATATGCTTACCTTTCTCTCGATTATTGGCTGACAAGTCACACTCACCAGCGAGGTTTAGTCGTCCTGCCCTATGGCAGCACATTACTGAATGATTAAATCACTTAATACCGATGTTTCGCCGCAGGCAAAACCTACTCCGCTTTAAAGGAGTGTAATCTGTTCATGGCTTTTACCATGTCTTCTTTAAACAGGACCTCAGTGGAACGCACCGCTTCGTCGATTGCGGCTTCGATCAGTTCCTGCTCTTTGGCTGGGGCTTTACCTAAAACATAACCACTGACTTGGTTTTTATCCCCAGGATGACCAATACCTATGCGTAGACGATAAAAATTCTTATCATTCGCGAGTTTGGCAATGATATCTTTCAAACCATTGTGACCACCATGGCCGCCACCCAACTTAAATTTAGCCACCCCGGGTGGCATATCAAGCTCATCGTGGGCGACTAAAATTTCTTCAGGCGTAATTCGGAAAAAATTCGCCAATGCGCCTACGGCTTTACCACTTAAATTCATATACGTCGTCGGGATCAGCAAACGCACATCTTTGCCATGCAATACCGCCCTCGCCGTTAGACCAAAACACTTGCTATCCGGCACTAAGGTCACGCCGCAAACCCTTGCTAACTCATGCACATACCAAGCACCAGCATTATGGCGCGTCTGTGCATATTCGGCCCCAGGATTAGCAAGACCAACGATTAATTTAATTTCGCTCATGACACTCAATATCCTGATGTTGTCCTATTTAGGTCATGGGAAATACGACTGAAATGGACCATACTCGCTAAAAACGCGGCATTTTAGCACTCAAAGCCAAAGTCAACAAATGCCGCATCAATTTACCGCTTCAGAATCCCGGAAAGCTCAAGCTTCAGTTTAAACCCATAGCGTATTTGAGAACGGTTTGCTTGATAGGTGAATTGATATTGGCCAATTTGAGTGCGCCATTTCGCAGCAGTTTCAGCGGCAAAATATCATTACTAAAACCCGCATAAAAGACATCCATAGTCGTCATCATCAATTGATTATCCCGGTATCGCCTATCTTGATACCGAGCCAAAACCGCTTTAGACCACCAAGCTTCCTGCTGTGTTAATGCCTCTTTGATGACCGCAAGCAGCGCTTCAACATCCTTAAACCCTAGGTTCACCCCTTGGCCTGCAAGCGGGTTTATCGTATGGGCGGCATCCCCTAAGATCACCACGTTCTGCCGATAGTAACGCTGTGCATGGCGGCGAGTGAGGCCGAAACTGCCTTTACTCTCAACGGTAAAATCGGCGTCTAAACGCGCAGGGAAATGCACTCTTATCTGCTCTGCAAGCTGCTTATTATTAAGCTGCATCAATTGCTTAATGCGATTAGCATCGTCGTACCACACCAGCGAAGCATTGTTACCGGGCAGAGGCAATAGGGAACGCGGCCCCTTAGGGGTAAACTGCTGCCAAGTGACATCCTGTTGGCCCTGTGCCGTTTTTATATTGATCAGCATCGCCGATTGGGCGTAATCCCAACCCGTGGTCCCAATCCCCGTCCACTGGCGTACTTGGGAATTTGCGCCATCGGCCCCCACTAATAACTTAGCGGTCAGTTTAATGTTGGACTGTAAGTGCACACTGACGCTATCGCTATCACGGGCAAATGCCGCGACCTTATCTGGGCAATATAAGGTGATGCCATCCAATTGCGCCATCCGTTGCCACAGCGCAAGTTGAATTAAACGGTTTTCAACAATATGCCCTAAATGGCTGACGCCAATTTGACTGCAGTGAAATTGAGTAATGCAGCCCTCGAGTTCCCAAGTTTCTAGGCCAAGGTAAGGCACATTGCGCATTTGTAGCAACATATCCATCGCCCCTAAGCGATCGAGTAGCATTTCAGAGGCGACACTAATGGCAGACACTCGGACATCTAACGGCTGCTCGGGCTCATAGGCCTTAGGTACAAAAGATTCGACTACCGCCACCTTAAGACCTTGCTCTGCAAGCCCAATAGCGGTCGCCGCGCCAACCATACCGCCGCCCACTAAAATCACGTCAAATGTCAGTTCATCGGGTGCAACCTGTGTTACAGGTTTATTTTGGCTCATCTCTATCACTACTTATATTCCCTTTTTAATTGATGCCAACCCCATGGGAAACCGCCGGCATTGTATCAAAAGCATGTCAACTTAGGCTCAAAGGTGAGCAAATGTTGCTATAGGGGCTTTTGCGCACAGTTGCTTACAAAGGCAACATTCGCCTTTTTCTATACTCACTACACTCTAAGCGACACCATTGAGAGAAACTTTATGCGAGCGGAGTAAAACAAATTTAACATCTCACTTAACTAGCCCTAGCCGTATCTAACGAGTTAACAAGTGAATCCACCTTACACCTTAGCGAGGATGTCATGAAAACACTCACCCATTTACAGATAGCAGGTAGCTTACTGGTTTGCAGCTTAATTCCATTGAGTCATGCCATGGCGGCAAACCCGAATATGGAAATTATCACTGTGACTTACCGCTCACCGCTCGATTATGCCTTATATCAACATACCACGGAAATATTGAGCGAATTTCGACTCGAGATCCGTGAGGACATTAGCATTCAAGCACGCAACGGCTTACTGGAAATGGCTAAAGCGCAAGGACTTAACCGCATTGAAATCGCACAAGCCACTACCAAGGATAAAAACCTAGCTTCTATGTGGTTATCACAAACGGCGAAAGCCAACAAGTAAAAGTGTGGACAAAGCTGGTCAGCGGCCCTAACTGCAGGTAAAATGTCGCGCTATTTTTACTGGGCATCTTAGGGCGACACAACTGATGAGTAAAAAACTCCATATTAAAACTTGGGGCTGTCAAATGAATGAGTATGACTCATCCAAGATGGCTGATCTGTTAGGCGAATACCAAGGTTATACCTTGACTGAAGAAGCGTCGGAGGCTGACATCCTCCTGCTCAACACTTGCTCCATCCGCGAAAAAGCGCAGGAAAAAGTGTTCCATCAGCTCGGGCGCTGGAAGACGCTGAAAGATAAAAACCCCAACCTCATCATAGGTGTGGGTGGTTGTGTTGCGTCTCAAGAAGGCAAAGCGATTAAAGACAGAGCCCAATGCGTCGACATTATTTTTGGCCCACAAACCTTGCACCGTCTGCCGGACATGATCGAGCAAGTGCGCCGTGGTGACAAAGCGGTTATCGATATCAGCTTCCCTGAAATCGAAAAATTTGACCGCCTTCCAGAGCCACGCGCCGAAGGCCCAACGGCGTTTGTGTCTATCATGGAAGGTTGCAGCAAATACTGCTCATTCTGCGTGGTCCCTTATACCCGCGGTGAAGAAGTCAGCCGTCCACTGGATGACATCATCCTTGAAATCGCCCAGTTGGCAGAGCAAGGCGTGCGCGAAGTGAACCTGCTCGGTCAAAACGTTAACGCCTATCGCGGTGCAACCCACGATGGCGCTATTTGTAGCTTTGCGGAATTATTGCGCTTTGTCGCCGCCATCGACGGCATAGATCGCATTCGCTTTACCACAAGCCACCCAATTGAGTTCACTCAGGATATTATTGACGTTTACCAAGATACTCCTGAATTAGTCAGCTTCCTGCACTTACCCGTACAATCAGGCTCTGACCGAATTCTCACGGCGATGAAACGCGGCCATATGGCGATTGAATATAAGTCGATCATCCGCCGCCTGCGTAAAGCCCGTCCAGATATTCAAATCAGTTCTGACTTTATCATTGGCTTCCCTGGCGAAACCAAAGATGACTTTAGTGACACCATGAAGTTAATTGAAGAAATCGGTTTCGACCACAGCTTCAGCTTTATCTATAGCGCACGTCCGGGCACGCCAGCGGCGGATTTACCCGATGACGTCGATATGGAAGAGAAAAAGCAACGTCTGGCCATTCTGCAGGATCGTATCACCCAGCAAGCCATGCGCTACAGCCGCCATATGATGGGCACAGTGCAGCGTATTCTGGTTGAAGGTCCTTCGGTGAAAAATCCGATGGAGTTACGTGGTCGCACCGAGAACAACCGAGTCGTGAACTTCGAGGGTCAGCCTAAGCATATTGGCAGCTTTGTGGATGTGGAAATTGTTGACGTCTATACCAACTCACTGCGCGGCAAGTTTATCCGTGGTGAAGATGAAATGGATCTGCGCCGCAGCCTACGCCCAGCGGATATCCTTGCTAAACATAAGCAAGATGATGATCTAGGTGTCACTCAATTTAAGCCGTAAGCTTTAAATCGGATGAAACAGAACCTATATAAAGAAGGGCGACTTAGTCGCCCTTTTGCTTTCACACTTTTGTTTAAGTCTACCGAGGCAATTGCTATTTTCCGTTAGCAATTATCGGCTATGGCTCGTAAACTGACATTATCTTGCGGTAAAACATATCGCACATAGCTTTTCCCTTGGCAGTAGGAGCACTATTTGTCCAGTAAATTAACCACTATGAATCTGTATCTCGAACCCGCCGAAACCCGCCGTCTGGCGTCATTGTGCGGTCCATTCGATGATAATATCAAACAGATTGAGCGTCGTGTAGGCGTTGAAATTGTTCGCAAAAACAACCATTTTCAAATCACTGGACTGCCACGTAACTGTTTAAGTGCGAATAATCTACTTAAACAGCTTTATATTGAAACCCAAACGGTGAAAGGCAGCACACCGGATCTCGAGCCTGAACAAGTGCATATCGCCATTCAAGAGGCCATCGCCCTTGAGCAGGACGATAGCGGTGACGATAAAGCCCTGCACATTAAAACCCGCCGCGGCGTCATTAAACCGCGCAATCCGAACCAAAGCACCTATGTGGCCAATATTGTGCGCCATGATATCACCTTCGGTATTGGCCCTGCGGGAACAGGTAAGACCTACCTCGCCGTCGCTGCGGCTGTGGATGCGTTAGAACGCCAAGAAGTGCGCCGTATTCTGTTAACGCGCCCCGCAGTAGAAGCCGGTGAAAAACTCGGATTCTTACCCGGCGATTTGAGCCAAAAGGTCGATCCCTATCTGCGGCCACTCTACGATGCCCTGTTTGAGATGCTCGGTTTTGAGAAGGTCGAGCGCCTGATCGAAAAAAACGTCATCGAAGTGGCGCCACTTGCCTATATGCGCGGTCGCACCTTAAACGATGCCTTTATTATTCTCGATGAAAGCCAAAATACGACTATTGAGCAAATGAAGATGTTCTTAACCCGTATTGGTTTTAACTCCCGAGCGGTGATCACCGGTGATATCACCCAAACCGACTTACCTAAACATATTAAGTCAGGTTTACGCCACGCGATTGAAGTATTAAGCCAAGTTGAAGAGATCAGCTTTAATTTTTTCGTCTCCCAAGACGTAGTCCGCCATCCTGTGGTTGCACGTATCGTTGAAGCCTACGACGCCTTCGATCAAAAAGAGCAGGCCCTAAAGGCGCAAAAAGAAAGTCACTATCAACAGCTTCAACAACAGCAGGAAGCCCTAAAGCATGAGTCTTGATTTAGCCTTAGATGTGCAATACGCCACCACAAGCGACTACCTGCCAACACAGGCACAATTGACCCTATGGGCGAAAACAGCCATTGGCAACAGCATGGAACAGGCAGAATTGACGATCCGCATCGTCGATAGTCGTGAAAGCCAAATGCTTAACAGTACCTATCGCGGTAAAGATAAACCGACCAATGTGCTGTCTTTTCCCTTTGAAGCCCCAGCAGAAATTGAACTTCCATTGCTTGGGGATCTTGTTATTTGCGCCGCAGTCGTTGAAAATGAAGCCCGTGAGCAGCAAAAAACCCTAGAGGCCCACTGGGCGCACATGGTTGTACATGGTTGTCTGCATCTGCTAGGGTATGATCACATCGAAGATGAAGAAGCCGAAGAGATGGAGTCATTGGAGACTCAACTCATTGTAAGCTTAGGTTTTACTGACCCATATAAGGAAGAATAATTAACTGAGATAAGATTTATCTAAGTTAATGAGAAAACTATGAGTGACGATATCCCCCCGAGTACGAACGCCCATAAGAAAAGCTGGTTAGATAGAGTAAGTCAGTTATTTCAGGGCGAGCCTCAAAATCGCGAAGATTTAGTCGATGTGATTGATGGTGCAGAGCAGCGCGATCTGATCACTGAAGACACCCGCGAAATGATCAAGGGTGTATTAGAAGTATCTGATATGCGTGTTCGGGACATTATGATCCCAAGAGCTCAAATTGTTGCGATTCAAATCGACAATACCGTTGAAGAACTCCTTGCCACTGTGATTGGCTCGGGCCATTCCCGCTTCCCCGTCGTGAATGAAGACAAAGATCATATCGAAGGCATATTGCTCGCTAAGGATTTGATCCCCTACGGTTTCTCCAACAGTGATGAGCCCTTTTCCCTCGGTCGCGTGATCCGTCCCGCCGTCGTTGTGCCAGAAAGCAAGCGTGTCGATGTATTGCTCAAAGAATTCCGTTCACAACGCTACCATATGGCGATTGTTGTCGATGAGTACGGCGGTGTGTCTGGTCTTGTAACCATCGAAGATATTTTGGAAGAAATCGTTGGTGAAATTGAAGACGAATTCGACCACGATAGCGCCGAAGAAACCGAAATTCGCAAAGTCGGCAACACGGTTTATATGGTTAAGGCTTTAACGCCAATTGAAGACTTTAACGAAGAGTTCAATACTGATTTCAGCGATGAAGAGTTTGATACCGTCGGTGGGTTAGTCTCCCACGCCTTCGGCCATCTGCCGGAACGCAATGAAAGTATTCTGATTGAAGGCATAGAGTTCAAAGTGATTAGCGCCGATACAAGGCGTTTGATCCAACTCAGGGTTAAACTCCCCGATCCTAATATTGGCGAAGACATAGAATAATCACTCGTGCTAAATAACATTCGGGCTTTTGCCCAACAAAAGTCCCGCTCTCGCGCTTTGAGGCTCGTACTGGCACTGGCTCTTGGCGCCAGTACAGCACTTTCATTCGCCCCTTATTCCATCTGGATTATCTATCCTATCGCTATGGCGCTGGCCCTTTGGCAGAGCCATCCCCTCTCGACTAAGGCGAGCTTTTACTATTGGTTAAGCTTTGGTTTTGGTTGTTTTGCCGTCGGGATCAGTTGGGTACACGTGAGTATGGACACCTTTGGTGGCCTGCCCCTTGCCGCCTCGATTGGCTTGATGGCCTTATTAGCCCTGTATTTAGCCTTATATCCCGCACTGGCTGGTTTAGTGCTGGCTTGGCTAACGAACACCCGCCGCTGTGATGGTGAAACTAAGGTCGGTCTTTGGCGTAATCTCGCCCTATTCCCCGCCCTGTGGACCTTAACCGAATGGGCTCGTGGTTGGGTGATGACGGGCTTCCCCTGGTTATGGGCCGGTTATTCGCAAACCCAAGGACCGCTAAAATCCCTTGCCAGTATCATAGGTGCCTTAGGATTAAGTTTCTTAATCGCGATGATCGCGGGTGCCTTAGCGCTCTGTTTTGCTAAACGCTATAAAAGCTTGCTGATTTTGCTGCCAATCACGGTGCTGAGTGCCTGGGTTGTACCTAAATTTTCCGATATTCATCCAACGGGTGAAAGCGTCAAAGTGGCACTGGTGCAGGGCAATATTCCCCAAAGCATGAAGTGGGAGCCCGAAGCTCTGTGGCCAACACTCTTAAAATACATGGACTTATCCCGCGAACACTTAGATGCCGACATCATTATTTGGCCAGAGGCCGCCGTCCCAGCACCCGAGTCTATGGTGCAGGACTTTTTAGATAATGCCAATAAAGTCGCCAATCTAAACCATACCTCAATCATTACTGGCATTATTAGCCATCAAAACAATGATTTTTATAATTCATTGATTGTGTTGGGTAATCACAACCAGAAACAGCAGGAAGCGCCTGACTATGAGGGCGATGGCAGCAACCAGTTTAAGAAACATCACCTGTTGCCGATTGGTGAGTTTGTGCCCTTCGAGGCGCTACTGCGCCCGATTGCGCCGTTCTTCAATCTGCCCATGTCATCCTTTGCCAGAGGCGAATACCAACAGCCGAATTTGAGCGCGCTTGGACATAAAATCGCGCCGGCAATTTGCTATGAAATAGCGTTCCCAGAGCAACTCAGGGACAGTGTCGACCTAGATACCGATATGCTGCTCACAGTGTCAAACGATGCCTGGTTTGGCACCTCAAATGGGCCATTGCAACATATGGAAATGGCCCAAATGCGCTCCATTGAATTGGGCCGTCCTTTAGTGCGCGCGACCAACAACGGTGTTACCGCCGTAGTAGATGAAAAGGGCAATATCACCGCATCATTACCGCAGTTTGAAACGGGCGTCCTAAGCGCAACCATTCCGCTGGTGACAGGCCAAACATGGTTCGCAAAATTAGGCCAAACACCCCTGCTACTGCTCTGTGGTTTACTGGTATTACTCGGCTTTGGCAGACGTGTTAAAGCGCAATAGGATTTAGACTATGCATTACCCATTCAATAAACAAGATATGGCTGGCTTTACCTTGATTGAACTGGTCGTGGTGATGATTGTGCTTGGGATCTTGGCTGTGATTGCCGCGCCTAAATTTATCGGCTTAAGCAAAGAAGCTCGGGAGAAAACCCTACAGCAATTACAAGCCAGTGTGAAAACCGCTAATACGCTCACCTACTCAAAAACCCAAATGCCCAGCCTGCAAAGCCAAGTGGTCGCTGGGCGTGATGATATTATCGACATCGATCTTGACGGCGATGGCACAGTCGACACCCGCCTAAAATGGGGATACCTCGATAATACCGATGTGGAAAAGTGGATCACATCGGACGAAAAATTAGTGATCCAATATCAAGGTATTGATATCACTTACATTGGATATGATCTTAATAGCAACACCTTAGTCAATGACGATCAATGTTATTTCCGTTATACCCAGGCAACGGATGCCAACACACCACCACAGTATGATCTCACTCTCCAAGGCTGTTGACGCGGCCAATGCCTACAAAATGAATACCGACAAAATAGATTAGGCCCTGTACTCATTTCACGGTAAAGTGCTCCATTAGACGTGGCCTTGCTTGACTGCCTCGTATTTCATACCAAGGCAAACCTATGGCTCCCCTGCGTATCCGCTATCAAACCCACGAGTTTGGGGCGATTGACATCCATGTTCGCACCCTTAGAGATAATCAAGAATTTCAAGATATTAACGGCGAGGCGGAAAAGCTCGGTATTTCCTCTGCCACTTGGCCATTATTTGGCATAGTCTGGCCATCCGGGCAGGTGCTCTCCCACCATATGCTTGACTACGATATTAACAATAAACGTATTTTAGAGGTTGGCTGTGGAATTGGTCTTGCCAGCCTAGTGCTTAATCACAGATGTGCTGATATTACGGCAACTGACTATCACCCTGAAACCGGTGGCTTTCTTGCGCAAAATGTGGCGCTCAATAAAGGCCGTGCCATCCCCTTTGTACGAACGGGTTGGGCGGATGCGGCATCGGAATTAGGTATGTTCGATTTGATTATCGGTAGCGATCTGCTCTATGAACAAGAACATGCCGACTTGCTTTCTCAATTCATTGAGCAACATGCCAATCCAAGTTGCGATGTTGTGCTGGTCGATCCTGGCCGCGGAAATCACGCCAAATTTAGTAAAAAAATGGTCTCGCTTGGTTTTGACCATTCCCAACATAAACCCATCAATACGGCATTTTTAGCCGCGCCTTTTCATGGTCAAATTCTGAATTATTGTCGCAACTAGCCCATAATGACCAACGCCCTTCCCTCTATTTTCGCCCCTAAAACAAACGACGCCTAGGCGTCGTTTGGGGGTTCAAAGTTCACGCTTAGGGCGTCAGCGGTTCACGGGTAAACTCTTCGTGATCGCACTCAGGACAATCGGGAACAATCCCAGGAAACTCAATACTCATTTCATGGCCACAATTGGTGCAAACCATAATGCCCTGGCTGACAATATCACCACTCTGGTAATAGCCATGATGTTTAAAGTCTTGAGTCAACTCATGCCACTCCACTTGGCTACGGTCGGTTATTTCACTCAGCCAGTGCCACAGGGTATTTTCCATGGCAATAACACTAGGGCTATGACTTAAACTATCGGCATTTTGCTCACGCAAAAAACTCGCTATATCACGCTTTAAAAATTGTTCCACTAACGCGAGTTCATCTTCTTTGGCCTGTTCTTTAAGACGCAAATACTCCTTACCTTGAGTGACTGACTTAAATAAATTCTTTGCAGTCATAGTGTTATCTTCTGCAAATTGGGATTTCACCTCGGTAATTAAGGCTTGATACAGTCCTAGTAGCGCGTTACTTCTCTCATTCATAACCAATACTCCTTCATAGGAACCTTTTTAATGCATCGCTTCTAGTTTATTCTATGCAGATCTTATTCGCGCCGATATGGCGTTAGATCAAATAATAGGCGGCACTGCCGGAAATAGCGTGATGCAAGAGCAATATAATCCCTCAGAAATTGAAGCCTTAGTGCAAAAGCACTGGCATGACAACAAAACCTTTGAAGTCACTGAAGATGCAAACAAAGAAAAGTTTTATTGCCTTTCAATGTTTCCGTACCCTTCGGGCCGACTCCATATGGGACACGTCCGCAACTATACCATAGGTGATGTAGTTGCACGCTTCCAGCGTCTTCAGGGCAAAAACGTGCTGCAACCCATAGGTTGGGACTCATTTGGTCTACCCGCTGAAAATGCCGCGATTAACAACAAAACCGCGCCTGCACCATGGACCTATGAAAACATAGAGTACATGAAGAACCAGCTGAAATTGCTGGGTTTTGGTTACGATTGGAGCCGTGAAATCGCCACTTGCACCCCAGAATATTATCGCTGGGAACAATGGTTCTTCACTAAGTTGTACGAGAAAGGCCTAGTCTACAAGAAGACGGCCTCGGTCAACTGGTGTCCAAACGATGAAACCGTACTGGCGAACGAGCAAGTTCAAGACGGTTGCTGCTGGCGCTGTGATACCCCTGTGGAACAAAAAGAAATCCCACAGTGGTTTATTAAAATCACCGCCTATGCAGAAGAATTATTAAACGATATCGATACCTTAGATGGCTGGCCTGAGCAGGTTAAGACCATGCAGCGCAACTGGATTGGTCGCAGCGAAGGTGTAGAAATGACCTTCGGCGTCGCAGGTAGCGATAAAACCTTCGATATCTATACCACCCGTCCAGATACCTTAATGGGCGTGACCTATGTGGCGATTGCCGCGGGTCATCCCTTGGCTGAAATCGCCGCGCAATCTAATCCTGAGCTTGCCGCCTTTATCGATGAGTGCAAAAACAGCACCACCTCGGAAGCCGAACTTGCGACCATGGAAAAACGCGGCGTGGCCACTGGGCTTTTCGCTATTCATCCTATCACTGGCAAGCAAGTGCCTATTTGGGCCGCTAACTTTGTACTGATGAACTATGGCACCGGCGCTGTGATGTCGGTTCCTGGCCACGATCAACGTGACTTCGAATTTGCCAAGAAATACGGTCTAGCGATTGAAGCTGTGATCAAGCCAGTTGATGGCGAAGTCGACATCAGTGAAGCCGCTTATACCGAGAAAGGCATACTATTTAACTCCGGTGAGTTCGACGGTTTAGACTTTGACGCCGCCTTCAATGCCATCGCTAACAAGTTAGTCGCCGAAGGTAAAGGCAAGCGCCAAGTCAACTACCGTCTGCGCGATTGGGGTGTTTCACGTCAGCGTTACTGGGGCGCGCCAATTCCTATGGTGACCTTAGCCGACGGCTCTGTGATCCCAACGCCTGAAGACCAACTGCCCGTATTACTGCCAGAAGATGTAGTGATGGACGGGATTCAAAGCCCCATCAAGGCCGATAAAGAATGGGCGAAAACCCAAGTCAACGGTCAAGATGCACTGCGTGAAACCGATACCTTCGATACCTTTATGGAATCCTCTTGGTATTACGCCCGTTACTGCAGCCCGCAGGCCGATGAAATGTTAGATCCCGCTAAAGCCAACTACTGGCTACCCGTGGATCAGTATATTGGCGGTATCGAACACGCCTGTATGCATTTGTTATATTTCCGCTTCTTCCACAAATTGCTGCGTGATGCGGGTCTAGTCAACACCAATGAGCCAGCAAAACAGTTACTGACTCAGGGCATGGTTTTAGCCGATGCCTTCTACTACACCAACGATAAAGGTGCCCGCGTATGGGTGTCGCCGTTAGATGTAGCAACCACAGAAAAAGACGACAAGGGCCGCATAACTAAGGCTATCGACAAAGACGGCAACGAGCTGGTTTATACCGGCATGAGCAAGATGTCTAAGTCGAAAAACAACGGTATCGACCCTCAAGTCATGGTTGAGAAATACGGCGCCGACACAGTTCGCCTATTTATGATGTTCGCATCCCCACCAGAATTAACCCTGGAATGGCAGGAGTCTGGCGTTGAAGGCGCGCACCGCTTTATCAAACGTCTGTGGAAGCTTGCAAGCGAGTATATCGCCCAAGACAATAGCGAAGCCTTAGATGTCAGCAAGTTAACTGGCGATCAAAAAGCGCTGCGCCGTGAAGTCCACAAGACTATTGCTAAGGTGACCGATGATATCGGCCGTCGTCAGATGTTCAACACAGCCGTTGCCGCCGTGATGGAACTGATGAACCATCTGCAAAAAGCGCCACAAACCACAGGCCAAGACAGAGCCATTATCGGCGAAGCCTTATCTGCGGTGGTGCGTTTACTGTACCCAATCATTCCACATGTGAGCTTTAGTCTGTGGAATGAGTTAGGTAATGCGAGCAGCATCGAAGATAGCCAATGGCCCGTTGTCGATGACTCAGCCCTAGTGGAAGACAGCAAACTGATTGTGGTACAAGTGAACGGTAAAGTCCGTGCCAAAATCACAGTGGCAGCCAATGCGGATCAAGCCTCCGTCGAAGCGCTGGGTATGGCGGATGAGCAAGTCATCAAGTACTTAGATGGCGTGACAGTGCGTAAAGTTATCTATGTCCCAGGTAAACTGCTCAGCATAGTTGCCAACTAATGCTGGTCATTAGATGAATAGGAAACCGCGAAAACTTATGCTAATTAAACGCTTAGCTTTCGCAATCATGGCGCTGGTCATTATGACCAGCGCCGGTTGCGGTTTTAAGCTCCAACGTAGCTATCAAATCCCCGCTGCGCTTAACCAGTTAAGCTTGAGCAGTTCGGATGAATATAGCGAACTCACTCGCCTAGTGCGTGAGCGGTTACGTTTGAACAATGTCAAGATTGTCGATGCGGCCAATGACGTACCTGTGCTAAGGCTAATCACCGACTCACTAGAGCGTTCGACCTTGTCTTTGTATCCCACGGGTAACGTCGCCGAGTATGAACTGATTTATTTAGTCGAATTCGCCGTGGCACTACCGGGCAAAGAGGCGCAGCCTTTCAAGGTTGAAATCCGCCGCGACTACTTAGACGATCCCCGTACCGCGCTGGCAAAGAGTCGTGAAATGGAATTGCTCACTAAGGAAATGCGTATCCAGGCTGCCGATCGTATTCTGCAGGCGATGGCCAGCACTGAGGTGAATTAATGTGGGGCAACGATTAATGCCGGACATCATTCAATGAGAGTCTATCCCGATCAACTCTCCCGCCACCTTAACCAGCTATTGCCCTGTTATCTGATTTTTGGTGATGATCCTTGGTTAATCGAAACGACTAAGGATCAGATCCGCCAATTTGCTAAACACCATGGCTTCGATGAACGCATCCAGCTTATCCAAGAAACGGGCTTTAACTGGAGCGACTTAACCCAGGAATGGCAGGCCATGAGCCTGTTTTCCAGCAAGCGTATCATAGAGCTAAACCTACCTAACGCTAAACCCGGTGCGGACGGTTCAACTACGCTGCAAGCACTATTGCAAACACCCAATCCCGATATGCTGTTGATTATCGAGGGCCCAAAGCTTGCTAGCGAGCAAACCAACAGCAAATGGTTTAAGACCTTAGATGCCCATGGCATGTATCTGCCCTGCACCACCCCCGAGGGCGATCAGTTTATGCGCTGGCTCGACTCACGTATCAAGCATTTTAAGCTCAATCTGCAAAGTGATGCCCGCGCTATGCTGTATTCCCTCTATGAAGGGAATTTATTGGCCGCCGATCAAGCCATGCAGCTATTGCAACTCCTCAGCCCAACTCGCCCCGTCAGTGCCGATGAGTTAAGCCATTACTTTGAAGATCAGTCCCGCTTTACCGTATATCAACTCACCGATGCCCTACTGACCAATCACCAACAAAGTGCCCAACATATGCTGGGGCAACTTAATGGCGAAGGCACTGCACTGCCCATCCTGCTTTGGGCGCTCTTTAAGGAGCTGCACCTCCTGCTCATGTTAAAGAGTGAACAGGCACAAGGCGCGGCGTTAAATGCTCTTTGGAGTAAACACCGTATTTGGGATAAGCGTAAACCCCTCTACCAAGCGGCACTGCAGCGACTGACACTCGAACAGATTGAGCATATGTTAGCCTTTGCCTCCAAGCTTGAACTGAATTTAAAACAGCACGGCAGGGAAGATTGGACAGGACTAAGCCATCTATGCCTGTTATTCGATCCCAAAGCCCATCGGCAGTTGGCCCATATAACCTTAGAGTAATCGAAGAGTAGCTATGCGCATTGGTATTTTAGGCGGTACCTTCGACCCCATACATTACGGTCATATTCGTCCTGCAATGGAAGTGAAACAGACGCTGGGTTTAGATAAAATCCTGCTGATGCCTAACCATATTCCGCCCCATAAACAGCAACCACACTCCACCACGGCGCAACGTCTAAATATGGTGGCGGATGTCTGTACTAAACTCGATGGCTTTGAGCTTTGTGATATCGAAGCGAAGCGAAATACGCCTTCCTATACCGTCGTGACCCTAAAACAACTGCGTAAACACTATCCCCATGATGAACTGTTTTTTATTATGGGCATGGACTCTTTTATGCATCTGCAAAGCTGGCATAAATGGCAGCAACTATTTGAATACTCAAACCTTGTAGTCTGTCAGCGCCCCGGTTGGCAATTAGCCAGCGGACATCCAATGCAGCAGGTGCTTAGCGAACGCCACGAAGCCATCGATACCTTTAAAAAGACAGCACTACCGCAAACACCTATCCTTGGGCGTATTTTTACCGTCGATATCACCGCGCAGGATATCTCTTCAACCCAGATACGTTCACAGTTAACTCAGGGGGAAATCCCCCAGGACGCTCTTATGCCGATAACATTAAATTACATTAAAAAACAACAACTTTACTTATCTTGATTCAATATTAGCCCAGATATAGTAAACTCGATCGTCGATCCAATGTATTCCATGGCCCAACACTGATATACTACCGCGCTATTTAAAATTATTGAGGTACATCAGCGTGCAGAGCGCCGAATTAAAGCAGTTCGTAGTCGACAAGATCGACGACTTAAAAGCCAGAGATGTGGTAGTTATCGATGTTAGCAAGCAGTCTAACATTACTGACTATATGGTGATTTGTTCAGGCACATCAAAGACTCATGTTAAAGCTATCGCCGAAAACCTAGTCGTTGAAGCTAAAGCCGCGGGCATCCCACCTATAGGGGTAGAAGGCCGTGATAGCAGCGAGTGGGTGCTGGTAGATATGGGCAACGTGATCCTGCACGTTATGCAAGATCAAACCCGCGACTTCTACCAGCTTGAAAAGCTCTGGTCAGAAAAACAAGCCTGATGAAGTTGCAACTCATCGCAGTAGGAACACGGATGCCCGATTGGGTTACCCGTGGTTTCGAAGAATACCAGCGCCGCTTTCCCCGTGATATGGCGCTGGAGCTTATCGAAATACCCGCAGGAAAGCGGGGGAAAAATGCCGACATAGTCCGGATCCTGCAAAAGGAAGGCGAGCAAATGTTGGCGGCCATTCCCAAAGGCAATCATATTGTTAGCTTAGATCTTCCCGGTAAAAACTGGACAACCCCAGAGTTAGCAACAGCCCTAAGCAAGTGGCAACTCGATGGCCGAGATGTGAGTCTATTGGTTGGTGGCCCAGAGGGTTTAGCACCCGCCTGTAAAGAAGCGGCACGCCAAAGTTGGTGCCTATCGGCATTGACCCTGCCCCATCCTCTGGTGCGGATCGTAGTTGCCGAAAGCTTATACCGCGCGTGGAGTGTGAACACCAATCACCCTTATCACAGAGAATAGCGGGATCTTGATGTTAACGAGTGTCAACCACCCGGATGGGATCAGCTGGAGATAGCCTAAGTGTCGCCAAAAAAGCGGATAACAATGCATGATCACGCCGCCGAGGCGTCACTGTTTAAGCGCCGTGCGCTGTTCACTTTTTTTTGTGTTGTCGCCCTCCTGAGCGTGTTGGTGACCAACCTTTATCACCTACAGGTTGAATCCTATAAAGATTATGCAACTCGCTCTAATGAAAACCGCATTCGCGTCGTTCCTATCGCCCCTAGTCGTGGTCTCATTTACGACAGAAACGGTGTACTCTTAGCTGAAAATCAACCTTTTTATTCCCTCGAGCTGATCCCTGAAAAAATAACCAACATGTCCGAGACCTTGGACGAACTCGGTCAGTTAATTGAGATAAGTGTTGATGAACGTGAAACCTTCACCGAAGCGCTCAAATTTCATCGCCGCTTTAAGCCGCTCACCCTGAAGAATCAACTGACCGAAGAGCAGGTCGCCATTTTCAGCGTGAACCAACATCGTTTTCCGGGGATTAGCGTCGAGGCGGGTCTTAAGCGTAATTATCCCTACGAGAGCCAGCTCACCCATGTACTAGGCTATGTCGGAAAAATTAATACTCGAGATCGCGCCCAACTAGAGCGCAGCGATCAGTGGAAAAACTATGCCGCGACTAAAGATATCGGTAAGCAAGGCATTGAAAAGTTTTATGAATCTTTACTACATGGCACGCCGGGTCACCTCGAAGAGGAAGTGAACAACCGCGGCCGTACAATCCGCACCTTACGCATTGTTCCGCCCGAACCCGGACAGGATATTTACTTAACGCTCGATCTCCAATTACAACAAAAGGCCGTGGAGTTGCTCCAAGGTCATAAAGGTTCAATCGTCGCCATAGATCCAAGGGATGGCGGCATTTTAGCTTTAGTGTCTAGCCCAAGTTATGATCCAAACCAATTCGTTCAAGGAATTAATAGTAAAGATTACAGCAATTTACTTAATGATAAATCACGCCCGTTGATCAACAGGGCCACCCAAGGCCAATACGCCCCCGCATCGACGGTCAAACCCATTATGGCCCTGCTTGGTCTGGATGAAAAAGCCGTGACCGAACATACTCGCGTTTGGGACCCCGGTTTTTGGCAGATCCCAGGAGTGGAGCGAAAGTACCGTGACTGGAGGCGTTGGGGACACGGCTGGGTCAACGTCTACAGTGCGATTGTCGAGTCCTGTGATACCTATTTCTATGAATTAGCTTATAAGATAGGTGTTGACCCTATAGCCCGTTTTATGGAGCAGTTTGGTTTTGGGCAAAATACCGGCATAGATATCTTTGAGGAATCGGCGGGCAACATGCCCTCTAAAGACTGGAAACGCTTAAAGTACAATCAGGCTTGGTATATTGGCGATACGATTTCTGTGGGTATCGGTCAGGGTTACTGGACGGCGACCCCACTGCAATTGGCTAATGCCACCGCGATTTTAGCGAATAAGGGACACCGCTTTCCGCCGCATCTGCTTAAGTCAATCAAGGACAATACGGCTAAGATTGACTCGCCAATTAACGAGTTACCCCCTATTGAGCTTAAAAATTCGCGCAATTGGAATATTATCAACGAAGCCATGCGCCAGACTGCGCATAAATCCCGCTTCACCGACGCCAGTTACACCGCCGCGATGAAAACCGGTACGGCGCAGGTCATTGGCGTAGCAGAAAATACTAAGTACGATGCCAATAAAATTGCCGAACATTTCCGTGACAACGCCCTAGTGGTGGCCTACGCCCCCTTCGAAGAACCTAAGATTGTCCTCGCCGTCGTCATGGAAAACGCCGGCTGGGGTGGCGCTAACGCTGGCCCTGTCGCCCGCGCTATGCTCGATGAATATATGCTTAGAGACACTTGGAAACCTATGCCATGAGTGCCCATCAACGTCAAAATATCTGGCAGCGCCTGCACATAGATCTGCCGCTCTTACTCGGCCTCTTCGCCGTAATGGGTTTTGGACTCTTTGTGATCTATTCCGCCAGTGGTGAAGATCTTGGCATGATGGAGCGCCAGCTGTTTCGTATGCTGTTGTCACTGGGCATCATGTTTACCATGGCGCAAATCAATCCCGAAGCGCTAAAACGCTGGGCCCTACCGATTTACCTTGCTGGGATTGTCTTGCTGCTTGGGGTACACTTTTTCGGTGAAATCAATAAAGGCGCGCAGCGTTGGTTGAATTTAGGCTTTATGGAGTTTCAACCTTCGGAGCTGATTAAACTCGCCTTCCCGATCACTATGGCCTGGTATATCAGTAAGTTCCCTCTGCCGCCTAAGAAACGCTATTTAGCGGGTGCTGCGGTGATCTTGCTGGTGCCGACTCTTCTTATCGCCAAACAACCCGATCTTGGCACATCGATTCTGGTCGCCGCATCGGGAATATTCGTGCTGTTTTTATCGGGGATGAGCTGGGCCATTGTTGGCGGATTTGTTGCCGCGGTATTGGCGTTTTTGCCTATCCTTTGGTACTTCTTGATGCACGATTACCAAAGAACGCGCGTATTAACCTTACTCGATCCTGAGCAAGATCCCCTAGGTGCGGGTTATCATATTATTCAGTCAAAAATTGCCATCGGCTCGGGTGGGCTTTGGGGCAAAGGCTGGCTCGATGGTACTCAGTCACAGCTTGAATTTATCCCCGAGCGTCACACAGATTTTATCTTTGCGGTGATCGGGGAAGAATTTGGCTTGATCGGTAGTATTTTGCTACTCATCATGTACCTCTATATTATTGGCCGTGGCTTAGTCATTGCCTCGCGGGCACAAACCAGCTTTGCTCGGTTATTAGCCGGTAGCATCACATTGACTTTCTTCGTGTATGTTTTTGTGAATATAGGCATGGTTTCAGGTATTCTGCCCGTAGTGGGCGTACCTTTGCCCCTAGTGAGCTATGGCGGCACTTCCATGCTGACATTGATGACAGGGTTTGGCATTCTAATGAGCATTCATACCCATAGACGTTTTGTAGATAGATAATTTTTAGGGACTTTTTAATGCCTATTCTTCGAGCTTATTTGGCTCCATTGGCAGTGCTTTGCCTCAGTTCATACCTGGTTGCCTGCTCTACGGCAAACGAGCCCGTAAAGGCTACACCACCCACCAGTGCGGCTGTGGTAGCAGAGACTCCAACGCCCGTATTACCCGAAGCCTTGAAGGCTGAGTTTATTAAAACTCAGTTAGCACAAGGCTTTACCAGATCTGAAATCGATACCTTCCTCGCAAAAGCGAAATACAATCAAGCGGTAATAGATGCCATCACCCGCCCTTGGGAAGCCAAACCTTGGCATGTGTATTACCCGATTTTCTTAACCGAGAAACGCCTCGCAGCCGGGCTCGCCTTCTGGAACAAACACGAGGCCACCATCGCCAAGGCGGCGGCTAAATACCAAGTCGACCCACAGATTATTGTCGCCATTATTGGGATTGAAACCTTCTACGGCCAATACACAGGCAATTATCCTGTGATTGATGCGCTCTATACCTTAGGGTTTTATTACGAACCGAGAGCCACCTTTTTCCGCAAGGAATTTGGCGAGTTGATGACATTAGTCAAAGAAGAACACTTAGACATTGATAGCCTCAAGGGTTCCTATGCTGGCGCTATGGGCTATGGGCAGTTTATCCCCTCAAGTTACCGCCACTACGCCGTCGATTTCGATAACAGCGGCAATCGCGATCTATTACAAAGCCCAGAAGATGCCATTGGCAGTGTCGCCAACTATTTCCACAAACACGGTTGGCAAGCCAATACGCCGGTCGCCCTGCCTTTAGCCAATAACAGCCAAACCACCCCCAAAGCCAAAGTGTGGGCGGGTGAAAAACTCAACTATCGAGTGGCCGATATTTTATCGCCGAGCCTATCTCTGGCCGATGCGGGGGATTTAGATGTATCGCAAAAGGCGATGCTCATTGAGCTTGAACAAGCGGATCACAGTGATTACTGGCTTGGCTTAAATAACTTTTATGTGATCACCCGTTATAATCGTAGCCCTTTGTATTCAATGGCCGTTTATCAATTTAGCCAACAACTAAAAGAACAGCATGCCACTAAAAAATAATATTTTACTACTGGCTATTATTGCGCTCAGTTTCACACTAGCAGCCTGTTCGAGTAGCAATAACACTGCCGCCAGCAAAAAGAATATGGATCCAAACAAGGGTCGGTATTCGCTTAGAAACGATAAGATGCCACTCAATCCACCCAATGTGGAACATGTGCCAAACGCGACCCCTAAATATGAGCCCTACAGTCGTCGCGGCAATAAACCCTATACGGTTTATGGAGAGTCTTACAGTGTGATGAATACCGATCAAGGTTTTACCGAAACGGGCCGCGCCTCATGGTATGGCGAAAAGTTTCACGGCTATGAGACCTCCAACGGTGAGCCCTATGATATGTATTCGATGTCAGGGGCACACAAAACTTTGCCCTTACCTAGCTATGCCAAAATCACCAACTTAGATAATAACAAGCAGGTGATCATTCGCATCAATGATCGTGGCCCATTCCACTCGGACCGCATTCTCGATGTCTCCTACGCCGCCGCCTATAAACTGGGTATGTTAGGCACGGGGACGGCACGCATAAAGCTCGATGTGATCTATGTCGGCAGCCTTGCCGCCACCAATAGCGCCGTGGCTAGTGCCCAAGATTCTGGCAACCATTATATTCAGTTAGTGGCATCAAAAGATCAGCTAAAGCTGAAGAAAATGGCAAAGGAACTTGAGCAGAAATACCAAGTTCAGAGCCGTGTACAAGCGGCAAACAATATGTATAGGCTGCAACTCGGCCCCATAGGTCAACCTGAACTTGCCGATAGATTGCTTAACAAAGTCAAGCAAGACGGCTATCCTGAGGGCTATATGGTGTTAGAGTAGTGAGCACTCACAACCCTAATATATCGATTTAGCTGAAAAATACCGCGGATGAAGGAACCTTCACTGAAATCCCCTGTCGAAGGGTGGTATACTTTCGAAGCTATTTAGCCCTTTCCATTCAATACAACCAAAAAGACGTGCCAAGTTAATGATGAATTTTGTCAAAAGTCCCATTAAAACATTGCTGCTAATCTCTAGTGCCTCTCTCCCTGTTTATGCTGCGCAGCCGATTGTTACCCCCGATGCACCGACAGTTGCCGCCAAGGCTTACGTCTTGATGGATTATAATTCAGGCCAAATTATTGCCGAAAGCAATGCCTATGAAAGCCTAAATCCCGCGAGCTTGACTAAAATGATGACCAGTTATGTTATCGGTCAAGAAATTAAAGCTGGCAATGTTTCCCCCGATGATGATGTCACCATCAGTAAAAACGCTTGGTCTAAGAACTTCTCTGACTCTTCTAAGATGTTTATCGAAGTGGGCAAAACCGTTAAGGTGTCCGACCTAAACCGCGGCATTATCATTCAATCGGGCAACGATGCCTGTGTGGCTATGGCCGAACATATTGCTGGTACTGAAGATGCCTTCGTTGACATGATGAACTCATGGTCTAAGCAATTGGGCATGCGTGACAGCTACTTCGAAAACTCCCACGGTCTAGATTCTGAAAACCACAAATCTACCGCCTATGATATGGCATTATTAGGCGCCGCGTTAATTCGCGACGTCCCAGAAGAATACCGAGTCTACAGCGAAAAATTCTATACCTTCAATGGCATCAAACAATATAACCGCAACGGTTTATTGTGGGATAACAGCATGAATGTCGACGGTATTAAAACCGGTCACACCTCAGGTGCAGGTTACAACTTAGTCGCATCGGCCACCAAAGATGGCATGCGTTTAATTTCAGTGGTGATGGGCACTCAAAGTGAATCCGCCCGTAAGGCCGAAAGTAAAAAACTGCTGACCTATGGTTTCCGTTTCTTTGAAACGGTTACGCCCTACAAGGCGGGTGATAGCTTCGTCACCCAGCAAATTTGGTACGGTGACAAGAGCACAGTCGATTTAGGCGTGGCAACCGACACACCTATTACCATCAGCCGCGGCCGTGCTAAGGACCTAAAAGCTAACTTTGAACTGACTAAGCCATTAGATGCGCCTTTGAAGAAAGGTGAAACTGTCGGGCGTTTATTCTTCCAACTCGACGGTAAAGATATTGCCCAATATCCCCTAGTGACCCTACAAGAAGTTAACGAAGGAAGTTGGTTTAGCAAATTAGTGGACTACTTTAAACAACTGTTTGCGGGTTGGTTTAGCTAACGATATTAAACAAAAACATTAAGGCCACCGACAGGTGGCCTTAATGTTTTGAGGGCACAGCTAAAGATGCGAGTGTTGCCTCTTTAGGCGGTTTGGGTATATCCCTTGATATCGGGTATAATTGCCACCATATAGATCCCATTAAGATAGTTACGAGCACTGATTATGTTGAACACTAAATTTGATGAACTGATGGATTTCCCCTGTGCATTCCCCTTTAAAGTCGTCGGAGATGCCCATGAAGCCCTAACCGATAGAGTGGTTGCCGTCGTTCAAAAGCACGCACCGGGTGACTATTCCCCCACCACAAAGACCTCTAGCAAAGGGAGCTACTACTCGATCACGATTCGCGTCACTGTGACCAGTAAAGACCATATCGAAATCCTGTACACAGAACTTGCCGCCGTCGAAGGAGTACGTCGCGTACTATAAGTATTCTTCGAGATCATCAAATGTGATCTGTCTTACATTTATGGTTATAATGCCGCCACTCAATTTTAAGGGGAGAGGTTGCCCTTGCAAGAAACGACTTTGCATATTCGGCATCTAGGTCAGCAAGATTACGAGTCAGTTTGGCATGCGATGCAACAATACACTGACACCCGTAACGGCGACAGCCCAGATGAGCTGTGGATCGTAGAACACCCTCCCGTGTTTACCCAAGGCCAAGCAGGCAAGAGCGAACATATCTTGAATGCCGGTGACATTCCCGTTATCCAAGTGGATCGTGGTGGACAAGTCACCTACCACGGTCCAGGACAACTGGTGGTTTATCCTCTTCTCGATATCAAACGTAGTAAACTCGGTGTACGCCAGCTTGTGACGCATATAGAGCAAAGCATTATCGATATGCTCGCTAAATATGATATCCAAGCATACGCTAAGGCCGATGCACCGGGCGTATATGTCAATGAACGCAAAATCGCCTCACTAGGATTACGTATTCGAAAAGGCTGTTCATTCCACGGCTTAGCGCTTAATGTCGATATGGATCTCGCCCCTTTCCGCCGCATTAACCCCTGCGGTTATGCTGGCCTTGAAATGGTGCAATGTAAGGAGCTTAGCGGCCCACAAACCGTGATGGAAGCTGGCGAGCAACTCACTATTACCTTTAGCCAACTATTGGGCTACCAACATCTAGTTCATCATCAAGGATTAGCAGCGTCATGAATAGGCCTGAACGTTTACAACCCGGAGTAAAATTAAGAGATGCCGATAAGGTGTCGCGTATTCCGGTCAAGATAGTGCCCTCCGAGCGCGATACTATGCTGCGCAAACCCGATTGGTTACGGGTAAAGTTGCCCGCATCGAATCAACGCATTTTAGAGATTAAACAGGCGCTGCGCTCTAATGGTCTGCATTCTGTATGCGAAGAAGCCTCCTGCCCTAACCTCGCCGAATGCTTTAACCACGGTACGGCAACCTTTATGATTTTGGGTGCAATTTGTACCCGTCGTTGCCCATTCTGTGATGTCGCCCATGGTCGTCCGCTTAAGCCCGACGCCGAAGAGCCGGTTAAATTGGCGCAAACGATCCGCGATATGAAGCTGAAATACGTGGTCATTACTTCGGTAGATCGTGACGATTTACGTGATGGTGGCGCCCAGCATTTTGCCGATTGTATCCGCGAAATTCGTAAACTTAATCCAGATATCAAGATCGAAACCTTAGTGCCTGATTTCCGTGGTCGTATCGATGCTGCCTTAGATATTTTATCGACTGAGCCGCCCGATGTGTTCAACCACAACTTAGAAACGGCGCCAATGCATTATCGTAAGGCGCGTCCAGGTGCGAATTACCAATGGTCGCTCGATCTGCTCAAACGCTTTAAAGAACGTCATCCCAATGTGCCCACTAAATCTGGCCTGATGATGGGCTTAGGTGAAACCAACGAAGAAATCGCCCAAGTGCTGCGGGATCTACGTGAGCACAAGGTTGAAATGCTGACCTTAGGCCAATACCTACAACCGTCTAAGTTCCACTTGCCGGTTGAACGTTATGTGCCACCCGCCGAGTTTGCCGAACTTAAAGCCTTAGCCGATGAGTTAGGTTTTACCCATGCAGCCTGTGGCCCATTAGTGCGCTCAAGCTACCATGCGGATCTGCAAGCCCAAGGTAAAGAAGTTAAATAAGTCATTATTGGCTTTTAAAATAAAAACAGCGCATTAGCGCTGTTTTTTTATGGCTGAAATAGATAAACCATCAAGCTGCTAGGTTTACACCCATCAAACGAGGGGTAAATCCATTAAGAGTGCATCTTCCTTACCCTTACCCTCACCCAAAGAATAGTATCCCCTACGGCGACCGGATTCCGTAAACCCAGCCTGTTGGTATAGATGACGCGCCGTGGCATTTGATTCCCGCACTTCGAGCATGACCACCACAGCGCCCGAAGATTTTGCAACATCAATCACCTCTTTTAACAATAACCGCCCATAGCCATGGCCCTGCTGCGCAGGATCGATACAGATATCAATCAGGGTCACCTCATCGACAATCTGCTGAATGATCGCAAATCCCAGCAGAGTATTAGCCTCAGTCTTTAATCCGAGTACCCGATATAAGCGACCGAAACAATCGGCAAGATTGCCCTCGCTCATAGGGTGGGAGTGTGCCTTGCCTTCAATGCTGACCATTTGGCTAAGATCACTGGGCTCGAGACAAACTAACTGTAATTGCTCTGTCATATTTTTAGGGTATTGAGTATTCACACGGGGTTTCCAGATCCAGTTTTTAAAGGTCGTTTGATGCTTGGGGCTGCTGCTCACGCCACTGCCAAATCTGCGCCCACAGGGCGCGTTTTGCCCCACTGTCCGCGAGTAAAGCGGCAAGCGGCTCCGACACTAACCAAGCGGTGCGTGGCCTGACTTTATGGCGGCGTAAATCCCAAACAATTTGCTTACCCTTATGGGGTTCACAATCGAAATCGCATTCTTCACGTTTTACGTCGATAAGCGTTAGCACAGCGTCAATAAGTGGCTCAGCCTCGGGTAACTCACCGTTTTCATCCCAAATCACTAAATAAGGTTTCACCTTAGTGTCGCGCACTCGCCAAGTTGTCACATTCATGGCGGTTAAATAGGCTAATTTATTCATTAGGGTCAGTTTTATTCAATTCAAGTATCGACTCACAATATGTCGCTAGGATAGCAGTTCTACCTAGGCATTGTTACTGCAACGCGGCTAATGCAGTTGAGAAGAAGCCGATTAATAGCAGCGCCATTACGACGTTTAACGCAGGAAAGTTCAATCGAATTTATAGATGTATAAAATCTAATTTACTCATTTTACATTTAATATCAGAAGATTAGACTGAACACATTCAATGAGACAATAGCAGGAGAACGCCATGATAAACATAGGTATCAATCAAGCCAACAGAGAAGAAATCGCCGCAGGCCTCAACCAACTCTTGGCCGACAGCTACAGTCTGTATCTTAAGACCCACAGCTTTCACTGGAACGTTACCGGCCCCATGTTTACTAGCCTACATTTGCTATTTGAACAACAGTATACCGAACTTGCCCTTGCGGTAGACCTTATCGCAGAGCGAGTACGTGCATTAGGCGCCAGAGCGCTAGGGTCATATTCGGCCTATGCCGCACTGACCGAGATTAAAGAAGATCAGGGCGTCACCAAAGCCGAAACCATGATCCGTGAATTGTTAAACGATCAAGAGTTAGTGATCCGTAATGCCAGAGCCCTGTATCCACTGGTGGGTCAAGCTAATGATGAAGCAACAGCGGATCTGCTCACCCAACGCATTCAAATCCATGAGAAAAATGCCTGGATGTTGCGTAGCTTATTAACGGAATAATTCACTAACCGTATTGCTGCACAAGCCAAACAAAAAGTCGCCAAGCATAACCGCTTGGCGACTTTTTCTTTAAAGCGACATCACTAGGGTTAACATGCAAAGTCCAATCACCCAAATCACCTGCAGCCAGAGGGTGTGATAACTCCCCATCCAAGAGACGTTAATCACTAAGATTTCCAGCGCGATTAAAAACACACCACATTTAAGCAAAAATGCGCGGGCAGAACGGGGTTTCCCCTGACGAGGGTGAGCATAAAGCCATGCAGAAATGCCCGTTAAAAACACAAATACTGGCGCACAAAAATGCGCGGCAAAACGGCTTAAAAACAGCGCCCAAGAGGTCGAACTTAAATCCATAGGATCGCTCACCTGCATATGCAGGAAAAAGCGTTCCCGCACATGGTCGAGCAGCATAATGAGCATCACCAGACCGCGCATCATATCGATACTTTGAATGCGCGCACTGCGAATACTCGGTGCTAGGGTTTTCCCTTGGTAATTCATAGGGCTAGAACTCATAACTTAGGCCCACTTTAATGCTTCTAGGCTCACCGGGCACAGCCCAAAGCGCCGAATAACTGCTGGCGATATAGTGCTCATCCAATAAGTTATCCAAATTTATCCCAAGGATGAAGTTGTCGCTCAAGTGAGTATTCATAAACAGCCCAAGCAACTGATACGACGGTAATTGGAAACTCGGATCGGCAGAATCACCGAGGCGCGAATCCACATACCGCCAGCTCAGTCCTAAATGTCCATCGATAGAAAATGCATTCAAATCCCGCTTCAAAATCATACTCGCGGTATGTTTGGGCACATTCACCAGTGGACTTCCCGCAGGGATAAGCATGCCCCAGTCGGGGTTTAAGCTGTCGTTGGCGGTACGGGTATTCAGATAGGCATAGGATAATTTTGCTTGTAAAGCTTCCGTCAACTCGGCGGCTACATCGAGTTCAACACCGCTATTTTTGGCTTTACCTAAGCCGCAGAGCTTAAATGTTACAAGGGGTATACGACAGTTTGTAAGAGAAAATGATAACCGCGAATGGATATTAAGAGCGTGCAGAATATATTGAGGCTAAATGGCAGAAAATAAAACGGCTCGCATATTTCTATGCAAGCCGTTGTTTTATTTGGCAGGGGTGGCAGGACTCGAACCCGCAACCATCGGTTTTGGAGACCGCTGTTCTACCAATTGGAACTACACCCCTGTTGACGTGGGGCATTATGCTAAAAGCACTCCCAAAGGTAAAGGACTTTTTATGACAAACTCTATTAACTGAGGATTTTTCAAACAAGTTTTACTATGCATGTTGATTTTGAAAGCATAATGCTGAAAAACGCGCCACTAAAATCCATCAAGAACCCATCAAGTTGTAGAGCCTTCGGGGAATAAAGCTTTTCCACTACCTTCAAGCCTTCAAGCCTTCAAGCCTTCAAGAGTGTTATCGCCAATTACCTAGCCCAAAAGAACCGCTCTATAAACGCAGTTATCGAAAAAATATCTGAGTTCGATTTATAAAATCGGCGTTTTATAGTATAAGCATCGTCAATTTCATACACTGCTCGACGGAACCAAAATGTCAGACAAATTTTTCTTTAAAGGCCGCCGCACGCCTAAGCCAAAACATGAAAGTTATGGTTACAACACTAAGCGCGTGACTAAGCCGGGCACCGAAGCCTCACCGCTGGAACTCGTAGTGAATAGCGAAGCGCGTAAACTCGAAGTAGAGGCGATTGTTGCCGAGCATCAACTGTTCGCTAATATCGAAGTCAATGCCGACGTTGCTGAAGATATCCTTGAATTAGAAGGTTTATTGAATAAACCTAAAACTACAACGTTCGAGAAAAAACCAAATCGTAACGAGCCTTGTGCCTGTGGTAGCGGTCAAAAATTCAAGAAGTGCTGCGGCAAGTAAGCGCGTTAATCAGCGTTATAAGTAATAAAATAGATAGGGACTTTTGCTGAGACGCTTTTGTGCGTCGGGAATCGCCCCTTTTCTCCCCCATTTTAGTTTCTTTCCCCAAAGCTAATCCTCTAGCTTTGAGATAAAAATCCGCTGTAAATCGTTATTCCATAGCTGAATAATTTTGCGGGTCCTTTCTTTATTCCAAAAACATTTACCAAATAAAATCAATCCCGCACCTTCAAGATCCCGTTTATCTTCTATTTCAAATTGCGCCAATAATGGCTGTTTTATCCCATCGATAGGAATGCCGATATCTTTACTGTCGGCGGGATTAAGCCAGCTCATCGTCGAGTCTGTGTGGGAGATAGTGCCCCAATACATATGGGGTTTGTTATCGAGCGGGTCGGCATCGGCGAAGTTGACGAACAAATTCTTCGCCCGCCAACGGTATTTGCGCTCACTGTCTGTGTATACCCAGAGATCTGATTTCGCCAGATCGGTTCCACGCAATAAACTGTGCAGTAACTTTTCGAGCCCCTGGCTTGGCACCCGTTTATCGGTTGTGTGCGTAGCAGTGCTAACTTGATAGTCTGTTTTCGACTCTTGCACTTGACCATCCATTGACGGTGCAACAGGTACTGGTGACGACTGAGATATAGCAGATGACTTAAGCGTTGGCGCTGTTTTATTTGCAGATGGCGCGCTTGACGCTTTGTTTGCGGGAGAATGGCGGCGGGGTTTGCGGCTAAAATCAATCATTAACGCATCGGCATCCACCAGCTGTTGCTGCACTTCGATGGCATCTTGTTCTTCACGGGATTTCTGCGCCGAAGGTTTAAATTCAATGCAATCGGCTTGGTGATATCTGGAGCCGAAACAAGCGGCTTTGCCATCCTTTGAAGCTTTACGGAAATACGCTTTACCGCCGCACGCGGGGCAAATTAACCATTGCCGCAAACGCTCGATATCTTCATCTGGCAACTGTTGAAACTTAAAAACACTATAAGTCGTTCTCGCAGTTAAATGATCCTCGGTGTCGAGTTCACAAATAGCATCTAACATAGTGTTCTCCTTTATTTTCGACTACTGGCAATACCGCTGTCTATGCCCAAGCATTAACCCCAAGAGTGACAACACTTAACAGAAGCAAGATGCCAAGCACAGGGTAAATCAAGCCTAAAGTGCTAGTGCCCTGCACGTTCGCATCTGACACTCGCATCTAAGTATAAGGGCGCGATTTTAGCTGCTACGTCATCTTGGGTTCTGCACTTCATTCGACATCCTTAAAATATTCAGCCAATGGCACCATGAGACTCAAAGGGATTAACGGCGCGGCTTTTGTGGCACTCGATGCATGATAAAAGGGGGTCAGCTTGCTGATTAACGCATTGAAACACTTGAGTGCCGCCAAGGCATCGGCGGCGGCATAATGGATTTGAGCATCAGATAAAGGCACCTGCTGCCAATTCGATAGGGTGAGTTTCTGAGATTTGTCGATACGAACACCCAAAAGCGCCGCAACTAACTGGCGCGTCCCCATCTCCTTATCGGCCCCAAGTTGTGCCAGTGCCCAGTTTAAATCTAATGTTGAGGCCACATGAATATCCCATTGCCGCTTAAGCGCCCGCATATCACCGCGTAAGCCGACTCCGACTTTGAGTATGCTTTCATCTTCTAACAAGGTTTTTACCTGCGCAAATTGCTCACCTAGAATGGCATGTTGAAATAGATAGCAAGCGTCCGCCGTAGCGATTTGGATAAGGCTCAAGGGATGATGCACACCGCGCTCAAAGCTAGCACGGGTTTCAGTATCAAAACCTAAGACTCGCTCAGTCTGTAATCGCGCCAAAACAGAATATAATTCAGATGGTTGAACCACCTCGATGTGAAGCGGTTGCAATTCAAAGGCTGTCAATGCCGCCAGTTCAGTCTCATCGGTACGGGTCGCTAAGGCAATCCGCTGTTGTAACCACAAATACGCCAACTGACGCTGCGCTGGCTGCAGAGTCTTAGTCTTGCAAGTGCTTTCAACATCGGCTACGACCACATCTTCCACTTGTAGCTCGGTCACGGCATTGAGGTTATCGAGATAAGCCGTACCCGCAGCATCCATTGCCGCGATCAGTCAGTTGGCATCTGTTCCCAACTCTTTGCGTAACCAAGCCAACTTACTCGGGGAGATACAGTACTTCATTAACTTCATATCGCCCTTCCTTGTTCAGTCAATCCTCGATTGTCGATATGTCCGGCTAACTGCGCAGTTTCTGTATTCCTGTCATCACGGCAAGGGCAACGGCGCCAGCAATAATGCCAAATAGGCCATTGAGCACACTGGGTGTCAGCACGGCAAGCACAGGTCCAACAAAACTCATCGCCTCAACGGCTTGTTCCGCATGGTGAATTTGCTCGCTAACTATATGCAGGCCATGGGTTAAAATCCCGCCGCCCACCATAAACATGGCCGCGGTGCCGATAATGGTTAAGCTTCTCATCAATAGGGGCGCGGCGCTTAATAGGCCAAATCCGAGTTTACGGTTAAATTGCGTTAGGGCTGATTGACCTTGGCGCTGGCTTAAATACAACCCAGCATCGTCCATCTTCACAATGGCGGCGACTAAACCATACACGCCTATGGTCATCACTATGCCGATAGCGGCTAAGGTGAGAAACTGTGTCGACAGGGATTTGTCCGCCACTATCCCTAAGGTAATCGCAATAATTTCCGCCGATAATACAAAATCGGTGCGGATCGCCCCCTTGATTTTTTCGGCCTCAAAGGCAACCCAGTCGGTGATTTCTGGCTGCTGAATTTGGTGACTCTCATGTGGTTGATCTTTTCTATGGCGATAGCTGTGGTGCAGTTTTTCAAACCCTTCGTAACATAAAAACAGACCACCAAACATTAATAGTGGCGTCACGGCCCAGGGAATAAACGCACTGATCAACATCGCCGCTGGCACTAAAATGCATTTATTACGGAATGAACCTAAGGCCACGGCCCAAATGACGGGTAATTCACGGTCAGCATTCACCCCCGTCACTTGCTGAGCATTGAGGGCTAAATCGTCACCTAACACCCCAGCAGTCTTCTTCGCCGCCACCTTACTCATTACCGCAACATCATCCAAAATGGATGCAATATCATCGAGTAAAGTCAATAAACTTGCGCCAGCCATGCTAAATCCCTCTACAAATCATCTATAAACCATTCTGCTTTTGCCATAGTAACTTAGTTAGATTGAATGCGTACAGTGAAATGCTTTCCAACTTAACTACTTCAGTTGCTTAGGTTATTGGAGCCGCTGACTGATATTGACCAGCCTGCAATCTAGATCACAGCTAAGACGGAATTGCGCCACATTATTTATCGGAAAAGAGTATACTAAGCCCAGAATTTTTTACTCATTTGCCTTAACAGGATATCAACATGACTCAAGATGAAATGAAAAAAGCCGCCGGCTGGGCCGCACTTAAGTACGTTGAAAGAGACAGTATTGTCGGTGTCGGTACAGGTTCGACTGTGAATCACTTTATTGATGCACTGGCGACCATGAAAGCCGATATCGAAGGCGCCGTCTCTAGCTCTGAGGCATCAACTCAGAAAATGAAGGCGCTGGGTATTCCCGTTTATGACTTAAACAGCGTCGATCGTTTATCTGTCTATGTGGACGGTGCCGATGAAATCAACGGCCATATGGACATGATCAAAGGCGGCGGCGCAGCACTAACCCGTGAGAAAATTGTCGCGGCTGTGGCTGAAAAGTTTGTTTGCATCGTCGACAACACTAAGCAAGTCGACATCCTAGGGGAATTTCCACTGCCCGTTGAAGTCATTCCTATGGCGCGCTCCTATGTGGCGCGTCAACTCGTTAAGCTGGGTGGCGATCCCGTGTACCGTGAAGGCGTAGTGACAGATAACGGCAACGTGATCCTCGATGTGTACAATCTTAAGATCCTTAATCCAAAAGAATTAGAAAGTCAGATCAATGAGATAGTCGGCGTTGTCACTAACGGTCTGTTCGCTAAACGCGGCGCAGATGTGTTACTCGTTGGCACCCCTGATGGCGTGAAAACCTTTAAAGCCGAATAAGTTAAGCGTTAACACTCCCATCGCAGTCACAAGGCTGCAGATGTAAAAACACGGTAAAAATACGCGATAAAAATGCCAGCCACTTTATTCAAGGGCTGGCATTTTTTATGGTGCAATTCTTTTGAGACTAAAGCGGACTAAAGCAGAACCAAGCGAATAAAAACAACTCGCTTGGCTTACCAAGCTCTTGCGACTAAACCTTTTAAGTAGAATCCTTCAGGGAAGGCGCTACCGATTGGGTGATCGCTCGCTTGGCTTAAGCGTTCGATAAACTGAATTTCGCGTTTCGCATCCAGCGCCGCATCGGCCACGATTTTTTGGAACAGATCCGCAGGCATTAATCCCGAGCAAGAGAAGGTCAATAACACCCCGCCCGGATTCAATAACTGCAATGCAATCATATTGATGTCTTTATAACCACGGCAGGCGCCATTTAACTGCGCCTTGTTATCGGCAAACTTAGGCGGATCGAGCACAATCACGTCGAAGGTCTTGCCTTCATCACGGTATTGGCGCAGCAACTTGAACACATCGGCTTCGTTGTAATGCACATTGTCATCACTCAAACCGTTCACTTGCATGTTTTGGCGCGCCGTCGCTAAGGCTAAAGAAGACACATCGACGTTTTCGATACTGGCCGCGCCAGCTTTCGCGGCGTACAGACCAAAGGTGCCTGTGTAGCAGAAACAGTTCAGTACCGACTTATCCTTCACAAATCGGGCGGCGATGGCGCGGTTATCCCGTTGATCGAGATAGAAACCTGTCTTATGGCCCTTAATCACATCGACGGCGATCTTGATGCCGTTTTCTTCGATAATCACCGGCATTTCAGGCAGAGTGCCGTGCAGTAAACCCGTCACAGGCAAAAGGCCTTCTTTCTTGCGGGAATCCACATCGGAGCGCTCATAGATAGCGCAATCAGGATATTGCTCGGCCAATAGCTCGACTAAGGTATTGCGCCATAAATCCGCACCAGTGCTCAGTAACTGACACACCAACACATTGGCGTATTTATCGATTGTGATCCCAGGTAAACCATCGGACTCGGCGGCCACTAAACGATAACCCGTTAAACCTTGCTCGCGGATCAGATCGTTACGGCCGATTTGCGCCCGTTGTAAACGTCTGGCAAAAAACGCGCGATCGATTTCTTCTTCGCGATCGAAGGTCCAAATCCGCACTTGGATTTGCGATTCTGGCGACCAAGCACCACGACCTAACCAATGACCATCATGGGCAACCACATCGACTGTCTCACCCGCTTCAGGTTTTCCCTTAATGTTATGAATCGCATTGGAAAATACCCAAGGATGGCGACGCTCGAGCGACTTCTCGCGGCCGGGTTTAAGTTTGATTCTGATAGCCATAGTCTGCCTGTAAAATAGTCTGCCTGTAAAATAGTGCCGCCGTTAAAAGGCGGCAGTCTAAAAATGGGAAACGGATGATATACCCAATGTCACTCGAGTGCGAGTACCGAACGCACCGCAGCACTTATTCGTCATCATCCACGGGTTACCGATCATACCTTATTTACGCCACTAAACCTGCGCAAGAGACGCCATTTTTCCATCAATTAGGCAATTCCCCGGCTCGCTACATCGCGCTGGCCTCGATTTTTACAACATCATTTTAACTTAAGTTGAAAGATATTGGCCTGAGTGCGGGTCTCATTAACGCAACAGGAAAAAGCACAGCGCATTCGAAGGGCTCGTTTAGCCAGCGCACAAGATATTCAAGCGAATTGCTCGATAACAACTAGGCTTATTCCTGTGTTTATTAGTCAATGCTTTATAAGTCGTCGATTTATAGCAGTCGTTATCAAAGCAACCAAATCAAGATTACTCATTAGCAGTCACACTCAAAAGGAATAGATCATGAATAAGAAAACACAAACTGCACTGACTGGCGCCGCACTCGCGATGGCGATGGCAAGCATGGCGGGTTATGCCAATGCCGCCGAACCTATGGCTGGTGCCGACAGTACCGATCTCGTGCATTGTTATGGTGTGAATACCTGTAAAGGCCATAACGATTGCAAAACCGCCGATAACGCCTGCGCCGGACACGCCAGCTGCAAAGGCAGTGGTTTTGTGGCTATGCCATCAAAAAGCTGTGGTGATGTCGGCGGTAAAGTCGCCGATGATTGGGTGGGCAAAATTGCTAACGCCGAGCTAGTTCACTGCTATGGCGTTAACACCTGCAAAGGCCATAACGATTGTAAAACCGCCGACAACGCTTGTGCGGGCCACGCCAGCTGTAAAGGCAGTGGTTTTGTCGCAGCACCGGCAAAATCCTGCGGTGATATCGGCGGCAAAACAGGCGCTTAAACCCCAATATGCCGATTAAAAATCGTGACCAGTTTAATGCTGGTCACGTTTATCACCCTTTTCCCCCAGACAATAGAAAACTTAAGGATAAGGAGTCATTGTGGCGCAAGATGTCATCACCCAAGCACCATTAGGTTTTGGCTTAGGTCTTAGGACGCAGCATTTCGATGCCGTGCTCAATACCGAGCCCGATATCGATTGGTTTGAAGTGCTCTCGGAAAATTACATGGTCGCCGGCGGTAAACCCCGCTATTACCTCAAGGAAATTGGCGAGCGTTATCCCTTAGTCATGCACGGCGTTTCCCTGTCGATTGGCAGTACCGATCCGCTCAATATGGATTACCTTAAAGCCTTAAAACAGCTCGCCAACGATGTGCAGCCCCAATGGATTTCTGACCATATCTGCTGGACCTCAATTCACGGGGTGAACAGCCACGATCTCCTGCCTCTACCCTATACCGAAGAAACCGTTAAACATGTAGCGCAACGGATTAAAACCGTCCAAGACTTTTTAGGTCGCCGCATTTTGATGGAAAACGTGTCTAGCTATTTGTCATACCAAGATTCCAGCATGGACGAATGGGAGTTCGTTAATGCCGTTGCCGAGACCGCTGACTGTTTAATCTTGTTAGATATCAATAATATTTACGTCAGTGCCCGCAATCATAATTTCAATCCGTTGGACTACTTGAATAAAATCAATCCCAAACGGGTGCAGCAATTCCACCTCGCCGGACACAGCGACTATGGCGACTATGTGATAGACACCCACGACCATGATGTACCGAGCAGCGTGTGGGATCTCTACCGCGCTGCACTGAAACGTTTTGGCGGCATCAGCACTATGATAGAACGCGACGCCAATATCCCCGCGTTTTCCGCCCTCGAAGCCGAACTTGCCATTGCCAGAAATATCGCCCGCGATACCTTAGGTGAGACACATCCACTCAACGCCGCCAAAGGTAGAAAGAACATGCAGGAAGGAAAGGTTATCGTATGAGCCAACTTCAGCAACTGCAACACGCATTTATGGATTATCTGCTGGCGAGTGCGGCGGTCGATACGCCGCCCACACTTGCGCAAACCACGCAAACCTTCAAAGATAAGATTGCCGAGCAAGGCGGCATCAATGCCGATATCCGGATGCAGATTTATGCCAATGCCTATCGCATTCGTTTAACCGAAACCCTCGAAACCGACCACGAAATGCTGGGCATCTATCTGGGTGATGAACTCTTTGAACGCATGGCCAAAGGTTATATTGCCAGTCAGCCATCGGCGTTTACCTCACTGCGCAGTTTTGCCGATGCCCTGCCCGACTATTTAACCCAAGATGCATTTTTTAGTCAGTATCCGATCATTGCCGATATTGCCCGCTTCGAGCGGAGTTTATTAAATGCCTTCGATGCTTTTGATACCGAACGCGCCACTTTTGCGCGCCTGCAAGCACTGCCTGCCGAGCAATGGCCGGGTTGTCAACTGCGCTTTCATCCCAGCGTACAGCTATTTCAATGCAACAGTAATGCAGTGGAAACTTGGCAAGCATTAAAACAGCAAGCATCACCGCCCAGTCCCGATTATCAAGGTAAACGAGCTTGGTTACTTTGGCGCGGCGAAAGCCGATTAACTGAGTTTATTTCCCTGTCAGAATATCAACTCGCCTTGCTGCTAGGATTTATCGGCGGTGCCACCTTTGCCGAGCAATGCGAAATGATGTTGGCATTTTTTAGCGACGCGCAGGCGCCGATGCAAGTGCTGCAGGCACTGCAAGCTTGGTTTCAAATGGGGCTTATCCGCGATATCGCTTAATCTCAACGGGGTTTATGTGAGTGAACGCTAATGTGATTTAAAGTACGATCGAGTCCGCTTGAGTGAGTTTATGTTGCTTGATTTAGCTCGCTTAACTGAAGCATAAAACTTAGCTACGTAGCGCTAGCTCAACAATCACAGGCGCATGGTCAGTGCTGTAGGCATCGCGCTCATATTCGGGTCTGACCAAGTGCCTGTCGCAGGTTTGATAATCCACCACTTGGGCTAAGCTGCGGCCATGGCTCGCATCGAACTCACTCGAAAGCAAAATATAATCCAGCACAGAACCTTTAGGGCCATAGTAATGGGTCGCCGCTCTGTGCTCCCTATGGTAAGCGGTATTGCCCGTCAAACTGTCCCTCAAGTTCGCTTCCATAAATAACTCATAGGCATCCTTAAGCTGATACTGAGCAAACACCGCAGCTAACGCCACATCCGATAAATGCCCAAGGCCCGCGGCTTTAATGTCATTACTGTGAAGGCTCTCACCCTGAATCGTTAGCGCATCTAAGGCGCCCATCGTCAGGCTGTCATTAAAGTCACCCATCACAATAACGGGATGTTTAGATGCTTGCCTGCGCACCAATATGCCATTGAATAATAACGCTGCTTCTGCGCCGCGCTGCATGGTGGATGCCCAGCGCCCCAAAGCTTGCTCTGTGAGTAATTGGGTTTCTGAATGCAGTTTTATGCTCGCTGCGGGCGCCGAGTTATCTAAAGCAAGGGGCTGATTTTCAAATGGCTGATGTTCAAATAGTTTAGGTTCAGATAGCTTAGGCTCGATGGCTAATCCCGCGCGTTTTGATTTAAAGTGCACCACATAGTGATCGCACAAACCTATTTGCGGCACCTCAATGGTTGCGCGCAGCACCTTACGGCTAAAGGCAAATTCACTCGATAATCCCATCGCCGCCACTAAGCGCGCATCAGGTTCGACACTGCTGATTTCTACTATGGGATAACGGGAAGCCAGTGCGACCACAGGGCTACGATAAATGTAATCACTGATAAGGGTAGGCGCATCGACGATAGCAAAATGTACTAACCCTTGCTCGCTGACGATACGTTTCAGCGGCTCAGGACTAAACACTTCTTGAAATCCGACAATATCGGGCTGACGATGGCCGAGAAACTCACTCAGCCATTGGCACTTTTTCTGCCACTGACCATGGCTATAGATGTTTTCAAAATCGTAGTAGGCCAAAGGCGGCTCAATAAAGTTAAATAGATTGATACTGGCGATCTTAATATTGCCCACCCTAGTATGGGGAACAGTTGTCGTCATTGGCCCTAGGGCATTGATATCATATGTCACAGCTTAATACCTCCAAATCTGAATGCGGCGGTGGATGTTTATGCTCCCTATGGCTTATCAGCAAAGCTCAGTTTAAAAAACATACCGACAACCTTTGCGTGCACAAAAACTCATCAACAGTCGTAATAAATTCACACTAACTCCAACATAACTCAAGAGCTAACTTTTATTTAAAATATAAATCCAAACAAAAACATAGGTAACGACTTGTGCGGTTGACTTTCACTTTTTGCCCATTAAAATGATGGCGACTTTTAATCATTGCGGAGACCCACTGTGGGCACACACATAAGCGACAGTAGACGCCCTGTCCAAAAGACAGGATTTAACGCCTAGCACTAGCCCGCAATTTTTTGCTGCTACCTGCTAAGCAGGGTAGTAGCGTGAACCATTCTTCACTCCGCCTCCCCCAAATATCAAATACAAACCATAAAGCCTGAGCCTATGGCTGCGCTTTCGCCATTCCAGCATATTCGCTGGGGTTCAGTTATGGGTATTTTTTGCATCTCAAAGCACGTTTTTTGCCTCAGTGGACTTCGTTTTCCCTATGGATTAACACCTAAGGGTTTACATCTGAGGAGCCTAAATATGGCTTACATAAACAACACAGCAATTTTGCGGTCTCTATCCTGTGCAAGTATCAGCTTGTACTACAGCATGAGTGCGGCGGCATCCCATCTCGAAGTGGATGATCCCGCCCTCGCGGATCGCTGTGAATTAGAAATGGGCTGGCAACAACCTAGATCGGATCATGCTCGCCCACAATTAAACGCGGCCACCACTTGCAGCCGCAATCAATGGGAATGGCATTTAGGATTAGTGTCTAATGCCAATAACGATATTCGTGAAGAGCAGGCTGAAGTCGGTATCAAGCTACCGCTCAACTTAAACTCCCACTCGGGTTCAGGTTCGGATTCAGAGCAGCAGGATGATTGGCACAGCGCAGTGGTGATCAATGTGCAGAAAAACCTCGAGATAAGCAACGGGTTTGCCACCGAAGCCTTCGGCATTGTGGGCAAAACCTTAGGCGATTCCGATGTCAGCCTGTATGCCAACCTAGGTTTCACCCATGGGTTTACTCAATCGACCCAATTACTTGCGGGTATCGCGGCGGCCTATGAACTCAGTAGTCAGCATCGCCTGATAGCCGAGCTTTATCAAAAAGAGTTGAGCGAGACTGCCTATCAGTTCGCCTATCAACACACGCCGCAACGACAGCTACAGCTCGAATTGAACCTAGGCAATGCCCTTCGTGGCAACGCGCTGCAACTTGGCGCAGACATCACCTTTTACTTTGGTCACTAGATCGTTGAGAGAATGAGCTATGAACATGAATAACAGCACAAACAACACCAAAAAAATCATCCATAACCTGCGAATGATTATCGAGCAACGCAGTGCCAGCGCCATGGCTGAATTAGCCGAAAAGCGCCATCCTGCCGATATTGCAGCCGTATTTAACGTCTTTAACCAAGCTCAGCAAGTCCTATTGTTGCAACTGGCCTCGCCTAAGGTTTGCGCCAATCTGTTCCGCTACCTGACCGACGAATTGCAGGCGAGCTTAGTTCAGCAGCTAGATAAAACCACGCTTTCAGCGCTACTGGTGCATATGGCGGCCGATGAACGTGCCGACCTTTATAATCTGCTCGATGAAACCCAGCAAGCGGCCATTTTACCTGCGCTCGCCTTGGCCAAACGGGAAGATATGCGCACCCTCGCCGCCTATGATAAGGCGAAGGTTGGCGCTGTCATGACCTCGGATTACACCTTGCTCAATAGCCGCCATACTGCGGCAGAAGCCATCGATACCCTACGCACAGAGGCCGCCGATAAGGAAACCATTTATCAAACCTATGTGGTGGACATGTTAGGCCGCTTAATAGGAACTGTGTCTTTAAGGCAGCTATTACTGGCGCAGCCCCACGAGCGAGTGGTCGATTTTATGAAACCCGATCCCGTCGCCCTCGATGCCAATGCCTTTCGCGAAGAGGCGGTGCAGATGATCGCCCATTACGACTTGATGGCGCTGCCCGTAGTCAATGGCAAAGGCCAGCTTGTCGGTATCGTCACCTATGATGATGCTATGGATATCGCCAGCTCACAGGCGGATCTTGAGTTCACAAAAACCGCGGCCATAGGCAATATCGACCATAACCTTAAGACCGCCAGCATAGGCTTACTCTACCGTAAGCGCGTGGTCTGGCTGGTGATTTTAGTCTTTGGCAATATCTTCTCTGGAGCGGGTATCGCGTTTTTCGAAGATACCATCGCCAGTTATGTGTCCTTGGTCTTCTTCCTACCGCTACTTATTGATAGCGGCGGTAATGCGGGCTCACAATCGGCGACCTTAATGGTACGCGGTTTGGCCACCGGAGAAGTGGTACTCAAGGACTGGTTATCTATGCTAGGGCGAGAGTTATTTGTCGCCGGATTATTAGGTGCCAGCATGGCGGCGGCAGTGTCCTTGCTAGGATTTTGGCGTGGCGGCCCTGAAATCGCACTGGTTGTCGCGCTCACTATGCAAATCGTGGTGATCATTGGCAGCTTGATTGGTATGTCTCTGCCCTTCCTGCTGAGCAAGTTAAAGATGGATCCTGCGGCGGCGAGTGCACCACTCATCACCTCCATCGCCGATATCATAGGTGTGCTGGTTTACTTTAGCATTGCAACACTGGTGCTCGATTTACCTATGCCTTAGATATCAAAATGGGGAGCACGGCCTAATGCCTTAGCTGTGCTTCCCACTCAATCGGCTAATAACCACAAAATATATAAGAATAAACCCCAGGGATAGGGTAATATTTCAGTAGCAAGATTAATTTTTACCTATCCTTAACATTCGTAAATCCACAGCCATTCAACAAGCAGTAGCCATAACGATACTAACAAAGGTTTAGAGGTTTTTATGTGGTTTAATTCCAAGCTCAAAACGGAAAATAACATACTCAAGCAGCAACTCGCCGAGCAGCAGCGTAGATATCAAATCGAAATTGATGAACTTAAAGCTATGGTGCGTGAAAACGAAACCATGCAGCAGCAATCGCGCCAAAATACCGATCTTTTTAATGAAGTGATTGCCTGCCAAAACCAAGGTGGAGAGATGTTACATGCGGTGCGCGATGGTCTAGCTAACAGTGCCGAATTGCTCACCGCCGAACAAGATTCACTGTCCGAACTCGATAAAATTTTCGATCAGACCCGTGTCGCCATCGTGAGCTTAGGCAATAGGGCGACCTATATTAATGAACAGGCCATGAGCAGCATGAAGGCCGTGACCGAACTAGATACGACAACCTCATCGATCAACCAGTTTGTCGCGGCAATTCAAGGCATTTCAGAGCAAACGAACCTTCTAGCACTGAATGCCGCCATCGAAGCCGCCCGTGCGGGCGAAGCGGGACGGGGCTTTGCCGTGGTCGCCGATGAAGTGCGCCAACTGGCGAGTAAAGCCCATGAAGCCAGCAGTCAAATTGAAAAATTGGTAAAGCAAATCGTCGCTCAAGCAACCAGTATTAAAGAGATTGTTCATAATAATCAGAGCAGTGCCATGGATGTCGCCTCATCATCCACCCAAATCGGCCAAGTGGTTGAAGATGTATTACAGCGCTCAAAGCAAATGCAGCAGGTTATCCATAACGCTGCCACCGCCTCTTTCTTAAATACCACTAAACTCGACCATGCGGTTTGGAAGAGCAACGTATATCAACTGATTGAAAAACCGAAACATAACCACGATGTAAACTCACATACAGAGTGCCGCTTAGGGCATTGGTATTTCAACGGATTTGGGGCTGAGCATTATCAGCATTTGAGTAACTTCAAGGCCTTAGATACACCACATAAGGCGGTACACGAAGCGGGTAAAGCGGCGCTCAATGCAAGGCAAAAAGGTCATCTGCCTGAGATGGTGAAACAACTGCACCTCATGGAAGACGCCAGTATGCGCGTTGTCCATTGCCTAGATAATCTTATGCGTGATGTGTATCGGGTATAAAGTCCACAGTGTTCAAATTCTAAACCACTGCTGTATCTAAACCACGGTTCCCCACCGAAGAACACAATACCCGTGCTCTTTGCTGGGGACAAACCCAATCCATAATTTCAATTTACAAAAATAAACCGAAGTTCTACTTGATAGCCGAAGGCATCTCATCTTTAATAGCATGAGAGCAAGCTGTGAGACTCAATTGTAACATTCTAATTTTTAGGGTTATTAATGAAATTTGTCACAGATACTTTGCTCGCTATTTTTCTCTGCAGCGCATTTCCCCTAGGCGCACAGCCGCTAAACATCTATACCGAAGAATGGTCACCGATCAGTTTTTCCATCGATGGTAAACCCGCTGGTTTAGCTGTGCAGGTCGTAGAAGAAATTCAACAGCGCATCAAAAATCAAGATCCTATCAGGGTCGTACCTTGGGCTAGGGGCTGGAAAATGCTGACCGAGCAACCTAGTACTGTGTTGTTTACTATGACGCGCACGGCAGAAAGGGAGCAGATGTTTACTATGATAGGACCCGTTGCCGTCGGCACGACTAATTTCTATGCCTTAAAAAATAGCGGCATCAAAATCACTACCCTAGATGATGCTAAAAGGGCGAAGGCCATTGGCGTCTATCGTGCCTCAGTGGAGGAACAATTACTCATTGAACATGGCTTTAGCAATATTGCCGCCTCATCGACTCCGCTATTGAGTGCAAAACAGCTGATGAAACACCGCATAGACCTCTGGTGTAATGCCAATCTCACCGCGCCGAGTATTTTGTCGGGTGCGGGCGCCAGTATTGATGAGGTCGAGTCCCTGTTCACGATCAGCGCTAATCATCTGTACATTGCCTTCTCGCAAGGCACGCCCAATGAAGTGATCGAGCAGTGGAAAAGTGCCCTAGAAGCGATAAAAGCGGATGGTACTTTCAAAGCGATTTACCATACTTGGCTCCCCAACGATGCGCCGCCAATGCAGACCGAACGTATCGGTCGAACCAACTAAGGGTAAAGACTGACCGCACTTAGAAAGGACAGTCGCAAATCCAATCGATACGCTCACCCGTGATCGGATGCTCGAAGGCTAGACGGGTCGCATGTAGCATTAATCTGCGGTTACTCACTCTCTTAGTCATGTCTGGATCAGCTGCATCAGCTTTATCAGCCGTGCTCTCACCCACGCCACCATAGAGATCGCATCCCAGAATCGAGTGGCCCAATTGCTGGCTGTGGATCCGCAGTTGATGGGTGCGGCCAGAAACCGGAGTAAACTCGACCCGCGTGGCAAAAGGTTCAGTTAACCGCTCCAACACTCGATATTCGCTGATCGCAGGTTTACCTGTTGTATGGCAAATCTTCTGCAATGGAAAATGGTCGATATCCTTAGCGATCGACAAATTAATCACCCCGCTGTCAGCGGCGACATGCCCGTGGAGCAAGGCGGTATAACGCTTCTCGACCGTGCGTGCCTGAAACTGCTTGGTCAGCAAGCCATTCACGCTTTTATTCAGCGCCACCAGCATGATACCCGAAGTGCCCAAATCGAGCCTATGCAGCAAAGTGGCCGTCGGGAAATCCTGCACTAACCGATAATGCACTGAGTCGAGATTCAGCGGATTCTTCCCCGACAAACTCAATAATCCGCTCGGCTTATCAATCAGCAGAATGTCGCTATCTTGATAAAGCACGCGTATCTGCCCCAAGCAAGGCGGCGCAATAAAAGTATCAACTTTGGCAAGGCTATCGGTTAGAGCAGACATAGTTTTTCAAGCAACCTAAATGGGAAATAAAATGAGCTAAGTCATACTCAAAACAAGCTGAAAAACTCAATAAAACAAACACCAGCCTAAATAATAAAGCCGTATAACCTAGGTTATACGGCTTTATTGACATGCATTAACAGTAAAACTTATTTAGCCAGCACGCGCTGATGTAGCTCTTGTACCGACGTCACGTTAGTACGGTCATCGGCGGCATGGGCCATACAGGTGGCGAATGCGGCGTTCATGGTCGTGGTGTAGTTAACCTTGTAACGCAGTGCACCGCGGCGCAATTGACGAGAATCTTCAATCGCTTGGCGACCTTCGGTGGTGTTGACGATATAAGTGTATTCACCATTCTTGATGCGATCGAGAATGTGTGGACGACCTTCGTGCACCTTGTTCACTAAACGTGGGTTGATACCCGCTTCACCGAGGATAACCGCAGTGCCGTGGGTCGCATCGATTTGGTAACCCAGCTCGATGAGCTTAGCGGCTAAATCGGCAACGCGTTTCTTATCGCTGTTACGCACAGACAATAACGCACGACCCGATTTAGGCACCTCAGAAGTGGCACCTAACTGCGCCTTGGCATAGGCTTCGGCGAAGGTATCGCCCACGCCCATGACTTCACCGGTAGAGCGCATTTCTGGGCCCAACAGTGGGTCAACACCGGGGAACTTGTTAAAGGGCAATACCACTTCTTTCACTGAGTAGAAAGGTGGGATCACTTCTTTGGTGAAGTTTTGCGACTTCAAGCTTTGACCCGCCATCACACGCGCGGCAATCTTAGCTAAAGGCACACCGGTCGCTTTCGACACGAATGGCACGGTACGGGCGGCGCGTGGGTTAACTTCAATCATGTAGATTTCGTTATCTTTCACGGCAAATTGTACGTTCATCAGACCGATAACACCCAGTTCCATCGCCAATTTGCCGACTTGAACGCGCATGCGATCTTGGATTTCTTGGCTTAAGGTGTACGGTGGCAGTGAGCAACCTGAGTCACCCGAGTGCACACCCGCCTGCTCGATATGCTCCATAATGGCACCGATAACCACAGTTTCACCATCACAGACTGCGTCTATATCCACTTCGATAGCATCATCTAAGAAGCGATCGAGCAGTACTGGCGAAGCGTTCGATACACTCACGGCTTCGTTAAAGTAACGCAGTAAGTCCTGTTGGTCGTACACGATTTCCATCGCGCGGCCACCCAATACGTAGGATGGACGCACCACTAACGGATAACCGATACGCTCGGCGGCAATTACTGCACCTTCTACGGTCGTAACTGTATCGTTTTCGGGCTGTTTCATCTCTAAGCGTTGAATCGCCTGTTGGAAACGTTCACGGTCTTCGGCGCGGTCAATCGCATCCGGACTAGTACCAATAATTGGCACACCCGCCGCCTCAAGGGCACGGGCCAGTTTCAGCGGAGTTTGACCACCGTACTGCACGATAACACCCTTTGGCTTTTCGATACGGACAATTTCTAGTACATCTTCCAGTGTGACTGGCTCGAAGTACAGACGGTCTGAAGTGTCGTAGTCGGTTGAAACGGTTTCAGGGTTACAGTTCACCATGATGGTTTCATAGCCGTCTTCACGTAGCGCTAACGCCGCGTGCACGCAGCAATAATCGAACTCAATACCTTGACCGATACGGTTTGGACCACCACCTAACACCATGATTTTGTCACGGTTTGAAGGGTTGGCTTCGCACTCTTCCTCATAGGTTGAGTACATATAAGCCGTATCAGTCGCAAACTCGGCCGCGCAGGTATCCACACGTTTGTAGACAGGGTGCAGGTCAAACTTATCACGCAGCTTACGCACTTCGGCTTCGCTCACGCCTAATACATCGGCCAGACGCGCATCGGCAAAGCCTTTACGCTTGAGCTTACGCAGTAAATCTTCGTTTAAGCCCGCCAAACCCACTTCGGCCACTTGGCCTTCGAGCTGGATAAGTTCTTCAATTTGTACCAGGAACCAAGGGTCAATATTGGTCAGACGGAAGATCTCATCTAGGCTTAGTCCAGCACGCATCGCATCGGCAATGTACCAAATGCGGTCACAGCCTGGCTCTTTCAGCTCGAGGCGAATACGTGACATAGCCTCAGGCTTAGTCATGTCAGTGATAGGGTCTAAACCATGGCGGCTTACTTCTAAACCACGCAAGGCTTTTTGCAGTGACTCTTGGAAAGTACGTCCAATCGCCATCACTTCGCCCACGGATTTCATCTGTGTGGTTAAACGATCGTTAGAACCGGCGAACTTTTCAAAGTTAAAACGCGGTACTTTAGTCACAACGTAATCGATAGCAGGCTCGAATGACGCTGGCGTGCGGCCGCCAGTGATGTCGTTCATCAACTCATCGAGGGTAAAACCGACCGCTAACTTAGCGGCGATTTTCGCAATCGGGAACCCCGTTGCCTTCGATGCCAATGCCGATGAGCGCGATACCCTTGGGTTCATCTCGATGATCACCATACGGCCATCTTGCGGATTAATACCAAACTGTACGTTTGAACCGCCCGTTTCAACGCCAATCTCACGCAGTACCGCCATAGAGGCGTTGCGCATCAATTGGTATTCTTTGTCGGTCAGGGTTTGTGCTGGCGCAACGGTAATAGAGTCGCCGGTGTGCACGCCCATGGGATCGAAGTTTTCGATAGAACAGACTATGATGCAGTTGTCGTTGCGGTCACGGACCACTTCCATCTCGTACTCTTTCCAACCGATTAAGCTCTCATCGATTAGCAGTTCTTTGGTTGGCGATAAATCGAGACCTTGGGAACAGATTTCTTCAAACTCTTCCTTGTTATAGGCGATACCGCCACCCGTTCCACCCATAGTGAATGATGGACGGATAATACAAGGGAAACCGACTTGGTCGAGTACGCCATAGGCTTCTTCCATGCTGTGGGCGATGCCCGCGCGTGGACACTCTAAGCCAATGCTCTTCATGGCTTTGTCGAAACGGCTACGGTCTTCTGCTTTATCAATCGCGTCAGCGGTCGCACCGATCATTTCAACGTTAAATTCCGCCAGCACGCCCTTAGCTTCAAGCTCTAGGGCACAGTTCAGTGCGGTTTGGCCGCCCATGGTTGGCAGAATCGCGTCTGGGCGTTCCTTAGCGATAATGTTACGCACCACTTCCCAGTGAATCGGCTCGATATAAGTCGCATCGGCCATTTCAGGGTCGGTCATAATAGTGGCAGGGTTAGAGTTCACTAGAATGACGCGGTAGCCTTCTTCACGCAGCGCTTTACACGCCTGTGCGCCTGAATAATCAAACTCACATGCCTGACCAATAACAATCGGACCGGCGCCTAGGATAAGAATACTCTTTATATCTGTACGTTTTGGCATTGCTCTTCTCTTCTCCTAGCTAGCGTATTACTTGGCGTTCTGACTTTTCGTTACAAGACGATAGTTTTCGATAAGCTCGATAAAGTGATCGAACAGCGGGGCTGCATCGGTCGGTCCAGGGCTCGCTTCGGGGTGTCCCTGGAAGCTAAACGCAGGCTTATCCGTACGATGGATACCTTGCAGTGAACCATCGAACAGCGACTTATGGGTCACCTTAATATTGGCGGGTAAGGTCGCTTCATCGGCAGCAAAACCGTGGTTTTGACTGGTGATCATCACATTACCTTGCTCGATATTGCTCACTGGGTGGTTGGCACCGTGGTGACCAAATTTCATCTTTAAGGTTTTTGCACCCGAGGCCAGCGCCAGTAACTGGTGACCTAAACAGATACCGAAAATCGGTGTGTCGGTTTTCAGAATTTGTTGAATCGCTTCAATCGCATAATCGCATGGCTCTGGGTCGCCTGGGCCGTTCGACAGGAACACGCCATCGGGATTCATCGATAACACTTCTGATGCAGGGGTTTTAGCTGGCACAACTGTGACATCACAACCACGGTCCACTAGCATACGCAGGATGTTTTGCTTAACGCCGTAGTCGTAGGCAACCACTTTGTATTTAAGCGCTTCTGCTGGCGTATCCGCGGGCAAACCGCCGACTAAACGCCAGCTACCTTGACGCCATTGATAAGCTTTATCTGTGGTGACTTCCTTTGCTAAATCCATGCCTTTCAAACCGGGGAAGGCTTTGGCGGCGGCGAGCGCTTTGGCTGCATCTAAGTCAGTACCCGCCATAATACAACCGGCTTGGGCACCTTTTTCACGGAGAATACGTGTTAACTTACGGGTATCGATATCTGCTATGCCAACGACATTGTTTGCTTTGAGATAATCGCTTAAGCTTTGTTGATTACGGAAGCTACTCGCTATGAGTGGAAGATCGCGAATGATAAGACCACAGGCGTGAACCCCATTGGATTCAATATCTTCATTATTAGTGCCAGTGTTGCCTATGTGTGGGTAGGTTAAAGTTACAATCTGGCGAGAGTAGGATGGATCAGTTAAAATTTCTTGGTAACCTGTCATAGAAGTGTTAAAAACAACTTCACCAACAGAGAGTCCATCGGCACCAATTGCTGTGCCAGTGAATACGGTTCCATCTTCGAGTACGAGTAAGGCAGACTTTGTCAACGCGACCTCCATAAAGAGCCAAGCCACTGAAATATAATGTTTTTATGTTATGTTAAGATACCAATTTCCGCTAATTTACGAAATTTTGACAAATTCCAGCGAGTTTACAGGAAAAACGTGAAATCGTCCACCCATTGGTATCTGGGTGCAAAAAAAAACGCCAACCTGGCGTTTTTAATATTAATGCAAACCTAAGACCTGCTGCATATCATACAGACCCGGCTCTTGCTCCACTAACCAGCTCGCGGCGCGCATGGCGCCGTTAGCAAAGGTCATACGACTCGAGGCTTTATGGGTGATCTCTAAACGTTCACCGATATCGGCAAACATAGCCGTATGCTCACCGACTAAATCACCGGCACGAATGGTCGCAAAACCTATAGTTTCACGGTCACGTTCACCCGTGATCCCTTCGCGGCCATACACGGCACATTTCTCAAGATCGCGACCTAAGGTCTTAGCGATCACTTCACCCATTTTCAGGGCAGTGCCCGACGGCGCATCTTTTTTGTGTCTGTGGTGACCTTCGATAATTTCGATATCGGTGTAATCACCCATGACTTCGGCAGCCAGTTCGAGCAATTTCCACATCAAGTTGACACCCACAGACATATTCGGTGCCATCACCACAGGGGTTTGCTCGGCAAAGGCATTGATCTGTTCTTTTTGAGCATGATTGAAACCGGTTGTGCCGATCACCATGGCTTTCTTATGGCGCACACACCAATCTAAATGGACAATACTGGCGTCTGGCGCAGTGAAATCAATCAAGACATCAAAATCATCGGTCGCGTAATCCAGCGAATCCATGATCATGACCTTTAATTTACCCACACCAGCTAGCTCACCCGCATCCACGCCCACTAAACTAGAGCCAGCGCGCTCGATAGCGGCGCCCAGCAATATATGGTCGTGATTGTAAGCCGCTTCAATAAGAGTGCGTCCCATACGACCACCAGCACCGACGATTGCCACTCTCACTTGTCCACTCATTTCAATCTCCTCAGTCTTTCTTTGTCTTCCATAAGAAAACGCCTAAGACAGGCTTAGGCGTTTCAATCACATTAGACTATGTCTAACAACTCAACTTCAAATACCAAAGTTGAGTATGGAGGAATAGAAGCCCCCGCGCCACGCTCACCGTAAGCTAAATGATGTGGCACAAATAATTTCAACTTAGTGCCTACTGGCATCAGTTGCAGTGCTTCGGTCCAGCCAGCGATAACGCCAGATACTGGGAACTCAGCGGGTTGACCACGAACTACAGAGCTATCGAACACATCACCATTGATGAAAGAACCATGGTAGTGAGTACGCACTGTATCTTCGTAAGTTGGTTTAGCACCGTCACCTTGGACTAATACTTCGAACTGCAGACCAGAGTCAGTCACAGTCACGCCATCACGCTTAGCATTTTCTGCTAAAAACGCATCGCCTTCAGCAGACGCAGCGGCAGCAGCTTGCTCTTGAGCAGCTTGAATACGACCGCTAATTTCAGTGAACGCAACTTGCAGATCTTGCATAGACACAGCACTTTCTAAACCGGCAAACGCATCGGCTAAACCCGCTTGGACGGCTGGAATATCCACACCATCAAAAGAATTAGCGGCCAGTTGCTCACCCATTTGACGGCCTACACCGTAGCTTGCTTGCTGTTCAACAGTACTGAATTTATCAGACATAATTAACGACTCTCAATTTATCAGTGGAATTTTGCGCGCCAGTTTACCATAGTTCCACGGCCTATGCTGATAAACTGACTGCTTATTTAACTCAGGCGGCTTTTTTACACACTTATTGCGTATTTATCCAAAAGCGTAAATATGCTAAGGACGCATATCGGCCAGAAAACAACCGCTAACACTCAACCAAGTGGCACTTCACTAAGCAGCGTGCAGCTTATTTCGGCGCCACACATTGGTTCTTCACTTGGGTTTTAGCGTTGGCATAGAGTGGCTGCATCTGCCCTTGCAGTTGTTGCAACTGAGCGATGCGATTACTGTTCGATGGATGGGTCGATAATAATTCCGGCCCCTGACTGCCGCCCACCTTCGACATGTTCTGCCATAAGGTCACACTTTGCGCCGGATCGAAACCGGCTCTCGCCATCAGCTCTAAGCCCATCACATCGGCTTCGCTCTCTTGAGCGCGGCCAAAGGGCAGAATCACCCCAACCTGAGCACCGAGTCCCAAGGCCGACATATATAAGTCGCGATTCGACACACCACTCGCCCCCAACGCCGCATCGGCTATTTGCATACCAACGCCCGTTAGCTGCCCGCGGGAAACCTGCTCATTACCATGTTGCGCCAACACGTGCGCCACTTCATGACCGAGCACAGTGGCAAGCTGATCAGGGCCCTTAGCGATCTTAAGTAAGCCGCTATAGACACCAATGTGGCCACCCGGGAGTGCAAAGGCATTCACTTGTTCTGAGTCAAATAACACCACATCCCAGCGCTGGGTTTGATCCGGCAGCACTGCGGTAATACGATTGGCGACACAATTGACGTATTGCGTCAGCTTTTTATCGCTACTCACCTTTTGCTGCTTTTTCATCTCTTCAAAGGAAGCATCGCCCATCTGCTGCATCTGCGCCGCTGAAAAGAGCAAGGTCTGGCCCCGCCCCGTTGGCGATTGCGTGGTCGCGCAGGCCGATAATCCGAGCACGACTGCCATCCCCACTAAGCCTAAACGCATTGATTTCATCTGACACTCCTTAAATCCCCTGACGGGCGTGAAGATCCTTGAGCCAACACGGGCTCAGCTAATGAAGAGATTTTACTGGGATAGGGCCGATAAGCCAAACGTAAGTCGATGCAACACCATTAAAGTGACTCAATCCCCCTTTACGCTCGCTATGACGGGCAAAACCATTTGTTGAAACAGAAATTAACAAATGTAAATAACCTGCAAAATCATTCGAGAATAATTATCATTCGTCCGTCTTATGCTCGGCATCCCCGTCTTTAGTTGGACTCAATGCTAGGTTTTACCTCCGCTTTTACTTATATAGGATTTGCTATGCGACTCGCGCTCACCCCCTGTGCAGCTTCAATACGTTATGCCTTAATTGGTTCGGCATTATTTTCAGGTATGGCCTTTGCCACCACGGCAGTGAAGGCTGTTACGCCACCAGCACCCATTGAGCGCCTGATTATTTCGGGAAGTCGCGTCGTAGAACGTATTGATGAGGTCCCCTCCTCTGTCACCTTAATTGATAACGCCACGCTCGACCAAGACCTCAAGGTCAGCTCCGAGCTACAGAATATTCTAGCAATGCGCGTTCCAGGCTTAGCGCCATCTTCGGGTACCTCAAGTAATGCAGGGCAAACGCTACGTGGCCGTAAGGCACTCATACTGATTGATGGTGTACCGCAATCGACACCATTGCGTAATGGCTCGCTGGATATGCGCTCAGTGGATGTGAACGCCATAGAGCGTATCGAAGTGATTAAAGGCGCAACCTCGATTTACGGTAATGGTGCAGCAGGCGGCATTATCAACTACATCACCAAGAAACCTGGCGACAGTAAAGCACATGTGGATCTTGGTGCCTCGAGCAAATTCAGCACAGTGAAATTTGAAGACAGCGCTGGCTATCGCTTTAATGCGGGAGTGGATGGCTCACTTGACAAGTTCAGTTATGTCTTAAATGCCGTGACCGAAGAAACGGGTCTGCAGCGTGATGCAGAAGGTGATGTACCTGGCCTAGTTTATGGATTATCCGAAACGAAAACCCAAAACCTATTTACCAAATTGCAATATCAGTTTACCGATGCCAGATCACTGCAATTCACCTACAACTACTATGAAGCACAACAGGATGCAGACTTAGTCGATGTCACTGGCAGTATTAATTCGGGCGTTAAAACCTACGCCATTAAAGATACCTCGGGCAAACCAAAACTCGGCGAACCACAGGGACCTAAGGGCAACCATAACCTGACCTTAAAGTATGTTGACGACGCATTATTAGATAACACACAAATGGTGTTAGACGCCTACGGCCAAAAAATTGATAACATGTTTTTCTTCTCTTCCTCACTCGCGAATCCCTCGGAAGGATACAGTGGTGGGCAATCGATTATTCTGTCTGAAAAAATTGGCTTACGCGCCAACTTTAATACCGAGGTCGATTGGGACAAGATAGTCACCAATTTTATTTATGGGGTCGATGCTTTGCAGGATATCAGCAGTCAGCCTCTTGAGGATGGCCGTATTTGGGTACCTGAAATGGACATGACCAACCTTGCTTTCTATCTGCAGACTAAATGGGTGATATTTGATGATTGGGTCATTAAGGCGGGAGTTCGTCAGGATAGTGTGGATTTAAGTGTTAACGATTACAGCACATTAAAACTGTGTGCGAGTGCGACTCAGTGTACCGAATCGATTGATGTTAAAGGAGGCGAGCTTGGCTTTAACGCCACCACTTATAACTTAGGGCTACGTTATACAGGTAGCAGCTTTGCTAGCCCGTTTATCAGTTATTCCCAAGGGGCCGACATTTCTGATCTTGGTCTGTTATTACGCACTGCGGCAGTCAATGACATCGCCTTAATCAAAACACAGGCAGCCATTATTGATAACTATGAGATAGGTATTTCAGGCTATGTTGATGCTTTTTCCTATGAACTCGCCGCCTTTTTCAGCGAATCAGAACTCGGCACCAGCAGCAAATACGACCCAGTATCAGGTGCCTATGTTCCAGTTCGCGCCCCGCAAGAAATTTGGGGCTACGAAGCACAAGTCAGTTATTCTTGGTTAGACAATCTCAGCACCGGTATGAGCTATAGCTTTGTCGAAGGTAAAGATACCGAAAAAGATGAGTATTTAGACGGGCAAATCATCTCTCCACCTAAATTTACCGCTACCTTAGATTGGCAACCCACAGATAACAGCAATATAAGTTTGGCCTATTTATATGTCGGCGATCGCGACCGATTCGAGCCCATTGATGGCGCATATGTTGGCAGCCAAGGCCCCGTTGAACATTACAACCTAGTCAATTTGAGCAGTAGCTACCAAATCAATGATTGGACTTTATCCCTTGGTGTGGAAAACCTGTTCAATGAAGATTACTACTCCGCTCGCTCGCAATCTTTTACCTTTAAAGGCTACAACACTAAAGGCTTAGGGACGACAATGAATGTCGGCGTGAGCTACCAGTTTTAAGGTGCGCTCGAAAAAGAGTTAATCAAAGAGTAAATGAAGCCAAATGGGATTACGCGTCCTGCTTGGCTTTATACTCCTCCTTTAACAAGGCGTAGAGATACTCATCGCCCCACGCGCCCTTAAAGAAGATGTTTTTCACATAATGGGCTTCGCGCCTAAAGTGGAGTTTTTCGAGTAAGCGGCAGGATGCTAGATTTTGTGCATCGGTGATAGCAATGACTCTATGCTGATGTAATTCAATAAAGAGGTAATCCAGCAATGCACTGACCGCCTCAAAAGCGACATTCTTGCCTTGATGCTCAGGCGCAATCGTAAAACCGATTTCTACCTGCTGCTCATCGATAAAATGCAGCGCCAGATCGCCAACTAACATGGCAGGCGCCGCTCCCAACGCGGCAGTGACAATCGCCAGTTGAAACCACGTATCTGTCGCACCAAATTGTGCATAATCCATCTTCTCGAACAGCGCGACTGCATCGCTATAGCGGTAATCCGTCCAGCTTTGATATTTGGCGACCTTAGAGTCGGCTCGATAGGCGGTAAAAGCCTCAAGATCCGCTCGCTGGAATGGCCTAAGCACAAAGTGCTCGGTCGTTAAACCGTTATTCACCACTTTATGAAGTGCTTTGCTCAACGCCAATGTCGATGCCATAACTGAAACCCTTAATGTAAATAAGTCACTAAGTTACACCCAGAGCGAAAGCGTTAATAGCAGCCAATGGACTTTATTCAGTGATTAGTTTGGTGATAGCTGTACTTCAGTCTAAAGGCTTAAATAACTCCAAGCTCAGCGCTTACCTTTAAATGCTTTGGCGCTGTGCTTATTGATGCTACGGCGGTTCGCCTGTTTATCCCGCGGTGGCCGCTTACGCTCAACCTTATTATCCGCACCGCCATCAGTGATTTTTTCACGCGGCTTATCCGTTACCGGAAAGTCAGCCAATAATGCCAGCGGTAACTCCCGCGCAGTTAAGTTTTTGATCGCCGTTAAAGTGGCCATTTCACCGTGACACACGAGGGAAATCGCCAGCCCTTTTTCGCCTGCGCGGGCGGTGCGGCCAATGCGGTGCACATACACAGGCGCGCTCATAGGCAAATCCAAATTGATGACCACAGGCAAGGCATCGACATGAATGCCGCGCGCCATCAAATCTGTCGCCACTAATACTTGAATGCGATTGGCTTTAAAGTCGGCCAAGGTTTGACTGCGCACGGTTTGATCTTTTTCGCCGTGCAGCGCGGCAGCTTTTATCCCCGTCTTAGCAAGTCGTTTAGCGATGGCATCGGCATCATCACGGGCGCTGATAAACACCAGCACCTGCGGCCACTGATATTGTTTTAATAGCGTAATCAGTGCCTGCGCTTTACTGCCCTTGTTGACTAAATAGAGCTGCTCTTCGATTTCGGCGGCTACTGAATTCACCTTGTGAGCTTCGACCCGTAGCGGATCATTGACCAATAGTTTACCCGCCAATGCAGCCAAAGCCTCGGGCAAAGTGGCAGAAAACAACGAGGTTTGCTTAAGCTTAGGCATAAACGCCAGCAGCTTTTGCACATCGGGCCAAAACCCCATTTCCAGCAGGCGGTCAGCTTCATCCAGCACAAGATGTTTTATCGAATCGAGGCTGATATGGGACTGCTTGCATAAATCCAGCAAACGCCCAGGGGTTGCCACTAACAGCTGCGGCTTGGCTACGAGTTCGGCTAATTGATCTTCCAAGGGGATGCCACCACACAGAAGCTGAATGTTCAACGGAGCCGATAACTGGCTCGCTACCGCTTGCAGCGCCTCGGTCACCTGCAGCGCTAATTCCCGCGTGGGCACCAGCACTAACGCCAGCGCATTTGTGGCCGACACAGACTTAGCGCCCTGCAACTGTGTTTGTTGCTGAATTTGTTGATAGATTGCTTGCAGCAAGGGCAAACCAAAGGCCAAGGTTTTACCGCTACCGGTTTGTGCTAAGGCTAACAAATCCCGCCCCGCAAGAATGGCCGGAATTGCCAATTGCTGTACCCGAGTCGGATGTTTAAGCCTTGTGGGCAAGGCCTTAAGTAACGCCGAATTTAACCCAAGCTCGGCAAAGGTTAACGACTCAGGGAAAGAAGAAGGCTCGGCAAAGGTCATCACAGCACCAGATTAAGAAGTGGGAGCGAAAGTTTACTGAGAGTGGAATCGTATTACCAATCTTGCTTACACTATTGTGTAAATAGTGCGGTTTAAGCCAAGCCCCATGCTGACACAAAATAGTGCCGTGACGGTTTGGACATGATCAGTTCCCACCCGCTCCCCCCCTCCAGCGCTAGCAGCCCGACGCTCGCTACACTAATAACCGAGTCCGAAAACCCCGCGCGGCATAATAAGAGTCGGCACCATTGTGATAGGTAAAAATCTGCCCATAACGTCTATCGCCGAAAATTGCGCCACCCAAGGTTCTGATCTCTAATGGTGTTTGCAGCCAACTGGAAGTCTTAGTATCAAACTCTCCTAAGGTTTGTAACTCACGATATTGCGCCTCGGTCAGCATTTGTGCACCCATTTGCGTCGCAAGCTCCATTGCACTGCCAACGGGCTTATTGTTCTTACGGGCATCGAGCGCCGCTCCGTCGTAGCAAAGACTCCGACGACCCAAAGGGCTTTGCGCTGCACAATCGACAAAAATAAATTTGCCCGTATGTGGATCAACCCCCACCACATCAGGCTCACCGCCAGTAAGTTCCATCTCATGCAGCGTATTTTGATTCTGCGTGCCGCTTTGGCGAATTTTGGCTTCAACCTCGGCCCAATGGATCCCCTGATGACGCGGCGTATTCGCCGCAAACCTTAGTGCTAGCTTTGCGAGTAATTCGTTTAATAGTGAGTCATTCACAGTTATCTCCTTTAGTGATTATTGAAAATCATCGCTTTGGGCTGTTAAGCATTAACCGTTTTACCGTGACTGAGGATAACGGCTATATCATAAAGATGCATGTTTTTCATCTAGCAGGCTAACCTAATTCCAAGCTCATCTAAACATCTCAATTCAACATTCAATGCGCCGTTTTAGACTAGATCTTTTTACCTCACGGGCTTAAAGCGAGCTTATGGTAGCACCCCGAGCAATCAGCTTTATGAATGTGCAACACAACTCATTTGTTTAACTGAGCGTAGTGGAACACTAGCGTGATTCTGACTAAACCCGAGAAACACAGCTTTAAAGAAAGACAGCCGCGCTTGAAGAAGAAGCCAAACTTAAAAAGCAGCAAGCGTTTCAGCTTAAAACCGAGCAAGAGTTAGAGAAAGTCGAAGTCGCATTTACTGAATGATACAAGATTGTATCAACTTTAAACCTGTGGGTGTAAAGCTTGGCTAAAAGCTTTGCCTTTACACCATTTGCCGCTGTTGTGCTGCTTTTTAAACTCGCACATGCTATCCCATCGACCGCTTATGCCACTGTATTGACGGCGAAACTCTTTGGCTGAAGTGAGCCACGCATCGGAAGCAATGCCTAATTCATTAAGGAGTTTAGGCCGCTGATTATCAATATAACCTTTTTTATCAAGGCGAATGGCGCGGCCTGTCCAATCAATGAGTTCGAGATAATCGGCAAAATGGAAGGGAATGCCCGCTTGTTCATTCAGGTGTGCTGCACCATCGAATTGGACTAGGAATTTGTGGAGAATGTGAGTTTGATTGGTTGAGGAGTCAGTTTGTATCGCTGAGATTGTTAATGCGCTATTGGGCGAATTTAGCGAGTTAATTCGCTCCTGAATCGATGTAAAATCAGAGGATTGCAAAGAGTCGGCAATACCCGCTCGAATAGGATTTAAATCGACATACATCATGCATGCGAGCAATGCTTGCTCATCTAACAGCGCTTGCGACTTAAAACGACCTTCCCAGAAGGCGCCTTTGCATTCATCTTCACGATTGGCCTTGCGGGCGATGTCTTCATTCAGGCAGCGCATAAACCAGCTGATACTACTTAATCGTTCATGCCACTCGGCAAGTAAGCCATCGAGTAACATGACTTCACCGTCGATTAAAGCATCACCATTCATATACTTAGTTGCGACAGCATGGCCCTTAGTGACTTGACACCAGCGGTTGATAATATCTTTTTGACTTAAGGATTTGGCCTTATCGACATTAATTTTGAGTATTAGATGATAGTGATTATTCCCTGTCTATTTCGCAAAGAGGGCATAGGCACAGATATCAATACAGAAAATCGCAGATAATGCCTTGATTTTATCTACAATCCAGCCGCGTCTATGTTCATAGCTTCGCCCCGTGAGTTTATCCTCTCCACATAAAAAAGCCCTTCTGACACAGCGATTTATCACATGATAGAAAGGTGTGGCGTTAGCATCAATTAACTGTCTTCTGGCCGAGGTCATAGCAAACTCCACACAGACAAAATCAGGATAATTTAAAGCCTAGTCAAAGAAGCTAAAAAACACAAAAAGATGTGGCTGTCCCCGCTTTCTCAAAAAGATGTGGCTGTCCCCGCTTTCCCTCCCCGCTTTCCCGCTTTCCCGCTTTCTGAGGTTGCAGTGTTGGCTGTTAATCCCAAATGAGTTCAGCCTGTCCTATTTTTCTCCAGGCAAAAATACCTAAAGCCTGAGTATTCACCCCAAGCTGCAAGTGTGGGCTTTACTGGGTTTATTTCCCGCGTAGCGACCGAGCATCAGTACGGACTAAGAGGGCGAATAAACGAGCGGATATCGGTTCAATATCCGCAGCGGGAACTGTTGGGGTTCACGGTCGATGAACAGGACATGATAGAAGAGGCTATCGTTAGGCATTTAGCGATGAGATAACCGTTCGCTATATTATTGCAAATCGAGATTAACGCTTATCGCAAGGGTTGCCGCGCGTGGCGGCAGTTCTACTGACTATGCTTGATAAATGGATTTTTGGGTTACTGGTTTCATCTCATTCAACTGATGCTGCTTGATTTCCGGCGCCATTGAACTTACTTCGGCGCTTTTTTCGGCAGTTTTGAGATAGTGCCAGTTTGTATTTCCTCTCAGTGACTGGATGTCTTCCAGTTTGACTTTCTTAGTCATGTTTCCTCTCCTTGGGTTTACCAAACTCTTCTAGTTCTTTTTCAGTTGGGACAACTGAATCAGGGTCACTAAGTACAGCTTCGTTGATGTCTTTGTCAGTCAGAGCGTCGACTTCAGACATTTTGGTCTTCCCTTTCAGAAACTTAATTTGATCAAGTGAAACTTTCCGTACAGTCATAACTTACACCACTTTTGAATAGGGTTTCATTAAACCTCGCTCGTAAGATTTCTTCTCACGAGAGTTGGCTTTACGTGCGGATATTAAGCGAATCGTACCCTTTGGGTCTCGCTCTGTATAGATTACAAACAGAATTCCATGCTTTGTCGTGCCGATAGTTTGATATCGAGATTCTTGGTAGTCTTGGCGAATATCTTCACGTTCAATCCTCTTCTCATCCAAAAACACGTGAAGAGCATCCGCAAAGTCAATTTTATGTTTTGCCATATTGATGGCATTTTTGGTTTCATCCCACTCAAATTCCATTTTTTCTCCTTGTGTTGATGTGTAAAAATATTACTGTATAGCTTTCCTGTTTCGGCTGCTATTGGGGAAAAGGTTGAAAACAGGACATATATGGTCACCTCGGGGTTAGCAAGGCCAATGTCCTATTTTATTCGAAC
>NZ_PFGL01000010.1:0-327 GCF_002783505.1 Shewanella sp. CG12_big_fil_rev_8_21_14_0_65_47_15
AAACCGGATTATGCTCCCGGTTGTTTTTGAGATATATTGTTTGTAAGTTTATTATTGAATGATTCTATGAAATACGCGTCGATTATTGTTTTTAAAAAAGGAGGGGAGTTCACCGATGTTTTGACCTATGGTATTCCATCGGCATTGGAGCCGGAATGTGAACCCGGGCAATTTGTTCGCATTCCCTTTCGCAACCGCTTGGAGCGGGGGATTATTGTTGCTGTCACCGATCAGCCTTCTTTGGACTTTTCCCCCGAAAAGCTCAAATCCATTGAATCTGTCATTTCCGGGTTTCGGCTTTTTGCGCATCAAATAGAATTGGCTCAT
>NZ_PFGL01000010.1:592-31779 GCF_002783505.1 Shewanella sp. CG12_big_fil_rev_8_21_14_0_65_47_15
TAGTAAATCAATCGAGTAACGTTCGACACCTGGCATAGAGGCGACTTTTTCGCTGCGGTTGGTGCCTTCGAGTACGAACATTGGATAAATTAAGTCATTAACCGTCAGATGATTTTCAGCCATCAGGCGGCGGCTGAAATCATGTTTACGCATGCGGCGCATTCTGCGCTGTGGGAAAGCACTGGTAATGATATTCACATTGGACTCCTAATTAGGTTCTGCTCTTGCTGGCACATACAATTTCACTTGATTGCGCCCGTTGTTTTTCGCTTGATAGAGTGCTTTATCGGCTTGTTCAAGTAATTCGGTACAGTGTTGATCGCTAGCCATGATATCGGCACTGACTCCGATACTGATGGTCAATGGGATAGGTTTTCCCTCCCATTCTAGGTCAATAGATGTCACTGCGTCTCTAATGCCTTCAGCGACCTTCAGTGCGCCTTGTGCCGTTGTGTTGGGGAGAATAATAGCAAACTCTTCGCCACCAAAACGTGATACTAGATCCGTTGGACGCTTTAAATGTTGTTGTAATGTCTGGGCAATCTTCTTTAATGCTTGATCGCCAGCTAAGTGCCCAAAGTGGTCATTGATCGACTTAAATCTGTCGATATCTAGCATTAATAGTGCGATAGGAGTTTCTTGGCGGCGACTGATCCTGCTTTCTGCAAGCAAGCGTTTATCGAAGGCGCTGCGGTTTTTAACACCCGTTAAGCTGTCGATTGTGCTTTGCTCTGTGAGTTTTTGATTGACTTCATGCAACTCTCTGAGGGTTATTTCAAGCTCTAGGGTGCGCTCTTGCACCATTTGCTCGAGCCGTTCATTAGTGTCGGCCTCAAGTTTTAATGCTTCTTCCCGTGCGCTACGGATTTTCTGTGCTTGTTTCAATGCTTCCTGCTGAATACGCAACTTAGCTTTGCGTTCATCGTTATAACGAATAGCGAGCACGAGAGACATGAAAAGGATCTCAAAAGTGAGTCCGAGCATTACGGGTGTTTGTGGCTTTAAACTTAAATTAATGACGCCAAGATAGAGTAGGCTACTAATGCAAGCACCTGTGAGCATGCTCACCCATCCGACGGTATAGAGCTTTGCGAGCTTATGACCATTAATCGCTTGGATAATGGCGAGTACCATTAGAATCATACTGAGGATCACAACGGAAACAATCTCAATATAAAGGACTGTACCGTAACGGACGAAGGGAACTAATAGACTCACTAATAATATATAAACCGCACTGTAACGGCATATCAATAGCATGTGGCGGTTATGGTATTTGAGTTGCAGTATCTTCTCGGTGAACATCAAAGCGAAGGCCATCACTAAGGGTAATAATATCGGCACCATTAGTTGTTGTAATACGGGCCAATTTGGCCAGAGAAAACGGAAAGCAAAGCCATTAATAGTGGCGACCAGTAAGGTCATGCAGAGGACATAGCCCGAGTAGTAGCTATAACTGAAGGATCCTGAAGCCAAGGCAATAAAAAGACTAAAAATCCCGATGGCGGCAAGTACACCTAATTGAAACCCATGCTCGACGGCGGTTGATTCGGCAATTTGTGCCAGATCATTGGCTGACCACAGATTTAGAGGAACTGCGGCACTGCCTTCGGTTTCTATATGCACATAGAAGGTGTGTTGTTCATTAGCATTGATTTTAAAAGGATATAGGAAAATATTGCTCAGTAGCGGGCGTTGCTTATAGGAAAGCGAGTCTCCCATATAGGCGGTGTCGATCAGCAGGTTGCCCACTAAATGATAAATCGTCACTTTATCCAATAACGGATTATCTAGGGCGAGAATGCGCGAAAGGCTTTCGTCACCACTACTTAGATTCACCGTCAGCCAGAAATTATGTTGATTAAGGCGTTGAATATCGGCACTGGTAAACTTATGCCACTGCGTTTGGGAGAGTGCTTGAATATCGGCTAACTGACTTGTGCCATTACTATGAGTTACCATGAGCCAAGGTGTTAGATTGAGTGGCGTAGGTGTGTGCTCATCTATGCTCATCGTGCTGGCGAAAGCACCAAATGAAATGAACATGTTAATAAGTAAAACTAATAAGCTACCTAAGTTAGCCATAGTGTTGACTCAAATTAAAAAACGCTAGGCTATTTTGATAGCATTGTTTAGCAAATTCAGCCGCATTTTCACCACGTAAGTTGGCAATATACTGAGCGATATAGGGCAAGTATTCTGGTTTGTTTTTACTGGATTTAGGTTTAGGCCGCATACTCCGCGGGAGCAGGTAAGGGCTGTCAGTTTCAATCAATAAACGCTCTTTCGGAATAAAAGGCACTAGCTCTGCTAATTCTTGGCCGCGTCTTTCATCACAGACCCAACCCGTAATACCTAAGTGTAAATCGAGGTCAATATAGGCTTCCATTTGCGAGTGGGTGCCAGTAAAGCAGTGCAGTAATGCACCAGTAAGCTGCGGACGATATTCACGTAGGATCGCAATAAAGTCTTCGTGGGCATCACGCTCGTGCATCAGTACGGGCATTTGTAGCTCAACGGCTAAAGCGAGTTGGGCTATAAATGCCTGGCGCTGGATGGGCCTAGGAGAGAAATCACGATTGTAGTCTAAACCACACTCACCAATGGCAACGACCTGTGGTGCTTGGCAAAGTTCAGCTTGTCGCTTGTTTGAGTCAGTTTGCCAGCCACTTGCATGGTGTGGGTGTACGCCAGCTGTGCAGTAGAGTTGATTCGGATATTGTTGGCAAACCGCGATGGCAGCTGCACTTTCAGTTAAATCGCTGCCAATAACGATTAACGGCGAAACCCCATGGTCCGCCGCTGCTTTTACTATCGTTGCAATGTCTGGTTCGAGTGCACTGCCAAGCAAGTTGACTGCAATATCTAAGTATGAGGACATTATTTTAGGCGCTTTACCCTCACTAGGGCGTTGCGGCTATCGGTACCCATTAAGAAAGAGCCTAAGGCTGCCTTTTCAATGTAGACTTTTTCACCTTGTTTTAGGCTGAATTTGCGGCCCTCGGTTTGTTTCCAGACTTGGCCGTTAGTGAATGTCATTTTGATAGCACCGTAGGGATCTTCACTGATCGAACTGACTTCAAGATAAATTTTATCGACGGTATTTTCTTGGACACGCTTGGCTTCCATACCGAAGTTATCTTCAATGTTTGCTGCTGGAACTGCTGGAACTGCTGGAACTGCTGGAACTGCTGGAACTGCTGGAACTGCTGGAGCACTAGCAACAACGGCAACAGTCGGCGCGGCCACTACCGCAGCGACACCTACAGGAGCGGTTTGAGTATCTATGGTAGCAGTCGTGCCTTTTATGCTGGCGGCTAGGTTGTCATAGCAAATTAAGCGTTCGAGTTTGTCTGCTGTTGCTGCGCATTGAGTCAGTTGCTGTTCAATGCTGGCATTTGCTTGGGCTGAAAACAGCATAATCGCTGCAGCCGTAAGAGTTAAGCGCATCAGGATCTTCCTTATTCTTATATTCCTCTAACGCCGGCAAGGGCGTTAGTCGTTCGTTTGTTCTTCTTCGTTCGACTCATCGCTCGGTTTACTGTAAAAACGAGCAGCGAATAAACCACCCTCGAACAATAACAGCATTGGCACTGCAAGCATAGTCTGGGAAATCACGTCCGGTGGTGTTAACAACATACCCACAACGAAGGCGCCCACAACGATATAGGGACGTTTTTGCCTGAGATCTTCGGGAGTGGTCACACCTGCCCAGCAGAGTAAAACCACGGCGATAGGGATTTCAAAGGACAGTCCGAAAGCAAAAAACAGCTTTAAGACAAAATCCAGATAGCTGCTAATGTCGGTCGCAACTTGCACTCCCTCGGGTGCTGTGTTGGCAAAGAAGCCAAACACCACGGGAAAAACTATGTAATAAGCAAAGGCAATACCAAGGTAAAACAGCACGGTACTACTAAAGAGCAGCGGCATGACTAAGCGTTTTTCATGCTTATACAGGCCTGGTGCTACAAAGGACCAAATTTGATAGAGCACATAGGGCACGGCCACAAAAAATGACAGGACTAAAGTCAGTTTAAAAGGTGCAAAGAAAGGTGCGGCCACATCGGTCGCAATCATGCTGCCACCCAAGGGTAAAGACTGCATTAAAGGGATTGCCATGTAGTGGTAGATGTCATTTGCCCAATACACGCTGCAGATGAATACAATTAATACGCTGGCAATGGATTTAAGCAGCTTGGACCTAAGTTCAAGCAAGTGGCTGATAAGTGGCTGCTGTTGCGACATGAATTATCCGTTGGCTTTCGGGTTAGAACGGGTATCCGCGCCCTGGGATGGCTCGCTGTGAGCGGCGGGAGACGCCGATATTGGACTCGCCTCTACTGGGCTTGTCGGGCTAGTTTGGCTTACTTGCGCGGGATTGTGGATCGGTTCCCCCTGTGCAGAAGTGTTTTGGGAAACAGGATCTTGCACTTGATAAGGTCGATTCACTGACTGCGCAGCCTGTTTCAATTGATCGATAGATTCTTGAAGTTCAGGTGAAAGATTAGCTAAACCTTTGCTTTCTGCTTTTTTGAGATCGGCATGCAATTGCTCGATCTTCAGCTCCTGCTCAAGTTCATCTTTGACCGAGTTGGCCATGCGTTTCATCGCGCGGATCCAACCCGTAATCGAACGCACCGCGACCGGTAGACGCTCGGGGCCAAGAACCACGAGCCCCAGAACACCGATCAGCAGCAGCTCCATAAAGCCGATACCGTCAAACATAAGGAGTTACGCCTGTTCTTTGTTAGACTCTGGTTTCTTTTCCGTCGCCTGTTGAGTTGTTTGTGCTGTTTTAGCCGCTTCGGTGTCTTCTAATGCCTTTTTATCTTCTTCTGAAGACATGGCGTTTTTGAAGCCCTTAACCGCACCGCCTAAATCACCGCCCAAAGAGCGCAATTTCTTCGTTCCAAATAATAAGACAACGATTAACGCAATGATAAGAAGTTGCCAAATACTAATGCCACCCATGAAGGTATCCTCTTAATTGATATCGGTTCTATTATGAACCTCTGATTAATTAGTGCTAGCTAAAATTTACGATTCTTTGGCCTAGATCGCCATCCGATAAACCACAATATTGCGCCCGAAATAAGACACACGTAAGGGGTCCACAGTGTAGCGTCTTGATTAAACAATAACGTGCCGCAGATCAATAAAATTGCAGAAGTGATAAGCAGGTAATTACTCTTATGTGACTGCTGCTGATATTTTAAATACTTATCTAGCATCTGTTGCTGAGAACTCAGCAATTTCCTGCCTAATTTAAGGTTGTCATAAATCAGTTCTGGGAATTCTGGTAGCTTATCAGACCAATATGGCAGTTTTGTGGATACCTTTTTAAACATGGCCTTAGGGCCCACTTGTTCGGCCATCCATTGTTCTAAGAAGGGTTTAGCGGTTTGCCATAGATCCAACTGCGGATAAAGTTGTCGGCCTAATCCTTCGATATAAAGTAAGGTCTTTTCTAGTAACACCAGTTGCGGCTGTACAATAATATCGAAGTGGCGAGCGGTGCGAAATAGCTCTAACAATACATGACCAAAGGAGATTTCATCGAGGGGTTTGTTGAACATAGGCTCGCAAACGACCTTGATGGCTTGCTCGAAGGCCTGCAAGTCGGTTTTTTCCGACACCCAGCCCGACTCAATGTAGAGCTGGGCGATTCTGTGGTAATCCCGGTTGAAGAACGCGAGGAAATTCTCGGCCAGATAGCGTTTGTCGACTTCACTAAGCGTGCCCATAATGCCGCAGTCTAAACCAATGTAGCGGGGGTTTTCTGGGTGTTCTAAGGAGATAAAAATATTGCCGGGATGCATATCCGCATGGAAAAAATTATCCCGGAATACTTGGGTAAAAAACAGCTCAACCCCACGTTCGGCTAGCAGCTTGAAGTTAGTACCCTGTGCCTTGAGAGCGGCAATATCCGAGACTGGAATACCATAAATACGTTCCATCACCATCAGGCGTGGATAGCAAAACTCCTCATATACATAGGGGACATAGAGGGCATCCGAGTTGAGAAAGTTATTACGCAACTTAACTGCGTTTAAGGCCTCAAGCTTAAGGTTTAATTCACCTAAAATGGTCACTCGGTAATCTTCAATCACTTCCGCGGGGCGCAGGCGGTTGCCTTCACCGAGAAGATATTCAATCAGTTTGGCGGTTTGCGACATTAACAGCAGATCGGCTTGGATCTTAGCTTCTACATTCGGGCGCAGTACTTTCAAAACTACCGCTTTGCCATTTGATTTGAGTGTCGCCGTGTGCACCTGGGAAATGGATGCAGAAGCTAGGGGCGTTTCATCGAAGTCATCGAAAAAAGATTCAATTGGTGCTTTTAGCTCCGCTTCTATCGCTTGGCGAGCGAGCACACCATCGAAGGGCGGCACTTTGTCCTGCAGCATGGCGAGTTCATTTGCCCACTCATCACTGAGTAAATCACGGCGGGTCGAGAGCATTTGTCCAAGCTTGATATAAACCGGACCAAGTTCCTGCATCGCCAGTTTTAAGCGCTCGCCACCGGGTTTATTTTTATGTTTATTGTGGATCCAGAATAGGCTGTTACGGGCGAGTTTAAAGTACCAAGGGGTCATCTTTGGCGGTAAAACCTCGTCCAGCCCATATTGAAGTAGGGTTTTAATGACGTGGTAACCGCGGCGGATACTGGCAAGGGTCATGGCTTAATCTGGTCTCTTAATTGGGCAATCCGTTGTTCAATCGCGCGGGTGTCGGCAACTAAATCATCCATTTGATCGCGAAAATGAATTAACTCAATTGGGTGCGGAGCGAGGCGATACTCTTCCACTGCGAGTTGCCCTAAATGGGCACGGGTTTTACGCAACACTTCGAGTGCCATTCCCTTCGCCTGCTGGCCAGTGCTGATGAGCTTGTGGGTGGGGCCATCGCCTAAATAGCGGGATATTGGCTCGGCAAAATCAAACTCGATACCGCGTAGATACTGGCTAAAGCTTTGTAATAAATTGAGATCGCCCTCAAGCTTGAGTTTATCCTGCTTGATAAGTTCAGTCAGGTTTGCGCCTTCGGTCACCCGATAAAGCGTGGTTGCATCGGCGTGCAGACTGACATCGACATCCCCTTCATAGCGGCTGAGCACTTGGATCTCTTTGGCAAAGACTAAATAAATTGGCCAGCTAAGCTGCGACAATTGAATGCGAAACACTTTGCCATGTAACTGGCGCTGGCGCGAATAGTCATCGCCCGCTTGGGCCTGAAGTTTTTTCAGACCCATTTCCATTGCGGCACAGGCGAGGAGCACAACTTCCTGCGGCATCATTAGAATTTATAACCGCGGTGCAGGGCGACGATACCGTCGGTCATATTGGTGTAATCGACCTGTTCAAAGCCAGCGTCCACCATCATTTGCTTTAGTGTGTCTTGATCTGGGTGCATGCGAATTGACTCGGCCAGATATTCATAGCTGTCGGCATCTTTGGTGATCAGTTCACCCATCTTAGGCAATACTTTAAAGCTGTATAAATCATATACTTTGCGCATGATTTCATGCTGAGGTTTAGAAAACTCCAACACTAATAACTTACCGCCTGGTTTGAGCACACGGTTCATTGAGCGCAGCGCGGCATCTTTATCGGTCACGTTACGCAGACCAAAGGCGATGGTAATAATATCGAAGTGGTTGTCCGGGAATGGCAGTGCTTCAGCATTGGCCTGCACATAGCTGACATTATTTACAATACCGCGGTCACGCAGTTTAGTTCGGCCCACTTTAAGCATAGAATCGTTGATATCGGCTAACACGACTTCACCTTTATCGCCCACTAAGTGGGAGAACTTGGCGGTTAAGTCACCGGTACCACCGGCTAAATCGAGTACTTTCATACCAGGGCGAGCACCTGACACTTCTATGGTGTAACGCTTCCAAAAACGGTGAATACCGAAGGACATCACATCATTCATAATGTCATACTTTGCGGCGACCGAATGAAACACGCCGGCAACGAGATCGGCCTTTTTATCGGCCTCAACGGTTTTGTAACCAAAGTGGGTACTTCTAGATTCGCCCTCAGACATCAATGTGTTCCTATTGTTTTGCAATGTATTAGTTGCGAGTGTAAGCCATCGCCAGCATTTGCTGAATCGTTGATCTATCACTCTGTGATCGAGCTAGTAAACTCACGTGGATGCGCTAGTTTCAGTCGCCTTCTATAAGTCCTTGAGTTGAGTGCTCGTCGACCACATAAAACGGACTGGCATTAGACCACAATATCCGGATTTGGTGAATAGCTTAGCGCCGAGTCGTAGATAACTGATGCCCAGTTACTGTGCCAAAAACTGCATACGAGCTTGCACATAAGCATAGATAAGCTCACTTAGACTCTGGCCTACATCCCTAAAACCGGCTTCAAGTCCCGCTTCGTGACAACTCGGCGCCGCTTCAGCCAAGTGTAAGTATGCACATGGACAGTGGCGAGCGATGTAACTGACATAGTGCGCCGCATCGAGCAGTGGCACACCTGCTGCAGTTGAGGCGCTACTGGGCATTTTAGCGATAGCATCGACATCTAGCTCTAAGCCTACGGGTAAAGCTGTTTCGTTGAGTTTTGCTGCAATCTCAAGTAAGGCTTGGCTTAGGCTGATCTCACGGCGAACCCAAATTTGCTGCAGACTATGCCAAGAGCCACCAAACTCGGTCAACTGAGTTAAATTGGCTTCACTGTTTTTTAACTCGTGCAGCCCGAGTACATGATAAAAGCCTAAGGCTCCATGGTCGGCGGCATAGCTAAAACCATTGCCGCTATGGCGACCTTCGAGTAGACGAAAATCCGAATGGGGATCGAGATTCACCGCTGCAACCTGGCGTTGGTAATGGGCTGAGGTCGCCATCAATAACCCATAGGCATTGTTGTGGCCGCCGCCGATGAGTATGGGTTCTAAACCTGCCTTTAAAATGGCACTGACAATGCGGATCACGCGCTCATCTAGCTGTTCCACCGCATCGCGTAATTCATCTAAGGTGACGTCGGTGTTATCTGTGGCATGGGTCGCGGTTTGTTGCTGTAGATCGGCGGTGTTAACTTGGCCTAACACTAGGCATTCGGCGCCAGACAAAAATCGATTCGATTGCAGATTTAGCCATTGGCGCATGCTAGTGGTAAAGGCATCGGTGGCACCGCCGCGGCCTAAGTTTGCCCGTGGGCCTATGTCTTCACCGACGCCGACAATCGCAAAAACCGCACCATGGGCCTTTGCCGTGGCGAGTATTGCCTCGAGTGAGTGTTCATGATTAGCAATATGTACACATTGCCCAAGCTTAGTCTCGCCGGTTCTCGGGCTGACTAGGGTGGCAATGTCGGCATGGGTAAAAGGGATAAATTCGGGCATAGGGGAGAGTTCTTATAGGGCCAGAGATCACTTATTGTGGCGCAGGCGAGGGCGATTATTCAATGCCAGTAAAGGTGAAATAGATAATAAAAAAGCCAGCTTAGCTGGCTTTCTTGTCATCTCTTTTTTACTTACTCGATATCGAGTGGCTCAGGCGACAGGATAATGCCAGTGTTATCGGCGTAGATATGGTCGCCGGGGAGGAAAGTCACGCCACCAAAATTGACCGGAATTTCCACTTCGCCCACAGAGTTGCCATCGGCGCCCACAGGGATAGAAGCAAGCGCTTGAATACCAATGTCTAACTCTTCTAATGCATCCACATCGCGTACCGAACCGTAAATGATAATGCCTTCCCAATTGTTGCTGACCGCAAGTTCTGCGATGGCACCATCAATGAGTGCGCGACGCAATGAGCCACCACCATCGACCAGTAAGACTTTACCTTGGCCATCTTCCTGTAGGACTTCGGTGATTAGGCCGTTGTCTTCAAAGCACTTGATGGTGCTAATAGAACCGCCAAAAGAGCTACAACCACCGTAGTTACTGAACATGGGCTCGACTACATCTACGACATCTAAGTACATGTCACATAGTTCTGAGGTGTTGTATTCCATATTTACACTCCTATTGATCTGCGTTGCGTACAGTTTAGCGAGTTTACGCCAGTATAAAAGGGATTCATGAAAAGAAAAGTGTTATCAATCACGGTATTGTTGCCGTTGGCTCGTTAACAGTATCTGTAGTATTTTTTCGTCACGGGATCGAAATTAGTGCTCAAAACTTGATATTAGTCATTAAATAACGGTTTTTTATTACAACTCTGTTGCGTGTTTTGATATTATATCCCAAGTTTAAATTAACTTACGTAACTAAATTTGCTTTAGGGGCATGGACCCCCCGTTATGCTTATGGACGGTAGAGGGCCTTTGAGAGGTGCCTATGGAAGCTGTAAACACGATTGAAATTATTGGTTATTTTGCCTCTGTTATGGTGGCTATCTCATTAATGATGAAGAATATCATCTGGTTAAGATGGTTGAACTTTGTGGGTTGTACCCTGTTTGTGATCTATGGAGTGTTCATTTCGGCTTGGCCAGTCGCGGGGATGAATGCGTTTGTTGCCTGTATTAATATTTATCATTTGACCAAAATTTACCGCGCTAAGGCAAGTTCCTAGATCTTAGTGTGGGCCTGATCCCATTGTGTTGCTCTGCTTTAAGCTCAGGCAACACAATGGTTTTCCCAACATTTTAGCCTTTCTTCCGCTTCACTTGCCCCCATCTGCCTCAAAAGCCTTAGTCACCTATGGGACTGTCATAAAACTTTAGGCCAGATGTCACTTAGGCGTCATCGCCATTGCTTAGTCTCAAACCATCTTATCGATTTCAATAAACAAATGAATTCAATCGTGAATAGCGGCCTTAGTTTTAAGCCTTAGTTTTGTTTTAAGCCTTAGTTTTGATAAATAGAGAGCATTAAAGCCAAGCCTGCTAAGCGTTGTCGAGAGAGTGCACCAATTAACATCAGAGTAAAACTCGCTGGTATGCCAGTAAGGAGCCTGTTCTATGTTGAGTTACGTTGCAGACTTAGATAAGCGAATGTTTTTTCATATTGTAAACTGCACGCAGCGCCACGGTTTGTATGCCCATGCAAAGCGGGTGTCTGCGAGCGGCGATGGACATGTGTATTTGTATCTTTCGCTGGGCTTGATGTTGACGCATGCCCAAGGGCAGGCCTTATTCAACCTGATGTTAGCGAGTTTTTTAGTCGAGTTGCCTTTGTATTTGTTATTGAAAAATAGCATCCGCCGTATCAGGCCCTGCCATGGGTTGGTGGGATTTGAGAGTGGCTTTGAGCCATCGGATCGTTTCAGCTTACCCTCGGGACATACGGCCGCCGCCTTTGTGATGGCAACGAGTGTGGCACAGGTTTACCCTATTGCGGCTCCCGCCGCATATGTATGGGCCCTTGGTATAGGTGGCTCGCGCATCTGTCTTGGTGTGCATTACCCTCTAGATATCGTCGCGGGCGCCGTGTTAGGCACGGGAGCCGTTTTACTCGTGCATCCAGTGATTTAACACACATCAGTCTCTTATTCGTTGGAATTCTGTTTCATTCACAGTTAAAGGATAAGTAATGCGAATACTCTACGGAGTTCAAGGCACAGGGAATGGCCATTTAAGTCGTGCGCGTGTGATGGCTAAGTCGCTGATAAAAAATGATGTAAGAGTTGATTTTTTATTTTCTGGTCGCAAGCCGGAGCAGTTTTTCGATATGGAATGTTTTGGTGATTATCGCGTGCAGACGGGGATGACCTTTGCGACCCACTCTGGACGGGTGAGTGTGCCGCAAACGGTGAGGCAGAATTTTTCCTTGTCATTGCTTAAGGATATCCAAGCACTGGATCTGAGTTGCTATGACCTAGTGCTGAATGATTTTGAGCCCGTATCCGCGTGGGCGGCACGGCGGCAGGGGGTGCCCTCTATCGGTATAAGTCACCAAGCGGCGTTGACTCACCCTGTGCCTAAACTTGGTAGCACTTGGTTTAATGAGTTATTGCTCAATTACTTCGCACCCGTGGATATTGCGCTTGGGTGCCATTGGCATCACTTTGGGTTTCCGATCCTACCGCCATTTGTCGAGGTTGATGCCAGCCCTATTGAGCACACACATCAGATCTTGGTTTATTTACCCTTTGAAGATGCGGATGTGATTGCAGATTTCCTCAAGCTCTTTAGTGATTATCAGTTTTTGGTGTATCACAGCCAGCAGCCTAAGGGACAAGTTGCTGAGCACATTAAGTGGCATGGTTTTAATCGCGATGGATTTAAACAGCACTTAGCGACTTGTGGTGGTGTCATTGGCAATGCGGGATTTGAGCTTGCCAGCGAAGCGCTGACCTTAGGTAAAAAGCTGTTAGTCAAACCATTGATTGGTCAGTTTGAACAATTGTCGAATGTGGCCGCACTGCAGCTACTGGGCGCCGGAGATAGCATGATGAGCCTAGATATGGGCGTGGTAAAGCGCTGGCTTAAAACGGCATCGCCTAATCCTATTGCTTATCCCCAAGTGGGAGATACGCTAGTCAAATGGATCCGTGGTGGCGACTGGCACCATAGTCAGTCCTTATGCCAAGATTTATGGAGCCAAGTGACGCTCCCCGATACCTGGCGTTAAATCGGCTCATCTGCTGCGGTGAAAAGCTATTTAGGCACTAGCTGGGTCAATGGGGTTAGCGTATAATTTCGGCACTTTTGCTGTTAGCCCCTTTCAGCACGTCTATTTTGGCCTAGCTTGGCCGTTAATTATGTTGTTATAAATGAGCCTTAAGAAGTTTACTCAGTACAAGTTACTGTTTTTAATGTTGTTGTTTCTTTGTATTTTGCTTCCTTTTATTCCTGACCAAGCATTTCACCTCCCAGGTCCAGATATTGCCAGGCAAAACTTCCATGTGATTGAGTTTAACGATCAAGGCCTGCCCCATGACGAAAGACAATGGCAAGGTTTAGAGGCGCGTATTTCACAGTCCGAACCCGCTCAGATCCCTGAATTGCTGATTTTTGTCCATGGCTGGCACCATAGTGCCGAGCCTAAAGATGAAAACTTTATCGCCTTTGAGCAGTTTTATCAGCAGATGGCGGTGTCCGATGCCCAGCGTAACTTGCTTGGCTTATATATTGGCTGGCGTGGCGATAAGTATGATCCCTTTTGGCTCGATGGTTCCGACGATGCGAAAAGCTGGATTGAACCCTTAGATTTTCCGACCATTTTACAGCGTAAACGGGTCGCTAAACGCATAGGTCAGTTAGGCTTATCCCAACTGTTGGATAAGCTTGATACGTTAGTCGCGCAGCATAAATTACTACGTTATACCGTGATAGGCCACAGTCTCGGCGGGGCAGTCGTTTTGCATGCGAGTAAAGATCGGATCAAGGCGGCTATCGAACATCAGCAGGATAACCCGAATTTATTCTTACTGTTAAACCCTGCCGTGCCGGCGAAGGAATACCAACCACTCGATACGCTGGTCAGTTTAGACAGGCAAAAGCCGAGCATGGTGGTATTACAATCTAAAGGTGACTTTGCGGTAAAAGAAGCTTTTAACTATATCAAGGACGGCGAGCGTGCCGTGGGCAACTCTTGGGCCATTACCCACGATATTGATAAATGTTCCGCGGGGAATTGCGATACCCCGATTAAGATGCCGTCGGCCCTAATAGCCCACGATCAGATCCCCGGCTGTATGATGACTTTGCCCCATTCTGGTTGGAAAATTCGCGCTCGTTTGCAGGCTCGGCGCAGTGTGCAAACTTGTCCCGATGCTAATATGCAGGCCGTGTGGGTGCTGGCCGTATCCGATGAAATTGTCTCTGGGCACAATGGCATCTTGACGCAAGATCATGCCAAAGCCTTGTCTGAGGTGATGAGTATGATTGATTTGTATCGTAACCAACTCCCTAAACATGCAGTGGAACGCCCTGCAAATAAAGACTTTGTGGCCTTAGCACCAGCGTCAGACGCCGCAACATCTGCGTCAATCATAGCGCCCGTATTAGAATCCAAACCTGGGGCCAAGCCAAATGACGGCGCAGAGTCCCAACCTAAGGTTGAGACTAAAGGCATAAGTGATCGGTAGCTATATGGCGTAAGCAATAGGCGTATACGTCTAGTTTTGTATGTAAATGAAATAGCTAATAATAAGCTGGAAAATAAACCTTGTGAGTCAAAATATGAGAGCTGAGTTAAGAGCAAAGATCATCGCGGTTTGTCATAAAAAAATTGAGGCTAAAGGCGATAATGTCGGTGTTTCATTTTACGCCTTTTTTGCCAACAAAAATGATAATCCAGAGTTGCTTATGGAAGCGGCGACTTGGTGGATTCAAACCCATCGCTTAGATCATTTTGTTAAGGCTCATAGGGTGATAGAGATGATCCAAAACGAATCGGAAGAATAGCTCCCAAATCGGTTACTGTGGATTTTGGGTTTGCCATCTGCGCCAAGTGAAAGTAATTAGCGTGGCGAGGATTAGGCTCACTATCGCCCATGTGGGATATTTATGTTGATGATAAAACGCCAGCATAGGGGCGATTTCATCGCGGATTAACACTGGGCCTAATCCAAAGAGTGCCACCCAAATGCTGGTGGCTAGGATATTACCAACAACAAATTGCCGAAAGGGCATTTTAGCTAGGCCGCAGCCGATAAACATAAATTGTTTTAACCCCTCAACAAAACGACTCAACACTAAGGCCGCAATACCGTATTGACCAATAACGCCATGGATTTTGTCTTCTAATTGTGGCTTTATCCAGCCCTTCTTAAGCAACACATCCCCAAAGCGCCAGCCGATCAAATACCCCAAACTATTGCCGGATAAGGCGCCGCAGGCCGCAATAATCAATACTAATGGCAGTGACATCTGCCCTGTAGCGGCTAATAGGCTGGCGACAATAAGCAGAGATTGCCCCGGTGCGGGGATCCCAAAACCCTCGACAGCAATCGCGATAAAGAGCAGCAGATAACCGTATTGCTGCAACCAAGGTGTCATTTCGGCGATGAGATGTTGTAGCGCTTCTGGCATGGATGAAAGTGATCAAATCAATGGGACGATTGGTCCATCATACTCGCCAACTTCTCTGGCTGGATAGATTTATGGACAAAGTTTCATGTCAGTTTTAGTTAGCGGTAAAAATGGAGCCGAGCACTTAGTTTACAGCTTTGCATTTGAATTTTTTAACATCTTCACAGGTGATTTTACCCCTTCAGGATGTCAGGTTTATTTGCAACTTCCTAATAATTTTGAATGATTGTTGATATCTATTCAGTACCTTGATTGAGTTCATAGGTACATGATAGTAGCATGTCTGCTAAATATGGATGATTAAATCAAAATAATGGATATATTATGGCTTTTTATGAAAGAAACAGTTTCCATGAGAATCAGCTCAAGGCAAAACTAGCATCGAATATAGATCAGGTTGTATTATTTAAAAAAATTGATAGTATTCCAGAGCTTCTGGGAGCATCAGTTATTTATATTGATAGCAATTACACAATTGTTGAGTTGCGCCCTTTTACTCCTATCTGTCGATTATCTCCCATAAAAGTAGTATTACGAGAACCCCCAAAAATGATGAGCCAGCAACAGTTTGCGGCATACTTAAAAGGAAGTCAAAGTAGTGTTAGAGAATCGAAGCTAGTTGGGGAGTTAACTAACACGGTATTAAGTTGCGGTGCAGCAGTTTTAGGTTGGATAGTGGTAACTGGAAGTGGAGCAGCGATTCCGTTGACAGGAGGCACTAGCTCAGCTATTACATATTTAGCCGTTGCTGCAAGTACGGCAAGCTCTGTTCAATGTATCAATGGAGTTTATCGGTCTGGTAATGAAATATTTGACCAAGATCAAAATGACCTTCTTGATAGTCAACAATGGTATCAAGATATATCTACTGCATTAGATGTTGTTTCAATTGCTGGAGCAGGAGCTGCTGCAGCTACAACGGTCAAAACCATAAAACTTTTACACTTAAGTAGTGGGAAAAGCTATGCTGCGATATTGGGTAACTTATCTAGGGCTGAAAGGAAGAGACTTACTCAAGAAATAATTCGTATGAATCAACCTGGAATTTCAAATTCACTCATTAAAAAACTAGTTAAGACTGGTACCTATCCTACGCGTTACTCTGGACTAACAATCACTCAGTCATTGCAACTACAGCTAAAAGATGCTATCGGAGCATCCATGAGCTTTACTGGTAGTGCATTATCTGGAACTATTCACTCGTTAGCTATTGGTATATATGAGGAAGTGTCTGAATAATGCGACAAGCTAAAAATGAGGAAATGGTAAGTTTTTTCCCAAAAAAACAAGCAATGATTGTTTTCTTGATTGTTACTTTATTGCTGCTTATCGGGACCGGCATGTCTGTAACCATCGTATTGAATACGTACTACAAGTTATCAGCTGAATGGAGTCTGGCGATATTAATGGTGCTTAGTTTATTGTTTAGTTTTATTAATTTCAAAGTGACTAGAGGCTCATTCTCTTGCGCCAATTTGCTCAAATATTATACCGTGCTTTTAGTTTTAATCGGCATACCTGCAGTCTTACTACAAGATACATTTGCCAAACAGTTATTTTGCTTGTTTAATTTAGCCGTCTTAATTGCAACTTTTTTTCTGGTGAAAAGTAAAATATATCATGCTTATATACAGCATCAATTTGACTTAATTAATGATATAAAAGAAGCTCAAGCAATCATAGAGAAAGAGATAAATAGGGGGCGAAGTCGTCAGTAATCAATGCCAATAATTTTTATACCATAGTGTTAGATTAAAGTTCATAAATCCATATTTACCTTCTCATTATCTTGATAAATTTTCTAGATAGGTTTCTGAATAAATTTTCATTCTAGCTTTAGTTGGTTGCGATCAACCATTGTAATCTAAGATTCTTCGATTGGAACTCTATCTATTTTTAGGGTATAAAAAGGCCGAACTCAGTTCGGCCTTAATATCAGTACTACCGTCTCGACGATAAAACGACTATGCGAATGCCGCTTGTAGCTGTGGTACTACTTGTTTTTTACGACTGAGTACGCCGTCTAACCACACTTTGCCATCAACTGGGGTTTTGCCATAGGCGCGATTGATCAAGTCGGCGTCGTCAGAAACGACTAACAGCTCAGAGCCTTCTTTCATGATATCGGTCAGCAGTAATAATACACTGTGGCGATTGCCTTCCACTTTCAGTGCTTTGATATCGGCCTCTAATCCCGCTTTGATATCATCAAATACTGACAGGTCGATCACTTCTAACTGGCCGATACCGACTAAGTTACCGTTCATATTGAAGTCTTTAAAGTCGCGCATAACGAGGTCACGTGCTGGCGTGCCTTGTACGGCAGATTTGACTTTGAACATTTCCATGCCCAGCGTTTTAAAATCTTCAATGCCAGCGATTTCGGCCAGGGCTTCAACGCAGCGAATGTCGGCTGTGGTGCAAGTGGGTGATTTGAAAATCACAGTGTCGCTCAAAATAGCGCACATCATGATGCCGGCGATATTTTTCGGAATAGCGACTTGATGGAAGTCATACATCATCTTGATCACTGTGTTGCTGCAACCTACTGGGCGGATCCAGCATTCTAACGGGGTATCAGTGGTCAGATCGCCAAGCTTATGGTGATCGACAATCCCGACGATAGTCGCCTTAGCGATATCGTCCGGTGCTTGGGTTAGCTCTGAATGATCAACGATATACACTTGTTCGCCAGCGTAGCTGGTTTTGTATTCTGGTGCTTCGAAGCCGAAACGTTCCAGAATAAAGGCGGTTTCGGGTGATAATTCACCTAAACGTGCGGCAATGGCTTCTTCACCGATTTGGTTTTTTAAATAGGCTAACGCGATAGCACCGCAGATTGAATCAGAATCGGGGATCTTGTGACCGACAACGTAAATGGGCATTTCAGTGACTCTCCATTAAATTTATGACAATTTTAACAATATTTGGCTCGGATCGGAAATAGCCAAAGCGTATATCACTGCGCCCTTAAGTCGCTATTACGCTAAAAATGCTGAGTTTAGGTTCGGCAAATATTGTTTAAGGTTTAAATTTTGACTTTTATCACGACTTTACGCACTGCTGTGGCGATATCGCCCGTCCCAGGCATATGCATATCACCGGGGAAAAATAGCGCAAACATACCCGCTTTGAGTTGCACATAAGAGGCATTGGCCTTGTTTGCCTCGTAATCAAACTCGGCGTAATCGTGTTTCTCAAAATAGGGCTTTGAGGGTGTTTGGCCCGCTAGTGGCAAATAACCAAATTCTTCTTCACCGCTTACCACATATTGCACATCGATATATTTTTGATGTACTTCAAAGGGTTCTGTCGATCTATGCTTAGTGTGGTAGTCGTTGACTATCACAAAAATATTGTCGCCATCGAGGGGGTAATTGCCCACGGGCAGTTGACTAAAGTCTGTGGTGGCAAGATGTTCTAATGCTGTGGCAAGGCGTGGGCTTAGGGATTGATAAATATGGCGGTTTGCTAAGGTATCGACGATCATAGGGTACTCGATATGGCGGAAGTAAATGAGTGAATTGTAAAGATTATAATCAGATAGTCGTCGTTAGGACATAAGCATTAGACATAAAAAAACAGGCCGCTGTATGGCCTGTTTCTATATCAAGAGTCACTTTGTTCGCTAAGACTCGCTTAGTAAGTGTATTTAGCTTCTAAGAAGTAGTAGCCACCATTAAAACCAAACGGGGTGTTGGTTAATGGGTAGACGAAAATGCCTCCGAAGTTATTATCCTCAGGGCGTTTTTCGGGATACACATCAAACAGGTTTTGTACCCCAGCGGTGAAACTTAGCGCATCGGTTGCTGCGTATCTCACCGACAGATCCATCACCCATTGATCGCTGTAATTCACATCACCCGTTGAGTAACCCACAGTGTAATCGCCAAAGTAGCTGAGGCGAATATTAGTCTTAAAGTCGCCAAGCTCATGGGTCAAGCCCACGTTACCTGTGTTATGTGGCGTCGCCGAGGTCATGCGAATTTGTTCTATGCTATCGAATAGCTTTTTGCCTAACCCATCCAAAATTTGTGGGAAATGAATATCTTGGATTTCAGTCTTATTGTAGGCATAGGCTAAGTTCGCCCGTAAATCACCCCAAGAGCCGATATCAAAATCTTGGCTCACCACAAGGTCAACGCCACGGGTGCGGGTATCGACAGCGTTGATAAAGAAGCGCGCCGATTCTGCATTGGTGCCCGCCAGCGCTGCCGCTACGGCGGGCGAATCATTAGGCGTCACTGAACTCGACAGAATAATGCGATCATCGATGGAGATTTGATAGGCATCTAATGTCAGTGCTAAGCCCGTGTCATTGGTGTACACCAAGCCTAAGCTAAATGATTGAGATAGTTCGGGATCTAACTCATTAATACCCAGTGCTTTGGTCACTGGCGATAGGGTGTTAAAAGTGCCCGATTCAATAGGCACCAGCTGACCCGTCACAGGATCGGGATTAAACAGCGTCGAGATATTGCTGAAGTACAGTTGTTGTACGCTCGGCGCTCTAAAGCCAGTGTTGATGGTACCGCGCAGGGCCAAGTTATCGGTGAAGTCGTAACGGCCCGCTAACTTCCAACTGGTGTTGCCACCAAAGTCGGAATAGTTTTCGTAACGCAGCGCCGCCGCCCAGTAAAACTCATTGGTTAACTGGTTTTCGAGTTCCATATAAACGCCGGTGTTATCACGGGTTTCATCCACTTGCGACTCAGGGGTAAAACCGGTGAAACCTTGGCTACCCGCAGCGCGGTTGTCGTAACCGCCATTGATGTATGAACCTGTTTCACCCGCTTCAATTTGATAGCCGTTTTGGCGCCAGGACACACCCGTCGCAAACAGGATTTCAGAGTCATTGGCAAAGGCAAAGTAGCGCGAGGCATCGAGATTAAGATTGGTTTCACGGGTCGTGAGTGTGCCCGCATCAAACTCGGTTGGGCTATCTGGGCCTAAAGAGGCGTTTAAGGTATTAACGATATTGTAGTTAAACGAGTTTTCGCCATGGCCAGCCGAAGTATCGATATTCCACTCGTCTAGGCTGAATTCATACCCCAGCACTAAGGACGCATCGATAATTTGGGGATTGATTTGCGGCAAGAAACCATCTGGATAGATTTCAGTTAAGTTACGGGCGTCGAGTGCGCGGCGGTAAAAGGCGCCTGACTTAGTCTCACGTTGGCTGATGCCACCAAACGCATAGAGTTTGCCATCTTTTGTGATGGGCTGGGCTGCGTTGATGAATAGACCTAAGTTGTCATATTTGGCATCACCGACTTGGTGGCTCTTACGGTTGAATGTCGCTTCGCGGGGATCGGCTGAGCCATCGGGTAAATCATTGTATTGTTTGCGTTCATCTAATCCGGCGCGGTTAGTGCTGTCTTTATGGTGGGCTTCTAGTGAGACATTCACAAAGCCATCGTCACTTAAACTTATGCCGTGGTTTACACCCACACGCCATTGTTCGCCGTCGCCAAGATAGGTTTGGCCCGCTTGGGCGGAAACACTGCCGCCTTGGTCACTATCTTTTAATACCACGTTGATCACGCCGGCAATCGCATCCGAGCCGTATTGTGCCGAGGCACCATCACGCAGGATTTCAATACGTTTGATCGATGTCATAGGGATAGCGTTTAAGTCGACGTTAGACGAACCTTTACCTACAGTGCCGCTTAAATGCACTAGTGCCGAACCGTGACGACGTTTGCCGTTTACTAGCACTAAGGTGTGGTCGGGCGACAGGCCGCGTAAACTGGCGGGGCGCACGGCATCGGAGCCATCGGTCACCGACGAGAAGGGAAAGCTATAACTTGGCGCAGCAAATTGCAGTGCTTTAGCGGTTTCAGTCATGCCGGTGGATTCAAGTTGTTCCGCGGTAATAATATCGACGGGCGCAACACTGTCGGTGGCGGTGCGAAGGGCGATCCGCGAGCCAATGATTTCAATTTTCTCAAAGCGGCTAATTTGCTCTTCTGCTTGAACGGCGGGAAAAACCAAAGTTGAAGATACTGCTAATGCGATAACGGCTGGACGCATAAAACCTCTTAATGGTGGAGTAACCTTTAGGCTGGAACTAAAACATTGATCCAACTCAAGTAACAATTCGATAAGCCGAAGGTTATCACTGTAACAATTGTTACATATAGACAGAAAAGAACTAACTCAGAGCCGACTGTTCTAGATAATGACCCAAAACTAGTCGAATATATCGCCATTCAAGGAACGGCTGGCTATGTGAATAAAATCATCAAGATCCATTGTGCATGCTGATCGTTTATCGCTATCGGCTGCTGTGTTTTAATGGTATTAAACCTTCAGGTTTGAGGCAGTTTTAAGGAGTTTAGCTTTGCCCGCATTACGCTTTCTTGCTGGCCCTACGGCCTTTAACGTCATCAGAGAACAAGGTCTTCATTCCAATGCATTTACACAATTATTGGCCGCATCCGGTGGCCCTAAATGGCTGGGTATTGCAGGGCTTGATAAGTATCTTTTTGCTGAATTTTTTAAAGACAGACAAACGCCGCTATACACCTTTGGGGCATCCTCCGGCGCCTGGCGTTTAGCCTGTTTGGCTCAGCAAGCTCCACTAAAAGCCTACGCGCGTTTAGAGGATTATTATATTGATCAGCGCTATGAAACCGTACCGACGCCGCAGGAGGTGAGTGAGCAGGTGAAGGGGATAGTTCGAGGCATTCTTGGCGAAACGGGTGGGCGTGAGATAGTCAACCATGCTTATATTCACAGTCACTTAATTGCATGCCGCGCTAAGCACATAAATTGTTTTAGCCATAGACTGCCATTGGCGACAGGGCTGGCTATTGCGGCGGCAACTAATTTATTCAGCCGCAAAACCTTAGGCTGGCATTTTGAGCGCGTGGTGTTTAGCCAGCAACTAGCTTCATCACCCTTTCAACAACTTAAGGATTCACCTAGTCAGCAAGCGCAGCTCACCGAGACCAATATGGATGCCGTGATGTTGGCAACGGGGTCGATTCCACTGGTGCTTGCGCCTGTATCTCAGATTGATGGTGTGGCCGCTGGGCAATACTACGATGGCGGTATTACCGACTATCACTTCGATTTGCCCTTATCCCATGCCACGGGATTGACGCTGTATCCGCATTTTTATCCCCATATGAGCCCTGGATGGTTTGATAAGTCGTTAACTTGGCGTCGTGCTCACGCCAATTATCACAATGCCTTAGTGCTGGCGCCAACGGCGGAGTTTGTCGCATCGCTACCCTTTGGCAAAATCCCCGACCGCGAAGATTTTAAACAACTGGATACGGCGCAGCGCATCAAATATTGGCGAACCTCAGTCGACTTGAGTGAGCGCCTAGCCGAGGAGTTTGCCGAGGTGTTCGCTAAGGGGAATTTGATGGAAAGGCTAGAGCATTTTTAGGCCTGCGAGCGGACAGTACACAAAATTCTTTTTTGTACTCAGCGGCTTTAGGAAGGAAATAATTTCTCCTGCTACACTCTAAGTTAATAGGGAATACGAGCGAGCGGATGGCCGTTTCCTTCTATTTGAGGGCAGGAGGTTGCTATGCAAACACGAGAAATGGCGTTAATTATGCGCGATGCCTTGTTACTGCCACAGGGAAGGATTGAAGTCCGCGTGGTCGAACCTGGGCATCTACGAATGGTCGCGGATGTGTTAAAAGGTAGATACGATTTGGCCTTTGCGGCAATGAGGCCGCGGGGCAGCCCTCCCTGTTATCCCACCGCCACCCAATGCGATATTATCGATTTTAACCAGCTTGAAGATGACTCACTCAGCATAGTGCTCGAAGGGCGGCAGCGGGTCAGCATACTTTCGGCGGCACAGGCTAAGGATAAACTCTGGATGTCGCGCACTTTACCTTGTCGTAACTGGCAGGAAGAGCCCATCGAAGGTGAGTTTGAATTGATCAGCGCCGCACTGGAGCAATTCTATGAGGTGAACCCGGATTTACTCGAACTCTACTCCCAAGTGCATTTAGAGGATGCGGCTTGGGTAAGTCAGCGCTGGCTAGAAGTGTTACCTATGTATAACAAGGATAAACTCTTACTCGTGAATCAACCCGACTGCCATAAAACCATGGATTTTGTGCTGCAACTTATCAAGTCCCATGTGGACTGAAAAACCGCATAGGGGCTAGAATAGCGGCTATATTTGGCCGCTATTTTTCTATATGACTCAAACCGCCCGCGCAGCCCAGCCTTCCTATGTGGTCCTCCCTCGGGAAACTACCGATAAATTAACCGTGTTTGCCTTTCTCGCGAGCCATTTTGCCCGTATGGGTGAAGAGGTATGGCGGCAACGGATCCTCGATGGCAAAGTGCATTGGCAGGATGGCAGTGTCATTGGCTTAGACACGGCATATCGGCCTACGGCGCGGGTCTATTATTACCGTGAAGTGCCTGTGGAAACCCAGGTCCCCTTCGAAGAGCAGATCCTCTTTCAGGATGAAAATGTCATCTTGGCCTATAAGCCGCATTTTCTCCCTGTGACCCCAAGCGGTAATTATGTCAATGAGTGCCTAGTGCACAGATTAAGATTGCGCACCGGTATCACAACAATCGCGCCAGCCCACAGGTTAGATCGTGAGACCGCAGGAGTGATCCTGATGACCACGCGGCCACAAACCCGGCACCTATACCATCAACTCTTTGTCGATGATGCTATCCGTAAAGACTATCAAGCGATGGCCAAACTGACCCCCGATATTATCGAGCGATATCGAAAGGGCGGTTTATCATTGCCACTGCATTGGACGGTGAAAAACCGTATGCAGCCGAGTGAACCGAGCTTTATTATGCAAGTGGTTGAAGGGGAAGCGAATACCCACTCTGAGATCAGTCTGGTGGCAATCGAGGGGGATGTCGGCTTATTCCACCTAAGCCCCATTACGGGTAAAACCCACCAGTTGCGCGTGCATATGCTCAGCCTCGGTATGCCATTATTAAACGACCGATTTTATCCTTCGTTATTGCCAAAAGGGCCCGATGATTTTACTCAGCCATTAAAATTGATGGCGCAGCGTTTGCGGTTTATCGACCCTGCGAGCGGGATTCACCACGATATTCAATGTGAAGGATTTACTCTTGTTTAGGTGGCTCGAATAGGGTTTCACTCATATCTCCATGTAAAACCGCGACTTTTGTCGGCGCACCATTGTCTGCCAAGGTCAAGATGCCGATACCACTTCGATTGATTAGACGTTTGCTCGGCTCGCCATTGGGGCGTCTCCCCCGGATCAACAAGCGTTTTCGCTTAGTCAGTAGGTTTAACGGTGAAAAATGGCCATAAAACCAACCGTTGAGCTTATCGAAAAGCGGCAGCAACTTTTCAGGGAACTGGTTTTTAATCCCGCTGCAGGTGATTTGATAGATGTTAGGACTGCTGCGCCTAAAACGAATGCTGATGTCGTAGGCAAAGGAATAGTGCACATCACCGGAGAGGATCACAAATTCCTCCGGGGTTTTGCGGTGCATAAAAATACTCAGTAGGGCATTGGCGCCGCCGGGGTGGGCCATCCAGTTTTCGGCGTCCACTAGGAGGGACGCCCCCATCAACGTGGCCGTGCGCTGCACCGCTTCAATCAATTTGACCCCAAACATGGGGGCAGGCGAAACAATAATGACCTTAGACTGGCCGAGTAGCTCCTGTTGCAAGTCCATTAGGGCTTCCCAATCCATTAGCCCCGAGGGTTTAGCCAAATTGGATTCACTGCGCCAACGGCGGGTGCGGATATCGAGCACGACGAGTTTTGGGAAGGTTTCTAAGGTGTAATGCCACTGCTCAAATTGCAGCAGTTGGTTGATAAGTTCATCCTGTAGTTTGGCCTGCGGCTGCTTAAAAAAAGCATCCAATAGGGGCCTTACCTCTTTAGAAAACTTATCCGGTGCATTGCCAAGCCCTTGAAATAAAACATAGCCGATCAAAGCATTGCCAACAATACGCTTCGAAAATGCATGCTCGTATGCGGCTTGCTCCCATTTGGCCGTGAGGTTCCAATCGTCCGTGATGTCATGGTCGTCAAACATCATGTAAACCGGAATGTGCGCCATAAAACGCCTGACTTGTTTCAGCCCCGCTTTAAAGGCGAGCAAGTGCTGCCATTCATTGCGCCAGCGTGCGCTATTGGCGGGTGTTAAACCCTCGATATCCTTGGGTAGTTCGACTAAATCCCATAGCTCGGGTGACCAAGTGAGTAGATACAGGGCGATGATTTCACTCAGGCTGATTAAGTGATTTTCGGCGATGGATGACGTAAAAATCGGATGATTGCGATACCAACGCCAGAGTGCTGTTTTGGCAGGATATTGGGTATGGGGCAGTAGGTTTTTATGCCGCTGATATAGTTCCATCGGTTGGTAGCGAATATCTTGGCTGCCTTGGATGTTCGCCCCTTCAAATAACTCATGGTTAAGACCGAGTAGTGTTATCACTTGGCCGATAGCGCATAGCATGGGGCCGGCAACATCATCCACATAGACCTGATCGCCACTGAGCATCATCAGGGCTGGGCGCTCGTTTACATTGCTATCATCTAAGTTGCTGTCGATTATCTGTGATAATCGGGTATCGGCGGCGACTAAGGCATCGTCACTATGGTGATGGGGATTACGGCAAGAGCCATGGTAAATATGGGTTAATTGGGGCGTGAAACACAGGTTTGGGGTATCAGCCTGACCATAGTTCAGCTCGCTTAGGTGGGCAAAAATATTCCCATACTGGCTGGCGAACACTCGATAGCGCGTGACGCTATTGGGCGTGAGCAACTCTGGGCGCGACAGGGTAATAAGGTATTGGTGGGCGTGCTGTCCGAGTGGCACATAATGCAAATCGACATCCTGCAACGGATATTCTTGCTCGCCTAAGTGTAATTTAAGCTCAGTCAAGGGCTCGCGGCTGACGAACCACAGGGTAAAGTGTGAGGCATCGCAGTGGCGCAGCATTGGCCCCGCCAATATTAAGGGAAGTGTTGAACTCAAATTCAGCCTTTCTTATATGGGATTAACTTTTATGGGATTAACTTCGGCAAACAAGAGTAAACAAGTGCGTTGAATATGAAAAGCTTTTAGAATAATAAGCCAAATTTCAGCGTGAATGGTGAAGGCATATGGCGAAGATCATGGTAACAGGCGCGACAGGGCTACTCGGCAGAACTGTTGCAAAACAGCTTGAATTAACGGGACATGAAGTGGTCGCCACAGGTTTTAGCCGTGCAAGTGAGCGAGTGCATAGGCTCGATCTTACAGCCCCTTTGGATGTCGCCGCATTTATCGCCCGCGAGCAACCGCAAGTGATAGTGCACTGCGCCGCTGAGCGCCGTCCCGATGTGTCGGAACAAAACCCGCAGGCGGCCTTGGCGCTGAATTTATCCGCTAGCCAAGCCTTAGCGCAGGCCGCCAAAGCCAATCATGCGTGGCTTATTTATATTTCCACCGACTATGTTTTTGATGGCACGCAACCAAAATATGCCGAAGATGCAGCCACTCATCCGGTTAATTTTTACGGTGAGTCAAAGCGTAAGGGCGAAGAAATAGTGTTAAACACTAGCCCCGATTTTGCCGTGCTCCGCTTGCCAATCCTTTACGGCCAGGTCGAAAAACTGAGTGAATCTGCGGTGTTAGTGCTGATCCAGCAGCTTATGGATCAGCGCACGCAGGGGATCGACGATTGGGCGGTGCGCAGCCCAACCTCAACCGCCGATATTGCCAATGCGATAGATAAGCTGATTGCCCTGCATCTTCAACCATTGCATCTTCAAGGATCGACATTGCAGGGGATTTATCACTTTAGCGCCGCAGAGACTATGACTAAGTATCAAATGCTGCTGACCTTAGGGGAGATTTTACAACTTAGCACGGCGCACTTAACGCCTGAACCGACGCCGACGGATAGCGCCAAAAGACCGAGGGACTGTACTTTAAGTTGTGGGCGTTTAGCTGCGCTCGGTATTCGCTCTGACATTCATTTTGCCACTGGCGCGCACCAAGCATTAACGCAATCGAGCGGTGCACTTGCCGCACTCGGTCTGACACTGTAGGAATGGCTATGACTAAGATATTAGGTACGAGTCTACAGGCCGCCGACCAAGTGGCATTGCTACGGACCTTAGGGCTATTGCTGCAAATAGGCTTAACTACCTTCGCCGCCGACACCTTTGGCCTTAGCCTGCAAATGGAGCCATTAGTCCATGTGCTTGTGCTGGAGAGCCTATTCCTATCGCTCACACTGGCATTGCGTAAACCATTGTTTGCCAAAGAAAGTGGTCTGTTTATCGCCCTCAGCTTAGACACACTATTTTGGATATCTTGGTTGCACTTTTCCGGCGGTGCCACCAATGCGTTTATCTCGTTATTATTACTGCCCATCGCGCTTGCGGCAGTGACTTTACCTATCTGGGCACCTTGGGCACTGACGGCTATTTCAACCTTAGCCTACAGTCTGATGATCTTTACCGTGCCCGAATCGCCGATGCAGCACCATGGCATGGACATGAGTTCCCATTATTTGGGCATGTGGTTTAACTTTGTGATTTCGGCATTAGTGATGACAACCAGTGTGGCGCTGATCACTAAACGCATGCGCCGGCAGGATGCGCAATTGGCTTTTATGCGAGAGGGGCAATTGCGTCAGGAACAGCTGCTGGCATTGGGCACCGCCTCGGCGCAGATGGCGCATCAACTGGCCACGCCGCTATCCACCTTAAGGTTATTACTCGATGAAATGAAAGAGGAAAGTGGTGATGCTTCTGCGTTAGTGGAAGAGATGGAAACCGCCCTAGGGCGCTGCGAGCATACGCTTGCCGAATTGCGTTTAGCCACTGAATCGATTCGCGACCGTCGCCAGCGTCCATTGTTATTCGACGAGCTGATGGACGGACTTAAACAGAAAACGCTGCTGTTGATGCCACAAACTGAGATCCAGTGGTTGATGACCTGCACTGCCGAAAAACTCGCCGAGCGCAGCATTTTAACCGATATGAGCCTAACCCCAGCGATCATGGCGTTGATTGAAAATGCTGCCCGCGCGAGCACCGAAACCCTAGGGACGGCGCAGGTGGATATCAGTGTGGATATAGCACCAAGCGAAGATCAAATCTATCTGCAGATCCGCGATTATGGCACCGGTATCGCCCCCGCTTTATTGCCGCAACTGGGCACTTTATTAATCGAGAGTCCCAAGGGCCTAGGCATAGCCCTGTTGCTCAGTCATGCGAGTTTAAACCGACTGGGCGCAGAGCTTATCTTGGCTAATCATCCCCAAGGAGGCACAGTGGCACAGATCCGTTTTTCAGTGTTAGGGCCGCAGAGCCAGACGAGTGACGAGGCAAGCGTATGAAACGGCTACTGATTATCGAAGATGACCAAGCACTGGCAAATATTTTGGCACGAAGGCTGAGTCGCCACGGCTTTGAATGTCGTTTAATCCACGATGCCAGTGATGCCCTGCTGGTGGCGCGGGAATTTCGCCCAAGCCATATTCTGCTGGATATGAAACTTGCCGAGGCGAATGGGCTAGGGCTTATTGTGCCACTGCGTAATCTGCTGCCCAAGGTGACTATGGTCTTGCTCACAGGTTACGCCAGTATCGCCACCGCGGTAGAAGCTATTCGCCTCGGCGCCGATAACTATTTGGCTAAGCCGGTGGACACCCAAACTCTGCTTGCAGCATTGGATATAGATAGTCATTCCCATACACTTCAAGAAGATGAAGTCGACGACTCACCACTTAACCCTAAGCGGTTAGAGTGGGAGCATATTCAGCAAGTGCTCAATGCCAATCAGGGCAATGTGTCGGCCACTGCCCGCCAACTTGGTATGCACCGCCGCACCTTGCAGCGTAAGTTATTAAAGAAACCCGTGAGCGAAACTGGGCCGCTAAAGTAAATGAGAATGCACTCAAGGAAGGAGTCGTGGGATGCGTGAGAATGATGGCATTGAAGTGCATTATCGAAGCCCAGAAACCGATTTAGCCAAAAGCTTGCAAGTGATTGAGAATCTATTGCCTTTTATCGGTAATGAATGTGATAACCAACCCAATGGTATTGCGTTTTCATTATTGGATTACCTCGAATTGGTAGAGGATACAGGTCGAATCATCCGCAACGACAAGCGTGGTGCCATCACTGAAAATAGCATCAACTTACTGACTAGATTAAATATATCCCATGACAATTGGCTTAAGCTCACCACCGAGTTTGGCAAGCTATTTCATGGCCCAGTGGGCACGCTGCAAGAACTGACCGATTACTGCGAACACTTAGAAAAGCGACGACGACACTTCGCTTTTTGCTGTCAGCACCTCAATGCTGGCTGATTTCAAGCCTGTTTCATTGACCGTTCCTTTCAAGACCGCCAACAAGACAATAGGTTGGGCTTTTTTACTAAAAATTTTCATTTTTCAGTCAAATAGGTTAATTGAGTTAGTTATTATCCTTCGGAGCCCTAGCTCGCTTTTTAGCTGCTAAGTGACTTTTCGTTACTTGAATGCTAACCGAAAGTGCATTATGTCTTTGTTTTATCTTGGGTGGCCTGATTATTTATTTATCACTGTGATTTGGGATTGATTAACTGATTTGAATACCGAATCGGATGAAGTTATTTAAAAGCAAAGTCAAAGTCGTGGGGCTTCACCCCACACCCGACCAAAAGGGGAAAAACGCCTGTTCCCCTTTTGGAAATCCCCCGGCGTCCCTAGCGAAGTTACATGCATTGGTTAGTGGCTTCGTGCTTATTCGAAAATCGCTAACGCTTCCGATGGTACATCCTGTACCCCGAAAGCTAACTCGGCATCCATGCCTCGCTCACGCGATTTTCTTCAATGCCCTTCAGCAACTTCGCAGGGAAAGGTGAACTTCTGTCGCTTAGGTATTAACTTTTAATTTCAAAAGAGTCAGCTTGTCACATATTTGGGAAAATTTAATTGCCTTGTTGAACAACATATTTTTGAACCAACTCTCTATTTAATACCTGGTCTATTGATAACTTTTCTAAGGAGCGCAAGTCGAAAGATTTTAGGCTTTGAACATACTTTTCAATTTCCTTTGGCACTGATTGGTAGAAAAGATAGTAAGCTTGACCATGCATCTTGTTTTTATGTCGCTCTAGAAGAGGTTTAATTTCACTCCAAGTACCTATAGCCATATCCTCAACTTTTTTGAACCATCGTTTTGGTGCTAGTTCGTTTCTACCGATCAAAACTATATCTACGGGAGGGATTAATGACGGAATAGCATCAGGCCAGACACAAGCAGTAACGGCTTTGCCTTTATAATTTAGTAACATAATTGATGGCACAAAAACATCATCTTCAACTTCTTCTTGAAGAGTTTCCTTATGAATATTCCAAGACCAGACAGCTTCCAGCTGTTCTGTAGGCAAACTGAAGACATCTGGATGATCTTCAAGAATTGATTGATATCCAAATTCATTACCATAAAGCCAACCGCTCGAAAATTCTTCCGAGTTAAAATCTCCAGAGCCCATTCTGTGGGTTTGAGGATCATCTACTGTCAAATTAAATGTTGATATAAATTCCCTCACCTCAGGCTCGGCTTCTTTGACAAAGAACGTTGGCCTAAAAAAGTTCATATTAAATACAATTGGGAAATATTCATTATCATCATCTTGCTCTTGGTATTCAAAAACAAAATATACTCCTGTGACTTCATTTTGATACCAAGCTTGTGAGTCTTCTAAGGTGTAATTTTTACGACCATGAAAATATGAATCAAATTGCTCTTTCGAAAAATCCCCATTTTGGGGTTTCATAAATAGGTCATAACTCATCCACTTGCTCCCTAACTGGATTTAACGCCATCGTTGTTTTTATAGTTTGCATACGTATAACCCCAATGTTGAATATTTAGGGAAATAACATACAACCAACTGATTTAAATTGATTTAGACGATAGCAAAAACCATTCAGGTTATAAAGTATACATGCGCATGATTTGTGATCGTTTTGTCTATTGATTGGAAGATTGGATAAGACAATTCTTTTGAGATAACAGCCAACACAGAAGAGACAGAAGTTCACCTCCCCTCGGAGTTGCCGCAGGGCATTTACGTTCGTTGCGTGAGCGAGGCATGGATGCCGAGATAGCGTCAGTCGAATCAGGGACGAGCGTCTGACGCGATAGCATTAGAACGCAAAATGCCCAAGGGGCTTTCAACTCCGTTAGGGGCGTCTTGGAGCATCCAAGGAGGATAGGACGAGCAGTCCTCCTTGGTCGGGTGTGGGGTG
>NZ_PFGL01000022.1 GCF_002783505.1 Shewanella sp. CG12_big_fil_rev_8_21_14_0_65_47_15
TGCTAAAAATCACTATTTTTCAATCAAATAGCCTGAATTAATCACTCATTATCCATTTACTCCATACCTTGTCAGCTTTTTCACTGCTAAGTGACTTTTCGTTACTTGAAGGTAATTTGAAAGTGCATTATGTTGTTTTAAAATGGATGGCCTGATTTTTGTGCCTTAAAATGGATGGCCTGATTTTTGTGCCTGATTTTTCGCCTAAATGTTACTGGAGCACTTATGGGGACCTCTGCTTCAGCCAGAAAGCCGTGGCATGGAGGCTGTGCAGAAATAGTTTGTTTAGATAAAGCTATGAATGCAGGAGTCGATCCAAGTGGTGGAACTATGCGCGCAGTGAACATAGGAATTTCTGGCAATGGTCATAATACAGTAAAAGAAATTTGCACGTCTTGTAACGATATTTTGAATTTCTTCGGAGTAAATAAGTGAATATAGGTTCAATTCTTTGGCCGCTAGACAAGCGTGAAGCGGTCAATTTATATCTTGGATTTTTAATAAAAATTGTAGAGTACTTTGGATTCCGTTTTTCCAGTGATGGCCCTGATCCTATTTCAATTTCAAAAGCTTATATTGCAGGAACTGTGTCTGAACAGGATTATAGAGAGTGTGCAAATGTTTGGTGGGCCTATTTGGACGGTAGTGGTGCAATACGTAACTTGACCGATGAGGATGCATTGTTGGCTCGTATAGCGATTTGCTTGCTATCGGTAACAAAAGAAGATGCAGAAGAACTAGGGGAGCATCTTTCTTGGTTCTTTGAGGTCTTGGAACAAGTAGGGGTAGATATAGATAAGCCTATTGATATGATGGTTAACCATTTCAAATTTACTAAGAACTAAAAAAACAGGACATATGTGGGCGCTCCTTGTGAGTTAAAGAGAGGGAGCGGACAGACCAGCAGCCTGAGCAGTCTGGTGATTAGCGAGACGACTGTCCGCCCCATGGCCGCTTCTTGACATCCATGCCATCGCGGTATTTGTGGATCCTTTCACATCAGATGGGGCGGCCCAGCATCCAGACGGACTTGCACAACATCCCTATTTAACTGCCAGTTCGCCATCTGATAGGCTGGAGGCCTGAATGTCGTGCAATGCACGGGAGACATGAGAACGACCATGACTCTCGTTCATAAACTTGAAGCTCTAGGTTTCTATTCACTGTGTCGATGAGTGAACGCCATGGCAAACCTGCAAGTGAACATTAGAAAAGGCCAATGTGACAAGCATATCATCCTGTGCAACACAGATTACCAACTACTACAACTTAAGTACTACACTTTAGAGTGGCAATGGGGATTTCTATCTGCTTGTTCTATCATAAGCGATAAAAATCAATTATTCGGAATTAAAGCATGCCATCACGCGAGCAATTGCTAGAAGTAATTAATATTCAGGCTGAAATAGCCAAGTTAGGGTTAGATTTAGGCGGGGTAATGCAATATGTCGTAGAGCAAACGCTGCCTTTGATTGATGCCGATGGCGCCGCGATTGAACTGGTCGAAGATGGCGACATGGTGTACCGGGCGGCTTCGGGCATAGCCACACCTCAGCTTGGTCTACGACTAAAGGTTGACGCTAGTTTGTCTGGTTTGTGCATTAAAACGGGAGAAGTACTCGCCTGCACCGATGCGGCAACAGACACCCGAGTCGATCGAGCCGCCTGCAATAAAGTCGGCTTGCGCTCTATGCTGGTCATGCCCCTAACATACCAAGGCGCCACCGTTGGTGTGCTTAAAGCCGTATCGCGGCATGTCGGCAAGTTTCAACAACCGGATATCACACTGCTGAATATGCTATCGGAAGTCGTGGCGGCCGCCATGTATTTTTCGGTCAAATACGATAGCGACAATTTGTTTTTCAAAGCCACCCACGACAGTATGACTGGCCTTGCCAACCGAGCATTGTTTATGGACCGACTGCACAATGCGGTCGCACGGGCGAAGCGCGAACAACTCTCCACTGGTCTGTTGATGATGGATATGGACGGACTGAAACAGATCAATGATAAGCATGGTCACCGCGCCGGAGATGCCGTGCTGTTAGAGTTTGCCAAGCGCCTGCAACAGACAACCCGCGACACAGATCTCGCCGCCCGACTAGGCGGGGATGAATTTGGGATCATTCTAACGCCGCTAGAAAATCCAGAGGCAGTTACAGCGGCGCTCCTGCGTATCGAAGCGGCCATGGTGCCACCTCTGACATTTGAAGACAGCAACTACCAGTTACAAGTCAGCATTGGTGCCGTCGTATTGCCACAGGACGGTATGGAACCCGACAAACTGCTGGAACTGGCCGATCAACGCATGTATGCGATGAAACATGTACATAAAAAGAGGTCTTAAAAGTAGGGCCTGCCTACCCTAACGTGAAACGGATAACCTATTGCTGAAGTAAGAATAACGTACTGATAGCAAAGCCATCCCCCCAATTGCTGCTACACTCAAATTCTGCGCAATATCTCTACAAAAGGATTTGTTTATGGCGATTGCCTGCGTCAATACCCGAGCCAGTTGTGGGGTCGAAGCCCCCGAAGTCACGGTTGAAGTCCACCTCAGCAATGGCCTCCCCGCATTCAACCTAGTAGGATTGCCCGAAGCCTCAGTCAAAGAAGCGCGCGAGCGAGTGCGTAGCGCGCTGATCAATGCGGGGTTTGAGTTCCCAATGCGCAGAATAACCGTCAACCTTGCGCCAGCGGACTTGCCTAAGCAAGGGGGGCGCTACGACTTACCCATAGCCATTGGTATACTCGCGGCCTCGGAGCAAATACCCGCTAACAGTCTCAAAAATACCGAGTTTGTCGGTGAGTTAGCCCTATCGGGGCAAATTCGGTACTGCCAAGGACTACTGCCTGCGATTATTGCGGCCAAACGTCAGGACAACACCTTGATTTTACCGCTAGAGAATCGCCACGATGCCGAGCTGGTCGGCTATCACAGGGTATTTTTTGGCTCGCATTTACAAAGCCTCGCAGCCTTTTTGCTCGGCCAAGCACCACTGCCAGCACTCGATAGCCACCTCGAATGGGTGAGCGAAGCCGCGCCAGAGTCAGAGCATTGTCTAAGCGATGTGATAGGCCAATATCAGGCAAAGCAAGCGCTGGAGATTGCCGCCGCGGGCAACCATAATTTGCTGATGTTAGGCCCACCGGGAACCGGCAAAACTATGCTGGCGAGCCGCATGATGGCGCTGCTCCCCAGCTTAAGTTATGAAGAAGCCTTAGAAGTCGCCGCAATTCACTCAGTTGCTGGGCTCGATATCAAGCCGCAACATTTTTTAAAACGTCCCTTTAGGGCACCTCACCACACAAGTTCATCCATCTCCCTCGTTGGCGGCGGCAGCATACCTAAACCAGGAGAAATATCCCTCGCCCATCGCGGCGTATTATTTCTAGATGAAGTGGCTGAATTTCCACGTAAAGTCCTCGACTGCCTACGTGAACCTATGGAGACGGGCGAAGTGGTGATTTCCCGCGCCGCCGCTAAACTCACCTTTTTAAGTCGTTTCCAATTGATCGCCGCCATGAACCCTAGCCCCAGCGGCGATATAGATACCCATAACCGCGCTACCCCAGATCAAGTGCAGCGTTACCTTGCTAGATTGTCCGGCCCTTTTTTAGATAGATTCGACCTCACCATTGAGGTGCCCAAACTTCCCGCAGGCACACTCACCCAAGCCGCTGTGCCGAGTGAAACCAGCCAAGAGGTCGCCAAACGAGTCAAGCGCGCCCGGGATATTCAGCTCGCGAGGGCTGGGGTACTCAATAGCGAACTCTCGGGTAAGCAACTCAAACTGTTCAGTGGCCTAAGCGAGGCCGATCTGATTTTTCTAGAACAAAGTGTGGTTAAACTTGGGCTCTCAGTGCGCAGCTTTCATCGTATACAAAGGGTTGCCCGCACTATTGCCGACCTCGAACAAACGCCAAATACCGAAAGGCGTCACTTAGCCCAAGCCTTAGGTTATCGCGCCATGGATAGGCTGTTAGCGCGATTATCCCAGCAGTATTGACACAATAAATGTTAACAAATGCCCCGACCAGCTGACCGATGATTGAGCCAAAGGCCGACACCGAGTAACATAGGCCTCCAATTTTTGTCAGGGGGCGCTAATGGTGACGCTGCTTTCACAGATCAAAGGCTGTATAGCCTTCTTAGGCTATGTCGTTAATACGATTTTTTGGGCGATCCCCATTATCTTGGGCAGTGTGATCAAACTTATCCCCTTTGCTCCACTAAGAACGGCCACCAGCTATGTGCTCGATTTTTGCGCCAGTGCCTGGATTAGCGTTAATGGTGTCATTGAGCGTTTGCTGCATCCGGTGAAAATCGAGCTGACGGGCGATACTCAATTTTCAACCAAAGAGTGGTACATGGTGATCGCTAACCACCAATCTTGGGTGGATATTTTGATCCTGCAGCGCATATTTAACCACAAGATCCCCTTCCTCAAATTCTTCTTAAAGCAGGAACTGATTTTTGTGCCCATACTCGGGCTAGCTTGGTGGGCACTGGACTTTCCTTTTATGCGCCGTTATAGCACAGCGCAGCTTAAAAAAAATCCCAAGTTAAGGGGTAAAGATATTGAAATCACACGTAAAGCTTGCGCTAAATTTAAGGCTAAGCCGGTGAGTGTGATGAACTTTGTCGAAGGGACACGTTTCCACAAAACTAAGCATAAGAAGCAAAACTCTCAGTTCCAACATTTGTTAAAACCCAAAGCGGGTGGCATGGCCTTCGCGCTATCGGCCATGGGAGACCAGATCCATAGGCTAGTGGATGTGGCTATCTACTACCCCGATCACGTTCCTAGCTATTGGGATTACCTGACAGGCAAGCTGCCAAGCGTTAAAGTGCACATTAAAATATCCGATATCGATCCCGCCATGCGCGGGGATTATATGAATGACCGCAATTTCAAAATTGGCTTTCAAGAACAGTTAAATCAGCTCTGGCTCACTAAGGATAGCGTGATAAGCCAACTCGCTGGCCAAGTGAATAAAGAATAAGGGTAGCGCCAATATGTTGAATTTTCTCCCCGGTCCCGTGCTGTTTATTCTCAGCTTGAGCTTACTTATCATTAATACCGCCTTTTGGGGCTCGCTCGTCTGCCTCGGTGGATTAGTGAAAATACTAATGCCAGTGCAAGGGGCACGTAATGCGGTGACAGCACTAATGAACCGTTTTATGTGGGCGTGGGCGAGCTGTAATGGCGGCATCTTATTTTTGATCGCCAAAATCGAATGGGATGTTCAAGGGCTTGACGGACTTGATAAAAATGGTTGGTACTTGCTGATCAGCAACCATCTGAGTGGTTTTGATATCGCGGCGCAAACTTACTTGTTGCGTAACCATATCCCTATGCTGAAGTTTTTCCTCAAGAAAGAACTCATCTATGTGCCCATTATGGGCCTAGGTTGTTGGGCGCTGGATATGCCATTTATGGACAGAACCAGCCCGGCAAAACTCAAAAAGAACCCTAAGCTTAAGGGGAAGGACTTAGCCACGACTCGCCGTGCCTGTGAAAAATTTAAGAATATGCCTACCTCAATTATCAACTATGTTGAGGGCAGCCGTTTTACCGAGGATAAGCGCCAGCGTCAGGATTCGCCCTATCAATATTTATTACGTCCCAAGGCCGGAGGCATCGCCTTTACCCTGTCGGCCATGGGCGAGCAATTTACCAATCTGTTGGATGTCACCTTAGTGTATCCAGATGCCCCGGACGATATTTTGTTCGGGGTGATGAATGGTAAAGTGAATAAAATCATAGTACGAGTGCGGGCTCTACCCGTTCCCCAGGTCGATGCTAACCGTTATTTTTCCGAGTCCGAATACCGCGTCGAATTTCAGCGCTGGTTAAATCAGCTTTGGACTGAAAAAGATCAGCAGATCCATTGCCTGCTCCATAGCCAGCAAATACAAAGCGATAGCGCCACCAGCACCAATCATACCGCTCATTAAGCGACTTCCCCGAAGATATTTCCACTTAGTTGCCTTATCAAAATATATCCAAGCTACCTCAAGATACGAGTTTTAGTATCTTGAGGCAGATATCACTCCCATGCCGCTAACAGTATTACCCCCATTATGACTTTGTTGGACTCAACCCTGCCCCAGAGAAAAACGCGTCTCGTTTTAGCGAACAAAAACTATAAATTGTTGACAATTTATCATTTAAAATTTTAAAAAAAAAATTAATTAAATTACATTTAAACATAAAGCACATATAAATCAAATAAATAATCACGACGCCTCTATAATATAGACTCATGTCTAATTCGCCATATTGTTGACAATATGCCGATAGAGGTCTATTTTTTCTCCATTGTCGACAATCCTCTGAATAGTGATGCGCTATATGTTAAAGCAAGACGCGAGGTTCCCTATTGATGACACCCCAAGCCAAATGGCCGATAAGGTGAAATCTGTGACTACCGAAAAGACCTCGACCACATTAGCCGATCAGATTTTGGTGCAGATCCAAACCAGCATCATCAAGGGCGAGTTGCCAGCGGGCAGCAAGATTAACGAACAAGCACTGGCCGAAAAATACGGCATCAGCCGCGGCCCGACCCGCGAAGCCCTACAAACCTTAGAAAGACAACGCTTAGTCGTGCGTGCCCCCCATATTGGCGCCCGCGTTGCCCAACTGACGGTTAGCGAACTTAACGATTTATATCAACTGCGTAGCGTACTCGAAGGCATGGCCTGTGAACTGGCCGCCAGCCGTATCACCCCAGAGCAACTCACCAAGTTAGAAGATCTGCTCGCGGCTCAAGAAGCGGCGCTGATTAAGGGGGATACCTATTTCCAAGAGGAAGGTGATGTCGATTTCCACTACCAAATCATTCAAGCCAGTGGCAATAAGCATCTGCAGGAAACCTTAATCGGTGGCCTGTATCACCTACTGCGGATGTACCGTTACCAATGCACTAATCAGAATCGCCCCGTTAAAGCCATTGCCGAGCACAGACGCATAGTGGAAGCCATAGCCCAGCGCGATGGTGAACTAGCGGGACTCCTCATGCGCCGCCATATAGAACAAGGCCGCAAAAATACCGAATTACGTTTGATTGAATTGCAAGCCAATGCCGCCGCTAAAGACACCTTAGCCAACTAACGCTAAGTACATGCGGCCCAATATGCCTATAGAAAAGATAAGGACAAAGACCATGACACAAAGCGCAGGATTACGTTTTCGCCAAGCCCTCGCCAACGCTAAACCGTTGCAAATCCTTGGTACGACCAATGCTTACTTTGCCTTAATGGCAGAGCAAACTGGCTTTCAAGCCCTTTACCTCTCTGGAGCCGGTGTCGCTAACGCCTCCTACGGTTTACCCGACTTAGGCATGACCTCGATGAACGACGTGCTGATCGATGCGGGCCGCATCACCTCGGCAACCCAATTGCCGCTATTGGTCGATATCGACACTGGCTGGGGCGGCGCATTCAATATCGCCCGTACCATTAAAGAGTTTGAAAAAATTGGTGTTGCCGCCGTACACATGGAAGACCAAGTATCACAAAAACGCTGTGGCCATAGACCCAATAAAGCCGTAGTCAGCACAGAAGAAATGGTGGATCGCATTAAAGCCGCCGTCGATGCCCGCACCGATCCTAACTTTGTGATCATGGCGCGTACCGATGCGGTCGCCGTTGAGGGCTTAGAAGCTGGGATCGAGCGCGCCAAAGCCTATATTGCCGCCGGTGCCGATATGATTTTCGCCGAAGCCTTAACCGAGCTAGACCAATACCGCCACTTCAAGGCCCAGGTTAACGCACCGATCCTAGCGAATATGACCGAGTTCGGCCAAACCCAACTATTTAATAAAGAAGAACTCGCCGAGGCGGGCGCCGATATGGTGCTGTATCCCCTAGGCACTTTCCGTGCGGCCAACCAAGCGGCATTGAAGGTGATGCAAGCGCTGATGAATGACGGTCATCAACGCAATGTATTAGACACTATGCAGAGCCGCACGGATCTGTATAAGTATTTGGGCTACCACGCCTTTGAAGACAAGTTAGATCAACTGTTTAACCAAGATAAATAACCGACAAGCTGCAACCCTACCGGAGAGAGGCCTTAACCTAAGTGTATGGCCTTAATCCACACTGCAGCCTTAACCAATAAAGGTGGGCCATCCAATAGGCCCGCAATAATCACTCAGAGTTAACGGAAGGGAAGAATTATGTCAGAAGCTAAAAAGTTAAGTGGCGCGGGATTACGTGGCCAGAGCGCAGGGGAAACCTCATTAAGTACAGTGGGCGTTTCAGGCAGTGGTCTCACATACCGTGGTTATGATGTGAAGGATCTGGGCGAAAACGCCACCTTCGAAGAAGTTGCCTACCTTATTCTTTACGGTGAACTGCCAACCCAGGCCCAATTAGACGCCTATAAGAGCAAACTCAAAGGTCTGCGCGGTCTGCCACAGGCATTAAAAGAAGTGTTAGAGCGCATTCCAGCCGACACTCACCCAATGGATGTGATGCGCACTGGCTGTTCTATGTTGGGTAACTTAGAAGCCGAACATAACTTTAGCGAACAGAGTGAAATTGCCGACCGTTTACTGGCCGCTTTCCCATCGATCATCTGTTACTGGTATCGCTTTAGCCACGATGGTGTACGTATCGATACCGAAACCCAAGACGAGCAAATTGGCGCGCACTTCCTGCATTTATTACACGGTAAAGCGCCGTCTGAATTGCATGCTAAAGTGATGGACGTATCGTTGATTCTTTATGCAGAACATGAGTTTAACGCATCAACCTTTACCGCGCGCGTCTGTGCTTCCACCCTGTCTGACATGCATTCCTGCGTGACAGGTGCTATCGGTTCACTGCGCGGCCCGCTGCATGGCGGCGCGAACGAAGCGGCCATGGAACTTATCCAAGATATGAAAGATGAAGCCGATGCCCGCGATATTCTGATGGGTAAGTTAGAGCGTAAAGACAAGATCATGGGCTTTGGTCACGCGATTTACCGCGAATCGGATCCACGTAACGCCATTATCAAAGAATGGTCTGAAAAGCTGGCCGCCGATTATGGTGATGATCGCCTCTACCGCGTATCGGTAGCCTGTGAAGCCCTGATGTGGGAACAGAAAAAACTCTTCTGTAATGCTGACTTCTTCCACGCCAGCGCTTATCACTTTATGGGCATTCCGACTAAATTGTTTACCCCTATTTTCGTGTGTTCACGGGTAACGGGTTGGGCGGCGCATGTGATGGAGCAACGCTCTAACAACCGCATCATTCGCCCAAGTGCCGATTATGTGGGCGTAGCACCCCGTAAAGTGGTGCCGATTGCTAACCGTTAATGTTTAAAAACATGAACTGGCGCTAAGGCGTCAGTTTCTCTTTAAGATCTCCAATAGATCATGTGATGAGCACCGATGTTATGAGCACTATCATAAATACCCAGTACCGCAAGCCCTTACCAGGCACTGCACTCGACTATTTCGATACCCGTGAGGCCGTTGAGGCCATTGCCCCCGGCAGCTATGCTAAGCTCCCCTACACCTCACGCGTGCTGGCGGAAAACTTAGTCCGCCGCTGCGATCCAGCGGTACTCACCGACTCGCTGAAACAGATTATCGAATCTAAGCAAGAACTGGATTTCCCTTGGTTTCCCGCCCGCGTGGTCTGCCACGATATTTTAGGCCAAACCGCCCTCGTCGACCTTGCGGGTCTGCGTGATGCCATTGCCGCCAAGGGGGGCGATCCGGCCAAAGTTAACCCTGTAGTACCAACCCAACTGATTGTGGATCATTCCCTCGCAGTGGAATACGGCGGTTACGATAAAGATGCCTTTGCAAAAAACCGCGCCATCGAAGACAGACGCAACGAAGACAGATTCCACTTTATCAATTGGACTCAAAAGGCCTTTAAAAACATCGATGTTATCCCGCAAGGGAACGGCATCATGCATCAAATTAACCTAGAGCGTATGTCACCTGTAGTGCATGCTCGCGACGGTGTCGCCTTCCCGGATACCTTAGTCGGCACCGACAGCCATACACCACACGTTGATGCACTCGGCGTTATCGCCATTGGTGTCGGTGGCTTAGAAGCCGAGAGCGTGATGCTAGGCCGCGCATCCTATATGCGCCTGCCAGACATTATCGGTGTCGAGCTAACGGGCAAGCCGCAAGCTGGCATCACGGCGACCGACATCGTACTGGCGCTTACCGAATTTTTACGCGCACAAAAAGTGGTGTCCTCTTATCTAGAGTTCTTCGGCGAAGGCGCTGCGGCGCTGACACTGGGCGATCGCGCCACCATTTCGAACATGACGCCTGAATTTGGCGCCACCGCCGCCATGTTCTATATCGATCAACAAACGCTGGATTATTTGACCTTAACCGGCCGCGAAGCCGACCAAGTCAAACTGGTTGAAACCTATGCTAAAACTGCAGGTTTGTGGAGCGATGACTTAAAACAGGCCGAATATCCACGCGTATTACACTTTGACCTCTCGTCAGTGGTACGCACCATTGCCGGCCCGTCGAATCCACATGCTCGGGTGCCAACCTCGGAACTCGCCGAGCGCGGCATTAGCGGTGTGGTCGAAAACGAACCTGGCCTAATGCCAGATGGCGCCGTGATTATCGCCGCCATCACCAGCTGCACTAACACCAGCAATCCACGTAACGTGATTGCCGCCGGCCTAATTGCCCGCAACGCCAACGCCAAAGGCTTAAGCCGCAAACCTTGGGTCAAAACCTCACTGGCCCCCGGTTCCAAAGCGGTACAACTCTATTTAGAAGAAGCCAATTTATTACCCGAGCTTGAGCAACTTGGCTTTGGGATTGTCGGCTTTGCCTGCACCACCTGTAACGGTATGAGCGGCGCGCTGGACCCTGTGATCCAAAAAGAAGTGATCGACCGCGATTTATACGCCACCGCCGTATTATCGGGCAACCGTAACTTCGATGGCCGCATCCATCCCTATGCCAAACAAGCCTTCTTGACATCGCCACCATTGGTGGTCGCCTACGCGATTGCCGGCACCATACGTTTCGATATCGAAAAGGATGTGCTGGGATTAGATAAAGACGGCAACCCAGTCAAACTGATTGATATCTGGCCATCGGATGCAGAAATCGATGCCGTGATTGCATCAAGCGTCAAGCCCGAGCAGTTCCGCAAAGTGTACGAGCCCATGTTTGATTTAGCCGTCGATTACGGCGAGCAAATCAGCCCACTGTACGACTGGCGCCCACAGTCTACCTATATTCGCCGCCCCCCTTATTGGGAAGGCGCATTGGCTGGAGAGCGCACATTAAAAGGCATGCGACCGCTAGCGGTGCTGGGTGACAACATCACCACAGACCATTTATCGCCATCGAACGCCATTATGATGGACAGCGCCGCAGGCGAATATCTGCACAAAATGGGCTTGCCGGAGGAAGACTTTAACTCCTACGCCACCCACAGGGGCGATCACTTAACCGCCCAGCGCGCAACCTTTGCCAACCCTAAGCTTAAAAACGAAATGGCGCTGGTTGATGGCAAGGTACAGCAAGGCTCACTAACGCGTATCGAACCCGAAGGCCAAGTCATCCGCATGTGGGAAGCGATTGAAACCTATATGGAACGTAAGCAGCCGCTGATCATCATAGCGGGCGCCGACTACGGCCAAGGATCGTCCCGCGACTGGGCCGCCAAAGGCGTACGTTTAGCGGGTGTAGAGGCCATTGTCGCCGAAGGTTTCGAGCGTATTCATCGCACTAACTTAGTGGGTATGGGCGTGCTGCCGCTGGAGTTTAAAGCCGGTGAAAACCGTGCAACCTATGGCATAGATGGCACCGAAGTGTTCGATGTGCTCGGCACGCCAGCGCCAAGGGCAGATTTGACTGTCGTTATCAACCGTAAAAACGGTGAGCGCATCGAAGTGCCAGTAACCTGTCGCCTCGATACCGCCGAAGAAGTGTCGATCTACGAGGCGGGCGGCGTATTGCAACGCTTTGCTCAGGACTTTTTAGAGTCAAACCTGAAGTAACACTCGCGCTAAAAAGGCGGTCATGCCAATTGAGCATCACCGCCTTTGATATCGACACTAACCTGTATCGCTATTCCCCTTGGAGTTAATAGCATGAGTAACAATCTTTTCCCGCCCCAAATCAAAGTCGCCGCAACCTATATGCGTGGCGGCACCAGCAAGGGCGTATTTTTCCGACTGCAGGATTTGCCTAAAGCCGCACAAGTTGCTGGCCCTGCTCGTGATGCGCTACTGCTGCGAGTGATTGGCAGCCCAGATCCTTACGGCAAACAAATCGATGGCATGGGCGGCGCCACCTCGAGCACCAGTAAAACCGTGATTTTATCCAAAAGCACTCAGGCCGATCACGATGTGGATTACCTGTTCGGCCAAGTGGCTATCGACAAACCCTTTGTCGATTGGAGCGGTAACTGTGGCAATTTAACCGCTGCCGTCGGCGCTTTCGCCATCAGCAATGGTTTAATTGATGCGGCACGTATTCCACAAAATGGCATTTGTACCGTGCGAATTTGGCAGGCCAACATAGGCAAAACCATTATCGCCCATGTGCCCATCACTAAAGGTGAAGTGCAGGAAACCGGTGATTTTGAGCTCGATGGTGTGACCTTTCCCGCCGCCGAAGTGCAAATCGAGTTTATGAACCCGGCTGCCGACGAAGATGCCAATTCTAACGGAGGGAGTGGCAGCATGTTCCCTACGGGCAACGTCGTCGATGTGCTAGACGTGCCGGGGATTGGCAGTTTTAAGGCCACTATGATCAACGCAGGCATTCCCACCATATTTATCAATGCAGAGGATTTAGGCTACACAGGCACTGAGCTGCAGGATGATATCAACGGGGATAACGCCGCGCTGGCTAAGTTTGAAACCATTCGCGCCTATGGGGCTGTGCGTATGGGCTTAATTTCACATATTGATGAAGCCATTACACGCCAACATACACCTAAGGTTGCCTTTGTCGCTAAGCCAAAAGCCTATGTGTCATCGAGCGGAAAATCGGTGGCAGCAGAGGATATCGATTTATTAGTGCGAGCCCTGTCCATGGGCAAACTGCACCACGCCATGATGGGCACGGCGGCGGTAGCAATTGGTACTGCAGCGGCGATCCCCGGCACCTTAGTCAACTTAGCCGCAGGTGGCGGTCAAAAAAGCGCGGTGCGTTTCGGCCATCCCTCAGGCACCTTACGGGTTGGCGCAGAGGCGTCAATGGTTGATGGCGAATGGACAGTGGTTAAAGCCATTATGAGCCGCAGCGCCCGGGTGCTGATGGAAGGTTCAGTACGCGTACCGAGCGAGTGTTTCTAATCGTTTATCTGGTTTTAGATTTAATCGCTAAAGGCGCACAAGGAAGATAACTCAAATGAAAAAAACAACGGCATTACGACAAATGCTGAGTGGTAGCGATATTCACGTCGCACCCGGTGTTTACGATGGTATGACCGCACGTTTAGCCGAACAAACGGGTTTTAAGCTGATTTACGCCAGTGGTGGCGCGATTGCGAGAAGTTGTGGTTTCCCCGATATAGGCATGCTGAGCTTTAGCGAAGTGTTGCATCGACTAGAACAGATGGTCGAAGTGACCCAAGTGCCCATCATTGCGGATGCGGATACTGGATTTGGTAATGCCATCAATGTCAGTCGTACAGTGAAAGCCTTTGAGCGAGCGGGTGTCGCAGCATTGCACTTGGAAGATCAAACCTTTCCAAAGCGTTGCGGCCATCTGAATGATAAATCTTTGGTGAGTACCCAAGAAATGGTGCACAAGATCCGTGTCGCCAAAGATAGTCAAACTGATCCAGATTTTATCTTAATTGCCCGCACGGATGCGATCGCCGTTGAAGGATTCGACGCTGCGATAGAACGCTCACAAGCGTATTTAGCGGCAGGTGCCGACGTGATTTTTGTCGAAGCGCCCGAAACCGTTGAGCAAATTGATCTAATCGCTAAGCATATCAAGCAGCCTAAGCTCATCAATATGTTCCACAGCGGTAAAACACCGCTGGTGTCGAAGGACAGACTGCAAGCATTGGGATACAAGTTCATTATTATTCCCTCTGACTTACAGCGAGCGACAATCCATGCTTGTCAGCACACCTTACGCACCATTCTCGAGCAGGGTGACAGTGGCAGCATTGCCGAGCAGATGGTGTCGTTTGCAGAGCGTGAACGGATCATAAACACACAAGCATATTTAGATCTTGATCTCGGTTATACCCATAACTGAGATGCACCCGCTATAGCCTTAAAATAGTTTAACCAAAGACCTTGCTTTCCCCCTTCCGGCAAGGTCTTTTTATTTTATGTATACATATACCTTCCACAAAAGAACGGCTAATTGTATGTTGGCATACTGTAAAAAATGCTAAGCTTCCTAGGCCGTATAAGAATAATAAACATATTAATACCCTGTAAGAACGCCTATGTTGCGCTGATCTACCTTTGTTTTTACTGAATGGGTCTATTTGCTCGGTTATACGCTAGCCCCCAATAAAACCAAGGTGAACAATACCCACGCTATGGGGATAAAAGGGTTATTTGATAGGGGTAAATTTGAGTCTACAAATCCATCGGCTAGTGCTAATCACTCTTTGTGCCCTGAGTTTATTTAGCTTTTCACTCAAAGGGGTTTCCCAACCTTTAAGTGCTGCTAACACTCAACTGAAGTTTGAACATATTCGCAGCGAGAACGGGCTCAATCAAAACACTATCACCAGTCTATTTATGGATAGTGCTGGCATGCTTTGGATTGGCACTCAAGATGGTCTGCATGGCTACAATGGCCATAACTTCAACCTATTCATCCACTCCCCTAATGATCCTACCAGCATTTCTGAAAGTTATGTTTCAGATATTATCCAAGATGCCGATGGCTACATCTGGGTGGGCACCTTTAGCCAAGGGGTAAATCGGCTCGATCTCAAGACTGGCTCCTTTGAACGTTTTGGGCTAGAGCAAGGATTAACAGATCTTAGGGTGACTAGACTCAATATCGTTGGTAATACCCTCTGGATTGGCACTCAAGGTGGGCTATTTTCCCTATCAACCAGAACGCAGCGGATCAGCCAAGTCAACTTAGGCAACAGTGTCGAGCCCTATATCACCAGTCTCGCCAATGTTGAAAATACCTATTTGCTCACGGGGACACAGAATAGCGGCACCTTTGCAGTGAGCAGTAACACTATTACCCGCCTCAATGTGCCGCAAAACTTGACCGCCCATCAAATTAAAGCCAATTCGACACGTTCCATCACCTTAGCGCTCGGTAATCAACTATGGCACTACGATCTCATCAGCCAACAGGGTGAAGTGCTATGGCAAACCGAAAATAACACTGCTTATATTAAAGATTTTATCCAAACGCCCCTCGGACGCTTCTGGGCAGTGGGTCCAGAGGCGGGCCTCATCCAACTGGATAGAAAGGGAGGACAGTTAGCGGCCACCTATCATAAATACGATACCAAACGCGCAGACAGTATCAGTGAAAACAATATATTAAGTCTGTTACAGGATCCCTTTGGTAATCTATGGCTCGGCGCCAGCTACTCAGGGCTCAATAAGATCAACACTCGCCGCCAGTATTTCCAGCATCTATTTGAATATACTACCGAGTTACCGCAACAGAGTAATAATATTCGAGCGCTATTTCGCAGCCAGGATGGTGCACTCTGGATAGGTACTGAAGGTGCAGGCCTTAAACGGCTTCCCCCCAATAGCCATCAGTACCAGTATTATTCGTCTCACTTTGCTAAGGCACTCGGGGTCGAGCTACCTAATTTAAATTTAATACTGCGCGATATTACCCAAGATAAGCAGGGGAGCATTTGGTTTGCCAGCAACTATGGTTTAGGGCGATTAACCCCCAATGGAAAGTTCACCCTACTTAACGTCAGCAACAGTCAAGATCAGACCTCGGAGGCAAACTATATCCGCAGTATAGAAATGGATGGCCAAGACAGGCTTTGGATTGCCACTTCCCACGCCCTCTATCGCAAAATCACTGATAAAGATGAGTTTATCTCTGTGCCGCTCACCGATATTGAAGGCTTTTATCCTGCACAAAATATATTAGTTACCCTTAGAGCAGACAAAAACATCCTGTGGATAGGTTCACTCAATGGGTTAGTTAAGCTCGATATGCAAACGGGATTGGGCCAAGCGTTTACCCATCAACCCGATGACAAAAACAGCATTATCAATAACCGTGTACGGGATGTTTTGATCACCGCCAATGGGGATACTTGGTTTGCTACCCATGGCGGGATCAGCAAGCTCTCATCTAATGCCCCCAATGCGGGTTTTAGCCACTACACCCGCGAGCAGGGGCTGCCCAGTGATACTATCTATGCTCTACTCGAAGATGAAAAACATGATATTTGGTTTAGCAGTAACGCTGGGGTTGGCAAGCTGAATCCCATGACTAACAAGATTATCAATTTCAATGAGCAAGAAGGCCTGCAGGCATTGGAGTTTAATGGTGGCGTAAAACTCAAGGACCATGATGGTGACCTCTGGTTTGGTGGTATCCATGGCATAAACCGCTTTAATCCCAAGACCATTCCCGATCAACGGGATGAGGCCAAAGTGGCTTTAACCGCCTATAAGATCGCAGGCAAAAACCACACAATTTTAGATCTAAGCCGCCCCCCTCAAATCGTGATGCACTACGATGATCAACTGGTGAGTTTTGAAGTGACCTCATTGGACTTTAGCTATACGGGTAAAAACCGTTTTAGCTATTTCCTTGAAGGTTTTGATAATCAGTGGCACGACTTACCCTCCGGCAATGAAATCACCTTTACCAATATTAACCCTGGAAAATACGTGCTACATGTTCGCCATTCCCTGCAATACAACGGTGAAGGCACTTATGCGCTACTCGTCGACCTAAGAGTGCAGGCCCCTTTCTATCGCACCCAGCTTGCCTATGTCTTTTACTGTCTCATCGCTGTTATCTTATTGATTTGGTTTATCCTCTGGCGCAAACGAAAACGCCAACAGCAACAAGAGTTTGAAACCAGTATCCGCGCCTCGGAGGAACGCCTCAAACTCGCCCTATGGGCATCTGGTGATGGGATGTGGGACTGGAATATCAAAGAGAACCGAGTCTACCGCACGAATATGGACAGCTCTATTCCCCAGTGGAGCGGCCATCATCTGTTACATGAAAGCATCCATCCCGAGGATAGAGAAAAATTTAAACATGAGTTAGCCGAACACCTGCAAGGCCGCACGCCTTTTTTTGAGGTCGAGTATCGCATTGAACGCTCTCCCGGCAATTGGATTTGGATCTTAGAACGCGGCAAAGTGGTAGAGAGTGACGGTAATCATCAAGCCATACGCATGACGGGCACAAGCCGCAATATCACTTCCCGTAAACTGATTGAGAATGAGCTAATACTCTCCTCTCAAGTACTCAACAGCATGAACGAGGCCGTAGTTGTGGCGAGCTTAGATTATCGTATCCGCTCGGTGAATCCGGCGTTTTGTGCCATTACGGGTTATACGGAGCGCCAAATCTGCGACAAATATTTGGTGCACTTAGCCTATAGCAGGCAACAAAGGGGCCTATTTAACAATATAGAACAACAGCTATTACGCCATAAACATTGGGTCGGTGAGATTTGGATCCGCAATAAGGGACGCAAGGCACTGTTAGTCTGGCTTGAGATCAACCAAGTCATAGACATTAAAGGCGAAACCAGCCATTTTGTCGCAGTATTTACCGATATTACCGAGCGTAAAAAAGCCGAAGAAGATCTTCGTTTTTTAGCCAGTTTCGATACCTTAACTGGCCTGCCTAACCGCACTCTTTTCCAAGATCGGCTCAATCACGCCATTTCCCAGGCCCATAGGTCGAATAACATCGTTGCCCTGCTGTTCTTAGATCTCGACCGATTCAAACATATCAATGATTCTATGGGTCACCATATAGGCGATCTGCTGCTCAAAGCGGTCGCAGTACGACTGCAAAATGCCGTGCGGGAAGGTGACACGGTTGCACGCTTAGGGGGCGATGAATTTACCATTATTTTAGAAGGCGTCGCCAAAACTAAGGCGGCAACACTGATATCGGAAAAATTACTACGGGCCTTCCAAGCTCCCTTCTTACTAGATGATAAATCCTTGACCATCTCAACCTCGATAGGAATTAGTCTCTATCCTAACGACGCTGACAATGCAGACTCATTAATTAAGTTTGCCGATACCGCCATGTACCACGCTAAGTCCTTAGGTAGAAATAATTTTCAGTTTTATACCCACGAGCTAAATGAGATGGCCACCCGCCATGTACAGCTCGAAGCTGGGTTAAAACAAGCTATTTCACGCAATGAGCTGAGCCTAGTTTATCAACCTAAGTTCTCCCTGCGCGATGGTTCACTCACGGGCTTAGAAGCCTTGCTACGCTGGCATCATGCAGAGCTTGGCCCGATTTCTCCGGTAGAATTCATTCCTTTGGCTGAGGAAACGGGCATCATTAATCAAATTGGTCTCTGGGTGATTAACCACGCCTGTCAACAGTTAGCCCAATGGAATGAATTGGGCTTTAAAGACTTCAGCATGGCCATTAACCTATCGGCCCGCCAACTCAAAGCAGATATTATTTCGACGATTGAAGTGGCACTCGCGGTATCGGGACTGCCAGCTCAATCACTCGAACTCGAACTGACCGAATCGATGATCATGGGTAATCCACAGGAATCTGTGACTATTTTGGCGAAACTAAAAGCCCTAGGATTAACCATTGCCGTAGACGATTTTGGCACAGGTTATTCAAGCCTGAGTTACCTTAAACGTTTCCCCATCGATACCCTAAAAATTGATAGGGAGTTTGTCCGTGATATCACTAACGATCCCGATGATGCCGCCATTACCAGCGCCATTATCGCTCTGGCACACAGTCTCGAACTCAATGTAGTTGCAGAAGGGGTAGAAACCCAAGAGCAGCTCAATTTCTTAGCCCTACAGGGTTGTGATCAGGTTCAAGGGTTCTTACTCAGTAAACCCCTTAGCGCGAAAGATTGTCTCGTACTGCTCGGTAATCAATCTAAGCCATTGTCGCAGCAGTCCTAAAGGACAAACTGTGGACATAAAGAAGGCTCCCTAGGGAGCCTTCTTGTTGCATTTTTTATCGTTTAAGGCGCGATACGCTCGACACGCTTGACCCAGCCTTCGGGGCCTTTGATATGGCCCTTTTGGATCTCGGTATAAAGTTTGTAAATGCGCTGAATATGCTCACCCACTTCGCCATTGCCGACAGTCACAACGCGACCATCTTCAAAAATATAGGAACCCACAGCAGAGACCACGGCCGCAGTACCAAATCCCCCCGCCTCGATAATTTCGCCGGACTCGATATCGGCAATAAACTTATCTAGCATCACGGTTTCTTGGCGAATTTCGCAGCCGAGCAACTCACCCAATTCCATAATGGATTGCGAGGTAATGGATTTTAAGATGGTATCGGTGAAGGTCGGGATAATCACAGTGCCGTCTTTCAGAATATGGAAGTGGTTCATCGCGCCCGCTTCTTCAATCTGTTGATTGGTAGAATCGAGATACAGCACTTGGGATGCTCCAAACTGCGCCGCCGCTTTACCCGCACGTAATGAGGCAGCATAGTTACCCGCCGCCTTAGATGCCCCGGTCCCGCCCGATACCGCGCGGTGGTAGGTTTTACTGATCAGTAAGCGTATGCCTTTATTCACGCCCGCAGCGTAATAGGCACCACTTGGGCTTAGTACTACGCAGAAGGTATAGCGAGAACTGGGGCTAACGGAGAGTCGATCTTCGGTCGCAAAAATAAAGGGACGAATGTATAAACACGCACCTTCTTGCATCGGAAACCACAGGCGGTCGACATCGATCAAGGCATTGATCGCATCGATTTGCATCTGCTCATCAATATTCGGAATACAGACGATATCGGCGGAGCGATTCATCCGCTCGGCGTTTTTATTGATACGGAAAGTATAGATCTCACCATCTTCATGCATAAAGGCCTTCGCGCCTTCGAAGATTGACTGACCATAGTGTAATGCCATTGCTCCCGGCGCCATTTCAAATGGACCATAGGGCACAATTCGCGGATCACGCCATTCGCCATCGCGGTAATCCATTAAAAACATATGATCGGTTCTGAGGCTACCGAAGCCCACATTCCCCTCGGGCTTGAATTGCTCAGTACGGCGCTCGGACGCAGGTTTTAAATTATATTTTATTTCCATCGCATACCACCTTGATTACTGAACAAGCAGACTAGGGAGCGATAGGAATAAAGTCAAGGGGCTAATGCCAATGGCAAGTATTTTTGCCACAATAGGATCGAACTCCCGATGAGATAAGCCTATTTCCTCAAACTCAAAACCGAGGCTTCTTGGGCGTTTACCATTATCGAACAAGGCTTAGCCCAACAAGATATTGAGACTATCGCCACCGCACTCTCAAAACAATATGGAGAGCATCCGCCGCTTGTCCCGGCACATTTAATGGAATACTTATTGCGCTAAAAATATGTAGGCTTAGATAGAGTGTGTTAGGAGGATAAAAATCCACCGAGTCATGACACTCGGTGACAGGATTCGAAATAGGGATCGAAACAGGTTTCTAAACTGGACGAAAAATAGCTTAACGCTTAAACCGCAACCGCCGCAATCACAGAAACTTCAACCAAATATTCCGGCTCGGCAATGGCTGCTTGTACGCAAGCGCGGGCTGGCGCATGACCCTTAGGCACCCAAGCATCCCATACCGTATTCATCGCATCGTAGTCATTCATATCTTTCAGATAGAGAGTCGCAGACAATAAATGCTCCCGCGAACTCCCCGCCTGTATGAGCAAACTATCGACCTCCTCTAGCATAGTCGTAGTTTGCTCGGTGATATTTTGATATTTGTCCTTCGCCACTTGGCCACACAAATACACAGTGCCTTGATGAATGACTGTGCTACTCATGCGGGTGCCAATGTCTAAACGGATAATGCTCATATTGATGCTCTCTTAAATCAGTACACTTGAAAAAGGGTTCGGCTCAAATCGAATCGGCCATTTTAGCGATAAACAGACTTTATGTCTGCGCTACTAACCTAGGCCAAGGTGGATAAAAACGTGCCATCAAGGCAAATAATCCTAGGCTACTGCTCACCACGGCCAGCCACACTAACGGCGTTGCCACGGCTAAATTGACTAATTGATATCCAACTAGGGCCGCACATGCCGCGATCAAAGCAAATGGCAACTGAGTTACTACATGGTCATGGGGCAAACAACCGGAACTGGTTGCACTCAGTACACTGGTATCCGAAATGGGTGAGCAATGGTCACCAAATACCGAGCCCGCCATCACGGCACCCAATACGGGAAGCAACAAACTAACATCCACAGTGTGGGCAATTTCGCCGCCAATCGGGATCATAATCGCAAAAGTGCCCCAACTCGAACCGGTAGCAAATGCCATAAGGGCACAGAGCAAAAACATTCCCGCCACCAGCAATTGCGCCGACAGATACAGCTTGGCCCACGAGGCCAGTAAAGTCGCTACCCCTAAATCTTGGATCACGGCACCTATCATCCAAGTACAAAGCAAAATGGCAATCGCAAAGGTGATCATACGCACGCCATGACTAAGATCCCCGAATAGCTCAGCCATTCGTCGCCCCGAAACGCTTAGCATGACTAAGGTAACCAGTGTCGCCAGCAGGCAAGCATTGCGCATAGACGCGCCAATATCGGCCTGAGCTAACCACTCTGCCAGATCCCACGAAACTACCTGCTGTGCCCCTGACCACAGGGTTAACCCCACCGAAGCCCCAAGCAGGGTTAACATTGGCAAGGCCAATAACCAAGGATTGCCCCCTGTATCCGCCTCGGCAACGATCATCGCCGAAAGCCCCGGCATCTGAGGGCTTGTATTCAAGGGGCGAAATCCCAACCCAAACCAAGCGACCAGCAGGGATAATCCTAAGGTGGATATGGCGTAAAAGTTGAGTGCAGCGACCTCAATAAAGGCCTGCAGCGGTGAGATGGGGAGAAAGCTTATCCCCGCGAGCAAGGCCATCACATAGGGGCCCCAACTCGAAAAAGGTAACAAAGCACAGAGGGGTGAAGCGTTCGAATCAACCAGATAGGCGAGCTGCTCATTGCGAATGCCGTAACGCTGACTCAAGGGCTGACAAACATGACCCACGGCCAAGCAGCTAAAAATGCCATCGATAAACACCAACCAACCGAGAAAAACGATCCCAAGACGCGCCTGGCGCTCGGTGCGAATTCGGCGATATAACCAATCGCCAAACTGCCCGACTGCACCACCCCGAGCCAATAACTGTGTCATGCTGCCAAGCAATAGCATGGCGAGCAGAACGTTAAGATGCCACCACTGCCAAGCGCCTTGGCTATAAAACTGTTTTAGCCCAATTTCGGCTAAGTAGCCGCCGGTTTGCATAATATCGAAATGGGCAATAATCAAGGCGCCGGAGATAATGCCAACCCCGAGCGCTATCAAGGTTCGACGTAGCCACAGAGCCAAAATGAGAGTGAGCAACAGGGGAAGTATGGCGAGCAGGCTGGGTGACATAAGCCATTCCGATAATAAATAAAACCAAGAATACTAACGAGTTAATAACAAATGCAAAAAAACTTGAATTAGAACTCAGTTATCGGACGTTTTTTCGCCAAACGGTAATAATCACTATTCCTTATGCTCTTGGCACTGCTAGAATCACAATCCCATCCAGAAACCATAGGACTCTCCAGATGAGCCTTGAATTACTGTCCAAACTGGAAACCAAAATCCAGGCTGCACTCGAAACCATCGAGCTTCTAAAAATGGAGCTTGAAGAAGAGAAGCAAAAAGCTTCAACCTTGAGTGAGCATAATCAACAACTGAACGAGCAAAACCAACAACTGCAACAAGAACTCACTTCTTGGAACGAAAAAGTCACTGGACTGGTTGGCCTGCTCAACAGCGAAATCTAAGCTGTTTTGGTTTGATGGTTCTGCGCTTCAATCAATTCGTTCAATTCTAAAATAGCCTGCTTCACTTTTGGCAGGCTTTTTTTTGGCAATAAGAAACGTCCCTTCTCAAATTCTAATCGTCCTAAGTCTTTAACCCATATCACGCCAGTCAGGAAAATACGCGCATGCTTAACAATAAGCTTAGGTGCGTAGACAGGGAAAACTCTCATATGACCCCCTACATGCATTCTTGTTGTTTTTAATTACAGTTGTTTGACAGAAAGTTTATCCATTGAGTTTCATCTCCTACGCTCTTTTTTTCGTTCTTTCACACTAAAAACCATTAATTATATGATTTAATTGGTTTATATATTTCTTATATATTACCCACTTCAAAGCGCCATAATATTGACACTTGCCATTTTTTTGACGCGCTGCTACATTGGCTGTGTTACTCAGGGTAAAAATGAGCCCTATGGCTCAGGTCCGTACTTTCCGTTATCGGGGGTACGGTTTTTTTTACCTATTTTTTGCTTATATTTATCTAATAAGTTCAATTACTTAATACTAAACTACGTTGCAGTCCATTTTATGTTCCCTTTACCGCAACAAAAAAGGAGCCTAGAGGCTCCTTCGATAACGGGTACACTCGATACTATCACTTATGCATAAACAGCAAGATGATAATCAGAAAGCGGTTATTTTTTCGCTAAATAGTAGGCGATATCCAACAGCTCGTCGTAGGACTTAATCGCCCCCGTTTCAACACGATACTTACCATTAACCACTAAGGCAGGAACCCCCGTCAGCTTGGCATTTTCCGTATCACGTTTCATTTTAGCCATTTGTGCTTTCACCATAAAAGACTCGGCGGCGGCATCAAAAGCTTTACCATCGACACCATTAGCCACAAAAAGTGCGCGAATATCGGCAAGACTCGTGAAGTGTTGCTTCTTCTCATGGATTGCAGCAAACAGTGCCGCATCCATTTTATCATCGACATTTAATTGGTGTGCCACGGCAAAGGCACGTGACATTTCGACACCCATTTCCTTACCAATAAAATCGACGTGTGCCTGATTGAAAGCCACGTCATCCGGCTTCTCGGCTAAGATTTTTGGTACTACCGTTTTAGAAAAGTTGTAGCAGTGTGGGCAATAGAAAGAGAAAAACTCAGTGATCTCTGGTTTGGCCGTCGCTGGGCCATCGTTAATCACTGTGTAATGTACACCTTCTTGGTATTCTACAGCCGACGCAGCCAGTGGTGCCAATAATAGCGCAGCGGCCATAAGTAATACTTTTTTCATGAAAATTCCTTAAATCAATTGTATAAATGAGCTGGAGCCTAACATATTCTATTTTTCGAGTGTAACTCAAGCCTAAGAGTTCAATCTCATGTCACAAGATACGTCTGTGACATTATTTTTGTTTAATAAGGCACTAGGCTCAGTGGGGGCTCCTCAAGGGCAAAAAGCTGCTCCTTAAAAGCCAAAATCTGTTGCTCCCAATATTTTTCATCCCCAAACCAAGGGAAGTTCATCGGGAAAGCAGGATCCTGCCAACGCCTGCCAATCCAAGCGTTATAGTGCACCATACGCAACGCCCGCAGCGGTTCAATCAAGGCCAGTTGCCTAGTATCAAACTCACAAAACTCTTCGTAGGCCTCGAGTAAAATCTCAAGCTGCATAAGTTGTTGCGCTCGATCACCCGTTAGCATCATCCACAGATCTTGGATCGCAGGGCCCATACGCGCATCATCCAAATCCACAAAACCTGGGCCATCGGGCGTCCATAAAATATTGCCAGGGTGTAGATCCCCATGGAGTCGAATAGCACTAAAACCTTGGCGTGCCCAGATGGCATTCGCCTTAGCTAACACTTGTTCTACCACAGTAAAAAATGCCACTCGCAGGCTTGTCGGGACCAGCTCAGATTGCTTTAACCACGCGAGCGGCTCGGCGCCTAATATTTGCGGATTAAGCGGCTCACGTTCACTGAACGCTTCCTGCCCAGCGTACTGATGCATACGACCGATAAACCGGCCCACTAATTCCAACTGCTCCAAATTATCGACTTCAAAGGCTCGCCCCCCGAGGGAAGGAAACAAAGTAAACCGAAAACCTTGGTAGTAGTGCAAAGTTTTGCCTTCTAACACAAGGGGCACCGCCATGGGAATATCTTCAGCGGCTAAGGCAAGCGCATAGTCGTGCTCTTCTTGAATTTGGGCATCGCTCCAGCGATTAGGGCGATAAAACTTCACCACAAAGCGCAGTCCTTCATCGCTGCGAAATTGATAGACGCGGTTCTCGTAGCTGTTGAGTGCCAGTAGCCCTGTCTCGGGATAAATGCCAAGGCTCTCTATGGCATCTAAGATCAAATCCGGAGTAAGGGCCTGAAAATGAAACTCAGCCCCCTTGTCGCTCTGACTCACGGATAACGAGTTACTTTGGTTAACCAGATTTTGACTCATATTCAGTTCACTCTTAGGTGAGGTTGCAGCAAAGTGGCTAGGTATTCCAACACCTCGAAATCGGCTTCCCGTTCGGTCGAGAGCCAGCAAATGTTGCCGTAAAACTCATAATTGAGCCATAACTGGCTGCCTTCAAATTCTAATAACCATTGATGCCTGTCGGCCCCCCACTGACGCTCACGCACAGTGCAATCGAGCGCCGCGGCTAAAGGTTCGGCAAAATCGGCGAAACTATCGAAATCGATATCCGCACTAACCGCTAAACTTAAGGCACTTCTATCTAAGTTAATGGTATTTAAGCTAATGGCTTTTAGGTGTGTGCTTGGTAATTTCATGCTTGTTATCCAATCAACTACTACATGACATGATTAAACCTTGGCCCCAGTCCGGTGGACGCTTGGCCAAGTCTTCATGTTCAGCGTGTTCGGCAAAGGGCTGGCTCAGGATCTTTTGCAATCTATGCAAGGGTGCCAAATTCCCCTCTTCGACCGCGATAATGGCCTCTTGGGCTAAATAATTACGCAAAATATACTTGGGGTTTACGCTATTACGCTCAGTTTGCCACGCGTTAATATCGGCTACAGCACCCAATCGCTGTTGATAGGCCTGATACCAAGCATCAAATTCACTGACATCGATAAAGTCATCCCGCAACGCACTGTGTTTACTGGTCGGATCTAACTTGCCTAATTGACGCCAAGTCTGGGTGTAATCGAGTCGGTTTTTCTCCATTAACACAGTGAAACGGCCAATAAGCTCCAGATCTTGCTTATCCTGCTCCACCGTTGGCACCTCAAACGCTGGTAGACCTAATTTTGCCCGCATCAAGTGCAAATAAGGTTGTACTAACGCATCCTGATATTGATTGAGCGCGGCGATCAGATCATCAGATGGGATCACAGGTGTGAGCGCTTGGGCTAAGCGTTGCAGGTTCCATAGGCCAATTCCGGGCTGCTGGCCAAAGGCATAGCGGCCTTCGGGATCCGAATGATTACAGATAAAATCTTCTTGGAAAGTATCGAGGAAGGCGAAGGGGCCGAAGTCAAAACTGTCACCCAGAATCGACATATTGTCCGTGTTCATCACCCCATGGGCAAAACCTATTGCCTGCCAATGGGCTATCATTCTGGCGGTATCTTGTACCACCTGTAAAAACCACGCTTTGTAACCCGATGGATCGCAACTCAAGTGCGGATAATGCTGGGCGATAGTGAAATTGAGTAATTGGGTCAGCTTATCGGCGCGGCCACGTTCGCTATGGCAGAAAAATTCAAAATGGCCGAAACGAATATGACTACGGGCTAAGCGCACTGTGATGGCTGCGGTTTCTTGACTCTCACGCCATACGGGTAAGTCAGAACCAATCACAGCCAAGGCTCGGGTCGTCGGCACATGTAAATAGTGTAAGGCTTCTGAGACTAAAAACTCCCGTACCGCTGAGCGCATCACGGCACGGCCATCGCCATGGCGCGAGTATGGCGTAGGACCGCCACCCTTTAGCGCCACATCCCATGCACCATTAGGCCCCATCGCTTCGCCGAGAATGATCGACCGTCCATCCCCTAAACGCGGTGTATAGCCACCAAATTGGTGGCCGCTATACACTTGGGCATAGTAAGTCGCGCCATCGACGGCGGCATTGCCAGAGAGTCCCAGCAATAACTCATCGGTAGGCTGAGTTAAGCCGATTAATTGCGCAGCATCGTCGCTCCAAGCAAGCCAATGGGGATGACTGATACCCTGGGGATAGACTTGGGAATAGAACTCAGGCAGCTGAGTAAAAAAATCCTGTTTGAACTTCATCTCTACCCGCCTATTGGCTCAAACTCTTACACACCAGCACCGACTTATCATCGAGCCCACAGAGGTGCCCACATTGATAAACACCCGCGCCCATATTATCCCCCTGCTTTAAACGCTGCATGCCCAGGGCTTTACTCTGGCATTGTTCTAAGGTGTCGTAATAGCCATGAATATCCTCGGTTTGCAGTGGGACCACAGGTAGGGCACTCACATCGTTATAGTAGAACAGGGTCCATTCGGGCGTTTTAGTGCAAGCACTCAAAAATAATAACCCCAGCATAAGGAACAGCCTCGGCATGGCAAAACTTAGTTTCATCGTATTAACCCATAAAAAAAGCGAACCTTAGTTCGCCTTTTGCGCATTCAGTTAACTGGGATTCTACACCGCCTAGGCGGGGGAAATAACCGCTTTTCGTCTAAGGGTTTATCCCTACAATACACTATTTGCCTTTGCCTGTGCTTTCTCAATCCGATTGATACGGCCCTCAAAGCCAGTGACAGTGCCATCGCTCAACCCAAGCTCTAGTGCTTTACGACAAATGACAATGGCGGCATCGAAGGCTTGGGTATCATTCAATAAGGTTGCTAATTGAAGGAAACCGGAAGATTTAAGCTCAGTGTTTTTATCTTGCTCGGCGCTGGCCACTTGGAACAGTGCAATATACTCTTCGGTTAACTGAGCGCCATAGTTAAGGTAATCCGCCGATTTACGCTGCTTGTAGCACTCAGCGACCATATTTTGCAGCGCGGTATAGCGGGCACTGGCTGACACCGCACTTTGATATTCTTCAAAGGCCCGAACTAAGGTCACATTCGCCCAAACTCCTGGCGCAACAACCTCGGAACGCGTGCTCGATGCCGGCTCTGCTTCGACTTTAACGTCCTCTTGGCTGTCAGTTTGCTCATCTGTAGGCGTAGTGCCTAGAATGATCACCGCCTCTTCATTATGAGCCGCAGGCATATCGACTTCGATAATATCTGTGTCTATCTCCACCGAAATATTCGCTGGGTCGTCAGTCTCACGGGGCATCAATTCGGCTTCAACTTCGATGATAGGCTCAACTTCCACCACGCGAGGGTCCTCTGCCTGCTCAACTGGCTCGGACTCTACCCGCTCGGGTTCAGCAGTCGCGGAGGAAATAGGTGCCTCTTCGGTAGGAACAACAGGTTTTACCGTGGTCGATTTAGGCTTCATCGCCTCTTGTTCTTCTTTCGCCAAACGCTGGGCGCGAAGAAATAAAAACACCCCAACGGCAATCAGTATTAAAACGACAATAACCTTCATTCTTCTTCACCTTTAATGGCAGCTTCCCGCCGGAAGCTGTATCAATTGGCTTACCAGGCCCACATAGCATGTGTGGCTGGCAACGGGTTCTATCCAAAAATTGAGCAGAGATTAACCGCTATTAAAGTCCATAGTGTCAGTGTAAATCAAGTATTTATGCCTTTTTATACGATCTTACGCTCAAATCGTTATAGTAAACTGCTGTAGACTGACGCCTTGCCCCTCCCTTTATCTATGACTTAGAGAATGACTCATTTAAAGTAGAAAAAGCTTATGCAAAAAATACTGATCGTCGCCCACGCGAGTCCCTATGGGACTGAAAAACTGTTTAATAGTTTACGCATAGCATTAGCCCTTAAGGATTATGGTGAACAAGCTGTTGATCTAAAACTATTTTTAATGTCAGACGCCGTATTGGGTGTGCTCAAGCAGCAAACCACACCCGACTTAAGCTATAACCTACAGCAGATGTTCGAAATCCTCTCGGCGCAGCAAGTCCCGATCCTACTCTGTAAAACCTGCGCCCAAGCGCGAGGTGTGACTGTGGACATGATCATCGATGGCGCACAAATAGGAACATTGCAGGATCTTACCCGCTGGACCTTAGATGCCGATAAGGTCATGCATATTTAAAGCATTATTTTGTGCGCATCTTCATAATTTGGCGCTTCTGTTTTGTCAGCGCCAACTTCACTGCCTATTATGGGATATCCGAGTAACACACTAAGGTATTTCCATGGGTTCAGCTGAACTACTGACGGGTAAACTGCTTTACGAACACCAAACGATTGCCGCCATGATGAAAATCTACTGCCGGGCGAAACATCAAGGCCAAGATGCAACGGGTCTGTGTGATGACTGCCTAGCGCTATTAGATTATGCCGCAATACGCCTCGATCGCTGCCCCTATGGCCAAAATAAACCAACCTGCAATAAATGCCCAGTGCATTGCTACAAACCCGCGCAGAAGAAAATGGTCAAAGAGATCATGATTTTCTCGGGCCCCCGTATGCTGTTACCGCATCCCATTCGCGCAATCAAGCACTTACTGGCAGAGCGGACGCCCGTACCAGAATCTGTCCCCGAAGCGGCATCCAATCGACATCAACGTATCGCTATTTCACAGAAAAAAGCTTAGTAACACTTTTGCGCCTCGAATTTCCCTGTTATAACAGGGCTCGAGGAGTCAAAAATGAACGAATTTAATACTTTTTTCGCTCAAGCTTACTGGTGGTTATCATTATTTGGAGGCTTACATTGTCTCGCGTTAGCTATTTATATTCGCTATTTTTACCACGCCTATAGTAACCAAAAGCTGCTCGCAGGTTTCTTAAGTCTTATCGCCCTTTACTTCCTCACAGGTATGCTCAATCGCGATAACTCTCCCATCCCCATACATATTTTATTTAATCTAATTAATCCCATTTATTTCCTACTCATGCCCCTGCTCTATCTATACTGCAAACGCAGCCTAGAGCAAAGCACTGAACCCATTGGGTTTTCTAGACATTATTGGCCTTCGGTCTTCACCTTGTGTCTTGCCATACTGGATATTGCACTGAGGCTTAATCTGCATAAAGATGCTATCTGGTTCCAAGCTGAGTTCTTCCTGTATCGCCAACACATAGATCTTAGCCATTGGGGTTTAGCGCTCCCCTTATTACTCTTTATTCAAACCAGCAGTTACTTTGTGGCGCTGTGGTTTCTGTTTCGGCGATACCAACAGCGCCAGCAGCAACCCATTAATGCGCCACAGGAAACCCTAAGATTAATTCATTTCCGTTGGTTATTTGGCCTGACTTTAGCCATGCTGCTTAACTGGTTAATTCGCGTATTTGTGGTGATACTTCCCTTCTATCTTGGGGACATCCTCACCCCCTTATCCCATGCATTGCCGCGTTTAAGCTTACTGCTGAGTTTTTATTTCCTAGCCGCATATGGCCTTAGACAAATTACCCGCACAGCCTACTTAAAAGGTCATATCGCGGCGCCAGCACCTAAGATTGAGTCCCCAACGACAGAAGTGTTAACGCCAGAGGAATTCGAGTTTATTCAACAGCTTCAGAAAGAATCAAATGAAGCTAACCATAAATCTTCCGAGACGCCCCCCGACACTAAGAACTAAAAGCTCAATTCAGCCTCAAAATTTATATCGCACTCATAAACATATCCACACAAGCTGAACCTAAGCTGATATTTCTTCAGCTAACGCTGTTATTTGTTATCACAAAGAGTAGTCTGATAGCACAAAGACCCGAGGAGGAAACCTATGAAATCATTTTTAACTGTCATTGCCGCATCCATATGCCTGTTCGTAAGCCTTTTTAGCATTCCCGCAGCCCAAGCTGAGGAAAGCTACGATCAAGCCGTAGCCAATTTCCAAAAAGCGAAAGAAACCAGTAAGTTTTTCGACACCGCCTATGGCTATGCCCTGTTCCCCACTGTGGGTAAAGGTGGCATAGGAATAGGGGCAGCCTATGGTAAAGGCCGAGTCTACAAGGGCGGTGTTTATATGGGGGATTCTAGCCTGACCCAAGTATCTATTGGGTTCCAGCTCGGTGGTCAAGCCTACAGCGAGATCATCTTCTTTAAAGATGCTAAATCCTATGATGCCTTCACCAGCGGCACGTTTGAGTTTGACGCACAGGCCTCTGCGGTTGCCATTAATGTGGGCGCAAACGCGCAGGTGGGTACGACGGGGAATTCTGCGGGTGCTGGACAATCCGGTGGCAATCAATCGGCCAAGGGCGCATACATCAATGGTATGGCGGTATTTACTGCGGCTAAGGGCGGCTTAATGTTTGAAGCCGCCCTCGCGGGTCAAAGCTTTAGCTTCGAGCCGAAAGCAAATTAACGTGAAAAGTGGGATGCTTAAAACTAACGGCGAGCCTCAGTGCTCGCCGTTTTTTTCAATCTAAAACCTGTCGATCTCAAAGTAAGTCTGTAGCCATAAACCTGAATGGATCACCCAATTTTGCCTTTGGTTTAGCGTCAAATTTAGTCATGTCCCCAGGGTTTTGGCGGTAAGGCAACGGGCTGGGTTAGATCGAAATCGACTTTAAAATCGCGGTTTTCGCGTTTGAGCTGATAGCTAAAAGTCGTTGGTGTAATCGCCATATGCCACACATTTGTGACCGACTGAGCTAGCCCATTCTTGATGAAGTTATCTATAGAGTCTTTATCGATAGGAAAAGACTGTTTTTGTGTTGTGCCTTCATCCACCGTATCACCGCCATACATAGTCACAGCATCTTCACTCCCGTCTTGGTGCCGATGATCATGTTTCAGCCTGAGCCCCTGCGAAGTCTTGGTTATCACCCAAGTACGTGAATGGTCATCACCCACATGAAATGGGATCTTAAGCTCGGTATCACTGCACTCACGCACATGCATAATCAAGGATTTACCGCTAAAAGCCGAATCAGCGCTATCACCAGAAACCACTTTGCCAGCAAAAGCGTGACCGCAGTGACCGGCAATCTGTGCAAAAAAGCTTTGCTGCTGTTGCGTTAACATGGATTGAGGGGCAACTTGGGTGGCAATAACAGGCATGGCGAGCAAGCACAGAGCTGTAAGCCCTAAACGCTGTCGGGTAAGAATGGACGTCATTGTGTTCTCCATTTTATTCACTAGAAAACAACCTAGCATAGGGGGATAAATTCAAACTGAATTATCCCCCTATGCTTGTATTAGCAATAACCCAACCTATTACCAACCAATATAGGTACGGGAACGGTTACCTAAATGCTTCTTGATAAAGCGGGCCGTAATAATACTGCCCACCATAAGGAAGGTAAAAATCCCCGCAGAAAACAACACACTCGTCACAGCGGAGCCAGGAGGGAAGCGGTAACGTAGTAGTTTAGTGACCACACCAATCAGCATATCGAACAGCGGATGGATAAAGAAAATCGCAAAACTCATCTCGGCGATTGCCACCAACCAAGGTAAACGGCTGCGCCCCGACAACCACTCGCAAAAATTCAATGTCAGTATGCACAAGCAGAGTTTTTGAATAAACTGCCAATCGATACCATTATATTCAAACGGAGCCTTATGGTAATTACCTATGTGTTGCACTATGTAACTCTGTTCAACTAGGCTTACCACCAAGAAAATCATGGCCAATGCACTGAGAATGGAACCGTAGCGCGTCACAATATGTTCATCTTGGGAATATAAAATACCGATCAAATAGAAAGGCATAAAATACACTACCGAGTGGATAAAATTGACATTGCCTATGGGCCTGTGGAGCAGAATAGCCACCACACAACTCAGTACAAATAGCGTCCAACGCATCTGCTGTGAGCAACGGATAAACCACAAAAACAGCGGCGAAAATAAAAATACCGCCATGATGAAGGGAATATACCAATGCGGATACAGGATATAACCGTTGCGCACCGTATAAAATATGCTGAGTAATACTTGGCTAGGCGGCTGCTGTTCCAAAAAAAACCAGCGCAGGCACAGGAAAAATAATCCCACTACGGAGACGACCAAGAAGGGATAAAGCACATTTTGTACTTTATTCTTCATAAACTTACCGTAGTCGAAGTCTTGATAGAAAATTCGGTGGAAGAAGTACCCCGAGATAAACACGAACAAAGCCGTGCCTCCCCTGAGTAAGTTCTCCAGCAGCAGTGGGAACCCTTCTCCAGAGTTATAAATACTGTGACCAAGTACGATAAAAATAATCGCGATGCCACGCATGTAGGTAAATTCGAGCTGATTTTTTCTCATATTAATTCATCGCACAGTAGAGGGTTCGTCCCTCAACAACACTCGCAGAAACCCTTATCGTTCCATGGACTTCCGACTCATTAAATACCAGATACTGCCCTTCACGCTGGAAGGGAAATGCCAAAGGTAACAGAGTTGCCGCCTCAATGCCCTCACAATAATTTTGTAAGGGCACATCTAATAACGCACTACCACTCACATTTAAGTTACTGAATTGTGAACTCATCCCTAGATAAGCTTGGGTTATATCACCTTGATAAGGCACAACATAAAAGCCAGAGCGGATATCACCCACATCGATAAAGCTACTGCTATCACTCACACTCGGCATCACTAATAAGGGCACCTTAGGATCCTGCACATCCTTGAGCAACTGTGCCAATTTTTGCTCGGTCGCGGGATAATAGGCCAACATGTCTTGCAAACGTTTCTTTTGCAAACGATTTTGCCCGACGGGTGGAGTGATAGGTTTAACGCGATTGAGCAACACATCCACGGGTAGCATGCCCGACATGACTGACTCTTTCCAGACATTGGGGTCTTGGGTTAAATCCAACAATACTCCCGCCAATGCCCCGATATTTTCGGCTTCGGCGCTCCAACCGCCTAACATCTGCTGTTGCTGGTAGTAGTTGTGGACATACTGCAACAGTATCGGTTGATATTCTAGGTGGCTTTGGTTTTGGCTTACAAAACGTGCCCCTGCGACTAACTCCACATACTTGGCACTGCCTTCGACTAAGTCATTTAAATAGCTGACTCTGTCCTCATTGGGCGCGGCTTGACGCCACACTTGCAACCAGTATGCCGCATATCCCAACTGCACCGTTTGCTGCTCGGGCTCAGTTAATGCCGCCATCAAGGCATTGAATAGCTGTAGGCGATAAAAGCGTGCATCTAGGTTAAGCGGAAATACTTCACCTTCGTAGCGACGCCCTTCCTCTAGCACTCGCCATTCGGATTGGGCATAAAAATGAAACGCCTCATGCACACTGTTGCCAGCCCAAATCACAAAAGGCAAATCGGCAGTTTTTGTCGTGCTATCAAATTGAATCGTGGGGGACTCGAGCTGAATAAGCACCCCTGCCTGCCCTTGATATTGGGGAAAACCAAAATTAATCGACAAGCCCGAGTGCAAGTTAACCGACTCTAACACACTGTTGTCTTGGAGAATTTCACCACCGGGTTGGCGTAACCAAACATTGCCAGCATAACTAAAGAGATGCACTTTATCGTCGAGGCGAAAACCCGGCCATAGGGTTTCACTACGGCGACTGGTTTGAGCCATAAAATCGAGGTATAGACGGGCGAGTTGTTCCGGAGAGGCCTTATCGGCGAACGCAGGGGTAGCGGCAGAGACTCCTAAAAACCATAGGAACACTACCATAATATTTTTCATTTATTTGCCTAAACACACACAATGGGTTCACAAAACAGCGCTAGCATATAGCGCAATCAAGCAATAGTGAAACGTTTGCAAAAAAATATTTTTTCCTTAAAAAAGCTAAGGTAAAACCCAATCGGCGACTGCTAATAAAATCATATTTTTAGCTTATGAGATGCGCTATTTGCGCTACTAAGACTTAGGCTCTGCAGGCTTATCGCCAAACCACAGCGCTAACTTATCCGCCGCTTGGGATTTCACCTCATCATCAATATAGAGCATGACCATGGTCAGCGCCGCAGCTAAGGCCCCCAAGTCATAGGTAAAGCCCACTAAAGGCGTCAAGTCAGGGATCACATCTGCCCTAAATGCCCAAATGTGAGAAAAAAACGGTTATTTTTGCAATCCTTAAGCATGCCTGTGATTTTGTAAAGAGAAAATATGCATAAAAACGCAAGGGTGCCGTGCGGTATAAATCAAGATATCTATTGTAATAGCCTTTTAATTAAGATTAGCAAGACAGCATAAGATATTTTATGCAAATAACATCATTAAAATAATGCTGACAATATTTATTTTCATAATTTAGACAAAGATACTTAAGTATTGTTGAGTCAATTTAATATTAATAAAATAAGTTAAATTTAAGACCTGATTATTAAAAAGTAAGACATAGGTCATGATTTTATTTATAACTCACATATAAACTCCACTCCGTAATAAAAACCTAACTATTTTCTCTAAGTCATAATGGAGTCGTATATGAAGAGGAAATCTAAAATCATGGCGCATATTAGGCGCACGCGGCATATAATGATGCCAAGCCAACGTGACTATTTCGATCACGCCTTTATCTTCCTCCGCTAATCCTGCGTAGGTAGTAGACCAACTAACAGGTAAAAAGTGGTATTACCCTTATAGACTTACACACTTATTTTACTGCTTATTAAGGTTTATTGTCTCGCCCCCAATCAAAGCATTCTTTTGTTAGTGCAGTAAAGTTGCGGCTAAGTCATTCACTTGGAATAAATTTATCTCTTTTATTCTAAAGCGACTGGTTACCTCATCATCTCTGCATACGGAATAGCCATATCTAAATTAATGCCATTAATATTTTTTAATTAGGTATAGGCACTGTTGTATCCAAAGCTTTTTAAAGTAAAAGGGAAATTAACGATGAAATCATTAAAAGTTGCCGCCAGCTTATCTGTTAGATCTTGTTTTGATATCGACAGAGAAGTGGTCAATGTATTAACCACAGATTTTTGCGATGTGGGAGCGGCTGTAGTCTCAGTTGATGATGTTAAGAATGGTATTGTTGAAAAGATTAAAAACACCGGATTAAAACTGCCGATTTTCGTTTCAGTTTGCTGTGAAGAAACCTTCCCAGATGATGTTTGTTCATCGATTACAGGGGTATTTGAACTCTGCGGTGATAATACCGATTTCTATGGTAAACAGGTAGAAACCGCAGCTCAAAAATATGAGCAAGCGTTATTGCCGCCTTTCTTTGGCACACTGAAAAAATACGTGGAAATGGGTAACTCCACCTTTGCCTGTCCTGGTCATCAGGGCGGTCAATTCTTCCGTAAACATCCCGTAGGTCGCCAATTTTTCGACTTCTTCGGCGAAACGATTTTCCGTGCAGATATGTGTAATGCCGACGTGAAATTAGGAGATTTACTGATCCATGAAGGCGCTCCACTCGATGCGCAAAAATACGCCGCCAAAGTCTTTAATGCCGATAAAACCTACTTCGTACTCAACGGCACTTCATCATCAAATAAAGTGGCCACTAATGCGCTATTAGCGAAAGGCGATTTAGTCCTATTCGACCGCAATAACCACAAATCCAACCACCACGGCGCGTTAATTCAAGCGGGTGCAACACCAATTTATTTAGAAACCGCCCGTAACCCCTTCGGCTTTATTGGCGGTATCGACGCCCACTGCTTCCAAGAATCCTATTTACGGGAACAGATCCGTGCCGTTGCGCCAGAACGTGCCGATGAAAAACGTCCGTTCCGTTTAGCGATTATCCAACTGGGCACCTACGACGGCACTATCTACAATGCTCGCCAAGTAGTTGATCGTATTGGTCATCTATGTGATTACATTCTGTTTGATTCGGCTTGGGTTGGCTATGAGCAGTTTATTCCCATGATGAATGACTGCTCGCCACTCTTACTCGAACTAACCGCCGAAGATCCCGGCATTATCGTGACTCAGTCGGTACATAAACAGCAGGCAGGCTTCTCACAAACCTCACAAATCCATAAAAAAGATAAGCATATCAATGGCCAAGCCAGATATTGCAACCATAAACGTTTCAACAACGCCTTTATGATGCATGCATCCACCAGCCCCTTCTATCCGCTGTTTGCCGCCTTAGATGTGAACGCGAAAATGCACGAAGGCGCGAGCGGTCGTTACCTGTGGCGTGAAGCGGTAAAAGCGGGTATTGAAGCTCGAAAGTTACTGCTCAAAAAATGTAAATATATCAAACCATTCGTGCCAACTATGATAGATGGTCGCCTATGGCAAGATTATGAAACTGAACAAATGGCCGATGACTTACGTTTCTTCGAATTTGAACCCGGCCAAAAATGGCACTCCTTCGAAGGTTATGAAAAAGGCCAATATTTCGTCGACCCTTGTAAGTTCCTATTAACTACGCCGGGTATCGATGCGCAAACCGGCAAATATACTGAGTTTGGTATTCCAGCAACTATTTTGGCTAACTTCTTACGTGAAAATAATATTATCCCCGAGAAGTGCGACTTAAATTCGATTTTATTCCTGATGACGCCAGCGGAAGATATGGCAAAGATGCAACACTTAGTGTCGCAAATATCTCGCTTCGAGAAATTAGTCGATGAGGATGCTCCACTAGCGGAAGTCTTACCTAATGTCTATAACGCCAATAAAGCCCGTTATAAAGACTACACCATTCGTCAACTCTGCCAAGAAATGCATAACCTTTATGTCAGCCATGACGTAAAACAGCTGCAAAAAGAAATGTTCCGCCAGGCGCATTTCCCGAGAAAAGTGATGGACCCACAGGAAGCGAATCTCGAGTTTATCCGCGGCAAAGCGGAATTAGTTCCATTATCACAAATTGAGGGCAGAATTGCCGCCGAAGGTGCACTGCCCTATCCACCTGGGGTGTTATGTATGGTACCAGGGGAAATATGGGGTGGCGCGGTGCAGCGTTATTTCTTAGCCCTCGAAGAAGGCATCAACTTATTACCCGGATTCTCACCCGAATTACAGGGGGTTTATCTCGAAAATACCCCAGAAGGAAAAATCCAAGCCTTAGGTTATGTATTAGCTAAATAACGAATATTGGCTGCGGCGTTAAATAACCCCGCGCTGCGGCCAGTTTCACACTTTATTATAAGTCACATAAATTAGGTCGTTATTATGAGTAAATCAGAGAATAAAATTGGTGTCGTCCAATTAACGATTATCACTATAGTCAATATGATGGGTTCGGGCATTATCATGTTGCCCACTCAGTTAGCCCAAGTGGGCACTATTTCGATTTTATCTTGGCTGGTCACTGCCGCAGGTTCTACTGCGCTGGCCTTTGCCTTTGCTAAATGCGGTATGTTCAGTAAAAAATCCGGTGGTATGGGTGGTTATGCCGAGTATGCCTTTGGCCGCAGCGGCAACTTTATGGCCAACTATACCTATGCGGTTTCGCTGCTCATCGCCAACGTGGCCATTGCCATCTCGGCAGTGGGTTACGCCGCCGTATTGCTCGAAGTCAACTTAAGCCCGATGGCGATTTGTCTTGCCACCATTGGTGTACTTTGGTTGGCGACTGTCGCCAACTTTGGCGGAGCCCGCATTACGGGTCGTGTCAGTAGCGTGACTGTGTGGGGAATTATTCTGCCCGTCATAGGTGTATCTTTGATTGGTTGGTTCTGGTTTGATATCGACCTCTACAAAGGCGCATGGAACCCGCATGAACTGCCCTTTTTCAAAGCCTTAGGCGGTTCAATCGCGATGACCTTATGGGCATTCCTCGGCTTAGAATCGGCTTGTGCTAACTCAGAAACAGTTGATAACCCAGAGAAAAATGTCCCTATCGCCGTCATGGGCGGCACCTTAGGCGCGGCGCTTATCTACATTGTTTCGACTAACGTAATTGCCGGTATTGTCCCCAATGCCGATCTTGCCAGCTCGAACGCACCCTTCGGTTTAGCCTTTGCGCAAATGTTTAACCCTGTAGTCGGTAAGATCGTGATGGCCTGCGCCATTATCTCCTGTACCGGTTCGCTGCTCGGCTGGCAGTTCACCATTGCCCAAGTATTTAAAGCCTCGGCCGATGAAGGTTTCTTCCCGAAAATCTTCTCTAAGGTCAGCAAGGCCGATGCGCCAATTTGGGGTATGACTATTATCGTCTCAATCCAGACTGTGCTGTCACTGATGACCATTAGCCCCTCGTTAAGCAAACAGTTTGAAGCCTTAGTCAATCTCGCAGTTGTGACTAACATTGTGCCCTATATTCTGTCGATGGCCGCCCTTGGGGTGATGCAAAAGCAACTAAAAGTTCCAGCAAATAAAGCCCGCGTCGCAAACGTGATCGCCGTGATTGGCGCCCTATATAGCTTCTACGCCCTTTATAGTTCAGGTGAAACGGCGGTGATGTTAGGTGCAATATCCACCTTCTTCGGCTGGACAATTTACGGGGTGATCTCCAATAAAACCCCAACCGCCAAGATCACCACGGCGTGAGTACAGCTCCCTAGGGAGTCTCACCCATTCATACATAAGCAACTTAACACCCATCCGTCTTCAGGGATCTTAGGCCACAGCGCCTAAGGTCCCCAGACAAAACTTGCCTAATTTAGGTGGAATGATGAAAAAAACATGTCTCGCTTTAATGCTACCTATGCTACTGGCAGCCACCAGCGGCCAAGCAGTTGAACTCTACAAAGATTCAAAAAACACATTAGATTTAAACGGTTGGTTAGGATTCGCGGCACTAAATGACAGCCACGACACCTCAGTGATCGACGATTCATCCAGAGTACGCTTTAGTTTTGAGCGCAGCGAAAAACACGGCTGGACCGCCTTTGCCACTACGGAATGGGGCATAAATATGGTCTCCAGCGACGACAGCCTAGTCATGCAAGGCGGTAAACTCGCCGCCGAAAAAACCGATGATTTCCTCTATAACCGCTTAGGCTATGTCGGTATGTCCCACGATGACTGGGGTAGCCTCAGCTTTGGTAAACAATGGGGCGCCTACTACGATGTCGCTGGCACCACAGATCTGCCTAACGTCTTCGCCGGTTATAGCGTAGGTGCCTACGCCTTTAGCGATGGGGGTTTAACGGGTACAGGCCGTGCCGATTCCGCCTTTATTTACCGTAATAGTCTTGGCCCAGTGCAAATTGCCCTGCAATACGCCGCCAAAACCAATGGCGAGGTCACCTTGAAAAACGATGACGGCAGCGAAATGGCTAATTCAGAACTCAATTTCGACAGCAGTTACGGTGCCAGCCTGACCTACTCACTCACCGAAAAATTTAAGTTGCTCGCCGGTTTTAACCGTGGCGATTTTGAAGGCCACCTAGTTAATACCCAAGTTGATGAAACCAATGAGATTGTCGGCATCGGTGCCATGTACGGTGACTATTATCACTATGCGGAAAATCGCGAGGCGAGTGGTCTCTATGTCGGCTTTAATGCCCATCAGAGTAAGAACAATGAACTGGTTGGCGGCGATCTCTACGATGCCAAGGGTGCAGAGCTGATGACGGCCTATCAATTCGATAATGGCTTTGTACCTATGCTGGTGCTCAGCTATCTGGACTTAGACACGGATGCAACTACACCTATCCAAGGTAATTGGACCCGCCAATTTGCCATGCTGGGCCTGCACTATCGTTACAGCAAGGATACTGTGATGTTCGCCGAAATGAAGCTAGATTTCAGCGACATGGACGATGCAGCCCAAGAAGCACAGCAAGATAACGGCTTTGCCGTAGGGATTAACTACTTCTTCTAAGGCTGGGACTAGTTAGATATTGAGGAATACGGCTCACATTACTCATATCCGTGAGCCTTTTTGAGACTGAGGCGCGGTGCACGTTCCGTCTACAAACGCTCACCACTCTCTCATTGGATGGTCCGCTGGTTTACCATCACCTCTACGCCACTCCAAATGGGTTTACTGGAGTGGCTTTTTTACGCTCGCAGTAACCATCTCGCCCGTTACTTGGCTGGCTGACGTCCCGATGAAGCCTTACCACCCCGAGCCTTATCAGCTCGAGATTGTGCGCCGCCCTTAGCTTGACCGGCTCCCGCCTTAGCACTTGGCTGGCCGAATGGCGCCTTGGCCCCAGGACGGCTCGACTTAGGCGAATTTGGTTTGGCGGATGTGGGCTTGCCCCCTTTAGCGCCAACCTTTGACTCGGTATTACCCTGCCCTTGGGCTGCACCTTTCGCCGCACCTTTAGACTTGCCATCGCCCTTACGTTCATCGAACTGATTACCCGAGAAGCGTGTCAGGGCTTTTTGCCCTTGGTTAGCATCCTTCATCCATTTTGGTCCGCGCTCATTACGTCCTTCCGGCGGTACCAGATGATTCGGGCTATTACCGATCAAGTCTTCACGCCCCATGGCAATCAAGCCTTCACGGATAATAGGCCAACCGGCTGGGTCATGGTAACGCAGCAGCGCCTTATGCAGGCGGCGTTGGCGGCCCTTCTTCGGCACAGGCACGACTTCGCTGGTGTGCTTGACGTTTTTCAGCGAGTTTAACTCGGTATGATAAATGGTCGTCGCATTTGCCATCGGTGAGGGATAGAAGTTTTGCACTTGGTCGAGCTTGAACTTACGCTCCTTCAACCACAGGGCGAGGTTCAACATATCCTCGTCGGTCGTGCCCGGGTGCGCCGAAATAAAGTAAGGGATCAGGAACTGCTCTTTACCCGCTTCCTTGGAAAACTTATCGAATAGCTCTTTAAACTTATCGTAGGCGCCCATGCCGGGTTTCATCATCTTGCTGAGCGGCCCTTCCTCGGTATGCTCGGGGGCGATTTTTAAATAGCCGCCCACATGATGTTGCACTAACTCTTTGACATAGGCGGGATCTTCGATCGCCAAGTCGTAACGCACACCCGAGGCGATCAAAATTTTCTTAATGCCAGGCACGGCGCGGGCGGCGCGGTACAAGTCGATCGTGTGTTTATGATCTGTGCCTAAGTGGCCGCAAATCGAGGGGAACACGCAGGATAAACGGCGACAGGTTTTCTCCGCTTTCTCGCTAGTACAGCCGAGGCGATACATGTTGGCAGTGGGGCCGCCTAAATCGGAAATCACTCCAGTAAAGCCAGGCACTTTATCCTGAATATCTTTGATTTCTTTGATAATAGATTCTTGCGAACGGCTCTGAATAATCCGTCCTTCGTGTTCGGTAATCGAGCAGAATGAACAACCGCCAAAACAGCCGCGCATAATGTTGATCGAGGTTTTGATCATGTCATAGGCAGGGATTTTTTCCTTGCCATAGATAGGATGTGGTACACGCTGATAGGGTAAATCGAATACCGCATCCATCTCATCGGTATTGAGCGGCCAAGCGGGTGGATTGACCCATACACCACGGTCACCATGGGGCTGGAATAGCGCGCGGGCGCAGCCGGGGTTTTGCTCTTGATGCAAAATCCGTGAGGCATGGGCGTATAAGTATTTGTCCTCAGAGACCTTTTCAAAGGCTGGCAAAAGCACATAGGTTTTATCCCATGGCTTAGGTCGTGCAGGCTGCACGCTGATAGGTTTTGGCGCCTCGTTATCGAAGATCTTCACATCCGAAGGGCCAGATAAATTGGCACAACCGACATCGTCGGCACCATAGGGATTCGGGATAGGATCAATTTTATGTAACTGATCGATCTTGCGGGAATCCATGCCGCGCCATTCGGGCATAGGTTCGCGGCGAATAACCGCGGTACCTCGCACATCGTGCAGATCGTTAATCGACTCACCCGCCGCTAAACGGCGCGCCACTTCGGCCAGTGGGCGCTCGGCATTGCCGTACATCAAAATGTCGGCCTTGGCATCGAAAATCACGCTGCGACGCACTTTGTCCGACCAATAATCATAGTGAGCAATACGGCGCAGACTCGCCTCTATGCCACCGATAACCACGGGCACATCTTTAAAGGCTTCTTTACAACGCTGGGTATACACAGTGACCGCGCGGTCGGGGCGCTTACCGCCCACATCACCCGGAGTATAAGCATCATCACTGCGGATCCGGCGATCGGCGGTGTAGCGGTTGATCATCGAATCCATATTGCCGGCGGTGACACCAAAAAACAGATTCGGGCGACCTAGTTGCATAAAGGCATCTTTGCTCGACCAATCGGGCTGGGAAATAATTCCCACGCGATAACCCTGGGCCTCTAGCATACGGCCGATGACCGCCATACCAAAGCTGGGGTGATCCACATAAGCGTCACCTGTGACAATAATAATGTCGCAGCTATCCCAGCCGAGCTTATCCATCTCCCTGCGGGACATAGGTAAGAAAGGCGCAGTGCCATAGCACTCTGCCCAATATTTGGGATGACTAAACAGTGTGGATTCAACTTGCATCGATTTTGACCCGAAAGCGTAATGTCAAACAAAGGCACAGCGAAAAAAACGCCGCGCCTATTTAGGGACGCGGAGTATAGCAGGCAAAAGTGGTTAAGTGCGATTAAAAAAACACCAATCAAGGTGTTTTTCAGGGTATTTCCGCCTAGGCAGCAATACCCTTAAATCGGCTATGGATATGGCTTAGGGGCGAGGGAGCTATGCCATGGCGCCTATAGGCTCTGTGCAAAATGCACTAGGTTCACCAAAGCCAGCGCAATGATCACGACCCAGGTCAGTAACACTCCCCAGAAACGACCAAAATGATAACCGCCCTTGCCTTGAGTAAGGCCAATAGCATGGAGTAACCGCGCCACAATCCACACAGTACCAAAACAGTGCAAATAGAATGCGGCTAAACCCCCCATTTCCGCGAGCATCATTAGGATCAATGCGATAGGTGCATTTTCAATCAAATTAGCATGGACACGCCCCGCCAACACTAGAACGCTATTGCCGCCATCACCCAAACCAATTTTTTGGCTTCGTCTTAATTTCACCACCCGATAGGCCAAAGCAACTATCAATAAACCCGTCAAGCTGGCGTACAAACCAGTAACCATCAAAGGCATGTTCCATTTCCTCGTCGAAAAAAATCGACTATAGCCCGAACCGCAAAATTTCAGCAATTTATTTGTATTAAGGTTAAAAGCCATTAACCTTTTAGCGACAAGATAGGTTAATATGCGCCCGTGCTCCCTAACAACTTTAGAAACAGTGAATACCCCGATTGGATAACGAAGAGTTTATCGAAAAGCGTAAATTTATCATAAAGCTAGGTAAGGCTTTACATAAATTTGGCACACCCGCTTACCGCCTTGAGACCCATCTACAAACCGTAGCGCGCACCTTAGGTATCGAAGGGTATTTTCTGATCTCGCCAACGTCGATGACCTTTGTATTACAGCACGATACAGATCAAGAATATAACCATGTGGCTAGGGTTAAACCCGGCGAACTCGATTTAGGCTCACTCGCCCGCACCGATGAGTTAGTCGATGAACTCACCTCGGGCAAACGCACCCTAGCCGAAGCCTTAGACAGGCTCGAAGAAATCGCCAATAAGCCCAACCCCTATGGCCCAGCATTAACCTGTTTTTCCTTTGGCACCTCGGCAGCGGCCTTCGCCATGTTGATGGGCACAGGTTGGAACGATGTGTTTTGGTCGGGCCTATTGGGCCTGCTCGTTTACGGCTTTGTTTACCGTGCCGAACGTTCGGCCCGCATGACCGAAGTGCTTGAGCCCTTTGCCACTATCACCTGTGCCATTGCCGCCTGCGCCATTGCCCGCATCGACCCTAATATCAATATTCCCGTGGTGATCCTCTCCTCGATCATCATCTTTATTCCCGGTTTAGCCTTAACCTTAGGCCTAGCAGAACTGGCCGCACGGGATTTAATCTCGGGCACGGCGCGGATTATGGATGCTAGTATGCTGTTGTTTAAGCTGTACTTTGGTGCTGTATTGGGAATGGCAATTGGTAAAGCCTTCTTTGGCGAAGCCATTCATATCGAGCCTGAGGGGTTGCCCCGCTGGGCAATTTGGTCGGCGGTGCCCATTTTATCCATGGCACTGGTATTTATCTTCAAGGCTCGCATGCAGGATTCCCCTTGGGGTGTGCTCGCGGGGATTGTCGCCTTTTTCTCCGCCATGCTGGGCGGGCATTTTTTTGGTGACTCTGTGGGGATTTTCTTTGGCGCCCTCGCGGTGGGGATTTACTCTAATCTATTCGCCCGTTGGATGAAGGCACCCGCCTCTATCGCCCTGCTGCAGGGGATAGTTATCTTAGTGCCCGGCAGCAAAACCTATATCGGTCTCAATGCGCTTATTTCGGGCGAGACTATGCTCAACCAATCCCATATTGGCTCGCAGATTTTTTTAATCTTTATGTCGCTGGTCGCTGGGCTTATCTTCGCTAACGTAGTCGTCCCTCCCAGACGAACATTATAGAATAATATGATCCTGGCTGGAGCCCATGCCCAGCCTCATTCTTAAGTTAACCTTAAGTAAAATCATCATCTTATTAAAATGTTTCCTTGACTAATTGCCACTTCCTGTGTGTTATTAAATTGTGAATTGCAGAGTGAGTACCATACCGCTGCAGTCGTCAATTCCATGGGAGTGAGCTTTTATGCAGAAATTCATCCAGTATGCATCCATCCTATCTTGTTGCATTGGCAGCCTAGTGAATGCCGCTAGAGCAGATGATGCCGCTGACACTGCCCCCCCAAAAAACCAAGAGGCTAAAAACGTCAGCAAGATAGTGGTCGTGAGTAATCCTATCTTTGATGAATCCGCTCCCGATGCCTTTTTTATTCACCGCTGGGCAAACTACCTGCATATCAACACCAAAGAATATGTCGTTCGAGATAGGCTTACCTTCGGTGAAAATGACCAAGTCACTCAAAAAGATCTCGACGAATCCCAGCGCCTGCTACGCGCCGAACCCTATATACGTGACGCTAAGATTTATATTGCCGAAAAAGATCCGCAAGCCGACATCACCCCAGAGGATGAATCCATCGTCATCGAGACTTGGGATAACTGGTCATTATTGCCCACGGCGAGTTTTAGCAGTTCGGGAGGCGATACTCGATACTCCTTCGGGATAAAGGAAGATAACCTGCTCGGCACTGGAATACGCACACGCTTAAAGTACCAGTCCGATGAGTCGCGCACGGGTTACAAATTTGCCTTTGAAGCCCCGATCAGCATTATCGAACATGGCATAGTCGCCGCCGAGTTTTACGATAACAGTGATGGTCAAGCCAAGCATGTGTATGTGAGCAAACCCTTCTACGCCCTTGATACACAAACCATGTACTCGGCGGAGTTTTTGGACGATAGTCGTATCGATACCCTGCGGCAGAACGGCCAAGATCTGAATGAGTTTGCACACAATGTCGACTACCTCAACCTGCAGTACGGTTGGTTAATTGATAAAAATACTGACAATCTTTCCCGCGTCATCACAGGCTTTACCCAAGATAAACATGAATTTGCCAACTTAGACACCTACCCCAACTCTGATCTTCCGCAGGACAGGGACTTTATGTACCCTTGGGTGGCCTATGAGTTTATCCAAGATGATTTTCATGTACTGAACAATGTCCATCTGATCACGAATAACGAGGACTTTAATTTAGGCTGGTATCACTATCTGCAATTTGGCATAGAAACCAAAGATATAGAGGATAACAGCCCCCTCGGCTACCACCTTAAGTGGCAAAGTAGCGCGGGCTACAAGTTTGACGATCAGCTGTGGTTATTCGAAATGGGCGGTTCCAGTACGTTAGGGACGACTCAAGCAGACACCTATCAACTCAATGCCCAAGCCGAGTACTTCTACCAAATCAACCCCAAATGGACAGCCTATGGTAAGGCATGGGGCAGCATCTCTGACAATACTTATCTGGATCTCACAACGGGGCTGGGGGATGAAACCGGCGTGCGCGGTTATCCCAACGATTACCAACTGGGTGACAACCAATGGTTACTGACCGCCGAAATACGCAATTACCCCAATATTAATCTGTATCAGTTGGCAGAGCTTGGTTGGGCCGTTTTTACCGATCTCGGTCAAGCCTCGGGTGGACCACTGGCCGAAAATAACGAAGTCAGTGGCCCACTCGGCAGTGTTGGGATAGGAGCCCGCATTTACTCTTCACGCTCCAGCTACGGCAACGTCGCCCATATTGACTTTTCCATCCCCTATACCGGGGGAGATTCGGTGAATAGCTGGGAATGGCGTGTCTTAGTCAAACAAAGCTTTTAATGCGTTTGTTTATCAGAATACCGCCCTCAAAAGCGTCCATAATGGGTCTCAGAGGTAGGCTAGGATCCTAAAGTTTAAAGTTAAGTGTATTTAGAATCTGGTATCGCATCCAATACAATTGAAGTGTATTTATTTGGCTCTATGAGCCGCACTCCTAGTGCTATATCCACGGTATTTATTGAAGCATACATGGTGACCGTGTTAAGTGTTCATATATAAGCTGTCTATATTAAGGTTTAATGGCATTGATTGAAGCCAATGCCTAAGTGAGTCAATAGTTCTACCGCCGCAAGGAACGAGCGTCCGGCGCCGCGGGCGCGTTGTAAATTGCTTTGTTATAGCTTTGCATATTCTCTTGCTATTGTTTGATTGATTTCAGTTGCCAACGTTTGAGCCTGACGCATAGTACGTTGTACCGACTCCCAATTAGCCCAGTGCTGTTCCCATTTTTCTTTGCCAACCACCGATTCAAAATCAACTTTTGTTGGTTCTAGCCACGTCTCATATTTTTGCAGTTTTTCGATGCGCTGCTTAAGATCTGGTACGCCTCTAGATTTTGGTGACAACTTTGCAGAGCTTGTAATCCAAGCATGCCAAGGCTTATTGCCCTTTGATTGATTGCACTTACCGCAAGCAGGAACCAAATTATGAATTTCGGAAATATAGCCCGTTGGCTTTTTGTTAAGCACTAAAGGCCGCAAATGATCCCACTCCGAAGCAGTAGCCCCACAGTATGCACATTGGAAACTATCGTGATCCATGCCAAGAATATCAAGGGCGTTTTTCACTTGCTCATTTGTCGGAACAATTATCGGAATAATTGAGTTTATAAATGAATTGGTGATGCTTGACGATCTTCCCGTGATTTTCATCGGGGTTGGCATCCTGAATAATGATAAGTAATCCATAACTCTTCAGCTATAACGCCCGCAGTGCGCGCGGCTTTGTAGTAGAGGCGTAACCGCAACGAAAAAGTCGTCGCCGTCCCTGTGATTGTTAGACTTTTTTGGCATGTAGCACCTCCATAATAAAGACCACCAAAGTGTGTGCAGCGTTTACAACAAGCCGTGCCTCTGCAACCACAATACTTGGTGGGTTAGACCCGCGACCATGAGCAGAGCCAATGTGAGACCGAAAGGCTCCTACACCATCAATGATTGAAGAAATACCTTTGAGCACTTTGTGCTGATCAGCAGCCAGAGTGACATCGGTATTCAGTGCAAGGTGTGGCTGAACGATGCCCCACAGTGGCATCACATTAAGTTTACTTGGCATAGCTAGCTCATCGAAGCTTTCGATGTAGAACTTTAGCGTGGCTTCGATAATTGAACAGGATGCGGTTACTGATGTGTGAGGATCACTTTGGATATGCTCAATTGCTCTTTCAAATTCCTTTTCAATGGATGAGAAATCACCTGATCTCAGATAGTCTTCCAGAGTTTTAGTAATTGGCGTTGAGCCAGCTTTCGTCACGTACCCATTGGTTCGATAGACCAGCTGATTTTTCGCTAATGCGGCATTAATTCTCGCTTGGCCTTCGGTCACCTTGGTTGATATTGGCCCACCAAAAAGTGAAGAGGAAGGCTCCTGATCCATGTACTCCTGAATCACAGCGCCTAGAACTTCTAGCGCATCAGTTTTAGGATCTTCGTTGCAGCGCTTTAGCCAGTTACTGCACTTCTTTTCGCAATTACCCTCAGGAACTTCCCCCGGCGCTCCACTTTCCATAAAGAGCGTATCAAGCTTGGAGTGACTGTGATAATGATCAGCGATTACAAAAGCTACTGCTCCGATAACCGAATTTGGTATTTGATGATTCAAACTCGAGCCTCCGTGAACCTAACGCTCGCCACAAACTTGAGCAACGTGTTGCAAGTGGAGCGTCCAAAGGGAGCGATGCTGACTGGCCTTGTTAAAGGTCACCTTTAGCAGCCTCATACATTTCATTGTTAAGCTTTTCCAAGACCTCGTCAGTTAAACCGTACTTAATTGCAGCAGATCTAGAAATCGGATTTAAAATGTCTTCAACTGAATTAAATAACTTAATAGCATCTTCAAGTTCACTTATCATCTTGTTTCTGCCAGCTTCGTTTATAAAATCTAAAGCACGGTCGAAAAAATAGGCATGAGCCAACCAGTTTCTTTTTTGCAATGCCAGTGAGAGAGCAATTTCAATATCGCTATCGAGTACACTAATTTCTTTTATTGCACCCAGCAGGCGGCCCATAGTTTTCTTCGACAATGCGTCATCAAATCGGTCAAAATCTGCTTCCCATTTTTCACGACTTTCAAACTTAGGCACGTTTTCCTTAAAAAAATCAAAGACAATAAGTAACTGAACTATTGATTGCTCAACACATTGTGCTCGGTACATTGCGAGGCCAAAGTATGCGTAGACTTCTTTGCAGTGTTCAGACGTATCCATCGTAACCTTTAACAGTGTATTACCCGCTCTTCTAATAAAACCCAACCAGAATAGAGTTAGACATGGGAATAAATGAGTAAATAATGTAATTATGCCAATAAGTTAACATCAGCATCAGTGGTCTATCAACATTTTTCATCCAGAAAAATCGAGACCTTATTTACCGAGAAGCGTTTTAGCTCGGTAAATAGTATTAGGCAAAGTGAAAGAGTAATAATTTCAGTTAATTGCATAAGCACCAAGCAAAAAACGATACCTTTAGTTTCGATTTGAAGCCAGTTTATAAATTTCACATTATACCTGTGTGTCTAAACAGCGCTTGAGGTTGGAACGCTCCGAGATTTCCTCTTACTAAAGAAATACAGTAAGGTGTAACAAGACTTTGTTTCTTTTGACCAAAAACTACCGTAAATCAGCTTCTTAGAAAACGTAGAGAGGGTTCGACTCCCTCGCTACGTTTTCAGGAAATTTCAGCTAACGCAGTGCCGACCTACCCTTATTTTTATATTATTGCCACTTTTCATACGCCAAATAACCTAAGTACGCGACTAAAAGAATACGAATTACGATGCTGTAATTGGAATAACCCAGTTTAATTTCACTTTGCTCATACTCAACCCAGACTGTTATATCAGGCTGTGCTAAATCAAGTGCTAAATCAGGCCATCCATAGTAAATCAATAACATAATGCCCCTAATTATTGGGGCTTTTTACTTATCAGATATCACTAGAGGTAGTTTTAAGCTCGGTACACGCTACAACTAAAACAACCAGGATTGGCATTGTGAATTTGGATATAGCTCACTTCAGCATTTAAAAACTGCTGACGAACCGCATTTGCTAATCCCGTACCCTGTAAAGTCTCGGCGTGCACCATAGCGTGATTGCAATTATAAGCTCTGATGGATAGTAATCTTGCCGTCAATATCTCTGGGATCTCATTCACATCCAACTCGGCTTGTTCAGCATTTTCTCGAATATAAATGGGGCCAGAAGCGCGATAAGGCGAATTGACATCGTGATATCTGAAAGGTACTAGTAGCACTCTCTCGCCGATCTCAGCCTCCTTCAGAGAGACCCGGCAAGGGTAACCAGGTTTAGTATCGGCAACCACCCATCTCGCATTGGCCTGTTCTAGTGCTCGATCACTTAACCCCATCAATCCAGAAAATTGACCCCGCTCTAGCGCTTTTATTTTGAAGTTTGTGTCCATATTGGCTACCCGTCGGTTAAAAATACTATGATAGCCATTCGATAGTAGCGTACTCGCCGTTTTCGGAACTCTATCCTCAAAAATGACAATCATTTCTTGCGCTATGGCGAACGACTCGCTAGCTTGAGCATGTCCCTGCAGCACGGTGAATTCTCATCATTTGGGCGTACCTTATTGCTAAACAAATTCATGATAAAAATAACAATAGGCGCTTACCTATGTGGCAAAAACTCAAACCCTACAAAGATTCAATCGTGCTGCTCAGTGCATTATTACTCGGCGGCGTGCTCGGTGTCGGCTGGCCAGAAGTGGCACTCAAGCTCAAACCGTTAGGGCAAATATTCCTCAATTTACTGTTTATGATTATCGTGCCCTTAGTGGCGATTAGTGTGACCTCCTCCATCGCCCGTATGACAGATCTCAAGAAGCTCGGTGCCCTGTTAGTGTCAATCATGGCGGTATCGATAGTGATGGCGATTATCCCCGCGGTTGGGATTATTGGGCTCGCCTTGTTTTTCGATCCCGCCCAAGGTGTCACCCTAGATCTTAAGCAAACCATAGGCGATACCGCAGGGACTATGGATTTCGTTGGCCTGCTAACCACCAATGATTTTTCAGGTTTATTGTCAAAATCCAATATCTTAGCTCTGATCATTATGTCAGTGATTGCGGGGATCGCGATTGGTCAATCGGGGGAGGATGGCAGAAAAGTCTCGGCATTACTCGACAGTTTTAATACCGTTATCATGAAGATAGTGTCGATCATTATGGTGGCGGCCCCCGTGGGACTGGGTGCCTATTTTGCCGCAACGATGGCGAGCCAAGATCCTCAACTTGTGGTCACCTTTGCCCGCGCCATTGGCCTATTTATGATCGCCTGCTTTATCTATCTCACTGTGGGTTCCACCTTTTACGCTTGGCTTGGTGGCGGTGTGCACGGCATCAAACAATTTTGGCGCTTCGCCCTCGAACCCGCAGTGACGGCACTCGGCACCACCTCCTCACTGGCCACCTTACCCGTCACCCTAAGAACCGCGCTAAAGATGGGTATTAAGCCCGAAATTGCCGATATCAGCCTGCCATTGTTGGTCAATTTAAATAAGGGCGGCGCCTCAATCATCACGGCCTTAAAAATCGTATTTATCTACTCGCTATTGGGATTAGATTTCACCGTGGATGTGTTTATGGTGACCATTTTGATTTCGGTTTTGTCGGCCTTTATTATTGGTGGAGTACCGGGCGGTGCCTTCCTCGGGGAGATTTTTATCGTCACGACCTTAGGTTTACCTATGGAGACTATCCCCATTTTAGTGGTGATAGGGGCGATTACCGATGCGCCTTCAACCGTGATCAACGTAGTACACGATCTCAACGCCTGCCAGATAGTCGAACGGCTAAACCGCAAACGGCTTTAATGCTTTGTCTACTGATAAAAATGCCCAGACTAGGGTTTGGGCATTTTATCATCCAACATTATCGATTGGCTTTTATCACCGCCAATAACTGTTGAATATCGGCCTTATCGTTATAGAGATGGGGCGATACCCGGATCCCCAGACTGCGGGCATCGACGCTGATGTTCGCCTTAGCCAGGGCCGCCAGCACTTGCGCCTGCTGTTCGCCAAACTGCAATACCAAAGTACCACTGCGTTTATCCGCTTCCCGAGGTGACACTATCTCTTGATCTAACTCATCCATAATTACATCAAGCAGTAACTGGTTGCACTTGCGCAATTGCTCTGAGCCGATATCGGCAAAATAATGAATGCTGTGGGCGGCAATGGCATAGGGCGCGATAGAAGGCGTCCCGCCCCAAAAGCGCAGTGCCGTTGGATGGTAACGAAAATCGTGGATATCGAACTCAAAGGGATTTTCATGGCTAAACCAGCCTACATCCTTAGGCTGACAACTCGGTAATATGTTGGGATTAACCCACAGATAGGCGGCGCCAGGACCCGCACAGAGCCATTTGACACTCGAGCCGATTAAGAAATCAGGCTGTAATTTGGCCAAATTTAATGGAATGATCCCCGCCGATTGCGCCACATCCACCAAACTTAAACAACCTCGCTCCCGTGCCAGCGTGAATATTTCTGCCAGTGGCGCCTGTTGCCCCGTATTGGAATAGGCATGGCTGACAAACACCAGATCCACATCGGCACTCATATGGCTGTCCCACACATTAGGGTCGGTAATATCTAACCCCTTAGGGATAAAGCGCAGCTCACAACTGCTTGGCAACGCTTTTTTAAGGGCAAATCCCATGCTCGGAAAATCTTGCTCACTCATCAGCACAACCGCGTGTTCGCGATTTAATCGGTCGAGGGACATCACTATCTTGGTCAGCGCACTAGAGAGATTGACCTGGGGGCAAAAATCCTTCTGTTGACCATTAAACAGTTTAGATAGGGCAAAGGTAAAATCATCAATTACAGCCAGCCATTGACCCCAAGGTTCACGCCCTGAGTCCTGCCAAGGTGCAAAAAATGCCTCCTTAAAGACTTGTTCTGTCGATTTAAGCGGCCGACCAACGGAGTGATTTAACAGATACCCTGGGCCTGCGAGGCAAAAATCCTTTTTAAAATCGCTAAACATCGTATTACCTTAAACTCTCTTTGAGTTTTTTAAGATCATCGTATCGAGTGCGAATATCCGCACGCTGGGCCGCAGCCCGTCTATCACGCAACTTTTCTAGGGAGGCTAGCAATACATGTAACGGCGGGCCGCTCGCGGTCACTTTAGCTAAATGCTGCTGCTCCATGCTTGTCGAAGGCTCGGCAATATATTTAGTCACTAACTCATTATGGTGCTGAATCGCAGTCTCGCCATGTAATTCACAGACTTCGATAAAGAGTTGTAGATTCGTTTGATACCATTCGTGGCTGGAATGCTCCATTGACTGTAAAAAATCATCCATCAAGTTAGGCCGACGCATACATTCCCGCAGGATCTGCTGATCCTCCGGCATCATGTATAAAAACTTATCCACTAGCATCTGCGAATAAGCCGATTCGTTGGCAAAACATAAGCCTAAGGTGAGATCGATAACATTGATACCCGCAAAGTCGCCGGCATTGGCACCACGGTAAACCACTGAGCCAACCCGATAGGGTTTATAGTATGGACGCACACAATAAAAGAAACGATCAGTATCTAACCGATTGAATAACTGCGTATTTGAATCGATAACATCCTGTAATGCTTGCTTGGCAACCCGCAGTAAATCGTGGCTAATAGGGTGAGAAATACCTAAGGGCTGAATTTTTAACAAGGCATCTGCGGCACGTTTATAGGCCAAGATCCCCTTAGTGTTGTAATCCACAAACAGCTTTTCATCGGGCAAATCGGTAAAACGCTTGTAAATGCCCCTATGGGCGCGGTTATGGGTTGTCAGATGCGCGGTGGCAAAGCGCGGCGTAACCCCAATAGAGGCGCCGATGTGCATCGCCAATGCCGATGCTTCTGCCAGTGGCGAGGTGGTTTCCCGCGAGGGTTCGGTAATTTCATGGCGTCGGCAGGCGGCCATATACAACCCTACGTTACCGAGTAAATCGAAGGCACTGTCGAAGCCCTCATCGGTATTGCCTTCATCGAGCAAGGTTTTTATCAGTTCTCGCCCTTCACACTCCAGCCTCTGTTTCGCTTCATCGCCGATATTGAGCACATTGGCCCGATCCGTTTGTTGGTAATAAAGCCGTTCAAGCTCGGAGTTTAGCTCGACGAAACGAGTGCGGATCCACTCATCGAAGGCTTGGGTATTAAAGGTTGCAGGTTTCACTTGGGCATCCTTGGTTGTTGTTATCATTATTTTAGTAGGTGCACTTTCTAAAGGGCGCGATGTATGCCGACCGTAGGCGTATTTATCAGGCCCGAGTTAACAAGAATGCTACTTATTGCGCTGCGATTCTAGCCTTAGGTCAAATTTGTGAAAATTCTAATGCCACTTTTTATTTACACCTTGAGCCAGCGCAAATTATCCAACCCCATCCCCAAGCAAAATACCCGCAAACGGTTTTCAAGATATCCATAACGGCAAGCGATACAGGGGTAACTCAAATGATTTTGATGGAATTTATGGTGGTCCTAGGCTGCTTACTGCTAGGTACCCGCTACGGCGGTATGGGGCTTGGGCTTATCAGCGGTATCGGCTTATTTTTACTCACCTTTGTGTTTGGTTTAGCGCCGGGGCAACCTCCGGTGCAAGTGATGCTGACCATACTCGCCGTGATTGGCTGCGCCGCCGTATTGCAAACTGCAGGTGGCCTCAATGTGATGATGCAATTTGCCGAGCGTTTACTGCGTCGTCACCCGCAATATATTACGATTCTGGCGCCCTTAACGACTTGGACATTGACCTTTCTCTGCGGCACGGGCCATGTGGTCTATACCATGTTCCCCATCATTTCCGATATCGCACTGAAGAAAAATATTCGCCCAGAACGCCCGATGGCAGTTGCCTCTGTGGCATCCCAAATGGCCATTTGTGCTTCACCGGTTTCAGTGGCTGTGGTTTCCATGGTGTCCATACTCGCAGCGCAGCAAGGGGTTGGTCATGCCTATACCATGCTGGAAATTTTAATGGTTTCGGTTCCAGCTTCACTTGGCGGCGTAATGGCAGCCGCACTTTGGAGCCTGCGCCGCGGTAAAGATTTAGATAAGGATGAGGAATTCCAGGAACGTATTAAAGATCCAACACAAAGAGCCTTTATCTACGACAAGAGCGAAACCCTGCTCAACCGGAGTTTCCCTAAGGAGGCCTATTGGGCCACGGGGATATTCTTTACCGCCATTGCCGCAGTGGTGTTATTAGGTTCCTTTAGCGAGTTACGCCCCGCCTTTGAGGTTAAAGGTAAAAACACGCTCCTATCGATGAACTTAGTGATCCAGATGATGATGCTGATTGCCGGGGCATTTATTCTGATGAGCTGCAAAGTCAAACCGACCGAGATAGCCAATGGCCCAGTATTTAAAGCGGGCATGGTAGCCATTTTTTCCGTCTTTGGTGTGGCGTGGATGAGTGATACTTTCTTCATCAGCCATATGGAAGTACTGAAGGAAAACCTGTCACATGTAGTGCAAAATCAACCTTGGACCTATGCGCTAGTGCTGTTTTTAATCTCTAAATTGGTCAATAGCCAAGCGGCGGCACTCACGGCCATAGCACCTATGGGGCTTGCATTAGGTGTCGATCCCAAACTCTTGATCGCCTTCCTTCCCGCGAGCTATGGCTACTTTGTGCTGCCGACTTATCCCAGCGATTTAGCCTGTATTGGCTTCGACCGTTCGGGTACGACTAAGATAGGTAAGTTCATCATTAATCACAGCTTTATCATGCCAGGATTTATCGGCGTCGGTACGGCATCGACCCTAGGTTATCTGTTGGCGACAACCTTACTCTAGCATTGACTTAGCAGATAAAAGGCCGAATATTCGGCCTTTCTCTTTAAACGAATTAAGCCCGATACATGGCTAAAAACAGCTTAATATTCGCGTCGATAATGGCTTGCTGATGATCGTCATAATTTTTCATATGGAAGAGTTTTGGCCAGAAGGCAAATGCCTTAAACATGCCCCAGAACTGAGTTGAAGCAATAGCAATATCCTCTATTTTTAGTGCCTTATGTGCTACAGCGCCGGCTAGCCAAGCCTCGAGCCCACCCTCTTGCTTAGCGAGCTTTTCCATGGCTTCGGTCGCTTGGATGGGTGAGCGAATAAATTCAGCCATCACCACCCGCGCCACATCGAGAAACTCAGGCTGCTGATATAAGGTCCAGCATCGGCGGGCGATTTGCTGTAATTGATCTTCGAGGCTGACATCGGGATTAAAGGCTAAGGTTGCCGCCTCTTTAGTGCGGGACCATAACTCTGTCGTTGTGGTATCGAACAGCACTTCCTTGCTCGGAAAATGATTATAAACCGTTCGCTTAGAGACATTTGCACGTAGTGCAATTCTATCCATGCTAGCGCCAACAAAACCATTGACCATAAATTCCTCCCGTGAAGCACTGAGGATTGCCGCACGCTTCTGTTGTGAATTCGTCAATTTTACGGGTTTGTCCGCCATATTCTTTACGCCATAACATTATTTGCCGACATTTTACACTATCCAGTTTACTTTTACATAATCATATGTAAACTACACTGTGTAGTTTACTTTTGGCAAACTTAATGCGACTGAAAACCCCTTAACCTTACTGCTACTCGGGAGCTTTGCGATGGCCATTTATACCGACACTCATATAAACGCCCAGACTAAGGGCAAACGCTTTCGAAACGAAGCTCCAAATACGCGCAGTGGTGAAGGTAATTTACCTACTATTTTATGGCGTTACCTCACCGAGCACATTCCGGATAAAAGCCCGAGCACCGCCTTACCCATTCGTAAAATGCGCCTTAATCCCACGGCCGATGGCACGCCTATGTTATATAAAATCAGCCACTCGACCCTGTTATTACAACTCAATGGCCAGTATTGGTTAACCGATCCGGTATTTTCAAAACGCGCGTCACCGAGCCAAGCGTTTGGTCCAAAGCGATTCCATCAATTGCCGATTGAACTCGATGAAATCCCCGCGTTGGCGGGTATTATTCTGTCCCACGATCATTACGATCACTTAGATAAATCCAGTATTTTGGCCCTAGCCGAACGCACCCAAGTATTTATCGTCCCACTAGGTGTTGATAACCATTTGATCGAATGGAGTATTCCGGCAAATAAGATAATTGCACTCGATTGGTGGCAGGAAACGCAACAGGGTGGTATACGCTTTATCGCCACCCCGGCGCAACACTTCTCTGGCCGAGGTCTTAGGGATAAAAACCACACTCTGTGGGCATCTTGGGTCATTCAATCGCCGGAGGTAAAAGTGTTTTTCAGCGGGGACTCAGGTTATTTTGATGGCTTTAAAAAGATTGGTGATAGGTTCGGCCCCTTCGATCTAACCTTAATCGAAACTGGCGCCTATGATGAAATGTGGGCGGATATCCACATGCAGCCAGAGCAGTCACTGCGGGCGCATTTAGATCTGCAGGGACGCCACCTTATCCCAATACATAACAGCAGTTTCGATCTTGCACTCCACCCTTGGTACGAACCGCTAGAGCGACTTGCCGCGGCGACAAAGGCCTATGGGGTGCCACTGCTGACGCCCGAGTTTGGTCAAGGTATCCAGTTAAATGAATTGGCCCACAGCCCGGCGCTGAACCACGGCTGGTGGAAAAGCTATTTACCTAAGAATAGGCCCGAATTTGAGATCCTTGTGCCGCGCATGGCCACGGATAAATAATCACTTACGAATAGAGATGGCCCGGCGACGGGCCATCTCTGCATACTTGAATAATCGCCCCTAACTATGCGATATCGCAGGGTAAAGCATCCTCTAATTCAGACCTGTGTTTAAGAACACAACGAAAGTAGTAACCTGCCTCTATTTCTGCGCTATGCCTAGACGCTGCTATTCTTCAGGGCATAAAATACCTAGTCCAAAGTAAGAGAGAAAATATCAGTGTTAGCTTGGCTTAAACAACGTCTCCAACGCGATATTCTCCGTTTAGGTCGCCCAGAGCCACAAACCGACTTACGCGCCATTTTCCCTCGGGCGCTGATGCCTAGTCTCAGTTTGCCGGACAGGCAAGTTTACCCGCCCATAGTGTCTCTGGCCAAGGATCATATTTTTGGCTATCGAATGCATTGTTTACTCACCTACCAAGGCAAAGAGGCGCTGGACACGCTATTGCGCGGGGCTGGCTTTATGGCCTTGCCCGCGGTCACGGAACATTTTAGTGGTGTTATCGAGCACTCAACCAATGAGACCCGTATATTTTTAAATCAATATATTGATTTTGCAGGTGTTTGTATAAATTTAGTGACCAATAACAACACCTTACTCGCGGCGTTAGTGAACTTCAAATCCGCGCCACCCACTCCATGGGAAAGCTTTGCCGATGTCGATCCCGACACTTTAGGTAGCCTGCAAGGCAATATCGATTTTTGGTGCAACTATTTCTGGCGGCCCTATTGGTTGTCACTCTCAGCAGCTGAGCGTTTACAGTACCCAGTAAAGTGGCAAGAATTTAGCGATTTTCATTAAAGTAGAAAGCAGCACTAACGCTTAATGCAGGATAAAAATGAAATTAACATCTGTTGGATTAGCACTAGCGTTACTGCTACTTGGCGGTTACTTGATCCCTGAGTCACCTGTGATCCCGGTAAAAGGCGCCAGCAGTAAAGACTGGAATAGCCAAACCTTTTGGTATGAGCCCTGGGGCACATCGGGCGTGCATAAAGGCATAGATATTTTTGCCCCCAAAAATACCCCTGTGATAGCGCCCACACCTATGCTGATTATTTATCGAGGCAACTTCTTCCAGGGAGGTAAGGTCGTGGTTGGCCTTGGCCCTAAATGGCAGATCCACTATTTTGCCCATTTGGCGGCAATTGCCGCTGATACAAGGTTAATTGCAATGAAAGGAGATCCCCTTGGCGCCGTAGGTGATACGGGGAATGCCCAGGGCAAACCGGCACATTTGCACTATTCGATTTTAAGTTTATTGCCTAAACCTTGGCTGATAGATACTTCGACCCAGGGCTATAAAAAAGCCGTTTATCAAAATCCTATTGAGTATCTTAAAGAACAATAAGTTTATATTATTAAGAGTTACATGGAGTTAGTTAGCGTTACCTACTGCCTTAATCAATGAGTTAATTCGGATACCTCAGGCAGAGGCGCAGTTTCCAGTGGCACAATTTCGATTTGAGCAGCTGCTACTGCTCTATCAGCCTTAGCTATATATTTGGGTTTATTATTGGTCCGCAGTTTAGCATTAGCTTTTTTCGCCTTGCTTTTTAGGGTTTGGTTAATCTTCTTTTTACGGTTCATTAGAGCACCAAATAGCCGCCAGCCACCTCAAACGTATATTCATATCCCGCTCTGGGTCAGCTTATTGGCGGCAACTGACTGTGATTTGGCCGACATAATAGCTTATCTAGGTTTTGGGGTTAATCCTCAATTTAAATACACCTCTCACTGCAAGATAAATCACAACTTTTAAATATTGTCGCCTTATCAAGTCATTTCACCTACGACACGGCTAGACAATCGATATCTACTCCCATAGAATTCACGATTAATAAAAATCGTTATCATTTGCAATGCTATTTAACGGAATGTGCTGATGCCAAGGAATTCGGTGTAACACACTTACTCGATCTATGCAGGAAGTTATATGACGTTCAAAACCTCGTTTGTTGCCCTCGCCGTGCTCGCGGCACTGACCCAATCTGCCGCAGCACAGGATGCCCCTGACAGTAACAATAAAAATAAAGAAATCGAAAAAATCACTGTCACCGCGAGCCGTATGGATAAGTCTCCAAGCTCGATCCCGAATACTGTCACTATTATCGACCGCGTGCAGTTAGAAGAGCAGTTTCGCACCACTAAGGATTTATCCACCATTATCGGTAACTTAGCGCCCAGTTTTTCGCCAAGCCGTCAGAAGATGAGCAACACGGGTGAAACCCTACGCGGCCGTCCACCACTCATTATGATCGATGGTGTACCCCAATCGAATCCGCTGCGCAGCGGCGGCCGTTCGGGTCAGACTATCGATCCTGCCATGATAGAACGGATTGAAATTATTCATGGCGCCAATGCGATGCACGGTTTAGGCGCCCAGGGCGGGATCATCAACTACATCACTAAAAAGCCATCCGGTGATAACGAGCACCAAGCAAGTTTCGATGTCACAGTGCCGGATTCCCTCGAGTCTAATGGTGTGAGCTTTGGTGCCAGTTATGCGTTTTCCGGTGAGTCTGAATTTATCGACATGCTAGGCTCCGTCAGCTATCGCAATAATGGGGTTTACTATGATGCTAACCACGATGTTATTGGCGTCGATACGACTCAAGGCGAGTCAATGGATAGCCAAAGCGCTGACTTCTTTATCAAACTTGGTCACAATTTTGCTGAGTCACGGCTAGAGCTGATGGTCAACCATTACAATATGGAAAACAATGGCGATTGGATGCCCGTAAAAGGCGATATCACCAATGGCATACCGACGGGCGCGGTGGAAGAAAAACAACCCTGGGAAGCCGCTAATAACCAAGTCACGACCTCTAGTTTGACTTACAGCCACGAAAATATTGCCGGCCAACAACTGAACGTACAGCTGTTTAATCAGGATTTCCAAGCCATATATGGCGGTGGCTGTAACAAAACCTTCTTCGATCCTGCGTTTGCCAATGACGACCAACTGGTTCAATGTGAAGGCCCTAAGGGTGAGAGCTGGTACTACGAGCAATCCCGTAACTCTTCGGTCAAATGGGGCTTAAAAACCTCATTGATTGCCAAAAATATTGCCGACACTGGCATAGATGCCGCCTATGGCCTCGACCTGTTCCGCGATACCACCGAGCAAGATCTAGTGCAAACTGGTCTTTCATGGGTGCCCGAAAGTACCTATGACAACGTCGCGCCATACTTACAATTAGATTATGATTTAATTACCGATTTAACCCTATCAACCGGTGTCCGTTACGAACACGCAACCCTCAATGTTGATGACTATAAAACCCTTTACGGTGCAGGCAATAAGCAGATTGAAGGAGGTGAAGCGAGTTTCGACGAGACCCTATTCAATATCGGCGTATCCTACAAAATCACCCCAGATATCCGCCTTTACACGAGCTATAACCAAGGTTTTGGCATGCCGGACATTGGCCGTATCCTGCGTGACGGCAATAGCTTCCCCGGCGAGAACCCCAGCATAGAAGACTCCCTCTCCCTCGCCCCTATTGTGACGGATAACGTTGAATTTGGTGCCGATTATCAAGGTAAGTACTTGAGTGCTAAGATTGCCTACTACCGCTCAGCCACAGACTATGGTTCACGCTTAGCCTTAAACAGCGATGGATTTTACGATGTGAAACGGGAAAAGAGCGTTATCGACGGTATCGAGGCTAATGTGACCGCTTACCTAAGCAGCAACGATGATCTGGGCATGAATATCGCCATCCAGCGGGGGGAATACGATTCTAACGATGACAGCAAAACAGATACCGATCTCGATGGTGCCAACATTTCGCCAAATCGTATCAACCTGTTCTGGACTCATAACTTCGATAATGAAATGTCGACCCGGGTTCAAGCTAACTACTTTATGGACCGTGATTTTGAAGATGCCGCGGGGGACAAATACGCCGAGTTTGAGGGTTACACGACGGTCGATGCGTCCTTCGCTATGCCACTCTACACTGGCACCCTAAGCCTAGGCGTACAAAACCTGTTTAATAAGGATTATTTCAACTACTACTCACAAACCATGGGCACAAATGATCGCTATTTCAAAGGGATGGGACGCACTGCAACTATAGGTTACAGCATACCATTTTAAGTAAAGGGGTCATTGAACACAAAAAAAGCGCATTAATTGCGCTTTTTTTCACTCTTTTGGAAAATAAATAAAAATTATGCTTTGGTCACCACCCAAAGTGCGTGTAATAAACCAGGGAACCAGAAGAGTAAACATAACACTATGTTTATTAATAAATCTTTACCCGCACCCGCCTTCAAAAATACCGCAACTGGGGGGAGTAAAATCGCAATAATCACTAAGAGTAATTTATTTGTATCCATAACCGAGCATCCTTAAACGGGGACTATTAGTAAATCAACAGGATATAACTTCGCAGGAAGACCCTACATTTGCAAATACTTTAGGGAGATAGGCATGTCAGAGTGAGTTTTACCGCTATATGATCCATCATGTTAATCTCAACCGAGAACCCAAAAGCCATCTATAGTTAAAGAAAAATCGAATTACCTAAATGACATTTGATCCCCAAGCCCTTTTACTGATTAAGTTTATCTGTCTGCTCACTGGCACAGCAGCCATTGCATGGGGGCTTATCGCGCAACCGTTAAAAATAGCCCCCAAAGCCAGCATGCGTTTTTCGCTCGGGAACCTCTTTGTCTTGCTGGGCATAATACTCAACACCCAACGCACAGAAGCTGCGAATTATTTTTTCTGGTTTTGGTCCGATATTTTGATTTTATTGGGGTTTCTCATGTTGCGCTGGGGTACACAGTATCTCTTTCGGCTCCAACACAGTACAAAATTTGATATCGCTGCCCTCGCAATCACAGCAGTATTGATGTTACTCGTTCCCCCTGACGTTAGCTCTGAACGAATCCTCGCCAGCTTATTCTCTGCCAATGCGGCCCTCTCTTTTATCCTGTTGACTAAGGATAATTACCTAGCCACTAAGCGTGATACGGGAAATAGAGTCGCAACTGCAATGGTGTTGCCTTTAATTGCCATGGCAGTGGTTTTTATCATCCGCTTTTTTATCGCACTCCTATCGCCAGAAAAAGCCCCGATATTTATCGCTATGCACACCCAAGCAGCCATTCCTGTACTCTGGTTTTACGTATTCCTCGCCCTTGTGATCAATATTGTGATGATAGGCAACGCACTGACACGCTTAGTCAGCAAGATCCGAATTCTGGCCGAGCGCGATCAGCTGACGGGTCTCTGGAATCGGCGGGCAATGCAAAAGATGTTGAAAAACACCCATCAGCGCTGGCTTAGGAACAACGAACCTTACAGCATGGTCCTATTAGACCTAGACCATTTTAAAGATATTAATGATCAATACGGCCACGATGCTGGGGATCTCGCCCTGCTCACAGCGGCCAGATTATTTGGAACTGTATTGAGGGAAAACGATGCCCTCTGCCGCCATGGTGGAGAGGAGTTTTTAGTGTTATTACCCGCAACCGATGCCCCCTCGGCTAGGATAGTTGCCGATAAACTACATAAAATCCTCAGGGAAAATCCACTCCACTGGCAAGGAAGAGAGATCAATCTTTACGCTAGTTTAGGCTATGCCACCATCTACCACGGATGCCAGCCAGATCAGCTACTTATTCAAGCCGATCAGGCCATGTACCACGCTAAATTGGCGGGGCGTGACCGTATCTGCCAAGCCAACATCATTGAATAGAGTATTATCTATCGGGCCAAGCTAAGGCATTGGGCTCTCGCCACACCTCGAGCGCAGCAGTCACAGGCTCGCTGCTAAATAGTGCTCCCTGCAGAGGCATATCGAGGTAGGCATAATCCCGCCGTCCACCGATAGCGTCACAGTAGCTAAAATGCAAACTGTAGGCGTGCAGATAACAACGATCGGCCCTTTCACCACCATAGAGGTCGTCACCCAAAATGGGCACAGCTAAACTTGCCAAGGCTACCCTCAACTGATGGGTTTTACCCGAATGGGGTTTAAGCAAATAGAGACGTAATCCGTCACCCACACCTTGGGAAAAAAACTGGGTAATCGCCGGATTCTCTTTTGTGCGCAGCAGTTTAAACATACTACGCCGGGACTTTGCCATATCGCCAATCACCCAGCCCTGTTTCTTCTTAGGCTTACCTTTAGCTAAGGCGAGGTAGAATTTCTGCACTTTATGGGCGGTAAATAACTCAGTAAATTGCCGCGCTGCGGCGGTGTTCTTAGCCAAAATCAACAGGCCCGAGGTCGGCGTATCGAGTCGATGCACGGCAAAAAGCTTAATCCCCAGATCTTGCTCAACCTGCGCCACGACCCCAGCGGTGCCATCCTGACTGTGGAAATGCACTTGGGCTGATTTAGAAATAACCAGAAAATCAGCCTCATCGGCTATGATTCGATACATGGAGTTCTCGACACTGTAATGCGGATCATCGACTTAAAACTTAATAGTGACCACTAAGCCGGGATGATTATCCGTAAGATTAATTTTGGCATTGTGCCGCGAGAGAATCGCTTTGACCATAGATAATCCCAATCCCGTACCTTGAAGATGGCGACTAGGATCGAGCCGCACTAAGCGCTCGAACACTCTTTCCTTGCTCTCATCGGGAATACCTGGGCCATTATCGCAGATCTGGACTTGTGGGCCAGACTGGATGATATCGATCCGCGCACCCTGCCCAGAATATTTCATCGCATTATCCACAAGATTATATAAGGCTTGGAATAGTAAGTATTTATCACCATGAATAATATGATCACTGAGCAGGGACAGGCTCAGGGTTTGTCCATTAGACTCAGCGACAGCATCGGCCATTTCCAATAGATCGGTGCAGAGTTGCGCCAAACTCAATTTCTGCAGATCTAAGGTTTGCTGCCCCTCCTCAATTCGAGTCAAGGATAACATGGCATCGAAGGTCGCCAAACAGTGGTCTAGCTCCTCAGTCAAGATCGCGCAATCTTCACTGACCTCGTCAGTCGACTTCGAGGCTAGCTCTTCGAGGCCAATGCGGATATGGGATAGCGGAGTACGTAAATCGTGGGCAATGTTGTCGGTCGCGCCGCGCACCGCCATTAGATTATTCTCGAGGATATCCAGCACCTTATTAAACTGCAGTGCCAACATATCGAATTCATCCTGACGCCAACTTAAGGGTAAACGGGTATCGTAGTGGCCACGTTCAATTTGCTCACTCAAGCGGTTGTACTGCACTAATCTGCGCAAAATCGCCTTAGAAAACAAATAGCCCAGCGCTAACGTCAAGATAATAGTCAACATCACTGCGGTTGCGGCGGCGCTGATAAACTTATCGATCAATGTCGCTAAGTTGTCGGTACGAGTAGCAATAAGCACTGGGCCGTAGCGTGTCATCACTAGGCCCCCCGTCAGAATATGTAACTTATCTGGCCCACCCGTTAAAATGGGGAAATCCCGGGTCTGTGGCAACATAGGCATGTCTTCGGGCATAAAACTCAGGGCGCCGACCATATCATAACTATTGCGCCAAGCAATCAGGGCGGTTTGGGGATCGGCGGCGCGGATCTGGGCGGCAAAACTGCGGCGATCAACCGTGCGGGCTAAGTGTTGGTAGCGCTGGGTTTCTGACTCAAGATATTGAGTCACTTGATATTGTTGTTCGATAATCAATTGGCGATAGAGAACAAATAGCAAAGCGCCTATGATCACAGTCACTAAGGTGGAAAACACTATCGTGATGCGCCAGGCGCTACTCTGGTAAGGCTTAATGCCTTTGTCGTAAGCGATAACCCGCCCCCCTCACGGTTTCAATCAATTCACCGTGGCCTAGCTCTTCAAATTTTCGGCGCAATTTGGCGATATGCACATCGATCACATTAGTGCGAGGATCGAAGTGATAATCCCACACTGCTTCGAACAATAAGGTGCGGCTAATCACTTGATTCGCGTGTTCCATCAGATACTTAAGTAGCTGAAACTCCTTTGGCTGCAACATAAGATCCTGCCCGTCTAAGGTGACGTTGCGTGTCAGCAACTCCATCTTTAAGCCGCCAACGACTAAATCCGTCGTGACTGGGGCCGATTGGCCACGTTGCATTAATTTCTCGGCGCGCACCAATAGCTCGGAGAAGGCAAATGGCTTAGTCATATAGTCATCGCCTCCGGCACGCAAGCCCTTCACCCGCTCATCCACATGGGCCAATGCCGATAAAATCAGCACTGGAGTCTGATCCCCCGTCGCCCTCAAGGCGGCAAGCAGTTTTAACCCGTCGAGTTGTGGCAACATACGGTCGAGGATCAGTAAATCGTATTGACTGCTTGTGGCCTGCAACAGCCCTTGATGACCGTCACTGGCGGTTTCAATATTATGTCCCTGCTCGAGAAACCCTTTGACTATGTAGTCAATCGTTGTCGCATCATCTTCAACTAAAAGTATTTTCATTTATACGTTGCGCTCCTCAATCTTCACTTAGTCCTTGGCTCTACAAGCTTCAATCCCACTTGAGTAAAGGTAGCTGCCGTAAATTTTCCACGTCGAATGCCAATTTATACTTACCGGTATCATCTAACAACTTAAGCTCTAAGTAACTGATACCTAAGTCGTGATCTAATTTTGCATCGGTCAAAAAACCATTGTGATCCTTAGTCGCCATCGCAATAAGGCCTGAAAATGTTTGATGCTTAGCCGTAATGAGCCGAGTTGCCTCGACTTCACTTAGCTCATCCGCTGTCACTTTAGCCGCCTTTTGCTTTAATAACTTACCATCGCGGGCACGGTATTCGAACCGAGTAATAGCGTTAGCTAACGGATTAATTAACTCAAGTTTGTAGACTAACTCGCCCTCTTGCATTTCCATTTCAAACTCGGTAATCACCCCTTGAAAATCCTTTTCAACCTGCTGCATAACACTCAGCGGTGGCCGATAATCCCCACCGGCTAACATCGAATACAGGCTCTGGGCGGCGGATGCCACCCCAGATACCAAAATGAGTCCTAGCAACCATAGTCTCATGGCTCCTCCATATAAATCAGCTATGTTTGTATCTTATGAGACAATCAGTTAGATGTCGATGGGATGGGTAAGTCTACCCAATGTCGACTAAAACACCGATGGAAACAAGATTAAGCTTTGATCATCTAAGGATCAAAGCGGCTCTAAGATATGAATTTGCTCGGATTTCAGTGCCACAGTGGTCTGCATTCCCTTTTTTAGGGCAAGCTTTTGGGCGAGGTGAAGTGATATTTCGGTATGTAACTGTAGCTGGGTGCCTGTGACATAACAGAGGAGCCGTACCGACTCTCCCATTACGAGCAAGGCGTCAATGGTAATATCTAACTTATTAAAACTGCGGCATAAACGACCATTAGAAATCGAATTAAATCGTATGCCCTGATTGGGGATCACCCAACGAACCCGTGATCCGACGGGGCGATCTTTACCAAAGTCACAGGCGATCAATTGCTCACCACACTTAAGCCAAGTGAGGTCTTTTGTGCTGTCTTGAAACACCACTTCACCATCGAAAATATTCCTCAGCCCCATCTGCCGCGCCACTGCCTCGTTACGTGGCCGCGATAACACCTCAAAGGGGGCCCCCTGCTGTAGCATCTGTCCTTGACTGATCAACATCATAGTATCCGCCAGCAATAGGGCCTCATTTAAATCGTGGGTGACCATAATCACGGGGCAGAGTAACTGCTCTTTAAGGCGAGCCAATTCGAGGTATAAACGCTCACGGGTTTCCCTATCTACCGCAGAAAATGGCTCATCCAGCAATAAAACGGAAGGCTCTCGGGCCAACGCCCTCGCCAGTGCAACCCGTTGGCGCTGGCCACCGGATAAATGCGCCGGCAATCTATCGGGTAATCCATGCAAATTCACTCGCTCTAACCAATCCTTAGCCCGCGTAATCCGTTCAGACTTAGGAATATGATCGAGCCCAGCGACCACATTTTCTAGGGCAGTCAGATTAGGAAATAACCCAAAATGCTGCGGCATATAACCTATATGGCGTTGCTGCGGGCTCAAGGCGATACGCGCTTTGTCATCAAACCAAGGCTGTTCGCCAAAATGGATTTGGCCCGCATCCGGATGGTTTAGCCCGGCGATCATCCTCAGCAGCGTGGTTTTACCGCCACCAGAAGGCCCCACGACGGCAAGCACCTCACCCGCCTTGCAGCAAAAATCGGCATTGAGTTTTATGTGATTATCGTTTTGGATCTGGCAATGCAGATCAGCGATGATTTGTGCCACGCTGACCTCCTAAACGTCGGGACAAACTGGTCGTCAATGCCAAGGCTGTAACGGCAAACAGCAATAATACTAATGACATAGTACCGGCGGCATTAAAATCAAATGACTGCACACTGTCATAAATTGCAATTGAAATCGTCTTAGTCTCGCCAGCGATATTGCCACCCATCATCAGCACGACGCCAAACTCGCCTAGCACATGGGAGAAACACAAGACTAGTGCGGTTAACACGCCCGGCCATACCATAGGTAATTCAATTTTAAGCAGAATTTTAATTCGACCCATGCCACAACATGCGGCAGCGTCACGGACATCGTGGGGGACAGTTTCAAAGGCCCGCTGAATAGGCTGCACCGCAAAGGGGATATTGACTAAAACGGAGGCGATAACCAGCCCGGAAAAGTGAAATACAAGTTGCTGACCGATGACTTGCTCAATCCATTGACCAAGCCAACTCTGGCTACCCAGCCCCACCAGCAGGTAATAGCCAATCACGGTCGGTGGTAACACTAAGGGCACCATAATCAGCGCCTCAACCCAAGACTTACCGACAAACTGACGATAGGCCAAGGCTCGCCCGGCGAGAATGGCTAAGGGGATCAGCACTAAAACCGTAATCCCACTCAGCTTGACCGATAACCAGAGTGCCTGCCAATCCATCATGGTTGCTCTGGCAGTGAGAAACCATAATCGGCCAAAATATGGCGAGCATTATCTGTTTGTAAATAGTCATAGAAACGCTCGGCGGTGTCACCCGCACTCACCATTAATACCATACGCTGAAACAATGGGCTATGCATTGTGGCTGGCACTATCGCGTATCGGCTATGGCTCGCAAACTGAGGAGACATAGCTAAAGACAGCGCAATAATCCCGCCCTGGGTTGAACCGCTGATCGCAAACTGACCCGCTTGGGACACGTTTTCCCCGAGGATCAATTTAGGTTGAATCGCCTCCCACAACTGCACTGACTGCAACGCTTCCTTCGCCCTCTCACCATAGGGAGCATGGTCAGGATTGGCGATGGCAAAACGGCTGATTTCCCCAGCCTTAAGTGCTTGTGCTAATCCCTTTAACTCAGGGTCAAGCGACAGACTGCCCGCCTTAGGTGCAACAATGGCGAGTTGCCCTTGGGCGTAAAGCACGCCGGCATCACGGGCGACACCCGCTTTATGTAGCTGCTGAATATATTTTTCATCCGCGGATAAAAACAATTCATAGGGGGCACCATTTTGGATTTGAGTGGCAAAGTTGCCCGATGACCCATAGGAAATTTTTACTTTTAGCCCAGTATCATGGGTAAATTTTTGGCTAATGTCATCCAAGGCAAAACGCAAATCCGAGGCGGCGGCAATGGCAGGAATAGCAGACTTCTCCGCCGCACGACTGGACAATGGCAGGACAGCTAAGCAAAACAGTACTGCAAAACCAAAGGTATGGAAAAAACGGGTCAAACTCGACATTGGGTCACCTTAGTGCAATATTCGCGCGGTTTGTGAACTGGCTAGTTGCCACTACGAGTATCGTTATCGCACGGCTAAATGGCCGTTTTGAATCGTCAGTCACTTCATAGTGACAAGCACGGTATCGGTAAGCCAGCCCTCTGCGCCATGAATGGCGCGGTGGAACCCTCAAGGAAGAGTTAATGGCGTGTCTGCGTGCGATACCCTGCGATGTAGCATAATTAAGAACAGTTATTTAGCCTTTGTGTTGCCACAACTTAGCCGCCTGTTCATCGGCATCCTTTGCTTCAACCCAATTTTTACCTTGCTCACCCGCTTCTAGTTTCCAGAATGGCGCCTTGGTTTTTAAAAAGTCGATTAAAAACTCACAGGCGGCAAAGGCGGCTTTGCGATGGGCGCTCGTCACGCCGATAAACACAATTTGCTCACCCAGAGCCATAGTGCCGACACGGTGGATGACAGTGACTTTGTTAAGCGGCCAGCGGCTACGCGCCTCGGTGACGATTTGCTCCAGCACGGCTTCGGTCATGCCGGGATAATGCTCTAGGGTGAGGTCGGTGACTGTGGCACCATCGTTAAAATCACGTACCTTGCCAATAAAGGTCACGACTGCACCATCGCTATTGTCTTGGGCTAACTGGCGATATTCGTCAGAAACACTAAAATCGACCTCTTGCACTCGAACTGCGGGTAACAGACGCATATCAACCCCCTGTAACGGGTGGGAAAAAGGCCACTTCATCACCGTCTTTAACGGGCGCATCCCATTGGCTAATGGTTTGGTTGACCGCGACCAGCAACTTATCTGAGGTTAATACCTTGGCCCACTTTTCATCGGTTGCCGCTAGCGCAGCGCGTAATGTCTCGGCGGTTTGCATCTGCTCATTAGCCTCAATGCTTAACTTGGCCGTGCCCAACAACTCTCGAACTTGGGCAAAAAACAACACGTTAATCATAATCTTCCCTCGTTTTTGATCCGCTAAACCTTAAAATGCCCAGACTTACCGCCGCGCTTTTCCAACAGGCGAACCTGGGAAATCACCATATCTTTTTGCACGGCTTTGCACATATCGTAAATAGTGAGTGCCGCCACAGAGGCCGCAGTGAGGGCCTCCATTTCAACCCCAGTTTTGCCGGATAATTTACATAAGCTAGTGATCCGCACGCGGTTATGTTCGGGCTGCGCCTCTAAATCGACCTCGACCTTAGTCAACATCAGTGGATGGCATAAAGGGATCAGATCTGAGGTCTTTTTCGCCGCTTGAATTCCCGCGATCCGCGCGGTGGCAAACACATCACCCTTGTGGTGGCTGCCACTCATGATCATCTCAAGTGTCGTGCTCGCCATCTCGATAAAAGCTTCGGCGCGGGCTTCACGCTCGGTGACGGCCTTTTCGGTCACATCGACCATATGGGCATTGCCATCGGCATTGATATGGGTAAATACATTGCTCATTAAAGCGTTCCTTTAAAATGAAGCCTAATCAAGGCGCGGGGAAAGGGGGCAGCTAGCAGTGCTCAAGCCAACATTATTGCTAAGGCGAGCAAATCCGCCTAGCCACCAATAGAGGCAAGATGTTGGGTCACCCCAGTAATGCCTTGGTGCAGATAATGGGTTTCTTTCTTCTGGGCTAACTGACCGTGTAAGCGCTCAATTAATTCCGCTTGTTGATCAGGATGTTGCAGTAGATCACGCAAATCGACACCGAACTCGGTAAAGAGGCATAAATGCAATTTGCCCTTTGCCGATACACGCAAACGGTTACAAGTAGCACAGAAATTATTGGCATAGGGCATAATCAAACCAATGCGGCCCTTATAATCACTGTGGCTGAAATTTTGGGCTGGACCATCGGAGGCGCTTGGGGCATCGAATTGCCAACCGTCCGCCAATAACTGCGCCTTGATATCGGCACCCGCTAGATGATGGGCCTGAAAATACTCGCGGCCTAAACCTGTCTCCATCAATTCGATAAACCGCAGGTCGATTGGCGTGTGTTTAATCCAGTGTAAAAATCGCGGCAAATCTTTATCGTTTAAACCTTTAAGCAGTACGGCATTGATTTTTACCCGCTCAAAACCCGCCGACAATGCGGCATCAATACCCCGCATCACTTCGTCAAACTTGTTCTCACCTGTGATTTGATAAAACATCTTAGGATCTAAGCTATCCACCGAGACATTGATACGTCGTAACCCGGCATCAAACCACTCTTTGGCATGTTTTTCGAGTCTATAGCCGTTGGTGGTCGTCGCAATGGTATGAATGCGCGGATTATCAGCGACGACGCGAATAATGTCGGTAAAGTCTTTGCGCAGCGTAGGCTCGCCACCGGTAATGCGGATTTTTTGGGTGCCCACTTGGCTAAATGCGGAAACTAAGTTTTCTATCTCATTGAGAGATAAGAATTGTGGCTTACCATTGGGGTGGTAACCATCGGGGTGGTAACCATCGGGGAGGCAATAGCTACATTTAAAGTTGCAGACGTCTGTAACCGACATCCGTAAATAGTGAAATTTTCGACCAAAACTGTCTTGTAATTGAGACATGATCACCTTTCCAAGTGTGGGAGGTGAGAGCATTTCTTTACTCACCCCGGTGGCATTATTACCACGGCTACACCGCCATATCAATTGACTTAGGCCGGCAAGCTCGGAGAACCGTCAGCCGTGATTATAGGCCGAAAGTTGTCCCTAGCTATACCCCTAAACAGGTATTTATTAGCCGAGTTCCCCTTGGCGTGAATAATCTGTGACAGTGCTCACCCAAAGTTTTGTATTCATTTAGACTAAACAGTAGGTTTATCCACTGTGCCCTTGGCCTATTTTCAGGTAAGGTGGGTATTAGCAATAAAACGCCCGTTTACAAACTACAACACCCGATAAAAATCGGGGAAACGCGAAGGAAGAGGTGAACTGATGGAACGCGAATCAATGGAATTCGATGTTGTTATCGTCGGTGCAGGGCCTGCAGGCTTGGCTACTGCGTGTCGATTAATGCAAATATCACAGGATTCAGGTAAAGAAATCACTGTCTGTGTGGTAGAAAAAGGCTCCGAAGTGGGCGCGCATATTCTATCGGGCGCAGTCTTCGAACCTAAGGTGCTAGATGAACTGTTCAGCGACTGGCGTGAAAAAGATGCCCCAGTGAAAACCGCTGTCACCCAGGATGAAATCTACCTGCTCAGCTCCGCCACAGAAGGCCGAGCCATGCCGAATGCCCTCGTGCCAAAAACCATGCACAACGAAGGCAATTACATTATCAGCGTTGGCAATTTGTCCCGTTGGCTTGCTAATCGTGCCGAAGAACTGGGTGTCGAAATTTTCCCCGGCTTTGCCGCGAGCGAACTGCTATTTAACGACGATAATAGCGTTAAAGGCATTTTAATTGGCGATATGGGCGTCGGCGCCGATGGTGAGCCTAAAGACAGTTACATGCCAGGCATGGAACTGCACGCTAAATATACCGTATTCTCCGAGGGTTGCCGCGGCCATTTAGGCAAACAACTTATCGAAAAATACCATCTAGATAACGGTAAAACACCCCAACATTACGGTCTTGGCTTTAAAGAAATTTGGAAAGTCCCCGCCGAGCAGCACGAGCAAGGCAAAGTCGTGCACACAGGTGGATGGCCATTAACCGATGGCGCCTCCGGCGGTGGTTTCCTCTACCATATGGAAGACAACCAGATTGCGGTCGGACTGATTATTGATTTGAATTATAAAAATCCACACTTAAGCCCCTTCGATGAGTTCCAGCGCTATAAAACCCACCCTGTGATCGCGAAATATCTGACCGGTGGTGAGCGTTTAAGCTATGGCGCCCGCGCTATTACTAAGGGCGGTTTAAACTCATTACCTAAGATGAGTTTCCCCGGAGGTCTTATCATAGGTTGCAATGCGGGTACCTTAAACTTTGCCAAAATCAAAGGCACCCACACCGCGATGAAGAGCGGTATCGTTGCGGCGGAAACCTTAGCCAAAGCCATGATGGCGGGTGTTGAGGGCGGTAAAGATCTCGACTGTTACCAAACCCACTTCGAAGAAAGCTGGTTACATGAAGAGCTGTATAAATCCCGCAACTTTGGCCCAGCAATGCACAAGTTTGGCACTTTGCTCGGTGGCGCCTTCAACTATATAGATCAAAACTGGTTTGGGGGTAAATTCCCTATCACATTGCGTGATGAACACCCTGATTACGCACAAATGGCGCCAGTGAGTGCTTACAGCAAAATTGATTACCCAAAACCCGATGGCAAGTTAAGCTTCGACAAACTGTCTTCCGTCTACCTGTCGAGCACTTTCCACGAGGAGGATCAACCCTGCCATTTGCGCCTCAAAGACAGCAGCATTCCACTGGGTATTAATCTGACTCAGTATAATGAACCTGCACAGCGCTACTGCCCAGCTGGGGTATATGAGATCGTCGAAGAAGCGGGTCAACCTAAGTTTGTGATCAATGCGCAAAACTGTATTCACTGCAAAACCTGCGACATTAAGGACCCCAGTCAAAACATCACTTGGGTAACACCTGAGGGCGGCGGCGGACCAAACTATCCGAATATGTAATCTAAACGAATAAGGCGCTCAAATGAGCGCCTTACTTTTGCTTGCTTAAAAGATACGTTTTGGTCACAATTGCGCCATAAAAATCACATGCGTTCAATCAGCAACTCATTTCCATCTATACTCTACATAATTAGATCTACCGCAAGACCAACGGGTTAGGCCAAATAAATGTCTTGATACGCTGTTTTATTCGGCAACCGACCTAGACTAAGGTTAACTTTTAACATTCCTGTCCGATAACCACTATTGTACAAGAGTGCGTCGACCGATATTTCCAAACGTCCAACACAGGCATATTGATATTTATGATATTGAATAACCTCACCATCAAACAGAAGATCCTGCTGACCGTGACATTTGCAGTGCTACTGTCGACCATACTCGTCGGCGTATTGAGCCAAAACAGCGCAAAAAGTGTCGTACAACAACGTATGCTCGGGTCGGAAATGCCCAGCTTAATGATGCAAATACGTAATAAAATTGAGTTGGATATCTCCAGCTTAATGAACGCGGCGGAGCAACTCGCTAACAGCCGTATGCTGCTGCAATGGCTCGAAAACGATCGCCCGCAGGAGCAAGAGCCCCAAGTGATAGCCCAATTAAAGGACATCACCCGTCAATATAAATTGGCCCAAGCCTCCTATGCCGATAGGCAAACCGCCGCCTATTACACTCAGGACGGTTTTTTGCGCGTGCTCACCCCCGCACAGGATGGCTGGTTTTTTGGCTATCGAGATAGTGGCCAAGAACGCATGTTGAACGTGTTTACCGAAGCTAATGGTGAGGTAAAACTCTTTATCAACTACCAGCAACCCAATGGTCGTGGCTTAGTCGGCCTCGCCAAATCCCTCGATGATATGGTGCGTTTACTCGGTTCTTTTAAAATTGAAGATACGGGGTTTGTTTACTTGGTCGATGCTAAGGGCGAAGTGAAACTCCACCCCGATCCACAGCAGATAGGTAACAGCAGCCTCAGCAGTTTGTACTCAGGCGCCAACTCAAGTTCATTGCTGAATCGTGGCGATTTCAATTTAATCGATCTAGAGATCAATGGCGAAAATACCTTTGTGGCCAGTAGCTATATTCCTTCAATGGATTGGTACTTGGTCGCCCAAGTCCCAGAGGCTGAGGTATTTGCGTTACTAAAAGATGCCGCCTACCAGATCCTTATTTGGACCCTGATTATTGCCGCTGGCTTTATTATGCTGGCGATTGTGGTCGCAGGCTCGGTCAGCCGCCCTATTGCCCAGGTCGCTACCATGTTCCGTGATATTGGTGAAGGTGAAGGTGATCTGCGTCAACGCTTACCCGTCAATGGCGAAGATGAAATTGCGCAGTTAGCTCAAGGATTTAACAGCTTTATCAGCAAGATCCAAGAATCGGTGATTGAGGTAGCGCAAACCAGTGAACAACTCGGGTTTTCGGCGAAGGATGTATCAAATCAAGCGCAGCAAACCTTAGAAGACAGCCACGAGCAGAAAGATCGCACTATGATGGTGGTCACCGCCATCAATGAGATGGGGGCAACGGTCAATGAAATCGCCAGCAATGCCGCCCAAGCTGCGGTTGCCGCTAAAGATGCCGATACCGAATCCAGCAGCGGACAAGTAGTCGTCACCCGCGCCCGCGATACCATTAATCAATTGTCTAAGGATGTGGAACAGGTCGGTGAAGTAATTGAATCCCTTGCGACTCACACTAAGTCCATTGGGGGGATTTTAGATGTGATCCGCGCCATTTCCGAACAAACGAATCTGTTGGCGCTAAATGCTGCTATTGAAGCCGCCCGCGCCGGTGAAGCGGGACGCGGTTTTGCCGTTGTGGCCGATGAAGTGCGCAACTTAGCATCACGTACTGCGGCATCGACCAACGAAGTGCAAGGAATGATAGACAAACTGCAGTCTGAGGCGAGTCGCGCCGTAGCGGCAATGGCACAGAGCCGTACTCGCTCCCATGAGGGGGTCGCTGCCGTCGATGAAGCCAGTCAATCCTTAGTCGGTATTAGTGATCGCATAGGTTTAATCAGCGATATGAACATTCAAGTGGCCGCCGCAACGGAAGAACAATCGACAGTAGTGGAGGATATCAACCGTAATGTGACTGAAATTAACGATATCACCCAACGCACCGCCAACACGGCCCAAGCCGCAGCGCAGGCGAGTCTTGCCCTGAATCAGTTAGCCCACCGCTTAGATACCTTAGTGGCTAAGTTTAAGGTGTAACACTTGATTCCAGCCCATAAAAAACGCCTTAGATGGAAATATCTAAGGCGTTTTTCTTTATTTTCGCGAATGCTTAATCCATAGCAATAAATTTAATCGTTAATGGATATTTATATACCTTACCCTCACTGGCTTTAATGATCCCAAGCACTGTGCACACAAGATCCAAAATAGCGAGCGCAATTAATAAGATAAACCCAATGCCAATAAACGCTAGCACGATACTGATAATCACATAGATCAGCAAACTCAGCTTAAAGTTCAAACAACTACGGCCACATCGATCGACAAATGCGGACTCTTCACGCTTCATCAGCCAGATAATCAAAGGACCAAGAATCGAGCCCAGCGGCACTAGGTATCCAACAAAGCTTGAGGCGTATACCAGTAAGCCAAAATCTTTATCACTTTTTGTCACAGGTTCAATCATAACGTCATCCCTGTTTTATCATTTGAATATAAATACTTATTTACCACTTGGCCCATATAAACGCATCTGCCAATCTTCGACCCTTTGGGTTGTTAAACGGCGCTGCAGACTATTAACCCAGCTCTGTGCTAAACCTTCGCAGGAGGCGAGTCGATCATAGGCACTAGCATCAAAGTGGGAGGAGAAATAGAGTGACATAGCCTCGGCTACACAGATATCGGTTCGACGCTCAAGCAATTCAATTTTATCCTGTAACTGAATGACTCCAGGGGTGAGTACACGGTAGAACCAGCCGCATAATTGGCTTTGCTGCATAGCCAAGGCGAAATCCCTGTGACCAAATTGCAGGTTTAACTTAAAACAGGGTGAACGGGGCTGAGTGACCTGCACTGTTACCTGACCAATCTGCAGGACATCACCAATATTCACTTGGGTTTCATTGAGCCCTACTGTGCTGATGTTTTCCCCCATACAGGGGGCATCTTCGAACCGAGTAATTAAATCCCAACGGCGATACTGACCATAGTGTTCACGGGGGAAATGATGCAGCACCCGGTCGAGTCCGCCATGGTGTTTAGGATCGGCCTGGGTATCTCCTTCGACATGGTCGAGATGTACTATCAGTTGTTCTGTTGCCTGCTTACCGTTAATCCCTGTTGAAATCCCTTCAATTTCTTGGATATTTGACCCTGAATACAATCCAGATAACTTGTTTACCAACAACATCGGTAACTCCCCTCTCAATGGCTGACGAGACATTAATACACCCGATGACACTTCAGCACACACCAGCAACTAAGGCCAGACTAAATAGCCACTTAAAATTGTAAATCCCTCGATCGGGCGAGCAAAACCTTGGCATTCTCTGGGAAGCTTATTGTGAAAAAAGCAGATGTCCCCGCATGCGAAACCTCATAGTAAAACATTTAAGTTCAATAATTTAGTGATTTAACACAACTTGATTACGCCCCGCCTCTTTTGCTTGATATAAGGCTAAATCGGCTCGTTTAATTAAATCTTCTACGGGTTCCTGCTCCTGAAATTCCGCTACGCCGATACTGGCCGTAATAGAGATGTGAATCCCGTTAACCTTAAGCTCCCGTTGAGAAATCGTCCGACAAATCCGTTCGGCAAGTTCCGCCGCTCGACTTAAGTCCATTTCTGGCACTAGGATTAAAAACTCCTCCCCTCCCCAACGGCACAACACATCTTGCTCCTTAAGTTGGCCGCGCAATAGATTGCATACGGTTTTCAATACGAGGTCGCCAATACTATGTCCGTAGTTATCATTCACTTTTTTAAAGTGATCTATGTCGAGCAACAAGATAGATAGGGTGGCTTGATCCGACTTGGCTTTCTCCAATGCGCGATGACAATACTCTTCAAACACTTGGCGGTTAGCGGCACCAGTGAGTTTATCCGTCGATGCCATGATCTCCAACTTACGTTGGTAGCGGCCCAAGGTCATATTGGAGATAAATAGAATGCCAATAGTTACCACTAGGCTCAGCGCCAAATTGCCCCAGAAGGTATTAAGGAGTTCTTGTTCCTGCGGGGCTTCTTCCTGCTCAACAATTAAATACCATTTAAACTCAGGGACTAAGCGGCTATTCAAATAGATGGTTTTATCATTTTTATGATAACTAAAAGCCGCACTCGGGCTAGTCAAAATACGCGTCGCTAAGGTGTCGAGGCCAGCACTGGTTTGCAATGAAGCGGCACCATCATATTCATCGCCATGTAGAGTCACATTGCCCTGTCTATCGGTAAAAAAAACCCGCCGATTATAACGTTTTTGATACAGCTCAATCAGTGACTTGACCTTCTCTACCGCTAATCCAACACCAGTAACACCAATAAACTTACCTTCAAAATCAAATACTTTGTAGTTTACAAATACGGTTGTCTTAGTACGATCCGCCGTATCTGCATCAATATTGATCTCATAATGCTCAGCCTCAGGCAAAGAGCGCACCCTAAAGTACCAAGCGTCATTTGGTTCAACATCTTGAATTTGCGTTAAAATACCCTTTGGATGGTAATAATTACGACTCTGCTCGGAGACAAAAAAACTCGTCACAGTGCCGTACTTTTCTTGGATTTCCTTCAAATACCGAATGAGCTTCTCTGGCTCTTGTTCGCGGTTTAATGTCCAATCTCGAACAAAGGTGTCCTGGGCCATCAAGGAAGAAATAAAAATGGGACGCAGCAGATCCTGTTGAATTTCTGAGTAAATATTATCGCTGGTGAGGGGTAAGGTATTACTCTCAATTTGCTGACTGAGTGAATCATGGGCAACTTTGTAACTGATACCGCTAGTGACCAAAAATGCAGCCAATAACAATACCGACAGCAACCAAATAAATTTCTTTTTATCATTCCAAACGTGATTGCCCATTCTCAACTCCAACGACGACATACTTTGAACGGCTTATTGTTTTTTAAGTATTTGAGCTAAACAAATGTTAACGCAATTATGTAACTGCCGCACAACATTTCAGCAATATGAACGTTCTAGGGGGGAATAACATTTTTTGGGTAAAAAAATACCCCGTTGGGGAAACGGGGCAAAACATGCGAAACAACAAGGTGGGAGAAAAGCATCAGAAAACGTTAAGGGACAAGTGCTATTCGTCACTGTGAATAATCTACCAAGCCTAAATGACAAAAAGATGACTCAAGCCCTAAATAACAACTCTTAAGCCCGTTCTTTTGTCTCTAAATACTGTTTCAGTGCATCCCCAGGAATGGAACTGTCAGTCGCCACCGCAAACGCCGCCCAGATAGCACCTTCGGCCATGGCTTGGGTAATCGTCTGCCCCAGGCACAAGCTATGTATTAATCCTGCCGCATAGGCATCTCCGGCACCTGTGGTATCGACGACTTTAGTGGGAACCGCGGGGACATGCTGCACCTGATCTTGGGTATATACCTTGGCCCCGTTAATGCCGTCGGTAACCACAAAGTAACGGAGTGAATCCCCAGCAATACTCACACCATAGTCCCAGAATGCGGCTTCACATCGCCCCTGCATATCACTCGCAGATGCCAATAGCACATGGCAGGGCCTTGGCCTATCGTCCTTAGCTAATTGCGCCACAACGAGGCAGTGGTCTAGTGCTGTTTTTGCCCAACTGGCGACCCCCTCGGCCGAGGTATTAAAATACAGTGCATCCCACTGCTGCCACTTGGGTGGCACAGATAATTCAAATATCGGTCTTTGGGGGCGAATAATAGTGCGCTCACCGTCGGGGGTCATCACAAGCAGCATTTCACAGGTATTGCCATGGCGGCGCTGCACCAAACGACAATCGAGCCCTTGCGTACTCGCCTCTGCAATGACCCAATCCCCCATTTCATCCCGGCCGACCTGGCTAACCAGTGCGACCCTATGACCCGCCCATACTAGGCCGAGCCCGGTATTCGCCCCACCTCCGCCCAGCCTTTGTCCACCGTCTTGATAATGAAAGCGACCACCTGTTTTTAATGGTTTATCAAGTAATAAAATTCGATCACAGTTGAGATTGGCAACCAGCAAAATATTCGCCATTACACGGCTCCAGAAAGGGTGGAAAGAAAAGCGCCAGTTTAGAGACAAGAAGTGCTCCCAATCTAGACCAAAATCCCCTTAGGGACAATCCGGGGCTAAGCATATCAGGATGAGGATATAGGGTAAGGCGATATCGGCTCTACCAAGAAGAATGAATACGTTGGAGTTTTATAACACTGAGGTCGAGCCAATAAAAAAGAATATCTGTTATTGAAGGAGCGGGTGGAGCAGCAGGCCACAGTGGAGGAACCTAACTGCCCCTTAAAATGACAACCCAATTAACCTATCGGCGTCAATGGTGATAGGGAGGTCAATTTCACTTCGAGCTGCCAATCGACGACCACCATATCAGAGGGTTGCCAGCTCTCATCAACCCACTCGTAAATCAGCCCAGGATCCTCCTCGGCATTGACTAACAGACGACGTCCATCCTTTAAAACTAACGTATAATCAAGCCCTTGAGCATCAACACTCTCTATGTCCCCCAAGACGTTATGATGAATGGCCGAAATGGTTCCTGTCGCCTTTACGGCTTGGGCCCCCTTAGCTCCGCTGTAAAATTTTAATGCCTCGTTGGCCGCGGGTTTATGAAATATAAACTCCTCTGTCACGCCCACTACGAGCGACGGGTCAAGTTCATACCAGGCGGGTATCCATAATGCGTTCATTGTCATCCCGTTATATCCTGCATAATAATGTTACGGACGGGATCATTCTGCCTTAACCTAGAGAGAGAAAATACTGTTCAAAGATAAAATAATTTTTACCGTACTCAGCCCCAAATTATCCCCTTTGACACAGCAATAAAAGACTGAACAACAAGGTCATATCATCAGGATGCGATCTAGGACACTCGTATTGGACTCTCTTTATCTTTCTGTTAGTTTGGGAAAACGAATAGGTAAAATGACACATTCTGTTAGCACAGTGATCCTAGAGCGAACCTGAGCGTATACAGTCGCATTACTGATAAGCCTTTACCACGCTTGCATTGCAGGCCTACAAATATGGAGTTTGCTTGCCCTATGGAAAAGCCGAACATGCAAAACCCTCAATCCCTCAAACTCACGGGTGATAATGAGGCGCAAAAACGTCAAGCACTAAAGCAATATTTTAATCAGACCTGGACACAGTACGAATCACTGTTTGATCTTATCCAACAGGATTGCGCCTACTATCTAAAAGCCGAGCCGCTACGCCATCCATTGATCTTTTATTTTGGCCATACGGCGACATTTTACATCAATAAACTCATGCTCGGTAAATACCTCGATGTACGGGTTAATGATCATTTTGAGTCGATGTTTGCCATAGGTGTCGATGAGATGTCCTGGGATGATTTAAATGACACCCATTACCAATGGCCCAGCGTGTCGGATGTTCGCCAATATCGTCAACAGGTGAAAGAAGTGGTTAACAGGGTCATAGACACTATGCCACTGCCATTGCCAATAACCCAAGAGAGCCCTGCCTGGATCATTCTGATGGGGATTGAGCATGAACGTATCCACTTAGAAACCTCATCCGTCATCATACGCCAACTGCCACTCGAGCATGTCGCTCCTAACCCACTCTGGCCCGAATGCCATGACTCGGATGTCGCCGAGCCCAATCAACTCATTGCCGTGGCAGGGCAAAAAATAACCCTAGGAAAACAGGAAGCGGATCAAACCTATGGTTGGGATAACGAATACGGTAATAAATCCTTTAAGGTAGCCGATTTTAAAGCATCAAAGTTTTTAGTCACCAATCAAGAATATCTCGCCTTCGTTACGGCGGGTGGATATCAAACGGCGCATTTTTGGAATGAAGAAGGTCAAGCCTGGCTCGCCTATACACAGGCCAAAATGCCACGTTTTTGGCGCCAGCGGGAGGGAAAATGGTGGCAACGCAATTTGACGACAGAAATCCCTCTCCCCTTGAATTGGCCTGTGGAGGTGAACCAGCTCGAAGCTAAGGCTTTCTGCAATTGGAAATCCAAGCAAAATCAAAGTAATATTCGTTTACTCACCGAAGCAGAATGGTACATTCTTCGGCAAAATATTCCCGTCGATGCGCCAGATTGGCAGGAGGCCCCTGGCAATATCGCCCTAGCCTACTACGCCTCTTCCTGCCCAGCCAATCGGTTCGAACATAATGGGTTTTTCGACATTATTGGCAACGTCTGGCAATGGACAGAAACGGCAATGGATGGCTTTAACGGTTTTGCCGTGCACCCTCTGTACGACGATTTCTCGACCCCGACCTTCGACGGTAAACATAACCTCATCAAGGGCGGTTCTTGGATTTCCACGGGGAATGAAGCAATTGCCTCCTCACGCTACGCATTCCGGCGCCACTTCTATCAACATGCGGGCTTTCGCTATGTGGAGTCCCTACAAAATCCTGCCCAAATGGCCGAGGTCAACGTGTACGAAACCGATGAACTGATTTCCCAATACCTTGAATTTCACTATGGTGCCAAATATTTCGGTGTCGCTAACTTCTGCGTTAATGGCGTGCAGCAAGCCCTGAGTGAAATTCAACTCACCCATACAGTTAAAGCACTCGATATTGGCTGCTCCGTCGGACGCGCCAGTTTTGAACTAGCAAAAGTGTTCGATCATGTGGATGGTATCGACTTTTCGGCGCGTTTTATTCAACAGGCCTACGCGCTGACCGAACAGGGTGAGAAGCGCTACACCATTCGCACTGAGGGTGACTTGCAGGAGTTTAAGAGTGCGAGTCTGGCTAAACTGGGTTACCAAAATGAGGCTAAAAAAGTCAACTTTATGCAGGGAGATGCCTGCAATCTAAAGCCCATCTACACAGGTTACGATTTAGTGTATGCCTCGAATCTTATCGATAGATTACAAGATCCTAAACATTTCCTCGCCAGTATTGGCCAGCGGATTAACCAAGGTGGATACCTTGTGATTGCTTCGCCATACACTTGGCTTGAAGATTATACGCCGAAGGATAAATGGCTAGGTGGCGTTAAAGTCAAAGGCGAGAACTTCACCACCTTAGACGGCTTAACCGAAACCTTAATCGGCCAATTTGAGCTGGTTGCGGTGAAGGAGATTCCCTTCGTGATCCGCGAGACTAAACGTAAATTCCAACATTCCATCTCGGAAATGACCATTTGGCGTAAACGCTGATCCCATGTATTAGTGTGCTGTTATTAAGTCATACCATAAAAATATCCGCCAGAAATCCATTTCTGGCGGATGTGTAACATCCAGCTCAGTCATATTATTTGCAGCACCAAAATGGTGAGAACACTGCAAGAGGATATAGAGCTAACCTACACCTTAAACTGTGCCGTTGTTAAACCAAGTTGATTGGCTAAACCCAATAAGCTGCGTGTACTCGCCGCCACTTGGCTGATCGCCGCACTGTTCTCCTCCGCCGCCACGCTTAACCCTGCAATCCCCTGGGCAATTGTGGCCGACACTGTTGTTTGCTCCTCCGCAGCGGTAGCCGTTTGGATCATTAATGCCTTTAAGGTTTCCAAACGCACAGCGATATCATCCACTGCGGATTGCATGCCGTCGGCATCTTCCGCGGTTTTTGATGCCTCGGTTGTACAAGTCACACTATGCTGCGCCAATACACTCGACTGCTGCTGAATCCCCTGTAGTACATGACCAATATCCTGAGTCGCCAACTGAACCTTAACCGCTAATTGACGCACCTCATCGGCCACCACAGCAAAGCCACGGCCATGCTCGCCGGCTCTCGCGGCTTCAATCGCAGCATTGAGGGATAATAGGTTTGTCTGTTCGGCAATGGCATTAATCACCGCCAATACTGAGCCGATTTTCTGACTGTCGGCCTCAAGACTACCCACCTGTTGATGAATAGTCGCAAAGCTGTCTAAGGTAATTTTCAAACTTTGGCGGGTACTCGCAAGATTTTGCGACAGAATGCCACTCGAATGAGTGCAAGCGGACACTTCATCGGAGGATTTCATGGTGTTAGCGCTAATTTCTGCCGCGGCATAACTCATTTCTTCGACAGCGGTTGCAAGCATATCCGTTTCTTTCGCCTGCATTTGAATGCTGCAATCGGCTTGGGTCATGGCGGCAGAGTTTTGTTCGGCGGCGAATTCGAGTTCATGCCCAACACCCACCAACTGGCTAATGATTTCTTTGAGCTTAGTTTGCATCCGCGCTAGCCAACTCATCAGATGATTATCGGAATGCCTGTGGGGCAAACTATGGGTCAAATCACCGGAGGCGATCATACTGGTCAACTGGCACATATCCTCGGGCTCACCGCCTAAGGGGGTAAGCACAAAGCGGGTAACCCACTTAGCCGCAGCAATGGCAAGCACTATGGATAAAACACAGATAATTAAGCCTATGTACATCATGCGATAAGCTGGTGCAGCGATTTCGCTTACATCAATCTCGGCCATCAGTCCCCACTTCAATCCCATCTCTATCACTGGGGAATAGGCTGATACCACAAAATTATTATTGTAATCATATAGCTGCATCACGCCTTCCTCACCTGCTAGCGCCGCTTTTACTGCGAGAGTATCGACCCCATTGTGGGCGACAGAACCCGCAAATGAAGCCGATACGGTCCGTTTAACCGGATCGAGAAAAGAGTCGGAACGCATGCGATTATCTGGGCCGATAAGATAAGTTTCACCTGTGTCCCCCATGCCTTCACGAATTTGCATGACTCGATTAATTCGCTCAATCGAGACCTGTGCAGCAACCACGATCCGCTGCTGATTGTACTGAATCGCTTGACCGATAAATGCCGCAGGTTGACCATTTGAAGGAGCGTATGCCGAAAAATCCTGTAGCAACACAGCTTCTGATGAGGCTAATGCCCGCTCAAATAACTGTGCCAGTCCAGAGGTACGATAGGGGCCAGTCCGCAAATTAGTCCCATAATCCGGCTCCTTTGCCACGGTATAAAATACACTGCCATCGTCCTTAATAATAAAAAGATCATAGAAACCAAGAAGTTTATTAAGGGATTTTAGGGTTTGATCTAACCCAGATATAGAGTCAAGATTTGGCTGACTCGCAATAATGGCACTCACCGACTGTAGGTTATCGGAGAAGTCTTGAAACATGCCGCTAATCTGTCGCTGCTTTATCTCACGCACTGCGATAAGCCGCGACTGGGCTTCGGTAAATAACTCATTTCGAGCGAGGTAAGTGACGCTTGCCGTCGCCACTACCAGAGGCAATAGCACTATTAATAAGCTGATCAGTTGAATCTTACGAGTAAAACCCATGGGATGACTCCTTGTCGCACAACAAATTCCATTTTGATTTACTATAGGATAAGAACTCTCGCTAAACAAAGCGCGGCGATTTATTTTAATAGTGCAACCGCGAAACTTGATATAACAACATAATGTACAAGCGTATTTTTTGGTGTCACCCCGTTAATCTCCCTTAAATATTAAACAGAATAACGACAGGTAAATGCGCAGATAGAGCGTGCAAACCTTATCCAGCCCTCCCACCGAAAATAATGTATGGAAATTTACCAAATATGCATATAAATTCATCCAAAGCCAATTTATAGGGGAATGCTCATGGGTTTAATTGAACAAGTATCAGTCGCTAAAAAAGCTAATATCTACTTTGACGGTAAAGTTGCCAGCCGCAGTGTATTTTTTGCCGACGGCAGTAAGCAAACTTTAGGTGTAGTGCTGCCTGGAGAATATGAATTCTCGACTTCTCAGGGTGAAATCATGGAAGTCACCAGCGGTACATTTGAAGTCCAGCTCCCTGAGGCTTCAACCTGGGAAACCTTCGAAGCAGGCACACAATTTGAGCTTGCCGCCAATGTTAGCTTCAAAATCCGCAATACAGCCATTGCCGAATATTGCTGCAGTTACCTCTAATCATCTTGATTGAGTGAAAGTTTCAATATCAATAGTGAATAGAATGCCCACTGTGATGCTTTATCTCAGCACTGTGGGTATTTTGTCCCGCCAGATTATTTTTCCTTGCCACGATCGCATTATCAGAATGCTTTATCCGTCTGGCATTTATCAACCTAGCCATTTTATCAAACTAAATCAGCTCAGTTTAAATCTCTCGACTCAAAGCATACGAAATCGAGCATGTTAGAATCGTCGATTAAAACAATACTAGACGACCGGTCTAATTTAACTTATGCTACGCCACATGAAAATTGAAACTCAATCCACTCGCCAGCACATTCTCGACATCGGCTATAAGCTGATCCTACGAAAGGGCTTCTCCAGCGTCGGCTTATCCCTACTGCTGCAGGCCGCCGAAGTGCCTAAAGGCTCGTTTTATCATTACTTCAAATCCAAAGAACAATTTGGCGAAGCGCTGATAACTGATTATTTTGAGAAATATCAGTTAGATTTAGACGCATTATTCAATAACTCGACACTGACGGGCTATCAACGCTTAATGCAGTACTGGCAACAATGGTTGCATGTGCAAGCCGATGGCTGCGTAGATCAAAAGTGCCTCGTCGTGAAACTCAGTGCCGAAGTGGCCGACTTATCCGAAGCCATGCGCCTTGCCTTATTGAAAGGTTCCGCCGGCATCATAGACAGGTTAACCACCTGTGTTCAAGTGGGCATAAACGATGGCTCAATCGCTAAGCAAGATCCACAATCGAGTGCTGAAATGTTGTATCACATGTGGTTAGGCGCCAGCTTGATGAACAAGTTAGGCCACAGCCCCGCGGCACTCGAACGTGCGCTCGTGACGACTAAAGCCATTTTAACACCTAAAACGGCCCCTTAATCTAAACCGACTCAAAACTAATATTGGCTGATATTGATCAGCCAAGGATTTTTAAAAATACCGTTTCACGCTCCGACATTAGACGACTGGTCTACTAATTTAAAGGCGCTAATTAATACAACGTATTTAACGCAGCGCATTTAACACTGCTAATTTAAAGTAGCTCACTTAAGGTAATAAGGGATAAAATCATCCATGCTAAATTTTAACTATTACAACCCGACCCGCATACGTTTTGGTAAAGACACTATCGCCGAAATTGATGCTTTAGTGCCTAGCGATGCTAAAGTCATGATCCTCTTTGGCGGCAGCAGTGCTAGAAAAACAGGCACGTTAGACGAAGTTAAACGGTCATTGGGTAATCGTGTCGTCGTCGAGTTCGATGGCATCGAGCCAAACCCAACCTATGAAACCTTAATGAAAGCCGTTGCCCAAGTGCGCGAACAGAAGATCGACTTCCTCCTCGCAGTGGGTGGTGGTTCGGTTATCGATGGCACTAAATTTGTTGCCGCGGCTGCGGTATTCGACGGTGAACCTTGGGATATTCTCACTAGCTGGGGCGCAAAAGTGACTCAAGCTATGCCCTTTGGCTCAGTATTAACCTTGCCAGCGACGGGTTCAGAGATGAACAACGCCAGCGTAGTGACCCGTAAATCACTGCAGGCTAAGCTGCCATTCCGTAATGACTTGGTTTATCCGCAATTCTCAATACTCGACCCGACAAAAACCTTCACCCTGCCAGAACGTCAAGTGGCCAACGGTGTGGTCGATGCTTTTGTGCATATCACAGAGCAGTACCTAACATACCCAGTCAACGCCGCCGTACAGGACAGATTTGCCGAAGGTCTGTTACAAACCTTGATTGAGCTTGGTCCACAAGTGCTCGTTCAACCGGAAGACTACGACATTCGCGCTAACTTAATGTGGGTCGCCACTATGGCACTCAACGGCACGATTGGTGTCGGTGTTCCCCACGATTGGGCAACCCACATGATAGGCCATGAACTGACTGCACTTTACGACATCGACCATGCACGTACATTGGCAATCGTACTGCCTGCCCTGCTGCAATGCACAAAAGAGGCTAAGCGTGAAAAGTTACTTCAATACGCCGACCGAGTGTGGCACATCACCACAGGTTCCGATGACGAACGCATCGATGCCGCCATTGCAAAAACCAAGGCTTTCTTCGAAGCCATGGGCATACCGACACATTTATCTGCCTATGATCTCGATGCCAGCCATGTTGATACTGTCGTGAAGCAGCTTGAACTGCACGGCATGGTGGCGCTCGGCGAACACGGCAATATTGACCCAGCAATGAGTCGTGACATTTTGACCTTAGCCCTATAACGTCAAATGCTATCTTGATTGAACTTAGCTTGAAATGAATAAAGACAAGCACGCGAGTGTGCTAAATGCGGTAAAAACAGCTATCGCACCATAATGGTGCGATAGCTAAAAAATGCACTATAACTGCCGAAAACTCGTCCATACTGCCGTTATTGTTGCGTATGTTCGTGCGAAAGAACGGCTGTAAAACCTATTTCCTTCATGATTTTTGATGGAAAAGAGACTAATCTTGATTAACTTCCCCTAACTGATACAAGGGCTCTTGCATGCGCACATTCACACTCATAGGCCTATTGCTGCTTAGCATGCTGGCACAGGCAACTGTGTATAAATGGGTCGATAAGGATGGGAAAGTTCATTACTCTGATGAGCCACATGCTAATGCAGAAGTGGTTGAGTTAAAAGAAAAAACCTTGAATCAAATCACCTTACCCCCTCCCCAGAACGATTCGAGCAATAACAGTCAAGTGATTGAAAACATGGCTTACCAAGTCAATATCACCTCACCTGAAGAGGAAGCGACGGTCAGGGATAATAATGGCGATTTTGAAGTTATCGCCACTGTAACCCCCGAGATTAAGGGCCGATACCTGATGGTGTTAAAACTCGATGGACAAGTGGTTGGCAAACCCCAAGTCGGCGGCATATTTAAAATCACCAACATAGATAGGGGCGAACATACCCTTGTTGTTGACGCTATGACTCAAAACGGCAAAGTCTTTGCATCTAGTTCACCAAGAAAGATATTTCTTCATCAAGCGGCGATGAGTCAAACCCCAAAGAAACAACCAAAATCCAATTAAAACATTTAATAACAATGGATTAGGTTATTCAGACTAAATTAAACCGTTTGATGGAGTCGAGTTGCAGCTTGCACCAGATTGGTGCACCATGGTGGTGCAACTTTATTTTCAGGAACGGTCGATGGACAAAGAGACTCTGCTTAATCATTTAGTCACCGCGGTACTTGTCATAGATAAGGATCTCAAACCTTGCTATGCCAATGCTGCGGCAGAGCAACTGTTAGGTGTGGGTAGTCATAGACTGATAGAGCAAGCATTGCCGGAACATTATCAAATTCTCGGTGTAGAGGCTCAATTGCTGAGTGATGCCGTACAAGCCAGCCAAGGATTAACGGTCAATACTGCCACACTCGTCACTCTAGATGGCCAACATCACACAGTGGATCTCACACTGATCCCCCTCGAAGATGAGGCACAACTGAGCCTGCTCGAGCTGCGTCAAGTCGACCAACAGAGGCGTATCCACCAGCAACTGAGTCAAGATGCACAACAGCAAGCGGCGCAGTTTTTAGTGCGTAACTTAGCCCACGAGATCAAAAATCCCCTCGGCGGTCTGCGCGGCGCAGCGCAGCTATTATCCCGGGAACTCGAAGATCCCGCACAAAAGGAATTTACCAGCCTTATCATAGAACAGGCCGATCGCCTACGTGGCTTAGTCGACCGCCTATTAGGCCCTCAACGACCTACGCAACATAATCTGCATAACATCCATCAAGTCGTGCAGAAGGTGTACAAACTGGTTGAAATGACGCTGCCCGCCAATATCCAGCTTAAGCGAGACTACGATCCGTCCATTCCCGATATCGAGATGGACCCAGATCAAATGCAGCAGGCCGTGCTCAACATTTTACAGAATGCAGTGCAGGCACTTGAGCATACGGGCGGCGAGATTTTGGTCCGTACTCGCACTCAACACCAAGTAACTATCGGCTCACAGCGACATAAGCTGGTGCTGACATTATCGATTATCGACAATGGCCCAGGCATACCGACCGAGTTAATGGATACGCTGTTTTACCCTATGGTCACAAGCCGCGAGCAAGGTTCAGGGCTAGGTTTGTCAATAGCCCATAATATTGCCCGCTTACATTCGGGCAGAATCGATTGTCTCTCCAGCGCAGGGCATACCGAATTTATTATTTCTCTACCGATTTTAAGCGCCAAATAATTGCGACAGCACCAACCCATACCGTATGAGGAAGCAAGATGCGAATGAGTGAACAAGTGTGGATCCTCGACGATGATAGCTCGATACGTTGGGTGCTAGAAAGAGCACTCCAAGGTGCCAAACTCAGCACCGCCAGCTTTGCCGCGGCTGAGTCACTGTGGCAGGCATTAGAGATCTCTCAGCCTAGGGTAATAGTGTCGGATATCCGCATGCCTGGGACGGATGGGCTCAGCCTACTCGAAAGGCTGCAAATCCATTACCCCCATATTCCCGTGATCATTATGACGGCGCACTCGGACTTAGACAGTGCCGTCAGCGCCTATCAAGCGGGTGCATTTGAGTATCTGCCCAAACCCTTCGACATCGATGAGGCCATCTCCCTCGTCGAACGAGCCCTCACCCATGCTACGGAGCAGAGCCCAGCACCCGTGCAGGAAACCCAAGTCAAAACCCCCGAAATCATAGGTGAAGCGCCGGCGATGCAGGAGGTATTTCGCGCCATAGGCAGGCTTTCACGCTCATCCATCAGCGTGCTCATTAATGGCCAATCGGGGACGGGCAAAGAACTGGTTGCAGGGGCATTACACAAACACAGTCCCCGCAAAGATAAGCCATTTATCGCCTTGAACATGGCGGCAATTCCAAAGGATTTAATCGAGTCTGAACTATTCGGCCACGAAAAAGGTGCCTTCACCGGCGCCGCCAATGTGCGCCAAGGCCGCTTCGAGCAAGCTAACGGTGGCACGCTCTTTTTAGATGAAATCGGCGATATGCCGCTGGATGTCCAAACACGACTGCTACGGGTCCTCGCCGATGGCCAGTTCTACCGCGTCGGCGGCCACAGTGCGGTGCAAGTCGATGTACGCATCATTGCCGCAACCCATCAAGATCTGGAGCAGCTGGTACAAAAAGGTGGTTTTAGGGAAGATTTGTTCCATCGTCTTAACGTTATTCGCGTGCACTTGCCGCCACTATCACAACGCCGTGAGGACATACCCCAGCTCGCCACCCATTTTCTGGCCTCGGCGGCGAAGGAAATCGGCGTAGAAACTAAGATAATGACCAAAGAAACGGCGGCTAAGCTCTCGCAGCTCCCTTGGCCAGGTAACGTAAGGCAGCTCGAAAACACCTGTCGTTGGTTAACAGTCATGGCATCGGGACAGGAAATTTTACCCCAGGATTTACCGCCTGAACTGCTAAAGGAGCCTGTGAGTGTGACTCACGCCGCAAGGGGGGGGCAAGATTGGCAAGCGGCCTTAACCGAATGGATAGATCAAAAACTCTCGGAGGGAAATAGCGATCTATTGACCGAAGTGCAGCCCGCTTTCGAGCGTATTCTGCTAGAAACTGCACTGCGCCATACCCAAGGCCATAAACAAGAAGCGGCGAAACGTTTAGGTTGGGGGCGCAATACGCTAACGCGGAAATTAAAAGAGTTGTCTATGGATTAAGCATTACTCACCAATAATAGCGGTATTGACTTATTCATAGACAACAAAAAGGGATATTTTCATATCCCTTTTCTATCAATTCATTCTATGGCGACTAGCGACAATTAAATGCGCTAAATACCAACAAATTAGAATTGATAATGTACACCGACAGCAAATTGCTTAATATCTGTGTCAATATCTTTTAATCCTAAATAGTTATTATCAGCATCTAACTCACCCGTGGTGACATCATAACTGACACGAATATTGAGGTGCTCAGTCACTGCAGCATTAATACCGACACCGTAGGTCCAACCGAAACCGGTCAAGTCTTCATCAAAACCATTGCCATCGAGCACAATTGCCATAGAAGCGATACCCACTTTGCCGTAAACAGAGAAAATATCATTGATTTGTGCGGTAAATTTAGGTGTAAAGCTTAATGCGCCAGCGCTAACATCGATGTCCTTATCGCCTAGATCACCAGTGGCAAATAGGTTAGCTTCTAAACCAAACCAGTCGTTGAAGTTATAACCGCCGTAAGCGCCAAAACCCGTACCTGACTGAGAGTCAGTAAAATCATCACCATCGATTGTGACTTTATTCAATGCACCGCCCACATAAAATCCTGTTGTGTCGGTTGCCGCAGAAACTTGAGCTGTCGCTAATATTGATAATAAAGAAATGGTAACTAAAGATAATTTTTTCATCATACTTCCCTAATGATTTAAGCCAATAACTAAATGCTGCGGATATTACAGCAAATCGATAAGAAGAGTTATCGGCAACAAAAATTAAATACATGTTATACAGGATTGGTTCAGTTTTAAATAAGCGGCTCATAGAAGAACCGCCCACAACCGTAGACTTAATTAAATCGCTGCACCTCATCTTAAATTTACGGATTGAGGCTAGGCTCAAGTTTCACCGGATCTTGGTGAATAATCACCTCGGCATCTTCAAATGCGCCCCTGACTCGTAAGCCCGTGGTATCGGCGATACTGTGGGCCTCATTTAAACTTAAATTACCATCGAGTTCTAAATGAAATTGAATAAAAACAGTTTTACCCGCCTGCCGAGTCCGTAAATCATGCAACCCTTGCACCCGTGGGTCCTCCTTCGCAATTTGCTTGATCATCTGACGGGTTTCTTCATCTAACTCTCGATCTAACAGCGCTTGAATCGAACGATAACCCAGATTAAAGGCTTGCTGCCCAATATATAAAGCAATTAACACCGCAAATAATCCATCTGCCCACCACCAGCCATACTGGGATAAGACTAATGCCAACAACACCGCTGCATTGAGGAATAAGTCGGACTTATAGTGCAATGAATCGGCTTCCACCACAGTGCTATTAGTTGCGGCGAGCGCCCGTTTTTGCAACATCACCAGCGCCAGTGTCAACACTATAGCAACCACAGAAACCCCAACGCCTAGGGTGGCATGCTCCACAGGCGCAGGAGTAATAAGGCGTTCTCCGCCATAAAACAGCAGCAAAAAAGCGGAGCCCATAATAAAGGCGGACTGGGCGAGGGATGCTAAGGGTTCTGCTTTTCCGTGGCCATATCTATGGTCGTGATCGGCGGGCACTATCGCGTAGCGAATGGCAACAAAATTGATAATAGAAGCGAGTGCGTCGGCAAAGGAATCCGTCAGAGACGCCAACATACTGGCAGAACCTGAGTATAACCAAGCCAATAGCTTGATAGTAATAAGGGTCAAAGCGGTAGCCACAGAAGCGCGGCTAGCCAGTTTGACCCAAAAATCGTATTGGGAAGTTTGAGTCATTGGGGGTCTATATCGGGAAGCTATGACTCTATTGTATATCAGCTAAGTCGCTTAACTGCGAGGTTCTTTAACGACTTGTGCTTCAAATCGCGCTTTAAATTTAGCCTGCTGCTCCGGCGTCAGCAGATTGTAAATTTGGTTCTGCACCTTCATACGCTCAATGGCATGCTCTTGACGCTTCTCTTGCTGTGCACTGAGCATTGCCTTAGCCTGCGTTTCATCGAAGGTAGCGGAGGTAATTAAGGCTTGCATCTCCGCACGATGGGCCAAACGCTGCTCTTTCGTTGGTCGATCTTCACTACGAGTGGCACGCTGCTCGGCAAACAATTGTTTAATGTCGGCCTTCTGTGCATCGGTTAAATCGAGCCCTTCAAACATTCTGTGCATACCATCATGGGCCATTCGATCTCCATTTCTATGGAACTCACCCATTGAATGGTCACAGCCTTGAATCGGTTCGGCATTGACCGTTGTCGCGAATACGGCTGAGCTTGCTAATAAGGCAAATAGGCCCGCTTTTAAAGGAGATAATGTTTTCATCATGTTAACCTCAATAGTTCAACTTTATGTTGTGAAGATAAGACACAGTGACGACCCTTTTAAAAGCCAAATCACTTTCGACCCTTACAGTCTAAAGGGCTATATGTAAGTGAGGGCGTTGCCTGAGTAAATCACTGTAAAGTTGTATCAATTCAAAAGGTGGCCGACATTCAGTCATTGATGCACCTTGAATTGAAACACCCTAGGCGCTCTGAAACTCGTATCTTGAGGTAGCTTAGGTGTAGCAGATCCCTATTCTTTACTTTGGCTTACATTGCTACACAGCAATTGACATCAAAACGGGTATACTCTGCCAAAGCACTAAAGCACCTGAGATAATCGGGCGCAAAAGGCCATATTACAGAGATTAAGGAACAGTATGAGTCGGATATTATTAATCGATGACGATCTGGGTCTATCGGAACTCCTCGGGCAATTACTCGAACTAGAAGGGTTCAAGTTAACGCTGGCCTACGATGGTAAACAGGGTCTGGAGTTGGCCTTGGCGACGGATTACGATTTGATCCTACTCGATGTGATGTTACCTAAGTTGAACGGCTTCGAAGTGCTACGCGCCCTGCGTCAACATAAGCAAACCCCAGTGTTAATGCTGACCGCCCGCGGTGATGAAATCGACCGCGTGGTTGGCCTTGAAATCGGTGCCGACGACTACCTGCCTAAACCCTTTAACGACAGAGAACTGATCGCCCGTATTCGTGCCATTATTCGCCGCGCCCATTTAACGGCCCAAGAAATTCATGCGACTCCGGCACAGGAATTTGGCGATTTACGTTTGGATCCTTCCCGTCAAGAGGCTTACTGTAACGAGCAGTTGATCATACTCACTGGCACAGAATTTACCCTGCTGCATACCCTAGCGCTGCACGCTGGCGAGTTGATGAATAAGGAAGAATTAAACGAAATTGTGCTCGGTAAAAAACTCATGCCCTTCGATCGCAGTTTAGATATGCATCTATCCAATTTACGGAAAAAACTCCCCGAGCGTAGCGATGGTAGGCCGAGGGTGAAAACTATCCGTGGCAAAGGCTATATTTGGTTACCCTAACGGCGGAGTCGACTGTGCCTAATCGCTTATTTATCAAACTATTGCTCGGATTTTGGCTCTGCAGCTCGCTGATCATTGCCTTGGTTGGCCTATTGCCCTTGCTACAACAAAATCACGATAGGGCCCCCATTCCACCGCACCTTGAAAAAATGCTCGCCACGGTCGCATTACGCATCCAAGAAAATCCGACTCTGCTTAAATCAGATTTTCTGCGCCGCTGGGAAAGGCATAGGGATATGGAGGGTAAACCATTACGGCTGTATTTAGTGAACAACCAAGGACAAGTGCTCAACACCAATAGGGTCAGCCGTGGTGTTCGCAGCTTTATGTTGATGGCCGATGAAGAAAAACAACCTATTAGCCATCAATTTAAAGATGAATTGGTTTTCGGCCCCCATCAATTCACCCTCGGAGGTGAAACCTATTTTATCTATGGCCGCCTACCGGATATCCATCCGCGCCCCTGGTTTTTCTTCTTCATTGAAAACAAGCTGTTAACCCTAAGTCTAGCGATTGTACTCTCGGGATTACTCTGTGGCCTGCTCGCATGGCATCTAGGCAAGGCATTAAATTCACTTAAAAAGAGTGCCAATGCCCTCGCCGAGGGTGATCTAAGCAACCGCGTCGATAGGGCGACAACCCAGCGTAATGATGAAATTGGCCAGCTTGCCAGCGCCTTTAATAGCATGGCGGACTCCATTGAAGCCATGGTGAACAACCAACAGAGATTGATGGGCGATATTTCCCATGAGCTACGCACTCCCTTGACCCGGTTGCAGCTATCCTTAGCCCTAGCCCGTAAAAAAGGGCAGCAAACCACAGAGACAGACCGCATCGCCTACGAGGCCGAACAGTTAGAGAAACTGATCGCCGAATTACTCGAGTTATCGCGGGTTAAACTCAATACTAACGAAACTAAAGTCAAGTTAGGCCTAGCCGAATCCTTAAGCCAAGTATTGGATGATGCAGAATTTGAAGCCGCTCAACAGGGTAAAAAAATCACCATAGAGATCGACGAAGCGATTGAATTTGCCCAATTTCCTAAATCACTTTCCCGCGCGATTGAAAATCTGCTGCGTAATGCAATTCGCTACGCCGCAAGCGACATTCACCTGCACGCAAGCGAAACGGCTGAGCAAGTACAAATCACGATAACGGACGATGGTCCGGGCATAGATGCCGCCGAACTCGATGCCATCTTTAAACCTTTCTACCGCCCCGACTCGGCACGGCAAAGAGAAAGCGGCGGCTGGGGACTCGGACTGGCAATCACCGAGGCGGCGATTAGCGCCCACAAAGGTAAGATTAAAGCCGAGAACCGCGTTCCCCATGGCCTTAGGGTATATATGAGTTTACCCAAATAACCCCTGTTGTTAAGCCCTTTAGCTAAATGTGGAAGGGCTTATCGACATTTGCCATCGTTCTACTATCATCCCTTAATACCAAACTGTTTCAGCTTACGATACAAGGCATTACGGCTGATCCCCAAACGCTTGGCGCATTGGCTCACATTACCATCACAGGCTTGGTATACCTGCAGCACATTGCTATAAATCGCCTCGTGGAGAGAATCCGATTGCACCGCAGTGGCAGTTGGCAGCGTCGCAGTGTTGCCACTTGTAACTTTGCCACTTGTAACTTTGCCACTCGTAACTTTGCCACTCGTAACTTTGCCACTCACAACTTTGCCAGCCAGCGGATGTGATGCAGAGTTTTGACCGGTTTTAACCTCTTCACCTAATGGCTGCTCTTCATTTAACAGCTGTGTGTTTAACAGCTGTGCATCTAACGGATCCACTGTTAACGGAGCGCACGCTAATTTTTGTGCCAGATAATCGGGTAAATGCTGCCAAGTTAAAGTGTCATCCCCTTCAGCCATCAAGCAAGCCACTTGCATAAGATTATCCAGCTCACGCAAATTGCCCGGCCAGTCGTGTTGCATCATTTGCCCTAACAGCTCAGGGCAGATCGCCTGCGGCGCAATGCGATGTTTACGATGCAATTTATGGATAATGCGCTCGATATCCTGCCGCTCACGCAGCGCAGGTAAACGTACTTGCAGACCATTTAATCGATAGAATAAATCCTGCCGAAACAGCCCCTGCGCCACTTGTTGCTCTAAATCCATATGGGTCGCGGCAATGATTTGAATATCGACTTTAAAACTTTGATTACTGCCAACGGGCACCACTTCGCGCTCCTGCAATACCCTGAGTAAACGACTCTGGGCCGCCAGCGGCATTTCACCGATCTCATCTAAAAACAAAAAACCGCCGTGGGCTTGGCGAATTTTGCCGATAAATCCAGTGCGGTTCGCCCCAGTAAAAGCGCCCGCCTGATAACCAAAGAGTTCAGATTCGACTAACTCGGCAGGTAAGGCCGCGCAGTTCACCGCCACTAAGGGCTCGCTGCGACGCGCGCTCTGGGCGTGGAGTTTTTTAACAAACTGCTCTTTACCGACGCCGGTTTCACCGAGCACTAACAGCGGAATTTGCTTGGTGATCACCCTATTGGCATGTTGCCATGCGCGCTCAAGTTGAGGATCGCGAAACCGCACGCCCAGTTGATTAAGCGATTTATTGCTCATCGCCACCCGACTCTTAGCGCTGGGAATGTTTAAGGGCTGAGTCTGTAGATGCAAGTCTAAATGCTGATTAAAGCCACCCGCACGGCTCCAATTATCGCCTAAGTACTGCTCGATGGCATCGCCGACCTTAGCATGGTTAAGCAATTGTTTCGCCATGGGATTACAACCCACAATGCGACCATCGCTGTCGGCAATCACTATGCCCTGCCAACCCGAATTCAGTAAATTTGGCTGCGCCGCTAAATCGATTCGATAATGGCTATCGGGCAGATGACACAAAAGCGCGGTCTCGACCTGCTGCGCCAAACTCGACACTAACATCAGCGTCTGCTGGGTGTGCCTTTGCTGCTCACTGGTGATATCTATCACCCCGAGCATCTCACCTTGGGGAGAAAATATCGGGCAGGCGGTGCAACTCATAAAACGATTCTGGCGAATAAAATGCTGCTCACCCACCACAGATACCGCTTGTTTGGCGGTGAGTGCCGTCCCTATCGCATTGGTGCCTTTATGCTGCTCAAGCCAATTCACCCCAATGTCCAGAGCCACGTCCGCCAATTTTGTAGAGTAACGGCTCACGCCCCAGTGCCTAAGCACATAACCCTCGGCATCGGAGAGCAGGAGTCGGCTATTAGAATGCGCCATCAACTGATTGAACAAGGGCAAGGCATGGGATTGCACTAATGCGATGAGCATTTGATATTGCTCATGTTTCTGCTTTAGTTCGCTAGCATCGAGCCTAAGCTCTTGGGGTAACTGAAACTCTGACAAGCCAGCGCCAATGCTGCGCTGCCACGAATCGGCCAACCACGCCTGTGTCGATGGTAAATGCGGTTTAACTGTCATAGCCGTGCTCCCCCGAGCTGTGTTCCGTTTCGGCACAGTTGCAGTGTGCCGTTCGATGACAAAGTGACCACAGGACACACTTCTTTCCCTGAGTGCCCATACTGTTTCAAATCTGCAAAATGAGCTTTTCATCATACTGTTAGCGCAACAAGTGTACAACTCTTGCCAGTTTGGCACTCTCCTTGCGATGCACCTTAGGTATGCAAGTCTCAAGTGTTACGTTAGAGAACACTAAGCTAATCAACAAGAAGGAATGATTCTATGATTTATGCTCAACCCGGAACCGCAGGCGCAATCGTTAACTTCAAAGAAAAATATGCCAACTTTATCGGTGGTAAATGGGTCGCCCCGGTCAATGGTAAATACTTCGACAATCTCTCACCCGTAAATGGCCAAAACTTTTGTCAAATCCCGCGATCCGATGCCCAAGATATTGAATTAGCGTTAGATGCAGCCCACGCAGCTAAAGAAGCTTGGGGTAAAACCTCAGTCACCGAACGCTCAAATCTGTTACTGCGCATTGCCGATCGGGTCGAGCAAAATCTCGAATATTTAGCCGTCGCCGAAACCTGGGAAAACGGTAAAGCGGTGCGTGAAACCTTAAACGCCGACTTACCCTTATTCGTCGATCACTTCCGCTACTTTGCCGGTTGTATCCGCGCACAGGAAGGCAGCGCCGCCGATATCGATGGCAACACAGTCAGCTATCACTTCCCAGAGCCGCTGGGCGTGGTCGGGCAAATCATCCCTTGGAACTTCCCGCTCTTGATGGCCGCATGGAAAATCGCTCCTGCGCTGGCGGCGGGAAACTGTGTAGTACTCAAACCTGCGGAGCAAACGCCGGTATCGATTCTGGTATTACTCGAGCTGATTGAAGACCTATTACCCGCGGGCATTCTTAACGTAGTCAACGGCTTTGGCGCCGAGGCAGGACAAGCACTGGCCACCAGCAAACGCATCGCTAAACTTGCGTTTACGGGCTCCACTGAAATTGGTTATCACATTTTAAAATGCGCCGCCGAATCCTTAATTCCATCAACCGTTGAGCTTGGCGGTAAGTCGCCTAACGTGTTTTTTGCCGATGTGATGGACCATGAGGACGAGTATTTAAACAAGGCCGTCGAGGGTATGTTGCTGGCCTTCTTTAACCAAGGCGAAGTCTGTACTTGCCCATCACGGGTGTTAGTCCAAGAGTCGATTTTCGATCGCTTTATCGAAAAAGTGCTCGCCCGCGCACAAACTATTAAGCAAGGCGATCCATTAGATACCGACACTCAAGTGGGCGCTCAAGCCTCCAAAGAACAGTTCGATAAAATCTTAAGTTACTTAGCCATAGGTAAGGCTGAGGGCGCGCAGGTGCTACTGGGTGGCACGCTTTGCCAACTCGATGGTGGCCAAAGCGAAGGTTATTACATCAGCCCGACAATTATGAAAGGCCACAATAAGATGCGTGTCTTCCAAGAGGAGATCTTCGGCCCTGTCATTTCGGTCACCACCTTTAAAGATGAAGCCGAAGCCTTAGCGATCGCCAACGATACTGAGTACGGCTTAGGCGCTGGCGTGTGGACGCGGGATATGAACACGGCTCAACGCATGGGACGTGGCATTCAAGCGGGCCGCGTGTGGATTAACTGTTACCACGCCTATCCTGCCCATGCCGCCTTTGGTGGATACAAAAAATCCGGCATCGGCCGCGAAACCCATAAGATGATGCTCAACCATTATCAAAATACTAAGAATCTCTTGGTAAGTTACGATGTGAATCCTTTAGGTTTCTTCTAAGGAGCTTTGTGCAGGGCTATATCGAAGAGGCTTTCTATACAGGACGTCTCGAATCTGCTAAATATGTCATTGTTAGCAATTCAGCTAAATGTGATAACGATGGTGTAATAACCATCATTGCAGCGCAGCAGTGATAGACAAGAAAGGGCGATCCGCCCTTTCTTTGTTTCTGCCTCACACATTAATAAATCAAATGCTTACACAAAAAATACTTACAGAAACATACCACCTGAGGCTTCGATACGCTGGGCATTAATCCAAGCGGCCGCAGGCGATAACAAGGCACTAATCGCGCCGCCGATATCGTCAGGTAAGCCCACACGCCCTAACGCAGTTTGCTGCGCTAAAAACTGATTCATCTGTTCATTATCCCGTACTGCACCGCCGCCAAAATCTGTTTCAATGGCGCCAGGGGCAAGCACATTGGCCCGAATACCCCGTGGACCTAACTCCTTCGCCCAATACTGAGTCATAGTTTCAACCGCGCCCTTCATAGTGGCATAGGCGCCAAATCCGGGAATCGCAAAGCGCGTCAAGCCGGTGGAAATATTGATAATACTTCCCCCATCCATCAGCTGCGGCAATAAGGTTTGGGTCAAAAAGAACGGCCCCTTAACGTGGATATTCATCAAGGTATCGAACTGTTCGACACTGGTTTCCGCCATAGGCACATGAATCCCGATACCTGCATTGTTAATCAGATAGTTAAACGACTCCCGCTGCCAAGTCTGGGCTAATGCTGCGCTAACTTGGGTGGCAAACTCGGCAAATGAGCCGCTATCGCTCACATCCAGCGGCAGTGCTACCGCTTTGCGCCCCAACCATTCAATCTCGGCAACCACTTCAGCGGCCGCTGCAGCATTCGTTTGATAGGTCAGGATAATATCTATCCCCTGCGCCGCTAATGTCAGGGCAGTGTTTTTACCTAAACCGCGGCTAGCGCCAGTGATAAGTGCAATTGGAGTCGTGTTCATGGTCAGTCCTTATAATCGTCGCTGGAAGTGAAACCTAAGCCTTAAGGCCTAATTAACTGCACACAGCTTATTACTTGCAATTAACGAGATAAACACACTATAAATGCTAAGACTGTTAGCCAATAAAGGACAATCGTCGTGCAAGATCGACTGCAAGCCATGCAAATTTTTATGCGGGTCGCTGAATTACAAAGCTTTACCCAAGCAAGCGTCAGCTTAGGTCTATCGAAAACCCATGTGTCGAATGTGGTGGCGCAGTTCGAAACCTTTCTGGGTGCGCGCTTGTTGCAACGCACCACGCGGACGGTACGCTTAACCCAAGATGGCCAGAGTTGTTATGAGCGCTGTAAAAGTTTACTGGCGGAATTTCAAGAATTAGAAAGCCTGTTCCAACTGCAAGCCGAGCAAGTTTCGGGACGGCTCAGAGTCGATATGTCGACGGGCATTGCCCGTAACTTAGTACTCCCAAAACTGGCTGAATTTATTGAGCAATACCCGCACATCGAGCTTGAACTGAGCAGCACAGATCGCAAGGTGGATGTTATCGCCGAAGGGTTCGACTGTGTAATCCGCGTCGGCAGTGTGCAGCAAGAAGGATTGATAGCGAAAAAGCTGGGGCATTTTAAGATGCTGAACTGTGCCAGCCCAGCTTATATTACCAAATACGGTAAACCCGAAAGCCTTGAAGATTTGACCCAACACAACCACAAACTCGTCCACTACGTAAGCCAATTAGGTGGCACTGACTCAGGCTTTGAATATCAAGATCCCCACACTCATCAAGCGAGCCTTACAATCCAACTGCCTAAACTGATTACGGTAAATAATGCCGATGCCTATAGCTCAGCCTGCTTGGCGGGGCTGGGGATAATTCAAGTGCCCAGCATAGGGGTGGCTAAGTATTTACACACTGGCGAGTTGGTCGAGATCCTGCCAAATTACCCTGCGCCGCCAATGCCTGTAAGCTTGCTCTACCCACACAGGCGGCATTTATCTAAACGCCTGCAAGTCTTTATGGCATGGTTAAATCAGCCGATGACGCCGTTTTTAATCCCACATTAAAGGGATTTGTCGATGGCTGCTAAACGCTGATCCAATTCGGCCATAGCGGCGGCCGTTTGCGGATCACTTTGGGGATCAACAACTTCAATCAGCTTAAGTTTCGGCCGAGTTGTTAACCAAGAGCTGCCCGCGGTAATGACTAAATCCAGCACAAACTGACCGTAATAGTGCAGCCGCACGCGGTTATCCGCTATGGGCCAGTGTGAGTGCAGTAGGAATGAATCATACATTTGCGCCAAAGAGGTAGTCGCAATGAGCTTAAACCCTTCATCAAGCAGACTAAACTCGGTCGATTCTTCGAAGGGACAATCGAAAGAAGTGATGACCAAATACCCCGAGGTTTTATTGGGTAAAACGCAGCGGTATTGACCTTCAATCACTCGACCAGCAATCAAGGTATGAGTATGTTGGCCATTGAAATACAAAGGCATTTTCAGTGGATTAGGCTCAAGTCCATCAGTACGTGCTGTTAGCAGTGAAAACCCCGCTATCGGCTGCATCCCTAACCCCACTTATCTCGCCTATCTATTTCGACTACCTATCTCGCCTATCCGCGAAAACACACGTCACGCGGCTCTTGCGGATTCAAATACTAGGACTGGCGGCTTTTCCAATAACAGCCCACTAAGATCAAGTAACCGACAAAATAAGCCACGAGATCGAGTGGGTCGAAATGGCTACCTATCACTATCCGCGCCAAGCGATTTCCACCCAAGCCTAACTTGTCGACTAAGCCCCAATACTGGCCAAACTCGATGGCAAAGGCAAACAGCAATACCGCAAGCGCCAGCCAAGGAGTTTGAAATAAGCGCTTAATGCCCTCGTCTTTACTATTGGCTACCGGATTGAATACAGGGGGTACAACGACGCGCGCCATGCAAAACAGTAAGACCACCACCAATACATCGCCCACAAAACCACGAATAAAACCCGCAGGCGCATATAAAGCGATTAAGACTTCAGTCAAAAAGAGTAAAACGGCATAAATACAAAAGGATTTACGACTCGGATAACGGCTGAATAAAACGCGAATAACGGCGGTAGACATAGATAAATGAATCCCTTCACTCGATTGAGGAGGCAGAATCTACCGCAATACCATGAGGTTAACAAGTGAGCTGTCGTTGTGACATTTAAGGCTCGCCGCCAGAGCAAGCGCGCCACTCACCCCCACCAACTCACTGAATGTTCGCGCCTCAAAATTTAAGCGAGGTTTAAGTTTGGGTTAAGTAGCCTATACCTAAACCCACTTAGGAGCGTCACATCATGTCATCAAACACACTGCAAACCATCAAAGTCTGGGACCTGTTGATCCGCATATTCCATTGGTCACTCGTCGGCTTTTTTACCCTAGCCTACCTCACTGAAGGCGAAGACGAATGGATGACCATCCACAGTTACGCAGGTTATAGCATCTTAATTTTACTGGTGTTTCGCCTGCTCTGGGGCGTGATAGGTACCCACAATGCGCGCTTTAGCAACTTTATCACTCGCCCTAAAGAAGTGCTGGTGTACCTCAAAGGACTCGTCACGGGCAAAGCCAAAGACTACATAGGCCATAACCCCGCGGGGGCAATGATGATAGTGGCCTTAATTGCCAGCATAGCCATCACGGGATTCTCGGGCATGGCACTGTACGCCACCGACGGACACGGCCCATTAGCCACGAGCTTTTTCGCCACTTGGCCCGAAGGCGCCATAAAAGAAGTCCATGAGTTCTTTGCCAACTTCACCCTGTTCCTTGTGGTCATTCATGTCGGCGGCGTCATCGTCAGCAGCCTGTTGCACAAAGAGAACTTAGTCAGAGCCATGGTCACGGGCAAGAAACAGCGCCCAGTGAAGCAAGAAGATTAATGGGTTAGCCATTTTGCTTAGCCACAAGACATCCAGCCCAAAAGGAATGCCCTATGAACAGATTCGCTCAACACAGCAATAAAAGACGCCTTGCTAGCGTGGCGATTTCCGCCTTGTTGCTGACTAGCCTCAGCGTTAGCGCCGCCAACAGTAAAGTGCAAAGCCTGCCACTCAGCGCCGAGCGCATCGGCATGCAACTGCAACGCTATCAAGCCCAAGGCGCAGGACCCTTTACCGCGGCCGCAGGACAAAAGCTTTGGCTACAGGACATGGACGGCCGCAGCTGCGCCAGTTGCCATACCGCCAAAGTCACCAATATGGGGATGCACCAAAATACCCGTAAACCCATTGACCCTATGGCGCCGTCGATTACCGTTGATCGGTTAACCGACTCAACCAAAATCGAGAAATGGTTCACCCGTAACTGTAACTGGACCTTTAAACGCGACTGCACACCGCAGGAAAAGGGTGATGCCTTACTCTGGTTAAGCCAGCAATAACGCAATTTTTCGACCAGTTAAATTCACTGCCTTCAATTAAAGGTAACGGTACCAAAGGAAAATGTCATGACTCAACAAGCTCACCCCATTAGCTGGATCCTCGGTTCATCACTCACAGCTGCGGCATTAGCCATTGGCGTTATCGGTGTCAGCCTAACCTTAACCGGCACAGGCTATGCCGACGATGGCCGCGAACTCAGCCGCGCCGTTCCACAGAATGCGGAATACACGGCAGAATGTGGTAGCTGCCACATGGCTTATCCAGCCAATTTACTCCCCGCCGACAAGTGGCGCGCCATTACGGCAAATCTTGAGAACCACTTTGGTGACAACGCCAGCGTAGATCCTCAAGTCACTGCTAGACTTGAGGAATATCTGGTTCAACATGCAGCGCAAAATGGTAAGGTGATGAAAAACAGCACGCCGCTGCTCGCGGGAATGGGGCCGCAAAAGATCACAGAACAGGCATTTTTTATTCGCAAACACGATGAGATCCCAAGACGTATGGTGCAAGATAACCCCAAAGTCGGCTCATTCAGTCAATGCAGCCATTGTCACAACCTCGCAGAGAAGGGCATATTCGATGAAGATACCGTTAATATTCCTGGCTTTGGCCGTTGGGATGATTAGCAGCCCAAGCACTGATGCCCACGACGATGATCTTTCCAGCAAGGTGGTCGAGTGGGTTAAGGAGGGCAAGGTTTTGCCCTTCGACACCATAATGCAACGCTACGAATCACGCCTGCAGGGGCGGCTGCTGGACTTAGAAGTCGAGCAGAAACATGGTCGTATCATCTACGAGCTCGAAATCCTCCGCGAGGATGGCATAGTGTATGAAATCAAGATTGACGCCAAAACTGGCGAGTGGCTAAAGGAAAAGGTCGACTGATGCGTTTGCTATTGATTGAAGATGATATCGATCTGGTCGCGCGCCTGATTCCCGCCCTCAACAAGGCGGGTTATACAGTCGAGCACGCCGATAACGGTATCGACGGCGCCTTTTTAGGCGAAGAAGAAAACTTCGAAGCCGTGATACTCGATCTCGGCTTGCCCGGCAAACCCGGTTTACAAGTCCTCGGCCAATGGCGACAAAAAGGCTTAGCCATGCCAGTGCTTATTCTCACCGCCCGTGATGCGTGGCACGAACGGGTCGATGGCCTCAAGGCGGGTGCGGATGATTACCTCGGCAAGCCTTTTCACATTGAAGAACTACTCGCAAGGCTCGAAGTGTTGATCCGCCGCCACTTTGGCCGCGCCGACAATGTGCTACAACATGCGGGCGTTTCCCTCGATGTCGACAAACAAGCCGTCACCAATGTCGACGGTGAAGTGATAGAGCTGACTAAGATTGAATATCGTCTGCTGCATTACTTAATGGTCAACCCCAGCAAAATCGTCTCTAAGTCAGAGCTCAGTGAACGCATTTATGAAGAAGATCAAATCAAAGACAGCAATGTCATCGAAGTGTACGTCAACCGCCTGCGCCAACGCTTAGGTAAGGATTATATCGAAACCCGCCGCGGCCAAGGTTATCGACTCAAGGAGTAACAGGCGTGTATTCACTCAAGGGTTATCTGACGCGCAATCTGCTGATCACACTCACCTTTGCCATGGTGCTGCTACTGTATTTTCTGTACCAAGGTATCCAAATATTAACCCAAGACTTTGTTGCCTCGCGTCTACAACACGATGCCGACAGCCTGATCTCCGCTCTGAATCACAATCCCGATGGCACATGGGTGCTCACCTCCGACCGCTTGCCCAATGTGTATCACAGGGTTAATTCTGGGCATTATTTTGCGATTCAAATCGGCGAGCAAACCCTGCGTTCACGCTCCCTATTCGACCATAACGTGAACATGCCAAAACTGACCGCGGGTGAGCAACATCAAGCCACTGAGTTTGTCGGCAAAGAACATTGGCTGATGTTCAGTCAGGCCGTTATCAAAGAAGATCAGTTAGTGACCCTGTGGGTGACAGAAGACATTAGCGAGCTAGAACAAACCCAAATACACTTTTTAGCCTTTGCCAGCGCGGCCGTATTACTCACGATTGTCATCCTATTACTGGCACAGTATCAATTACTTAAACGCGGCTTTACACCCTTAGAGCAGATGCCCGAAGCCATCCGGCAGATGCGCACCCAAGGGCAAGAAATCAGTCCAGACCAAATGCCGAGCGAAATCATCCCGCTGATTGAAGAGATAGATCGTTTAGTCAATCAATTGGGCCAAAGAGTACAACGCTCCCGCAATGCCCTGGGTAACTTAGCCCACGAAATGAAACGTCCGCTACAAGGGCTGCAGTCCTACCTAGAAAGCCTACCGCCTGAACAGCGGAGTGAGGGCAGCAAGGTGCTCGCAAACCTGCACCACATCATTGAGAGAGAGCTTAAGCGCACTAAGATAGTCGGCCTGTCTACTCCGGGGCGCTATACCGTGCTCGATGACGATCTCGCGCCGCTGATCCAAGTGATGCAGCGCATCTACCCAGACCGCATTATTCATAGCCATTACGCGAGCGGCTTAGTGATGCCGTTTGATCGGGATGACTTACTCGAACTCTTAGGCAACTTGCTGGATAACGCCTGCAAACATGGGCGCCAGAACATTGAGATCCGTATAGTGCATCAAACGGCTCCCACCGCAGGTTATGGGATCTTGGTCAGCGATGATGGTGAAGGCGTCTCCGATGCCGCACTTTCCGTTATCATCGAGCGTGGCATTCGGCTAGATGAAAGCATCCAAGGCCATGGCTTAGGATTATCTATCTGCAAAGATATCGTCGACAGTTATCAGGGCGAACTTAGCTTTAGCCACGCGCAACAAGGGGGACTCGAAGCCAGCGTATTTCTGCCGTTCCCAAGTTAAGCGGTATACTCAGCCCGCAGCCATATCATTTAGACTGGTGTACAGGCCCCATTTTTCACGTCATTAAGCCCTTTGCTTACCAATATGTATATCAATATAAACTCGCGGTAAACCAATGGTATTAGTCAATTTCAATATCCACGCCGAAACGATTGGATAGTTGGCGTTGCTCGTGCAGAATTTCAATTCGGCGGCGAGTGTCTTGGGTCAACTTGTCTTTGAGACGCAAACCGCTAGTAATGGCGGCTTTTTTGGCTTTCTTGCTCTTCATCGGTAAATCAGTTGTCGTTGCATCCGTTGGACTCTCGACGGCTTGAGATTCGATAGACATAGCTAACTCCTTTAATGAGAACCTTAAATAGGCTCTTCCAGTAACTCCCTGCTCAAGACAAACAGGTCATCTTTAATGAGTCAATTTGCCATTCACTATTTGAGTAATAGATAATTTGGCGACTCATAAACTTACCGTCCATATCATTCACCTAAGCCAACAAAATTAAATCACATGCTAACTGGTGACAAGGATCGAGACGTAGGGTCGAAATGAAAAACTGAGTATTGATTGACTTCATCGGCGTAACAGAACCCTAACGAGCCCTAAATTTTCCAGCGACAAAGCGGCATAACATAGGTAGAGAAAGAACAGGTGGTAATGCAGAAAGGTTGGTAAGCTTGAGCCGCAAAGCGCTGTTGCGCAACAATTAGGCTGCGCAACAGTACTACATCTAGCCTAGATTTACGACTTATATGGCATAGCGCCGAGGTAATCTTTCTTACCAATTTCAACACCGTTGTGGCGCAAAATCGCGTAGGCTGTTGTTACATGGAAATAAAGGTTCGGAATTGCATGCTCAATTGCAAACTCATAACCCGTAAGATATTTTCCTTCCCAACGCGGTTGTGAGACATGGATCGTGGCCGCATTAGCAAAATCATCCGCTTTGAACGTCGCTAAATAATCTAATACAGAGCTAATACGTGCTTGCAACTCAACTAAGGTCGTTTCGCTATCATCGTGCTTTGGCACTGTATCTAAGTTATCGGTCAAACGTGCCACGCCAATTTTGGCAGTATCGCAGGCAATTTGAACTTGGCGAATCAGGTTAAATTGATCCGGCGCTAGGCGTGAGTTTAATAGCACCGCCATATCGACTTTCTTAAGGTTTGCGAAGCATTCGCCTTTTTCAAGAATAACGCTTAAATTTTTCAGCATCTTGCTAAATTGTACAACCGTTAAATCATAAAGCATGGCATAGACCTCATTGATGGACGCTACAAAACTGCAGCACTTAAGACTATCTTGGGGCAAAAAACTCAATTTCAATCACCCTTGGAATTTAAGTATTTACTTAACAATAAACACCTCCAAATCAACCCTATTAAACAGCTAAAAATGGCAAAAAAAGATGGAACCTGCTGAGAAAGAGCATTTATTAAGCGAATGCAGATTGAAACTCAGATCGCTGTAGCGAAATCGAAGCATTGACAAGACAAGTGTATAAATAACCGCCTATCAGTACTTATTATTAATATGGTGGAAAGTGCAAGAAGGTGTGATGGAGAGAAAAAGAGGAGGGAACACACGAATTGAGTGCAAACGAGGCTGAATGTGACAAATAGCAAACGCAAAAAAGCCAGCTTATTCAGCTGGCTTCGTTACATCTCAATGAGATAATTAGGCGCTTGGCGATGACCTACTCTCACATGGGGGTGAATTCATGGCGCTATAAATACGCAGTATTTAGCCATGATTGAACGCGAAGAAGCTTGTCTTCGTAGCCGGGGAGTCCGCTTAGCGGCGGGTCGACATCGAGGTAGGTTTTCGCGAAGCGTATAAACACAAAAGCCCTAGCGGTTTAGGCTAGGGCTTTTGTGTTTATTTGGATGCTTGGCGATGACCTACTCTCACATGGGGAGACCCCACACTACCATCGGCGCGATTGCGTTTCACTTCTGAGTTCGGGATGGGATCAGGT
>NZ_PFGL01000063.1:0-2151 GCF_002783505.1 Shewanella sp. CG12_big_fil_rev_8_21_14_0_65_47_15
TGTCGGGTGGACGGCACTTGTTACCAAGTGCCGTCTCCCTAAGAACCGTACGTGCAACTTTCACTGCATACGGCTCAAGCCTCCACAAAAGCATCGTTTGATACCCAGCAACTTATAAAGCAGTCAGAGCATGTTCGTTCCAAGAGTTGCGAGCTAGCCTTTTGGACTTTCTCTTCGCCAAGTATGCTTGGTATTGAGGGTCAAATGGGGTTGCTGAACTTCGGATTTTCACATGTCTCTCGATAGGCACTTTGGCTATTTGGAAGAGATTGAACTGGCAATCCATACCCAAGAGCTTCTGCCAACCGTGAAATTGCCACTGGCCTTTTCGATTGACGAAGTATTTAAGGGCGATCCAAGTTTTAGATTTGGTTGGATGATGCCTTTTAGCCCAGTGCCATAACGCAAGGAATAGCTTGTGGCCTACATATCCAAACACCTGTTTCGCGACGCAGTGTCGATAGTAATTCGACCATCCCCTAAGTTTCGGATTTATCAGTTTGATAAGATCGTTCACGGGTAGGGTTACGTGCTTTTTGATGAGTTCACGCAGATGACTTAAGAACATCAACGTATTGGATTTACTCGGTTTAATGAGCAGTTTTCCTTTGTACTTCCTATGGTTAAAACCTAAGAAGTCAAAGCCATCGTTGATGTGAGTGATATGCGTTTTCTCTTCGGATAGTGTTAAGCCTCTTTCTGCTAAGAAGTCAGTAATCAACGGTTTGATATCGTTCTCTAGCACTTCCTTTGAAGCACAAGTGACGACGAAATCGTCGGCGTACCCAATAAAGTTGGCTCTAGTTCCCTTTTTGAGGGAGGTGGATTTTATGTGCTGCTCAAGGCCTGCAAGAGTCATTAACATCAAGGTAGGAGAGATGATCCCGCCTTGCGGTGTACCCTCATCGGTACGATAAAACAGCCCTTTATCCATAAAGCCAGACTTTAGCCATTGTTCCAACATCCGCTTATCTACGGCTATGTTATCAAGAAGCCATTGATGACCGATCTTGTCAAAACAGGCTTTGATATCACCTTCGAGAACCCATTGGGCTGATGTCTTTTGAGCCAAACACTTAAAGCACTGATCGACAGCGTCAGCAGTACTGCGGTTTGGTCTAAATCCATAGCTGTTAGGGTCGGCAAGTGTTTCTGACACGGGCTCTAATGCAAGAAGGTGGAGTGCTTGTTGCGCTCTGTCTATCATGCAGGGAATACCGAGAGGTCTGAGCTTGCCGTTTTTCTTAGGGATGTAGATACGCTTGAGCGGCTTGGCTTGATAAGCTTTTCTGCTCAATTGATTGACTGCTTTCATGCGGCGTGCATCTGTGTTCCAGATAATGCCGTCTATTCCAGGCGTCTTACTGCCTTTGTTTTTCGACACTCGTTTAACAGCAAGGAGTTTTGCTGAGCGAGAGTGAGTCAGTATCCATTGCAGGGCTTTCACCTTGCCTTGTTTACCTTCTCTTGTTGCCTTTGCAATACGCATCTGAAGCTTTAATACAAGCGACTCAGCGGCCTTCCAGTCAATGGATTTCCACGGGTTGCTGTCAGGGGAGGCACTGATTTCATGCGAAATCATAATTTGCGTTTCACCTTGAATAAAGTTCTTCAAATTCTCTCGCAACGGGAGACCAGTCGGAAGTGGGCTCACTTTCGTGCCAGACAGTTGTCTGTATCTGCATCGTTACAATGCAGCCTTTGCTTTCTCCAACATCCTATACCTGCACCGCCATCGGCTATATTGGCTTTCCCAGAGGGAGCGATACAGGCTTACCGTGTTCCGTATGTCGCGCAATGTCAGGTTAGATGCCCGCTATGGTGCGGAGAGTACAATGATCACGAAAGAGCATGGGACAATCTCTTTCCGACTCTCGTGCCTTTTGGCTACAGCGTGTTAACCACTTCCGCTGTTTCATCGCATGACGCACCTTACGCGGATTCACTTACATTCATCATACTGACTACCTAGCACTCACCCGATTTGTGGTTATCAGGAGGATCATCCCCTCGCAGTTCATATCCCGATTGGTCAAAGACCAATCTTCGTTACATTGTCAGAGCCGCTACTTTATTCAGGCTCCTAGGTTCATCTGGTGATACAGATGGTTCACTCGTTAAGCGGTGAACAGCGCTTCATACGACTTCACG
>NZ_PFGL01000063.1:2177-86507 GCF_002783505.1 Shewanella sp. CG12_big_fil_rev_8_21_14_0_65_47_15
TACGTTAATGCTAAAAAGGTGAGCCAAGGTGATTTGCGAGACGACCGTCCGCCCCCATGGATGGGGCGGTCGAGCATCCAGGGAGGGACTTGCTGCGTGTCGGTGAGTGAACACCATGGCTTGCCCATCAGTAGGGGCCAGCATTTAAGTTACCAAACAAGTTATTTAGTCGTACTAGGCCTCTATTTTTAACGCTATTCTGTCTGTTTTTTAAGTCAGTATGTCCGCAACCTTTTGGCTTCAAACCGAGAGCATTCACCTGTAAATACGTGATTTTAGCGTGCAACTGCGGTAGCCTCGTGGACATTTATTGTTTCTTGTTCTGATCTTTTAGGATGTGGGCCTTGAGCTTTGTCATCTAAGGTTATTCGTTATTTTCCCTGTGACGTTTGCTGAGCCTATTGCTCGTCAGTAAAGCGTTCACTCATTAGAGAGGGGGTCGTGTGAATGCACTTCAAAACATAATTAAGCCGCTCAATTTCGTCAAATTAGCTGTGCTGGCATTGTTAAGTTTTTTGGCCGGTTGTTCTTCAATGCAGACGGGTGAGAATGGTAATTGGGTGGGATTCACTGAAGCTGGCCAGGCTTCCTTTTATGGGGATAAACATCAAAATAAGCAGACGGCCAGCGGTGAGCTTTACCAGCATAAATTAAAGACGGCGGCGCATAAAAAGCTGCCCTTTGGCTCGAGCGTTAAGGTCACCAATGTCGATAATGGTAAAAGTGTGATTGTGAAAATCAATGATAGGGGGCCTTTCGTGCGTGGCCGTATTATTGATCTGTCTAAATCGGCCTTTAGTAGCATAGGCAACACTTCCTCTGGTTTGATTGATGTGAAAATTGAAGTCATTAAGTAGCGGCTATTTTAAAAATGAGCGGCTTGAGAGCACTGTTCAAAATACGGCTTCGCCGCAATCTAATGATTGAGTGCATAAAATCGAGTCCACGCTTTTAAATAAAACCCCAAAGCAGACAATTTGTTAAGCCGATATTTGGGCTTTATGACATTTGGTGAGAGACTAGTGGCAGACTTAGATAACAGTAAAAGGACCCGCTATGGAATACCCACTTGTTAGCACGCAGTGGCTCGAAGCACACCTCACCGATCCCCATTTAGTCTTGCTCGATGCCAGTATGGAAACCGTTATTGGTAAAGACCCCCTAGTTTACGATGAGCCTATTTGCATTCCGCGCTCACGTCGGTTCGATGTGGAAAATGTATTTTGTGATACGACTTCCACCCAAATCCATGCCTTGCCGACATTTGAGCAATTCATTCAAGGGATAGCGCAACTTGGCATTGAGACTGACAGTGTTATCGTTATCTATGATAATCAAGGTATTTATTCATCCCCACGGGCATGGTGGACCTTTAAAGTCATGGGCTTTAATCGAGTCTATGTGCTTGATGGTGGCTTGCCCCAGTGGATTGAAGAAGACCGCATCACTTCATCGCGTTATCAAGCCGAAGGCGTCGATTATGGCCCGACGGATATCGATACTTTAGCTGATGTACTGCAATACCACCCCGAGCGGGTGGTGGATGCCGAGGCCGTGTTATCACGTATCGAAGATGCCGAAACCGCGATTGTCGATGCCCGTGGGGCGCCACGGTTTTTAGGTCAAGTCAGTGAGCCGCGCCCCGGTGTGCGCTCAGGGCATATTCCTCGCTCGGTTAACCTACCCTTCGCTCAAGTGCTCGATGGCAATAAAATCAAAACGGCCAGTGAGTTACAGGTTATTTATCAAGGGCTAGCTGCGGATAAGTCTGCACGGATATTTAGCTGTGGTTCTGGGATTACGGCGTGCATTTTGATCTTGGCTTCGGTAGCGGCGGGGCATACCAATCCCATTCTCTATGATGGCTCCTGGGCGGATTGGGGCAGTCGTACCGATCTCCCCATAGAGTGCTAAGTGAGCTTTATATTGACATTCGTGCTGTAGATTAAGTTAGCGTGGTTTTTGTTGAACATCATGGGATTTTTACGTCGTTTGGCAAAATGCTAAGGAGACGGTCTTGATTGGCAGATTAATTGATAAGTTGATGTTTGGGTTGATTCTGGTGATTGCCTTACAGTTACCGCAACTGGCTGATCATTATCAGCAATTTCTAGCTGGGCTTTATGAGTCGACTCGATGGCAGGTTGAGGGTTACGAGGCAACGGCTAAGGAATATCATTATGCCGATGTTGAGGCCATGATTGCCCGTCACCAGCAAAATGAGGAACCTAGTGTGCGTGCCGACGCCGAACAAAAGCTGCAGACACTGGCGCTTTATAAAGAGCTAACACAGGGCGTGGCGATCTTTAATACGGGCAATTTGTTTGAGAAAACTGCCTATATGTTTAATCCCGTCCGCTTTGATTATCTTAAGAAAACCATCAGCAACTTTAAGTCTGGGATACCTTTAACCGCCAGTGGGATTGGCTTTGGTGTTGTGGTGGCGTTAGGCGTGCATTACCTTGGTTCTATCCCTTTTATCCTGTGTGCAAGGCGTAAAAAGCGGCAGAGATTGGCGAGCACTTAAACAATGAGCATTTAAACAATGAGCACTTAAATGACTCGTACTTAAATAATAGTGATGCCCATCGAATCGTTTATCCGGTGGGCATCATGCGCTAGTTTTTAAACAAGTCCTTAAAATAAGCTCTTAAAACAAGTCCTTAAATCTATGATACAGCATGCCAGCCGCGAGCATAGGTGAGCGAAATGTCGGGCCGCCGGGGAAGGTCATGTGCTTGATTTTAGCGAATACATCGAAATGTCCCGCCTGTTGGCAAATGGCCTCGGCCAGTAGTTTGGCCGCCATATGGGTGGCGTTCACCCCATGTCCCGCATAGGCTTGGGCATAGAAAATATTATTGGCATCGGGTAGGCGACCAATTTGTGGCATACGGTTAGCACCGATACCTATCATACCGCCCCATTTATAATCGATGCGTACGCCTTTTAACTGCGGGAACACCTTCTCCAGATTTGGTCTCAGTGCCGCTTCAATATCTCTGGGGTCTTTACCTGAGTAAGTGCAGAGGCCGCCAAACAGCAGCCGGCGGTCTGCGGATAAGTGAAAGTAATCTAAGGCAATTCGCATATCGGCGAAGGCCATATTTTGCGGAATGATACTCGCGCATTGGGCTTCGGTTAAGGGTTCTGTCGCCAGCAAATAACTGCCAGCGGGCAAGACTTTACCACCGAGGTAAGCATTGAGTTTATGGCCTATATAGGCATTGCCCGCCAAGACTAAATATTGGCAATTGACAGATCCCTTGGCGGTAATGACCTTAGGTCTAGCCCCTTGAATAATCTTCTCTGCAGCACTGTATTCAAACAACTGAGTACCGAGATTGCGGGCGACTCGGGCTTCACCGAGGGCAAGATTGAGCGGATGCAAATGGCCACTGCCCATATCGACTAGCGCACCTTGATAAAAATTTGAACCTATGACTTCACCTAGTTGTGGCTTAGTTAACAGCTTGATTTCTTGCTGATAACCCATGGCTTTGAGTGCGCTAAATTCTTCTTCAAGCTCATCCATATGGCGAGGTTTTACCGCTAAGTCGCAATACCCCATTTGCAGATCGCAGTCGATTTGATGTTCTTGGATGCGATTGCGCACAATTTCCACCGCTTCAAAGCCCATTTGTTGAATGGCTTGCACCCCTTCTATGCCGATTTCATTTTGAAATTGCGAAGGGTCATGGCCTATGCCGCGAATGAGTTCGCCGCCATTACGCCCCGATGCCCCCCAGCCGATACGCTTGGCTTCCAATAAAACCACACTCAGCCCACGCTGAGTGAGTTCAATCGCGGTATTGATGCCGCTAAAGCCGCCGCCCACAATACAGACATCGGCGCTGATTTCGCCTTCAAGCTGTGGATGCGCATAAATTTCCTTCGCTGTATCCACATAATATGAGTGTGGGTACTGTTCGCTGTGCACTGGGGGGGGACTTGCCATTATGGCTCCAAAAATTGTTTTTATTGTAAATTGGACTTGTCTCAGTATACTCATCACACTTTTAACATGGCACAAAAAAGTGTTCGTTTTATTTAACACGCTTTTTATGTAGAATACAATGAAAGCGGTAAAACACGCGCTTGGGAGCGAAAAATCGCCCTAGATGGTGTTTATCCTGAACAACCTGTTCGTCATCTATCGGGGAGACCCGAGCCTTTGGGGAGATGTTAAATTTGGATATTGGAGCCAGTCTCAAAACTGTTCGAAAAATGAAAGGCTTATCTCAACGAGAATTGGCCAAACGTGCTGGTGTGACTAACAGTACGATTTCAATGATCGAAAAAAACAGTGTTAGCCCATCGGTCAGTTCTTTGAAAAAAGTATTGTCTGGTATCCCTATGTCTTTAGTGGACTTTTTCTCCATTGAGGCCTCATCTGATAGTGAGCAGAAGGTTGTTTATCGCTCCGATGAGTTGTTGGATATTGGGACGGGTCCATTGGAGTTTAAGCTGATAGGCCGTGACTTTCCGAATCGTGCAATGTCAGTGATGAGCGAAACCTATCCACCTGGCTCTGATACGGGTGAGGAGATGCTAAAGCACGAAGGTGAGGAAGCCGCTATGGTGGTCGAGGGGAAATTGGAACTGACTGTTGGGGATGACATTTATATTCTGGCTGCGGGTGATAGCTATTATTTTAACAGTGAGTTGCCCCATAGATTTCGCAACCCCTTCGACGAACCTTGCCGTTTGGTGAGCGCGACGACACCGGCAAATTTCTAATTAAATCACCAACTTGCTATATTGGTTAGGCCACTTATTCGCTAAAAGTGAGTGGCGTAATACTGTTATTCAACACAACTGCGTATTTATCTTTTCTCATCCTGTCATATTTGTTATATACCCTCCTCTTTGTGTAAATAATATTGGTTCAAATTTAACTCGGATACGATTTAATTTACGCTACAAAAAGCGGGGTTTTTGCCAACTGAAGCACTATTTTATTCACATGAAATAACATTAAATAACCTGAATATAGATTTAACTATATGTTATTTATACCTATTAATCGCAGGCGGATTAAATAGCCTTTAACAAGTACTTAACCTCTTGCCTAGGGGGTAAATTCGGTGTACTGTGTGAAAAAATGAACGTTTGAAGTTAAAGTGTTCGTTATGCTAGTAAAATAAATTCTTAAGGTGAGCTATGTCTGTCGAGTTGCCCTTCATTGGCGTGATTGCATGTAATCAACAGTTAGGATCACATCCTTTTAATATAGTGGGTGAAAAATACCTACTCGGTGTAGTGAATGGCGCGAAAGGTTGGCCCTTAGTGATCCCGTCTTTGGGGGCGGACCAACCCATTGAAGCTATTTTGGCACGACTCGATGGCCTTTTGTTTACTGGCTCACCTTCCAATGTTGAACCCCACCATTATGCAGGCCTTCCCAGCGAGGAGGGGACACACCACGATCCCAAACGTGACGCGACCACGCTGCCGCTTATCCATGCTGCCATTGCAGCTGGCGTGCCAGTGCTGGGGATTTGTCGCGGTTTTCAAGAGATGAATGTAGCTTTTGGGGGCAGTTTGCATCAAAAGCTCCATGAGGTGGGTGGTTTTATTGAACATAGAGAAGATAAAAATGCCTCGTTAGAGGTGCAATATGGGCCATCCCACAGTATCACTGTGGAGCCTGGGGGGGTCATTTACGAGGCCTGGGGCCGTAGCTCTGCAGAGGTTAACTCTGTTCATACTCAAGGCGTGGAGCGTCTGGGTGTTGGGTTGCGGCCAGAAGCTTATGCTCCCGATGGATTAGTGGAGGCTTTCTCCGTAATAGGTACTAAAGAATTTGCCCTAGGTGTGCAATGGCATCCGGAATGGAAGGTGAGTGAAAACCCATTTTACCTGTCTATTTTCAATGCCTTCGGTGATGCATGCCGACGTAGGGCGACAACTCGAGTGAAATAATAATGAATAAGCTAATCGCTTTTTTAAAAGAACGAAAAATCACAGAAGTCGAATGTGTTATCAGTGATATGACCGGCATTGCCCGCGGTAAAATTGCCCCAGTAGATAAGTTTGTCTCTGAGAAGGGCATGCGTTTGCCCGAAAGTGTGCTGTTGCAGACGGTGACCGGTGATTTTGTCGGTGAAGATATTTATTACCGCTTACTCGATGATGCGGATATCGATTTTGTCTGCGTTCCCGATGAAAATGCCGTCTTTATGTTGCCTTGGACCATAGAAGCCACGGCACAGGTGATCCACGATTGCTATGACAGAATGGGCAATCCTATCGAGTTATCACCTCGTAACGTGTTGAAAAAAGTGTTATCCCTCTACGAAGAGAAAGGTTGGGAACCTGTTATTGCACCGGAAATGGAATTCTATTTGACCCGCCGTAGTGATGACCATGACTTACCGCTCAAGCCGCCTATTGGGCGTTCGGGTAGACCCGAGGCGGGCCGCCAGTCATTCTCTATCGATGCAGCCAACGAATACGACCCCTTGTTTGAAGACATGTATGACTGGTGTGAAATTCAAGGCTTAGATATCGATACCTTGATCCATGAAGATGGCCCCGCACAAATGGAGATCAACTTCAGTCATGGCAACCCTCTATCTCTAGCCGATCAGGTTTTTATCTTCAAACGTACCCTACGTGAAGCGGCTCTTAAGCACGATGTGTGTGCTACTTTTATGGCCAAGCCGGTTACCGATGAACCGGGCAGTGCGATGCATATTCACCAGAGTGTGATTAATAAAGAAACAGGTAAAAATATTTTTACCAATGAAGATGGCACTCAAAGCGCATTATTTCTGAGTTATATTGCAGGGTTACAGAAATTTATCCCTGAGTTGTTACCTTTGATGGCGCCGAATGCTAACTCCTTCCGTCGTTTTCTTCCCGGAACATCTGCCCCGGTTAACTTAGAGTGGGGTGTTGAAAATCGTACCTGCGGTCTACGTATTCCTGAGTCGTCACCACAAAATCGTCGTATCGAAAACCGTATCCCAGGCGCCGATGCTAACTGCTATTTAGCGATTGCAGCGAGTTTGTTATGTGGTTATATCGGCATGGTCGAAGGACTAAAACCCTCGACGCCTGTGCAAGGCAAATCGAACGAAAGTCGTAGCAATAACCCGCATTGCTTGCCTCTAACCTTAGAGGAAGCGTTAGCGGCAATGGAAGAGAGTGATGCCTGTAAGGAATATTTAGGCGAAGCCTTCACTACGGGGTTTGTGGCGGTAAAACAGGCCGAACTTGAGAACTTCCGCCGTGTGGTCAGTTCTTGGGAACGGGAGTTCCTGCTTCTGAGTGTGTAATGCGGGTTGTTTTAACATAGAAATGGCTCGGCATTTGGCTATCTTGACTCAACATGTTGCCTATGTTCGAGCCGAGTTAAAAAATCCTTCGCACTACTTTGGTGCTCTTGATTAACTTTGGTTGCTTAACTTTAGTGCAGCAGTATTTTTAACTCAAAGGCCGTTATTTATCTGAGTTTGGGTAAATAAATTTATGTAGACCCATTCAGTTAGGCATGAAGCGGAAGATTTTTTTCAGCATTGGTATTATGTACAAACAAGATTAAAATTTATTTTAGCTAACTGGTTGTTAGTCAAATTAAAAAGATACTTTATTTTGATGGTTTCAGCGGTTGTTTTAGGGACTTGAGGCATTTGCCTTAATGTTGCAATATGTAGGGTATGTGTCATATCTAGTCTGTTTTTGTGAGTGTTAATGCAATCGTGAAAACAGATCAATTTGGCATGAAATCTGATATCTACAAATTGCAGCGACCTAAATCAGAAGGCATGATTAGGGTGCTGTAGAGACTGCCGATGCGGTTTTTAAGGTGTAGCATTGGTCGAGAATAACAACAATAACCGAGCTGTTGGTCGGTGACACAATTTCAGAATTGATATAGGCAATTCTGCTACCCGAGAAAGGAGAAAGCATGAAGCTATTTAATAAGATGACCACTCTGGCTTTAGTGACGGCCGGCGCACTCGCTAGCGTCGCAGCACAGGCCGAAGAAGTGGTGCGCATGTATAACTGGTCTGATTATATCGCGGAAGATACCTTAGAAAACTTCAAGAAAGAAACGGGCATTCGGGTGGTTTACGATGTGTTTGACAGTAACGAAGTGCTGGAAGCTAAGTTATTGTCTGGCCGCAGTGGTTATGACATCGTTGTGCCTTCTAATCACTTTCTTGCAAAACAAATCAAAGCCGGTGCTTTTAAGCCGTTAGATCGTTCTAAACTCCCTAACTTTAAAAATCTTAATGCTGAGCTGATGAAACAGCTTGAAAAAGCCGATCCGGGTAATCAATATTCAGTGCCTTATTTATGGGGTACTAACGGCATTGGTTACAATATCGATAAAGTGAAATCCGCCGTGGGTGAGGATGCGCCATTTGATTCTATGGAGCTGATTTTTAACCCTAAATATGCTGAAAAAATCTCAAAATGCGGTTTTGCTATGTTAGATTCCGCCGACGATATGGTGCCACAGGCCATGATTTACTTAGGCTTAGATCCCAACAGCACTAAGGCAGAAGATTATGAAAAAGCGGGTGAATTACTGGAAAAAATCCGTCCCTATGTGACTTATTTTCATTCATCGCGTTATATCTCCGATCTCGCCAATGGTGATATCTGCGTGGCCTTTGGTTTCTCCGGTGACGTATTCCAAGCTGCGGCCCGTGCCGATGAAGCGGGGAACGGCAATAAGATTGGTTATTCGATTCCCAAAGAAGGGGCTAACCTCTGGTTCGATATGTTAGCTATTCCAGCCGATGCGGCGAACGTTGAGAATGCCCATAAGCTTATCAATTATTTGTTGCGTCCTGACGTAATCGCCCCCATCTCTAACTATGTAGCTTATGCCAATCCAAACGATCCGGCTCAGCCTCTAGTTGATGAGGCAATCCGCACCGATCCCGCAATTTATCCACCTAAAGAAGTCCTAGAGAAGTTGTACATTGGTGAAATCCGCCCCCTAAAAGTTCAACGCGTACTCACCCGCGTGTGGACCAAAGTGAAGTCTGGCCAATAATCGATTCGGGGCAGGCTCTGCTTGCCCCTGCTTTGGTCTACTCACTAAATACATAGACTATCCCCTCAGCATGGTTGGGAAGGGTCAACAGATTTAGCCTCTATTCATTAATTTATTGTGTAAATCCCAAGTGTTGAGCGTGCTATCGTATCAATCTTGGGTGGAGAAGTACTATGGCAAGCACCTCGGGCGTCACCAATAAACCGACAACAAAGACGCAAGAAAAAGTACTGCTCAAGATTGAGCGGGTAAGCAAACTCTTCGATGATGTCCGCGCGGTTGATGATGTGTCATTGACTATTAATAAGGGAGAGATTTTTGCCTTACTCGGTGGCTCAGGCTCGGGTAAGTCGACCCTATTGCGCATGTTAGCGGGATTTGAAAAGCCCACCTCTGGCCGTATTTATCTTGATGGTGAAGATATCACCGATTTACCCCCCTATGAACGTCCTATTAATATGATGTTCCAGTCCTATGCTTTATTTCCCCATATGACTGTCGCGGAAAATATTGCCTTCGGTTTAAAGCAAGATAAGCTGCCTAAAGCTGAAATTGAACAGCGTGTGCAGGATATGCTCAAGCTGGTGCATATGGAGCAATACGGTAAGCGTAAGCCGCACCAGTTATCCGGTGGCCAGCGTCAACGTGTTGCACTAGCACGCTCCCTTGCCAAACGTCCCAAATTATTACTGCTCGATGAGCCTATGGGGGCATTGGACAAAAAACTGCGTACGCAGATGCAGTTAGAAGTGGTTGAAATTCTTGAGCGCGTCGGCGTGACTTGTGTGATGGTGACCCACGACCAGGAAGAAGCCATGACAATGGCGGGGCGTATCTCCATCATGAGTGATGGCTGGATTGCCCAAACGGGCTCGCCAATGGACATCTATGAGAGCCCAAATAGCCGCATGATTGCCGAATTTATCGGTTCGGTGAATCTCTTCAGTGGTGAGATTGTGGTCGATGAAGTCGACCATCTGATCATCAAGCCCAACGAGTTAGCCCAATCTTTTTATGTGGGTTATGGTGTAACGACCAACGTCGAAGATAAACATGTTTGGTTAGCCGTGCGCCCCGAAAAGACCATTATTAGCCGCGAGCAGCCAGAGGGTGAATATAACTGGGCAAAGGGGGTTGTGCATGATATCGCCTATTTAGGCGGGATTTCAGTGTATTACATTCGTTTGGAGAATGGTCAAATTGTCCAGTGCAGTATGACTAACCGTGAGCGCCGCGCCGATCATGCCACCTGGGGGGATGAAGTATTCATCAGTTGGGAGGACACCAGTGGCGTGGTGTTGAGATCATGAAGATACCGTCAAAATTAAAATGGCTGAAAGGGCGCGTCTGGACCATAGGATTTCCCTATGCTTGGTTATTGCTGTTTTTTGCTTTGCCCTTTGCGATAGTCCTTAAGATCAGCTTCTCAACGGCGGCGATTGCCATACCCCCCTATGAAGCCACGTTCCAATATAGCGACGATGTGTTAAATATCTTCCTGCATTTAGGTAACTATTTGATGTTGCTTGATGATTCGCTGTATTACACGGCTTATCTCAGCTCATTGAAGATGGCGTTAATTTCGACCATCGGCTGTTTGATTATTGGCTATCCAATGGCCTATGCGATTGCCCGTGCCCCAGCGCGTTTGCAAACCGTGTTGTTATTGTTAGTCATGCTGCCTTCGTGGACCTCATTCCTGATTCGAGTTTACGCTTGGATGGGGCTGTTGAGTAACACCGGCATTATCAACAATACCTTGATCTGGTTAGGTATTATTTCCGAGCCGCTCCAGATCTTAAATACCAATATTGCCGTATATATCGGCATCATCTATGCCTATCTGCCCTTTATGATCCTTCCGCTTTACGCCACCTTAGTAAAGATGGATATGAGCCTTATCGAAGCGGCATCGGATTTAGGTTCTAGCCGATTAAATACCTTCTGGAAAATTACGTTCCCACTCTCTAAGAGCGGTGTGATTGCCGGTTCTATGTTAGTGTTTATTCCTGCCGTGGGTGAGTTTGTGATCCCAGAACTCCTCGGCGGCCCAGATTCCCTGATGATAGGTAAAGTGTTGTGGCAAGAATTCTTCAATAACCGTGATTGGCCCGTGGCCTCCTCATTGGCGATTGTGATGTTGGCACTCTTGATTATTCCTATTACCTTATTCCATCGCTATCAGGCCCGTAGTTTGGAGAAAGACCTATGAAAAAGCTGAGTTTTTCTTCTGTGATGTTGTGGTTCGGACTGTTTTTTCTGTACGCACCTATGCTGATCCTGGTGATTTATTCATTCAACGAATCTAAGCTCGTGACCGTATGGGGAGGATTTTCCCCTAAATGGTACGGGGAATTATTTAAGGATCAGCAAATTTTGGATGCGGTTTGGACCAGTTTGCGGATTGCATTTTACAGTTCCACCATGGCGGTGATCATTGGCACTATGGCTGCCTTTGTGATGACGCGTTTTAAGCGTTCATGGGCAAAGTTAACCCTATCAAATATGATCACAGCACCGCTGGTGATGCCTGAGGTGATCACGGGTCTGTCTTTGTTACTGCTGTTTGTGCATATGGCGGATCTCTTAGGTTGGCCAAAGGAGCGTGGCATGTTGACTGTGTGGATTGCCCACTCGACCTTCTGCGCCGCCTATGTGGCCGTGGTCGTGTCCTCAAGACTGCGTGAGTTGGATATGTCGATCGAAGAGGCGGCAATGGACTTAGGGGCAACACCGCTTAAGACCTTCTTCCTGATCACTGTGCCTATGATTTCGCCGGCACTAGTGGCGGGTTGGTTGTTGTCTTTCAGCTTATCCCTAGACGACTTAGTGATCGCAAGTTTTGCCTCGGGCCCAGGAGCAACAACCTTGCCTATGGTGGTGTTCTCCTCGGTGCGTTTAGGGGTATCACCTAAGATCAACGCCCTAGCGACGCTGATCATTCTGTGTGTGTCTTTAATCGCCTTCCTCTCTTGGTATATGGCAAGACGAGCCGAACAGCGTGAGCGCATGCCGCTTAACTAATGATAAAAGCAGCTGATAAAAGCAGCTGATAAAAGCAGCATGGCCTTATTAATCAAGGTTATGCTGCTTATTTTCAATAAACCCCTCTCCAGCCATTTTCGTTAAGCCATATTCACACTTTGGTCATACTGGGCGCAGAATATTTGCCTGTTTGAAATATCAAACAAAATGTAAATTATTATGCTTTTGTGGCTAGTCATTCGATTTTTGAAGGTGTAGGATGTGATAGTTGTTTAAAATAATGAACAAAAAAACTCAAGGGAACATCATGTCTGCCATACCCCACACTGGATCATATTATGCGGCATCGGCCAACGATAAAGTCGAACGCCCGCGCCTACAGGAATCGATTGAAGCCGATGTTTGTGTGATTGGCGCGGGTTATACGGGCCTTTCTGCCGCACTGCATTTATTAGAATCAGGCATGAGTGTCGTGGTGTTAGAAGCCGCTCGCATTGGCTGGGGCGCCTCGGGCCGTAATGGCGGGCAGATCGTCAATAGTTATAGCCGTGATATTGATACCATTGAAAAAACCGTCGGCAAAGAACAAGGTAAGCTCTTTGGCAAAATGGCCTTTGAGGGCGGGCAGATCATCCGCGATCGCATCGCTAAGTACAACATTCAATGCGATCTCAAAGATGGCGGTGTGTTTGCTGCGATGAACGAAAAGCAAATGGGCCATCTGCGCCATCAAAAACAACTGTGGGAAAGCCATGGCCATGTTAATCAGCTTGAACTCCTCGATGCCAAAGGCATTCGCGGTGTGGTAAATACTGAGCGCTATGTCGGTGGTATGTTAGACAAAAGCGGCGGCCATATTCACCCGCTTAACTTAGCCCTAGGCGAAGCGCGGGCGGTGGAATCCCTCGGCGGTAAGATTTTTGAAGACTCGGCGGTGTTGAGTGTCGATGAGGGCGATAGCCCTGTTGTGCATACGGCGCAGGGCAGTGTCAAAGCCAAGTTTGTGGTCGTGGCGGGTAACGCCTATTTAGGTAAGTTAATGCCAGAGCTACAGGCAAAATCTATGCCCTGCGGCACGCAAGTGATCACCACAGAGCCCTTGAGTGCCGATCTGGCGGCGAGCTTATTACCACAGGATTACTGCGTCGAAGACTGTAACTATTTGCTCGATTATTTTAGGCTTTCAGGCGACAAGCGGATGATTTATGGCGGCGGCGTAGTCTATGGCGCCCGCGATCCGGCCGATATCAAGTCGATCATCATTCCGAATATGCTCAAAACCTTCCCGCAATTAAAAGATGTGAAGATCGATTATGCCTGGACGGGTAACTTCCTCCTGACACTGTCGCGCCTGCCACAGGTCGGTCGTATCGGTAAGAACATCTATTATTCACAGGGCTGCAGTGGCCACGGCGTCACTTATACCCATCTGGCGGGCAAGTTACTGGCCGAGATGCTCAATGGCCAAGCCACGCGTTTCGATGCCTTTGCTGCATTGCCACATTATCCCTTCCCCGGTGGTCACGCACTTCGCATCCCTTTTAGTGCTATCGGAGCTTGGTATTACACTTTGAGAGACAAGCTAGGTATCTAGTCTGTTTCATTTATTTTTATTCGAGGCAAGCGATTGCCTCACTAATGCGAGGACGTCCTTGTGTTGCTAAAAGATCCGAGTTTGCTGCGTCAACAATGTTATATCAACGGCCAGTGGTGCGATGCCGAGTCTAAAGAGACTGTGGCTATTGCTAATCCTGCGACAGGCGCTGTGATTGCAAGTGTTCCTGTAATGGGGCAAGTCGAAACCCAAGCCGCGATTAAAGCGGCTGAAGCGGCTTTACCTGCATGGCGAGCACTGACGGCCAAAGAGCGCGGCGCTAAATTAAGACGCTGGTTTGAGTTACTCAATGAAAACAGTGATGACCTCGCGTTATTGATGACCACAGAACAGGGCAAACCGCTGGCGGAAGCCAAGGGTGAAGTGACCTACGCGGCGTCCTTTATCGAGTGGTTTGCCGAAGAAGCGAAACGTATCTATGGCGATACTATTCCTGGGCATCAAGGGGATAAACGCTTGATGGTGATCAAGCAGCCCGTTGGCGTAACGGCGGCGATTACGCCGTGGAATTTCCCCGCGGCGATGATCACCCGCAAAGCGGCTCCGGCTCTCGCCGCGGGTTGTACTATGGTGGTTAAGCCTGCGCCGCAAACGCCGTTTACCGCATTAGCCTTGGCTGAACTTGCCGAGCGTGCGGGCATTCCTGCTGGGGTGTTCAGTGTGGTGACGGGTGATGCGATCGCGATTGGTAATGAAATGTGCAGCAACCCGATAGTGCGTAAGCTGTCGTTCACTGGCTCAACCAATGTCGGCATTAAGCTGATGGAGCAATGTGCGCCAACTCTTAAAAAATTATCTTTAGAATTAGGCGGTAATGCGCCATTTATCGTGTTTAACGATGCCAATATCGATGCCGCTGTCGAAGGCGCCATGATCGCTAAGTACCGTAATGCCGGCCAAACCTGCGTCTGCGCTAATCGCATTTATGTGCAAGACGATGTATACGACGAATTCGCCCTAAAACTCAGCACAGCTGTGGGCAAGCTCAAAGTCGGAGAGGGGATCAAGGAGGGCGTGACTACGGGCCCGCTGATCAATGCCGCCGCGGTCGAGAAAGTCCAGAGTCACCTTATCGATGCCATCGCCAAAGGCGCATCTGTGCTCACAGGCGGCAAAGTCCACGATCTTGGCGGTAATTTCTTCGAGCCAACCGTGCTCACCAATGTCGATAAAAGCATGCGTGTCGCCCGCGAAGAGACCTTTGGCCCACTCGCGCCGCTGTTTAAATTCAGCGATGTCGACGATGTGATTAAACAGGCTAACGATACGGAATTTGGCCTCGCTGCCTATTTCTATGGCCGCGATATTTCGCTGGTGTGGAAAGTCGCTGAGGCCTTGGAATACGGCATGGTTGGGGTCAACACTGGCTTGATTTCGACTGAAGTCGCGCCCTTTGGCGGGATGAAATCCTCAGGACTGGGGCGCGAAGGTTCTAAGTTCGGCATCGAAGAATATTTAGAAATGAAGTACATCTGCATGTCCGTTTAATACGGCCCGATTTGGCGTGTGAGGAACACTAAATGACAACAACCAATGATTCATTGATGGCACGTCGCCAAGCCGCAGTTGCGGGTGGCGTCGGGCAAATTCACCCTATTTTTACCGCGCGCGCCGAAAACGCGACCGTGTGGGATGTTGAAGGTCGCGAGTTTATCGATTTTGCGGGCGGCATTGCCGTGCTCAATACCGGTCATCTGCACCCTAAAGTGAAGGCGGCGGTTGCGGCTCAGCTGGATAATTTCTCCCACACTTGTTTTATGGTGCTCGGTTACGAGAGCTATATCCAAGTGTGTGAAAAGCTCAATCAACTGGTGCCAGGGGATTTTGCCAAGAAGACGGCACTATTTACCAGTGGTTCAGAAGCGGTTGAAAACGCAGTTAAAGTGGCGCGTGCCTATACCAAACGTGCCGGTGTGATTGCCTTTACCTCTGGCTACCATGGTCGCACTATGGCGGCCTTGGCACTGACCGGAAAAGTCGCACCCTACAGCAAAGGTATGGGGTTGATGTCGGCGAATGTGTTCCGCGCCGAGTTCCCCTGCGAGCTGCACGGCGTGTCCGATGATGATGCCATGGCCTCGATTGAACGTATCTTTAAAAATGATGCCGAGCCAAGTGATATCGCCGCCATTATTTTAGAGCCAGTGCAGGGCGAGGGCGGTTTTTACGCGGCATCACCGGCCTTTATGCAGCGGCTGCGCGCACTGTGCGACCGTGAAGGCATAATGCTGATCGCCGATGAAGTGCAAACGGGCGCTGGCCGTACTGGCACTTTCTTTGCCATGGAGCAAATGGGCGTAGCTGCGGATATCACGACTTTTGCTAAATCTATCGCGGGTGGTTTCCCTCTTTCGGGCATTACCGGCCGCGCGCAAGTCATGGATACGGTGGGCCCCGGTGGTCTTGGTGGCACCTATGGTGGTAATCCGTTAGCCTGCGCCGCTGCACTTGCTGTCATTGAAGTGTTTGAAGAGGAAAAGCTGTTAGACCGCGCTAATGCAATAGGTGAGCGTATTAAGTCTGCATTGAATGTGATGCAAATCGAACATGCACAAATCGCCGATGTGCGTGGTTTAGGCGCCATGATCGCCATCGAATTGATGGAAGATGGCAAGCCTGCGCCACACTATTGCGTGCAAGTGTTGAGTGATGCCCGTGACCGTGGATTGATTTTATTATCCTGCGGCACTTACGCTAATGTGCTGCGTATTTTGGTGCCATTAACGGCGCCGGATGCACAAATCGATGTGGGCCTGGGTATCCTCAAAGCCAGCTTCGATGCAGTGCTAAAAAGTTAATGCTGGTCGCTAATCCGTAGTCAATAAAAAATGCCAGTCAGTAATACTGACTGGCATTTTAGGTTTGTGGTTATACCGACTCAGTGCTTATTTATTGCTCAGCTTTTATATCGCGCAGTGATGCCGCGGCACTGTCATTACCATAGCCATCGGTATTGTTATGGGCATGGTGACTCTCCGTCAGTCGACGCATGAGCGGCAATACGGCTAAGGCGATAAAGGTACAGATTATGGCCGCAATACCTAGTTTGTTGAACAGACTGGTATACACAGGTAAGGTTTGCAATGGGTCGACCAAATCCTGTGGCACACTGGCGAAGTTAGCAACCACACCGCCCAGATACTGTGAAATACCGGAGGCGACGAAATAGGCGCCCATCATAAAGCCGCCCATGCGTGCAGGTACGTAGCGGGCAATCATGGCAAGACCAAGACCACTCACTAGCAGTTCACCTAAAGAGTAAGAAGCATAGCCCCAGATCATGATCCAAGATGAGGTTTTACCGTTGACGGCAAATTGGCCTGCAAAACCATAGATAAAGAAACCTATCGCCACTACCGCAAAACCTAAGGCAAACTTAGCGGCAATCGAAAAGTCTTTATTATTGCGTCCTGCCCAAGAATAGCTCCAAGCCAGCACAGGACTTAACACCATGATCCATAGCGGGTTAAGCGCTTGGAATTGGGCGGGTGACCAAGTCCATAAATGGGTGCCAAACACTTGGAAATCCCAATCCACGTTACGTAATGCGAAGAGTGCAAGCGAGGTGGACATTTGTTGATAGAAGATAAAGAAGAACACGGTTTGTACCGTCAAGATCAGTGCCGCAATTAAGCCTGCACGCTCGCTTGGCTCACTGGTACGAATTAAATGGAAGAAAATACCTAATACGGCTACGCCAGCGGCGTAAACGAATACACGGGCAACATCTTCATATTCAAGAATAATGGCCGAAGCAACAACAGATAGTGCCGCCAATACTAACACTATAGCGAGACTTTTCTTGTTCACCGGGCGCGTATCAGGCTCGGAGCCATAATGGGCCAGACTCTTACGCATTAAGGCGTAGTTACCTAAACCGACCAGTAAGCCCACACAGCACACGGCAAAGGCGGCGTGCCAACCATATTCATTGCCATATTGGGCGTTAACGTAATCTTTAATCCAAGGCGTTAGCAACATGGAGAAGGTTGAGCCGACGTTGACCGCCATATAATAGATGGTAAACGCACTGTCGATTTTTGAGTCGTCACCTTCGTAGATCTTACGGACTAAGTTACCCGCATTGGGTTTGAACAGGCCGTTACCGACCACAATCACCCCAAGAGCGGAGAACATAAACCAAGTGTTTTCGGTTGGCACTGTCATCAGTGTGTAGCCTACTGACAATATTCCCGCACCCAGCAACATAGTGCGTTTGGTACCGAGGATCTTATCCCCAACCCAGCCACCAATTGCCGGTGATACATAAATGAGCGCCGCGCAGGCGCTCCATACTAAGTTTGCCCGTGAGTCATCAAAGCCAAGGCGCTGCACCATAAAGTACACGATCAGCGCCTGCATGCCGTAATAACCAAAGCGTTCCCATAATTCGATAAGAGACACAGTCATAAATGAATGTGTTTTACTTACCGGAGCAGTCCCAATAGTCATATCGCTCGCTTCCAACATTGTTGTTTTAATATTTGAACTCAAAAGTATAAGGCGATAATCCAAGCAAACCAATGGCAGAGACTGGCAAAAACAGACTTTGTTACAAATGAACTGATAAATTTTAAGCTGTATTTAAGGCGTTGGGTCCTGTTAACTACGATTTGGGAGCGTAGATAAACCGAGCTAAAACGAAAGTCGTCAGCGTCAGCCACAGTGGCATAAGGCTTTATGTATCGCTGAGTTAGCGGGCTGAGGGTTTAAACTCGATAAAAATATTGCTCGTTAGCCGGCCTGTTTGGGGGTTGGCATCAATATCGGTTTGTGGGTTCACTAAGGTGGAATGCAGTAGATTACCGGGATAAATCACTAAACGATTCGGGCGATACTCTACTTGATGATAAATCTCAAAATGACTATCGCTTTCAACACAATAGCCCGAAGGATGGCGAGTAATCTCATCGACCAAGGGCTGAGCCGACTTAAAGTAGTCCGGCATACGTTCTTCATTTATCCGCTCAAAGCCCGTCGCAATATGGCGGAAAAACGCCGTATTGCCATGGGGGCCGTCGTTTAAATAGTGCAACAGCGCGAAATAGTGCGGTGATGGAGTATCAAAATGTGGCAGGCATTGCAGCGGCTTAAGGGCACTCGCGGGGGTGCTGATCAGCGAGAAATACAGCGCCTGTAATTTGATGCTTAAGCTCGAAGGGAGTTGATACACATCATAAATCAGTTGGTACACAAGATTGAGCACATCGGTGACATAGGCCTGCGGCAAGGGGGCACGCACGCCGGGGTAAAAAGACCCGTTATCGGCAGAAAAGTGCGCTTGGTTGTAAGCGCACTGGCGTATTGGCAACAGATCCGCCGCAAAATTATCGATAATAATCAAGGGCGTCTTTTCATTGCCAAGATAGACTAGCTGAGGCGTGAGCTTGACTGCCTGTGGCTTAGTTGCCTGTTGTTTAGTTGCCTGTTGTTTAGTTGCCTGTGGCTTAGCCGTATTCGCGTTGCGATCTATGGTTTGCATCCCTGTCCCTCACATTGCCATAGGTTTAGTGTTGGTCAAAACCTCAGCAGGGCAATAGTGCTGAATAAAATCGAGGTGGGCAGGTAGGCTTTCTACCTTACGCTTAACGGTCGATTTAATGTTGTTTAAGAAGGCTTCGAGTTCAGGCTCTTCCATCACATCGACTATCGGGTGATAGTGTTTTGGCATTATGCCTTGGCCCATCATCACTTGGATCCATGAGCTTTCGCCAAAGAGTTCGCTACCGTATTTATAGACTTTGCCGCTGTCGGCAAACATTTCGATTCGATGTTTGAGTGACGCTGGAATGTCCATATTTTTACAATAACGCCAGAAACGGCTGTCCTCGCGTTCCGTGGCCTTGTAATGCAAGATGATAAAGTCGCGGATATTGTCCATTTCGAGTTTAGTTTGTTGATTAAACTCATCAATATCGGATTGCATTATGCCCGCCGACGGAAATAGTTGCATCAATCTGATAATACTACGCTGGATCAAATGAATGCTGGTGGATTCCAGTGGCTCTAAAAAGCCGCCGGACAGCCCGACAGCAACACAGTTTTTATGCCAATGCAGGCGACGGGTGCCGGTTTTAAACTTAATGACCCTAGGTTTATTCAGCGGTTCCCCTTCAAGATTAGCGAGGAGCAACTCAGTGGCATCCTCATCTGAGATAAATTTGCTGCAAAAGACGAGGCCATTGCCCGTGCGATTTTGCAGTGGAATACGCCACTGCCAACCCGACTCGCGGGCAATCGAGCGAGTATAGGGAATAGGGGCACCTACGGACTGGGTTTGCACCGCAATCGCACTGTCACAGGGGAGATAATGACTCCAATCTTCAAAGCCAGTATTAAGGGTTTGCTCGATCAGCAGTGCGCGAAAGCCGGTGCAATCGATAAATAAATCCCCTTCGATTGTTTCGTCATTCTCTAGGACGAGCGCTTTGATATTGCCGCTATCATGATGCTGTAATACCTGTTTTATTTTTCCTTCAATACGATGAATGCCGTGTTGCTCGGCCATTTTTCGAAGGTACTTGGCATAGAGGCTAGCGTCCATGTGGTATGCATGGTTGTAATCTTGGTTTGGCAATACGGCAAAGCGTCCTTGGCGGGCGGCGAGATGTTCGGCGCAGTAGTCGCCAATGTCACTCACTATGCCGAGCTGTTTACCTTTCAACCAAAAATGTTGAAAACCACAGGCCCAACAATCTTTACCTAAAAAACCGAAGGAATGCAGGTAGTTTTTATTGGTATCCTGCCAATTTTCAAAGGAGATCCCGAGTTTAAAGGTCGCATTCGTCGCAGCCATCACCTCTTGTTCTTTGAGGCCGAGTAATCGATGAAAAATGTGCAATGTGGGAATTGTCGCTTCGCCCACGCCGACCGTACCAATTTCATCGGATTCGACCAGCACAATTTCTAAGTGTTTGCCCATCAACTTAGTGAGCGCCGCAGCGGCCATCCATCCGGCTGTTCCGCCACCCGCTATCACGACTCTTTTTATGGCTGTTGTCATCGTTTATATCCTCAATTGGGCTAACGTTTGAGCTTATTGGTTAAATCTGCCCGCAATTTTCGGGCGTTGACTTCATCGAGTGGGGTAGTCAGCATGCCTTGGGCTGCGCTAGGAATATGCTCTTGATCGCCATCTTCATGGTCAAAAATATAGTGATCGAACAGGGCCTTCCACGCCTGACGTTGCGCCTTGGGTAAGGAGCGTAAACTTAACATCGCATGCAGTAAGGCATTATTGGGGCGACCAAGATAGCCGGGCGTATCTCGCCACCAATGGGTAATGAGCACATTAAAGCCATCCATTCCGCGCACATGGTGCCACCACATACTGGGGATGAATAACACATCACCGGGTTCCAGTGCGGCGACTTGCGCGGCTTCCATCGCCTTGGCAAATTTAGGAAAGCGGTCAAAATCGGGGTTATCCATATCGACTAGGCTAATATCTTGGCCGCCCGGGGCAAACTCCATTGGGCCAATATACAGATTGCTGATTTGCTCCGGCGGAAACAGGGTAAAAGTGCGTCTACCGACGACATTGCAGGCTAAGTTATGGGGAAAGTCGAAATGGGCCGCGATACGAGTTTGATTGCCAAGCCAGATATTGGTGAGCGGTGACAAAGGCGCAAGATTAAAACTATTATCGGCGCCAAGTCCAGGTAAGCACTGATTAATATCGGTTGAGCCCATATAAATACTGGCATCTTGCGGTTGAGATAGCTGGGTGAAGATTTGCCGCAGATCTAACTTACCCGCCTGATAATTAAACCCATCTAAAGTGTCGTTATAAAACACGCGGCCTCGATGTTCTGGCGCTAAATAATAGGCGGTGACGGGCATGCCTTTATAAAACTGGGCCAGATACTTCATCGCGCTATCGCTGGATTCAAGCCCTGCTTTCACTAAGGGCCAGTTTGCGCAAAGTCCTTTAAATACCAAAGGCTGCTCAGCGTCTTTAATCAGCGCGAGCATCTCCTCGGTTGAGCAGTTTTCAAGGTGTTTGACGACATTAGCTTTAGGTTCAATCAGATCAAGACTCATGGCTACGACCTAGTTAACCTTGCGCATTTTTAAGGTTAAGCAAGTCACGTACTCTTGCCTGTGAGGCCAAGGTCATGTAAATCGCCTCTAGGTAACCCTTAGCATGCAGTTGCGTGAGCACTTCTGCCGAGAGGGCCGCTAGCGTTTCTTCATTAATGGTATAGAAACCCATCATTTGATGCTGGTGGCCATTGTCGAGCTTGATATCTAAGGTAAAGGATTCCAGCAACTTATGTTCGATAAGCAAATCGATAAAGTGCTTACTGTCGATAAGCCCGTGGTGGATACCTTCCAGCATATCCCCAATGTCATCCAGATATTGCGTATTGCCACCATAGGGATGGAACAAAGCTTGGCCTTCGGTTGTGCTGACTCTTGGGCTCGCCATATCGATATGTATGACCCTCTGTTTGCGCTCGACACCGTCTTCGCGCACGTTTTGCTGACCAATCAGAAACGGCTGACGACGTAGGGTGAGGGGAATATAAGACGCCTGCCAAGTGCCATTATTTAGGAACAGATTCTCATTATGTTGGAAACCATAAAGCGCCACCGCAAAGAGCTGGCCTGTGGTCTGATCCTTTTGGAAAAAAATCGGATAATACGCCTGTACGCTGCGAAACTCCGCCGGAAAGGTGACACTGAACCAGACATTATCGCCGTACTTAGCACTACGCTCAGTAATAATTTTAATATCTTTATGATCTACGCTATTAAGTAATACGTGTTGGCTCATAGGGTTACCTTTGTCCTTTGTTGGTTCTCACTGCCGCGAGTTATTCTTGTTATTTGTGTTAAATCTTAGAAAAACCAAATTGCCTGACCTTGTTTAACAGGTCGCGATTGTTCGGAAGACTCTGGCTCAATGCATTAATCTTTTTTTGATTCTCGCTAAAAAGTCTTTGGGCGACTTGCTGTTGCGACGGTTTGATATGAGTCGGTAGGGCAGTATGAAAGCCCATTCCATAAAGTACATATTGGAAACTTGCCGCCGGAAATAAGGGTTCTTTATAGCTAATATCGTGACTGCTTGGCGCTTGATAACGCCATAGGTCGAGTTGCTGCTGTAATCTTTCAGGAATGGATGCGGTGTCCCGGTGATCGCGCCAGTAACCATCCACTTCGCGTCGACTCACGACATAATGCAGTTTCAAAAAATCGATGATTTGCTGCCAGTGGCGCTCGTAGCGTTCATTCACTCGCTGGGCAATTGTATCCATCACGCCGCGATGCGTTGGCAGTTGTGTGGCTAAGGTATTTGCCGTCCATTCCACTAAAGCCAATGCCGATGCTTCTAAAGGTTCAATGAAGCCTGCCGCCATGCCGATGGCAATACAGTTGTTTTGCCAGCATTTTGCATGGTAGCCAGGGTTGATATTCAGCTTTCGATATTCTTGTTTACGACTATCAACTGCGTTGCTGGATGCCGATTGAGGCTTGGTTGATGTGTCATTGGCTAAATAGGCTCTCAAGGTTTGTTCTGCCTCGTCATCGCTACAATGGGCCGATGAATAGACATAACCCACGCCTTTGCGAGTCGGTAAACCTATATCCCAGATCCAGCCATTGGGCTGCGCCGTCGAGAGTGTGCATGAGGCGATAGGGCTATTTTCTTCGGCATAGGGGACTTGTATTGCTAAGGCGCTGTCGTTAAACAGCACAGCTTTTTGGCAGAGGAAGGGCACGTTAAAATGCTCGCCCAGCAGCAATGATTTAGTGCCAGAACAATCGACAAACATATCCCCTAAGATCACGCCATGTTCTTTGGTCGCAAGGCTTTCGATATCGCCATTGGGATGACTGTGAACCTGAGTGACATGATCACGAATATACTTGATCCCCAGTTTTTCGGTGCAATGCTGCATTAACAGCTGACTAAATTTTCCCGCATCTAAGTGATAGCCGTAATTGTTTTGAAAATGATATTCAGGCGTCGCAATGGTTTTCGGTGCCAGCCCTAACTGAGTCAGCGCATCTTGGTTGGATACCGCATGGGCAAAACTGACCTTGTCACTGTGGGGTAACCAAAAGGGACACAAATCTAACTCTTGATGGCCATGGGGCAGGCTAAAGGGGTGTATATATTGGTTGGAACCGAATGGGTTAGTGTGTTCAGTATCGTCGTGCTGCCAGTGAATAAAGCGTGAGCCTTGCTTGAAACTCGCGTCGCATTGGCGGATAAATTCGGTTTCGCTGATGCCGATTTTATCTAAGGTGTTACGCATCGAAGGCCAAGTGCCTTCGCCGACGCCGATAGTGGCAACATCGGGGGATTCTATCAATGTGATATCGAGTCTAGGAGAGTGCGCAAGCTGGCCTTTATCGACATTATGCTCGGCGGCCAAAAGAGCTGCGGTTATCCAACCGGCTGTGCCGCCACCGACAATGACAATCTTATTAATGGCTGTGTGAGTTGCTTGCTGCATATTGAATGCCTAATCTTTTATTGTTGTTTATGAAAGGCTTTTATATTTTTTCGTTACCACTAACGCGGTTAACGCTTGCGTTAGGATTGAATAGTTTTACTGCGATTTCCAGTATTTATTTTGCGCATATTGACTAAAAAGAGCGGCTACCTCCGTGTAGCCTGCCGTCATCCTGATAAAAATGAGGCATCTATGGCATACCTCACACGACCTTAGGGTAAAGATCTGTTGCTCTTTAACTAGTACGACTAGAAAGTGTAACGTGCACCTATACTGTAACGCGCTCCAGTCTGGGTGTAGTTCAACACTTGTTCCGTCGCACGACCATGTACACGGGTGGCTTCATTGGTGATGTTTAAGCCTTCAATGAAGATGGTTAAACCTTCAACCGCTTCAACGTCGTAGCCTATGTTAAAGTCCACCTGTGAATAGGCTTCGGTATATTGAGGGTTAGCCCCCGTGCCTTGGCCTGTTGAATTTAGGAACTCATCACGCCAGTTGTAGGCGATACGAGCCGAAAAACCATAGTTTTCATAGATACCGACTAAGTTTGCGGTATCGCTGATCCCTAAAATCACGTTCTGAGTAGCATCACCTGGGCGGCCTAAGTTAAAGTTATCGTAGCTGTCCCCCGCATCCACCATAGTGTAGTTGGCTTGGAGACCAAATCCTGATTCACCAAAGAAGTGCTGGATAGAAAACTCCCAACCATCGATCACATTGCTTAAATCACTGTTAGTTGGGTTGGTAATAAGAAAGTTTAGCGCTGGATCACCTGGGTTACCGGTGATCTCGATGTTGCCGTTATCAGGGTTGAGCGTCACATTCGGATCGGTTGCACCGTATTTGTCATAAATCCATTGACGTTGCTGAATCGCAGTAGTGGCACCTGCCGCAATGGCTTCATCAACATACTTGCCATGTGCTGGATCCGGAATGTTGTAGATGTCTGAGTTTTCAGGGTTGCTGCTGATAAAGTTAGTCACATCTTTACGGAAATAACCGATTGAGACATAACTGGCATCGTTGTAATACCATTCAGTCGACAGGTCGTAGTTCGTTGACTCGAGTGGTAACAGACTTGGATTACCCGCCGAGCCGCTACCACCGTTGCGATAGGCAAGCGTTCCTACTGTGGTGCCACCTTGAATAGAGGTGTAATCAGGACGACCAATCGTTTGGCTAAAGGCGGCGCGGACGAACACATCTTCCAGCATTTCAATATTAAAATTGAAGCTGGGTAACAGGTAATCGTAATCACCCTTTTGAGTCTGATAAACGCGATTATTATCTACCGAGCTGGTTACTGCTATTTCAGATTCTGCAATCCAAGTTGCTGTATCATAAGAGGAAACGACAGAAGTGGATTCAACGTCAGTTTTTTCATAGCGTAAGCCAAAATGCACATCGTAGGGCATATTGGCAATTTCGCTGGCGAAATTATATTGGATATAGGCAGATTGAGATTTTTCTTCAGTGAAACGGTCAGTGCCTTTGGAGTAATCAGTTGAAGGGCAGAAGCCATTACCACAATCACCCACTATGCTGGTTGCATAGAGTTCTGCGGCGCGGGCGCGAACCGCCGCAAAGTCCCACAGGAACATAGTGTTTAACGGATCCGTCGATGCATTGCCGTTATAACCTGCGAAATTACCTTGGGAGCCATCGAATTTATCGATAACCGAACTGGTTGGGAACCAAGCGGCGTCTAAATCGCCGGCTGCACCAACGCCACCCCAGTCGTTACGTTGAATATCAACCTGTTGGGAGTGGTTATTCACGTCTGACATCGCAATACCAAAATCGATACTGCCCGCCTCGGCTAAATCATATTTACCCGACATTTGCAGCTGTTCAATTTCGGAGCGATTGACGGCATTGGTGAAGGTTGAACCGGTCACGCGCATATCTTCTGGGCGAACCGCATTTCCACCCCCGACGGCGAGCACTGGGACATCGCCGCTAAAATCGGTCGCTGCACTGGTACGAATAAAGGCGGCGGTACTGAGGTTGCTTGAGCTGCCATTGACATTGTTAGGCGTGCGTTCGGCGTAGGAGTTATGGTAATCCAAGTTTAAGGTCAGATTATCACTGGCTTCCCAGGCTAAGTTAAAACCGAGTGAGCCACTTTGGTCGCGGGTGCCGTAATCGCCAGCAGCCATTGAAAGATCGGCTGGTGCATCGTAGGTTTCGGAATACACGAGTGGTGATGAGACAGGGCCGTCACTCCAAGTACTTTCTTGGGTTGGCACAAAGTTAAACCATGCCGAGACGTCGTGGGACTGAGTATCTATGTCGTTACGCATGTAAGTGTAATCGAGCGTTGCGCGCAGCGAATCAATCGGCTCGTATTGCAGCACTAATTGACCGTTTGTGCGTTTGCGTTGCTGTTCTTCAAAACGGTAAATCGTGGTTTGTGGCACGCTATACACGTCATCATCACCCGGACGATTGACTTGACTGTCGTTTTTTGGAACGCCGCCCCATTCTGCATTGCTACCGCTGTAATCTTGGTCAACGATACCTGGGAAGCTGCGCCAACCGGTACCGACTTGAGCCTGCTGATTACCACTTTCCCTTTCTTGATAGCTACCTGAGATAGAAATCCCAAATTTATCATCGTCAAAGGTGTTGGAGTACAAGCCTGAAATTTCAGGTGTAGTAGAGCCTTTATCCGTGGATGAGTCATCAACGGCCTTTACACCGAAAGTCGCCTTCATGCCTGGCGAGCTTAGCGGTCTATGGGTGAGTACATTGATCGTGGCGCCAATACCGCCCGTTGGATTTTCCGCCTTAGCGGTTTTCTCCACTTCCACCGCACTGATGGCTTCTGAGGCTATGTTGGCAAAATCGAATGAGCGAGAGCCTGTGGTGACCGGCATTTGACGTCCGTTCAACAATACTAAGTTTTGATCGGCACCAAAACCACGGACCGACACTCGGCTACCTTCACCGTTTTGACGGTCGATTGATACGCCAGAAATACGCTGTAGTGATTCAGCTAAGTTACTGTCGGGGAATTTACCGATATCTTCGGCGTTAATGGCATCAACAATGCCTTCTGAGCTGCGTTTTACGTCCATCGAACGGACTAAACTACCGCGGATCCCTGTTACTTGAATAACTTCAATATTTTCTTCTTTTTTGTCAGCATCGGCTGCATGGGCAGGCATCATAGATCCCATGCCTAAGACTAGCGAAAGGCTAGTGGCCAATCTGGTTTTTCTAAATGTTCTAAGTTCCATCTACATCTCCCCGTTGAGTAGATATTCAGGCTACAACTCTCTGATTTTGTTTTTGGGTAGAACAAATTATGTACAGCTTGCTCATATTCTTGTTCGAGTTAGGTTTATGTAAGCGCTTACATAAAGCTAATTTAAATTATCCATAGAGTCAACGGTAAGTTACTTTAATGTTGCAATATAATGCTGTTTTTGTTGGTCGCCATATTTTAACTCATTGTTTTAAAATATAAATAGATCTATTTTCTGTTACATATTTATGATGCTATTGGTGATAAATAGGGGCTAAATCTGCTTAATGACATTTGAAATAGCATTTTTACGCTAGGGTGAATGCTTAAATTCAAGGGATATCTTGTGCGAGTGAAGAATATTGAGCGAGTTTTACTTGGCTTTTGGTACCGTTTTTTAAACTGTTTTTGAACCGAACTTGTTCACTTGTGCCCGTAAAATATAGCAAGAAGGTGCAGTGCCTTACCCATGGAAACGGCTCATTAGAGCAGCTCGAATACATGATCTGGCTAGGGCAGTACTCGCCTTAATGATTTAACTATTTACGAGCTTAATTGCTGAATCTCTTACAAATAATGAGGGTGTGAAGCGGCTAATAATCTCCACATCGGTTTTATTGTATACGTGCTTTAGTACCCAGAGCGCCGCCATTTTACCCATTTCATGGATGGGGTTACTGACTGAGGTGAGCTTAGGGGAAATATACTGGGGAAACGGGATATTATCGTAGCCCATGAAGGATAAGTCTTCAGGCACCTTCACCCCTTGTTCAAGGCAGGTTGAAATCGCTCCCGATGCCATTTGATCATTGGCGCAAATCACCGCAGTAAACGGCCGTTGTAGGCTGAGTAAATGTCGCATGCCATCGCAACCGCTCGACTCTTTAAACGTCCCTTCGTAGAACAGCTCACTCTCATAGGGAATGGCCGATTCGGTGAGCGCTTTTTTATGGCCCATCAGGCGCTGCCTAGCATCTAGTTTGAATAAAGGCCCTGATATATAAGCAATATGTTTATGCCCTAACGACAACATATGCTGAGTCGCGAGGTAACCGCCAAGCTCGTTATCGAGGTAAATACAGCGTTCACGTATGGCGGCAACATAGCGGTTAATCAGTACGATTGGCGTGCTGCGCTTACAGAGATCGATAAGGTAGTCATCTGAAACCGCTTCCACATCGATAATTAATGCATCACAGCCGCGATCCAGTAAAAATTGCACCGCATCCTTTTCTAGGGATTCATTACTTTTACCCGCGGCAATAATGACGTGTTTACCCGCATCACGCAGGGCATCTTCAATTTCAGTCATCATAGGCCCATAAAACGGGCCATCCAATTGTGATACTAGGACGCCCACACTATTTGAGCAGTTGGACGCTAATGATTGGGCTATCGCATTGGGGCGATAGTCCAACTGAGTCATAGCGTCTAATACCTTTTGTTTGGTTTTTTCACTGACATTGGTGTTTTTATTCATTACCCTTGACACAGTCGCAAGTGACACGCCTGCAAGTACCGAAACGTCGTAAATAGTGGCCATATCGTCTCAAATTAGAGGGACTGAAAAGTACAATGCCTTGAAGATTAGCATATTTTTATTAGCTGGCTCTATTTAATTCCAGATGGATTTCATCCACTTTTTGGTTATTTAGCCTATAACGACGCATGATAAATGCGACCAAAATCGAGCCGATAGCGGGATAAAGGGTAAATGAAATTAAGATGCCATTGAGCGTCGTTTCACTCTGAACTACATCGGCTTGATAGCCATAACTTGCCAGTAACCACCCTGCCGCTGCACCGCCAATGGCTACCCCAAGCTTGATAAAGAAAATCACCGAGGAGTAAATCATACCTGTAATACGCACGCCGGTTTTGTATTGACCATAATCGACCGTATCCGCCATTTTAGCCCAGAGTAATGGGGTGGCCATATTAAAGGTAAAGCCCCAGACAATATAAAGAGTGAAGGCGAGAACGACTTGATCTTTAGGGACAAAAAAGTGCAGTACACACAGAGTCGCGGCTAGGAGCTGCAACACAATATAGGCTTTGACCTTACAAACGTGCTTGGCTAATGGCTCTGCGAGAATGCAGCCAAAAATATTGCCAACCATACCTAAGGTGATGAAAAGAGTGATCATATCCGGTAGGTTAAGGAAATATTTTACGTAGTAAATGGCGAGGCTAGTGCGTAACACCATGCCGGATAATAGGCAAACCGCGGCGGCGGATAACACTCGCCATTGGTCATTCTGTAATAGGTATTTAACGTCCTGTTTAAAGCTAGAATTTTGATCGACTGGTGGGTGTAAGCGCTCTTTTGTGCCCCAGAAGCAGGTTAGAAACATGGCAACACCTAAGATGCTCATGGCAAGGATCGTGAGCTGATAGCCCTTTGCTTGGTCACCTTTACCGAGAAACTCGACTAAAGGAAGGGTAAGTCCTGAGACCAGTAAACCACCGAGCATGGCGAACACAAACCGATAGGATTGCACCGAAACCCGCTCTTTGGGATCGGCCGTCAGTACGCCACCTAGGGCGCAATAGGGAATATTAATGGCGGTATATACCATCATCAATGCCGTGTAAGTCACGAAGGCATATATCATTTTCCCATTTTCAGATAAATCTGGGGTGGTAAATGCCAATACACTGATAATCCCAAAGGGCAGGGCAAACCAGAGTAAATAGGGTCTGAATTTCCCCCAACGCGTGTTTGTACGGTCTGCCAATGCCCCCATTAAAGGATCTGTGACGGCATCAATCAACCGAACGAGCAGAAACATAGTGCCGACAAAGGCGGGTGAAATGCCAAAGATGTCGGTGTAAAAAAAGGTAAGGAACAGCATAACGGTTTGAAAAACGATGTTGCTGGCGGTGTCGCCAAGCCCATAAGCTATTTTTTCTTTTATGCTAATCATGGCTTTAGCCTTATTTATTATTGTTATTCGTTAAGTGGGCCCTTGAGCGAATCAAATCGCTGTAGGCGTGACCACTGGCCTTTATCGTGCGGGTTTGGCTGGCATAATCCACATAGACTATGCCAAAGCGTTTTAAGTAGCCTTCGGCCCACTCAAAATTATCCATCAAGCTCCAGGCAAAGTAACCCTGAATGTTAACACCTTGTACTATGGCATTGTCTACAGCGGTTAAATGGTGCTGGTAATAGCTGAGTCTATCGAAGTCATCGATACGCCCATCAATACACTTATCGTCCATGGCTGCGCCATTTTCTGTGATGAAAACAGGGGGTAAATTATAGGTTTGATTTAAAGAGACCAGTAAGTCGGTAAAGGCCTGTGGATAGATCTCCCAGCCTATGTCGGTTTTGGGTACCCTTGGTAAATCAACTTGTATAAATCCGTGTGTTGTATCGGCCTGATATACGGCGCGGGTATAAAAGTTGACCCCTAAAAAATCAATGGGTTGACTGATAAGCTCAAGGTCGCCGTCGTGAATTTCCGGTCTGTCTTCTGGTGCTAATGTTGTGAGAAGCGCTGGGTAGGCCGCATCGAAAATCGGCTTGATATACCACTGATTAAAATAATCATCGGCTTGTTTTGCGGCCTGAATATCGGCGGCACTTTGGGTTAATGCGTAGCAGGGCGTGAAGTTAAGCACTATGCCATTCATGCTGTTAGGGCTGTTCCTTTGCAGCACTTGCATCGCTAAGCCGTGGGCGAGTAACAGGTGGTGAGCCGATTGGCGGCCATAGGCTTTTTTCATTAAACCGGGGGCGTGAATACCTGCCTCATAGCCTAAATATGAGCTGCAAAAGGGTTCATTTAAGGTGGCGTAGGAATACACTCGGTCGCCGAAGGCTTGGCTTATTTTGTCGGCATAGTCTTTGAAAAGGTAAGCCGTATCTCGGTTTAACCAGCCGCCTTGATCCTCAATATGTTGAGGAAGATCCCAATGGTAAAGCGTAACAAATGCTTTGATATTTCTACGTTTTAGCTCGTCTAGAATGCCAATGTAGAAATCAACACCCCGTTGATTAATGCTGCCATCTTGATTTAAGACGCGTCCCCACGCGATTGAAAAACGATAGGCATCCACCCCGAGTGATGCGATTAAGGCGATATCTTCTTTCCATAGATTCAAGTGGTTGCAGGCAACATTACCATTGGAGGCATCACGGATTTTATCTGGTGTTGCGCAGAAGGTGTCCCAAATACAGGTTTGGCGAGAGTCCACGCCACCTTCGATTTGAAATGAAGCGGTCGCAACACCAAAAGTAAACGCTTCGCTTTGGAGTCTCGAGTTCTTTGGTAAAGATATTTTCATATATTCAGTCACTTAATTGTATTTTTGAATTTATTCCTGCGATTTAAAACACAGAGTTCAAGATAAAGAGAGTAAAGATGCTTGCCGACAGTCACTAAAAATATTGACTTTGGTTATCGACATGTTAACAATGGAAGCGCTTACATCGAGGTTAGTGACTAATCATAAAAAGGTCAATATGTGATTCGGATAAATTAATCACGCCATTTTGACTAAGAAGATTAAACGTTTTTATCTAGGTAATCGGTTGGGGAGAAAAGGGCAAATATGGCTATTACAAATGAAACTAAGGTGAGTGCAGTGAGTGAGTCGACAAGGAGTGTGCACCAGAGTGGCAACTTTAGGTTCGCTTTAGTGGCCTTAACATCGTTGTTTTTCATGTGGGGATTCATTACTTGTCTTAACGATATCTTGATACCTTACTTAAAAAATATGTTTGAGCTGAATTACGCCCAAGCCATGTTGGTGCAGTTTTGTTTTTTTGGGGCTTACTTCATTGTCTCCATCCCCGCTGGTGCACTCGTGGGTAAAATTGGTTATCAAAAAGGCATAGTCACAGGGCTTGGTATTGCGTGTTTAGGCTGCTTATTGTTTTATCCTTCGGCGAGTTTTGCCTCCTATTGGATGTTCCTAGGCGCTTTTTTTGTTTTAGCCTCCGGCATTACGATTCTACAAGTGGCGGCTAATCCCTACGTCAGCGTGCTGGGACCGGCGAAAACCGCCTCATCGAGACTCACGTTGACCCAAGCGTTTAATTCCTTTGGCACCACAGTCGCCCCGTTTTTCGGCAGTTGGTTGATTTTATCGACCTCACATCAAATGACGGGAGAGGGTGCATCTGACCTTATGGTCAGTGCTGCGGCCCAAGCGAGCACAGTCCAAGTTCCCTATTTGATTTTAGCGGCCAGTTTATGTGTGTTGGCGGTCATTTTTATGCTGTTAAAGCTGCCTTTTTTAGGCCAAAAACTGCCGGCGAGCAGTGCTAAAGTGCTGGGCAGTGCATGGCAATTTCCACATCTTGTTCTCGGTAGCGTGGGGATTTTTGTGTATGTGGGGGCCGAAGTCGCCATTGGTAGTTTTCTGATTAGTTTTTTAGTTCAGCCCGATATTGGTGGTTATACCCATGCCGAAGCCGCGCATTACATTGCCTACTATTTTGGTGGCGCTATGGTTGGGCGTTTTATTGGTGCGGCCGTGATGCAAAAAATCAAGGCCGGCAAAGTGTTAGCCTTTAATGCGATTTGTGCTTGCCTGCTGGTGGCCTTAGCCATGTTCAGTACGGGGGCGATGGCGATGTGGGCCTTACTGCTAGTCGGGTTATGTAACTCTATTATGTTCCCGACGATTTTCAGCCTAGCATTGCAGGATCTTGAGCAACATACCAGCCAAGGTTCTGGCATTTTATGTTTGGCGATTGTGGGCGGTGCGATTGTGCCCTTATTCCAAGGTATGTTAGCCGATCATTTTGGTATTCAATTGGCCTTTATTTTACCGCTGCTTTGTTATGGCTTTATCGCCTATTACGGCGCCAAGGGCTGTGATGCCCCAAGACCAAGATTTTAAATCAATTAAAACACGACGATTAAACACATGGATGCGCACACGGCGTGTGTATTAAGACATTTTATTTTTAAGGGCGAGAATTATGAGCGTTATCGCATTGAGACCCAAAACCTTTAGCTTGAGTTTATTGGCTGTGCTGACCTGCGCTTGCTTAAGTGGATGCAGTAAAACAGAGCAGGTGAAGGAAGTTGTGCCTAGTCAATCCGTTAATCCCAATGATATGGTCACATCTAGCTCGCCCAATAGCCCCAATAGCCCCAATGGCTACAGTATCGATGGCAAGCCTACCGATATTAATATTTGGCCACAGTTAACTATACCTCATAAAAATCAGCCAGATGTTGAAAAGCGAGTCGCGGACTTATTAGCAAAAATGACGCTAGAGCAGAAAGTCGCGCAGATGATCCAACCTGAGATCCGCGATATCACGGTCGAAGATATGCGCAAATACGGCTTTGGCTCCTATTTAAATGGTGGCGGCTCTTACCCAAATCAAGATAAACATGCGACGCCAGCAGATTGGATTGCCTTAGCCGACGCTATGTTTCAAGCCTCTATGGATGACTCGCTCGATGGCATCAGTATTCCAACTATGTGGGGCACGGATGCGGTTCATGGTCACAACAATGTGATTGGTGCAACGCTGTTCCCACATAATATAGGGTTAGGTGCGGCCCAGCATCCTGAGCTTATCCAGCAAATAGCCGCGATCACCGCCAAAGAAGTGATGGTGACGGGGATCGATTGGGTATTTGCACCGACTGTTGCCGTGGTGCGTGATGACCGCTGGGGACGAACCTACGAGGGCTATTCTGAAGATCCTGCCATCGTTAAATCCTATTCCCACGCGATTGTTGAGGGATTACAAGGTGGCAATGATAAAGACTTCTTATCGGATCAGCATGTTATCGCGACTGTAAAACATTTCTTAGGGGATGGCGGCACCGAAGGGGGAGATGATCAGGGCGATAATCTCGTATCCGAACAAGCCTTGTTTGATATTCACGCCCAAGGTTATATCGGCGGGTTAACCGCGGGCGCGCAAACGGTGATGGCCTCATTTAATAGTTGGCACGGTGCTAAAAATCACGGTAACCCTTATTTATTAACCGATGTACTTAAGACGCGCATGGGCTTTGATGGCTTGGTTGTCGGCGACTGGAATGGCCATGGACAGGTCGAAGGTTGCAGCAATGAATCTTGTCCTCAGGCTGTTAATGCGGGCTTAGACGTATTTATGGTGCCAACGGCGGCATGGAAACCCTTATATGAAAACACTATCGCGCAAGTGAAGTCGGGTTTGATAGGTCAAGCGCGGATTGACGATGCCGTGAGCCGTATCCTGCGCGTAAAAATCCGAGCGGGATTATTTGACAAGCCAAGTCCTGCTAAGCGTCCTTTATCGGGTAAAACCGAGTTAATTGGCCAAGCGAGCCACAGGGACGTTGCGCGCCAAGCAGTACGCGAGTCGCTAGTATTATTGAAGAACAATCAACACTTATTGCCTTTATCCTCCAAAGCTAAAGTGCTCGTCGCGGGCGATGCCGCCGATAATATTGGCAAGCAATCGGGTGGTTGGTCTATTACTTGGCAGGGTACAGATAATCAAAATGCTGATTTCCCAGGAGCAACATCGATTTATGCCGGCATAGCAAAGGTGGTTACTGCCAGCGGTGGTAGCGCAGTGCTGAGTGTCGATGGTCAATTTGAAGCTGCGAATAAACCCGATGTGGCGATTGTGGTATTTGGTGAGGAGCCCTATGCCGAAGGCAATGGTGATATCGATAATCTTGAATATCAAAGGGGTAATAAGCGTGACTTAGCACTATTGCAAAAGCTCAAAGCCGCTGGGGTTCCTGTGGTCTCTGTGTTTATCAGCGGCCGACCTTTATGGGTCAATCCTGAGTTAAATGCCTCTGACGCCTTTGTCGCCGCTTGGTTGCCTGGCACCGAAGGTGCAGGGATTGCCGAAGTGTTATTCACTCAGGCCAATGGCGATGTTCAGTATGACTTTACTGGTAAATTGTCTTTCTCATGGCCGTCGACACCGCAGCAAACTCGCGTGAATGTTCACGACAGTGATTATTCGCCACTATTACCCTATGGTTATGGCTTGAGTTATGCGGATAAGGCTGATACTACTGCGCCTGCGGTATTATCGAATCGTTTGTCCGAAGATAACTTCGGTGAACAAGTGCCACTTAGCCAGAAGCCGTTATTCGAGCGTGCCGTTAAGGCGCCTTGGAAAATGCTAATTGGCAGTGTTGAAGGTGACAAGGTTTCGATGGAACCTATCGCCAGCAGCGTGCAGGCAAATGATGTTGTTACGATTAAAACCTTTGATAAACAAGTGCAAGAAGATGCCCGTCACATTAGTTTCAACGGTAAAGCGCTTGGTTTTGTGAGCTTGCAGGGGAACTTCCCGGAAGACTTGCGGGCTTATCTGGCGAGTAAGTCAGTGCTCAGCATGCAAGTCAAAGTGGGTTCACCGATTACGGCGCCAGTGAATGTCGGCATGATCTGCGAAGGCGATTGTCGAGCCAATGTGGATATTAGCACTCAGCTAAGCGCATTAAGCCTTGATACTTGGAGTGAACTAAACATAGATCTCACTTGCTATCAGGGGCAGGGGATCGATTTTGGTAAAATTATCTCGCCTTTCACCTTATCTTCATCGGACGCCGTGGATATCAGTTTTAGCGATATTATCTTAAAGCCAAAGACGGCGAATATGGTGTCGGTCGAGTGCCCGTAATGTAACACCTCAAGGCGCAGAGAGTCGTTTAAATGACAACTTCGCCTTAATTTAGACAGTCATGAATTGCCATGACTTTGGCTGAGGCTAATGTTGTTTTTGACTTGAGTCAGTTTTCAATGACAGCGTATGGCAGTAGAGATGATCTTCACCGAGCCATTTTGGGTTAAATATATTGAGATGGAGTAAGTTGATGTTACGAATTGGTATCGATCTTGGCGGCACAAAAATCGAGTTAGTCGCATTAGATGACGCTGGTAAAGAAGTGTTTCGTAAACGTATCCCAACACCGAGAGAATATGTTGCAACAGTCGATGCGTTAGTCGCACTCGTGACAGAAGTCGAAGAGAGCCTGCAACAAACCGCCACGATAGGCATTGGTATTCCTGGGGTGATTTCCCCTTTTACTGGCCTAGTTAAAAATGCTAATTCAACGTGGATCAATGGCCATCCCCTCGATGTGGATCTGGGGGCTCGATTAAACCGTAAGGTGAGGATCGCCAACGATGCGAACTGTTTTGCCGTCTCTGAAGCGGTCGATGGCGCCGCTGCCGGCAAGTCACTGGTCTTTGGTGCCATTATTGGCACTGGCTGCGGCGCTGGTATCGCCATCAAAGGCCAAGTGCATGATGGTGGCAATGGCATCGGCGGTGAGTGGGGTCATAATCCTTTGCCTTGGATGAAAGCTGATGAATTTAATACCACGAGGTGTTTTTGTGGTAACAGGGACTGCATCGAGACGTTTATCTCTGGGACGGGCTTTGTACGCGATTTTCGCGCCGCAGGTGGTATCGCTGACAGCGGTATTGAAATTGCCCAAATGATGCAAGCGGGCGATCCGCTGGCGACTCAAGCATTTGACCGCTTTATTGACCGTTTAGCTCGTTCATTGGCCCATGTGATCAATATGATGGATCCTGATGTTATCGTCCTTGGTGGCGGAGTTTCTAACATCGATGCTATCTACACAGAATTGCCCAAGGTTTTACCTTTATATGTGGTTGGCCGTGAGTGCCACACTCCAGTTGTTAAAAACTGTTATGGCGCTTCATCGGGGGTGCGTGGTGCCGCTTGGTTGTGGGGACGTTAACTCTAGACTCAATCTGAAATAGTGTTTGATATTTAAGGCCAAATTCATTTATTTGAATTTGGTTTTTTTTTGATTTTGTCATGCAAAAGTTTTACATTTCATTAGCAAATCTTTATCTTAAGTGCTGGTAATTCTTATGCTAAGTGCTATTTTTAGTACTGGTAGAAAATATAAAAAAATGAATTAGATCAAAATAATTACGCTATTGTCGTTCTCTTGGGAGTTGACTAGATGAAGCATTTGTCCATCAGTACTAAGTTGTTGTGGATCACTTCCGCCTTGTTCCTATCGATAGTCGCAATTTTATCCATTAGCCTCTGGTGGACACTATCGGATCAAAATGCTCAGTTATCCGAGCAAGTGCAGAATAGCTTACAAAACGAAACCCGCGATAAGCTCGAAGCTCGTGCCGGTGAGTATGGCGAAATGGTCGCCGGATTTATTAATGAAGCTTACCGGATCCCCTTTTCTTTCGCTGGCATGCTTGAAAGTACCGCAGAAGAATTGCCCTTAAAGCGTGATCGTTTAGAGCTTGCCGTGGCAGCAGTGCTCAAGAAGAATGCGCAAATTTCTTCCATGTACGCCCAATTTGAATCTAATGGTTACGATGGCCTCGATAGCGAGTTCCTGAATGTTCAGGTGAGTCATAGTGTGGCTTCGTCGGGAGCCCTAGAGGTCTATTACACTCGCAATGATGATGGCACGGTTGAACATCAACAAGTTGATGATTCGGCAGAAAAGTACCTCACCAGCCTGAATGAGTTTGGGATCAGAGATGCCGAATGGTATTTGTGTGCTAAAGAGACTCTCAAACCCTGTCTGATGGAACCTTATTTATATGAAATTACCCCTGGTAACACCGCTCTAATGACCTCGTTGACAGTACCCGTACTTAAGCATAAGCAATTTATTGGTGTAGTGGGGGTGGATGTCAATTTGCCGGTATTTCAGTCCCTGATTGATACACTGTCAAAGAGTCTCTATGACGGCCAAGCCAAAGTGACCCTCTTGAGTACCCGAGGTCTAGTGGTTGCGGCAAGTCATTACAGCAAAAAAGCTCGGCCCTTATCCGAGTCGGTCGATCCCCAATTGGCATCGCAAATCATCTCGTTACACAAGAATGGTAAGTACATGATGAATGACGATGAAATTATCGTCGCTTACCCGATCAAAATTCCCCTAGCCAATGCCGAGTGGTCATTAGCTATCCAAGTTCCTAAGGCGCAGGCCTATAAAAGTTCGATCGCACTCCACGATAAAATGGATGAAATGGCGACCTCTTTAGGCAGCCTATTATTGATAGTGGGCTTAGTGGTGTCTGTGCTTGCTGTGGTGACTATTAGCCTCGTTATCCGCAGTATCATCTCGCCACTCAAGATGATCCAGGGGCGTGTTGAGCATTTAGCCAGTGCAGAAGGCGATCTCACTCAATCGATAGAAGTAGATGCACATGCGGAATTGATTGCCCTTGGAAAAGGATTTAATTCCTTCATCTATAAGTTAAAGAATTTAATTGCTGAGTTAAAAACCTTAGCCAGTCGTACCCAAGAGGAAAGCCAATCCTCGGCAAAAATTGCCCAACTTACCCGTGACAGTGTTCATCGGCAGTATGGCGAAATTGAAAGTGTGGTCACAGCCGTAAATCAAATGAGCGCGACGGCTCTCGAAGTGGCTAAAGCCTCGGAACAAACGGCCTCAGAGACAGAGGCCATGTCCCGGAATATACGCCACAGTGAAGAAAGCCTAACCAAAGCGATGGATTTTGTGGCAACTATGTCTCAGGAATCGATGCAGGCAAAAGTTGCCGTCAGTAAGGTGGCTGAAAGTAGCACAAATATCAGTCGTATCCTTGAGGTGATTAGCTCCATTGCTGCGCAAACTAACTTGCTGGCCCTAAACGCAGCCATTGAAGCGGCGAGGGCGGGAGAGCAGGGACGTGGTTTTGCAGTCGTCGCCGATGAGGTGAGGGCGCTTGCCTCTAAAACCCAAAGCTCAACCGATGATATCAGCGTACTGATCGATGCGTTGCAAAAAGAGGTGCACAGTGCTTCCGGGATTATTGATAAAGGTGCCGAGCGCGCACAAATGGCGGTTTCGCAAACCGAACAAGCGCTCACATCCCTTAACTCTATGGTCAGTCAGATAGAAGAGATCTCGGCCCAAGTGACCCATATTGCCGCCGCCGCAGAGGAGCAAAGTGCAGTCACTGAAGAGGTAAACCGCAATATTACCGGCATTTCCGATTCGGCATCAGAACTCGCAAGGCTTGCGGGTGAGGCGCAGCAAAGCAGTGTGGTACTCGCCGAGCTTGTTAAACAACAACATGAGCAGCTAGGTAAGCTAAAAACTTAGCACAAAGTTGTTTGTGTAGAACACATTGATATGGATTTAGATACAAAAAAGCCCATTGAATCAATGGGCTTTTTCGTTGAATTGGGTGGTGGCCCCTCACGGACTTGAACCGTGGACCTAACGATTATGAGTCGTGTGCTCTAACCAACTGAGCTAAGGGGCCGACTAAAGGTAATCGTCATTACCTAAAGCGGGAGGAAGTATACTAAGCTTGTTTGCGCTTGTCACCCGTGTTTTGGTTTGAAATTCACGCAACTGATTCAATTGGTTATCTGTTAAGCAATTGACTTGCCGCCAAGGGGGAAATTACAGGTTAAACATCTTATTTTAAGATTTAATCCTTTCTGCATTAAGGTATTTCTTCTTCATTTTTACGGCTAAAACTACGGTAAACTTTCCCTTTATAGGCTAAATCATCCATTCAAATGGTTAACGTTGCTGCCAGATTGCTAGGGTATTTGAAGATATTGAGATAATAAAAAGCCCCGCACTGTGGCGAGGCTTGATTGAGTGTCGAATTAGACTATTCGTCTAAGAACGACTTTAAGATTTCAGAGCGTGAAGGGTGGCGCAGCTTACGCAAGGCCTTGGCTTCAATTTGACGAATACGTTCACGGGTCACGTCAAACTGTTTGCCCACCTCTTCCAGCGTGTGGTCGGTATTCATATCGATACCGAAACGCATACGCAGCACTTTGGCTTCGCGAGCCGTTAGCCCCGCTAATACCTCATGGGTAGCACTCTTTAAGCTTTCGCTGGTAGCGCTGTCCAGTGGCAATTCGAGGGTAGTATCCTCGATAAAATCACCTAAATGCGAATCTTCATCGTCACCGATTGGGGTTTCCATGGAGATGGGTTCTTTAGCGATTTTCAGTACCTTACGGATCTTGTCTTCCGGCATCATCATACGCTCAGCCAGTTCTTCAGGGGAGGGCTCGCGGCCCATTTCCTGCAGCATCTGACGAGAAATACGGTTTAGCTTGTTGATCGTTTCGATCATATGCACCGGAATACGGATGGTGCGCGCTTGGTCGGCGATAGAGCGAGTAATTGCCTGACGGATCCACCAAGTGGCATAGGTCGAGAACTTGTAACCACGGCGGTATTCAAACTTATCCACCGCTTTCATCAGGCCTATGTTGCCTTCTTGGATCAAGTCCAAGAATTGCAGACCACGGTTGGTGTATTTCTTCGCGATAGAAATAACCAGACGTAAGTTAGCCTCAACCATTTCTTTCTTCGCACGGCGGGCTTTAGCCTCACCGATGGACATACGACGGTTGATGTCTTTGATTGCCGCAATGGCTAAGCCGGTTTCTTCTTCAACGGCGGCCAGTTTGCTACGGCAGCGCAGCACATCGTCCTCAACCATTCTTAGGCCTTCGGCGTAAGGCTTATTTGAGGCTTTTTCGGCATGGAACCAATCTAGATTGGTTTCGTTACCAGTGAAGAATTTAACAAAGTTTTTCTTCGGCATTTTGGCTTGCTCAACGCAAAGCTTCATTACCAAACGCTCTTGCACGCGCACGCGGTCCATCATAGAACGCATGCTTTTCACTAAACGGTCAAACTGTTTAGGGACTAGGCGGAATTCTTTGAAAATTTCGCCGATTTCGAATAGCGCTTTGACCGACTCAGGATGCTCACGACCTTTAGCTTCAATGATTTTGAGCGCATTTTCATAGGCGGTTCTTAATTGGCTAAAGCGTTCACGGGCTTCTTCAGGATCGGGGCCTTTATTACCGTCATCATCTTCATCGCCGCCTTCTTCATCGTCCTCATCTTCGTCGTCTTCATCGTCAAGATCTTCATCCGACAGTTCTGAGCCGATATGTGTGGCAGTAGGCGCGACATCTTCTTCGTCCGGGTTGACAAATCCAGAGATAATATCAGACAGACGCAGTTCATCGGCCTCAAATTGGTCGAATTGTTCAAGGATCATGGCGATCGCTTGTGGGTATTCGGCGACAGAGCTTTGAACTGTGTTGATGCCTTCTTCGATGCGTTTGGCGATAACAATTTCGCCTTCACGGGTCAACAGTTCAACGGTTCCCATTTCACGCATATACATGCGCACGGGATCGGTAGTGCGACCAAGCTCACTCTCTACTGTGGCTAGGGCCGCCGCAGCTTCTTCTGCTGCATCTTCGTCTGTGTTGTCTTCCGACATCATCATGTCATCGGCATCGGGGGCTTCTTCGAACACCCGAATACCCATGTCATTTATCATCTGGATAATATCTTCGATCTGGTCAGAATCGACCATGTCTGCAGGTAAGTGATCGTTCACTTCTGCATAGGTTAAGTAACCTTGCTCTTTACCTTTGGCAAGCAACAGCTTGAGTTGCGACTGCGGAGTATGATCCATAGATATCATCCAAGTTGGGAAACTGTTACAACGACGGACAATTAGCTTTAAGCTAAGTGCCGCGCAAATCGTCAATTATAGCCGTGTGCACATGTCTGTGCTAGTCACTGGGATAGTGAATGAGGACATTTTTGCCTCAGTTCAATCCTTTCATGACTGAGATCAGCTTCTGTAGCTGTATCTTCTCTTCTTTAGTATGAGTCTGTTTTAGACTCAATTCCTGGTATCGCTGCTCAATATATTGATTGTTCAACCAAACTAGGGTCTGTTTAAACTTTTCAGCTAAGTTTTCATCCGCCACTTGATGGTCCCATTGGGCCAATTTATGGAGAGTGCCGCTGTGTGGGCTATCTCTGAATTGTTCAAGTAGTTGTGCGCTGTTTAACCTATGCTCTCGAGTTAAATTGAGCAGCAGTGGCAGCAAATCTATGCCTGGCATCTGCAGGTGATTAAGTGCGGGTTGTGGGGGTAAACCCATTCCCAGCTGAGGATGCTGTACTAACAGTGCGATGGCGAGTCGCAAAGGGGTACCGCGTCCTTTGAGTCCTGCTGAAGCGGTAGGCTTAGTTTGTTTGACACTAAATCCTAGCTTTTTCTTCATATCCTCTGAACTATTCATTCCGAGCTTGTGAGCTAAGTTCTCAAGCAGCAAATTTTGTAGCACAGTATCTTGAATTTTTTCAATTAGGATAAAGGCTTGCTTGGCTAAGTTACCTTTATCCGTACCGTATTTTGTTGCTAGGGTATCGAAGATAAACTCGGGGAGCGATATGGCGCTATTCATCAGAGTTTCGAAGGCTTCTTTACCTATTTTTCGCACCATTGAATCCGGATCTTCCGCCTGGGGCAGAAACATAAATCGCACTTGATCGCCGGGCTTTAAGAGTGGTAATGCCGTTTCTAAGGCTCGCCACGCCGCTTCTGTACCAGCACGGTCACCGTCGTAACAACATACCACTTCCTTGGCACTACGAAGCAATAACTGAAACTGTTCCGCCGTAGTGGATGTTCCTAAGGAGGCCACTGCATAGTCGACACCGTATTGGGCAAGGGCTACTACGTCCATATAGCCTTCGACGATCAGCACCTTGTCAGGATCGCGATGGCGTTGCTTTAGTTCATATAGACCATAAAGCTCATTGCCCTTATGAAATATGGGCGTTTCCGGTGAATTCAAGTACTTGGGTGTGCCATCACCTAAAACTCGGCCACCAAAGCCAATCACCCGTCCACGGCGGTCGCGGATGGGGAACATGAGTCGGTCACGAAATCTATCATATCTCTTACCGCTGTCATTGCTGATTAGCATGCCGGCGGTCAGCAGTTTGTCCTGTGCATCTTGATTTTGACGATAGCGACCTAATAGGCCGTCCCAGCCGTCGGGTGCAAACCCAATACCAAAATGTTCCACTATGTCATCGGATAAGCCGCGATAGACGAGGTAGTCGATAACTTTTTGTTTATCTTGGTGTTGTCTAAGTTGGGTTTGAAAATAGCGGCTTGCTTCTTCCATTAATTGGTATAAGTCGCGACTTAAGCCATCATCATGGCGTTTGCCAGTACCTTGCTCTCTGGGAACCTCTAACCCAAGTTGTCCTGCCAGATCTTCTATGGCATCGACAAAGTCGAGTCTGTCATATTCCATCACAAAATCGATGGCATTGCCGTGGGCACCGCAGCCAAAGCAATGATAGAACTGTTTATCCCGGCTAACGGTGAAAGAAGGTGATTTTTCACTATGAAAAGGGCAACAGGCCGAGTAGTTCTTACCCGCCTTTTTCAAGGGCACCTTACGATCGATTAGCTCGACTATGTCGGTGCGAGCGATTAGCTCATTGATAAAATCACGAGGTATTGCCATTGAATGCTTAAAATCTCGCCTAAAGCGAATTTAAACAAACAAGCCGCGCATAGGCACGGCTTGTTCATACATTGAAACGCTAATTATTGCAATTTTGCGCGGATCATAGCGCCGATAGCGCCCATGTCTGCACGTCCTTGAACTTTAGGTTTTAATGCTCCCATTACTTTGCCCATATCCGCCATGGAGGATGCACCTATTTCAACAATAGCTGCATCGATGAAGGCTGCGATTTCCGCCTCAGAGAGGGGAGTCGGCAGGAAAGCTTCAATGACTTGAATCTCTGCTGCTTCCGCTTCGGCCAACTCGTTACGACCCGCTGCTTCAAATTGAGCAATCGAATCGCGACGTTGTTTCACCATTTTGGTTAAGACAGCTATAACCTGCTCATCAGTCAGAGTTTCGCGGGTATCCACTTCAATCTGTTTAATGGCGGCTAATGCCATACGAATAGTGCCCAATCTCGCCTTCTCTTTGGCGATCATGGCCTGTTTCATATGGTCTTTTAGCTGATCAATTAGGCTCATAAGAGATTAGTATAAACGTACGCGACGTGCGTTTTCGCGAGAAAGCTTTTTAGCTAAACGTTTAACTGCAGCTGCTTTTGCGCGCTTACGTGCAGTAGTTGGCTTCTCGTAGAATTCACGAGCACGCACGTCGGCTAAAATACCAGCTTTTTCACAAGAGCGCTTGAAACGACGCAGAGCTACGTCGAATGGTTCGTTTTCACGTACTTTAATAATTGGCATACGCCATCACCCCTTAGGTGTAGGTTGTGTGGTTCAATTGCTCGAACCAAGTCTATTTAAAATGGTGCGGAATTTTATACCGAGACAACTAGGCTTGTAAAGCCCTAATACTGCACTGTGTTTGCTGGCGGGGAGAATATAGGTCTGTCTAACTGGAGTAATTGCCTGCATGCAGGTAGAATTGACGCCCTTTTATTATTTTCTGATGAGGCACCATGCGGGTTTTAGGTATTGAGACATCCTGTGACGAGACAGGCATTGCCGTCTACGACGATAAGCAAGGATTGTTATCCCATGCTTTATATAGTCAAGTGAAATTGCATGCCGATTACGGTGGTGTGGTGCCTGAATTAGCTTCTCGGGATCATGTGCGTAAGATAGTGCCGCTTATTCGTCAGGCACTGAAAGATGCCAATACCGAGATTGCCGATCTCGATGGGATTGCTTATACCAAGGGCCCTGGCTTGATTGGTGCCTTATTAGTGGGCGCCTGTGTTGGACGCTCACTGGCTTTTGCTTGGGACAAGCCTGCGATTGGGGTGCACCATATGGAAGGGCACTTATTGGCCCCTATGCTTGAGGAGGATGCGCCTGAGTTTCCATTTGTGGCCCTATTGGTTTCCGGTGGGCATTCGATGTTAGTCAAAGTCGATGGCATAGGTCTCTATGAAGTGCTCGGCGAATCGGTTGACGATGCTGCGGGTGAAGCCTTTGATAAAACAGCCAAATTAATGGGTTTGGATTATCCTGGTGGCCCACGTTTGGCGAAGCTTGCCGCAAAAGGTGTGCCTGCGGGTTATCAGTTTCCGCGCCCAATGACCGATAGACCTGGGCTAGATTTTAGTTTCTCAGGGTTAAAGACCTTTACCGCCAATACCATTGCCGCAGAGCCCAGTGATGAACAGACTCGTGCTAATATTGCCCGTGCCTTTGAAGAGGCCGTGGTTGATACTTTGGCCATAAAATGCCGCCGTGCGCTAAAGCAAACGGGTTATAACCGCCTAGTGATCGCTGGTGGTGTCAGTGCCAATACGCGTTTACGGGAAACTTTAGCCGAGATGATGGCGTCAATCGGTGGCCGAGTTTACTATCCCCGTGGCGAGTTTTGTACCGATAATGGCGCTATGATTGCCTTTGCGGGATTGCAGCGTTTAAAGGCGGGACAACACGAAGATTTAGCGGTAAAGGGCCAGCCACGTTGGCCACTCGATACCTTACCGCCAGTGGCATAATGGCTGCCTATTAATGTAAAAAACTGCGCTAAGGCGCAGTTTTTTATGGGGGACACAATCTAAGCTTAAGGGGTTTTAGGACGCTTTTTACGTGAGACTTTCGATTCTTCACCCTTGAGAAGCCGCTGAATGTTTTCCTTATGACGTATGATGATCAGCGTCGATAACATGGCCACGGGGATGGTAAATCGATCGTCAAGCCACCAAGTATAAAGTGGGGCGAGTAGGGCGGTAATAATCGCAGCAAGGGAAGAGTAGCGGCTAATGAGCAGTAACACGACCCAAGAAGCCATAAGGCAAATCGCTAAATCATCACCAATGGGAGCCATGGCACCGAAAGCGGTTGCCACCCCTTTGCCACCTTTAAAGCCAAAGAAAATGGGATAGATATGCCCAAGACAAGCCGCGATGGCAATAAGCCCAAGGGAAATGGCATCGATCCCCATTAAATAGGCGAGATAAGTTGGTAATGCGCCTTTGAGCATATCAAAAAATAGCACCATGGCCGCCGAGCTGGCGCCACCGATCCGCAGCACATTTGTAGCTCCCGGATTACCAGAGCCTTGGGATCTTGGATCCGGCAGGCCTCTCATCCTACATACCAGCACAGCACTTGAGACAGAGCCTGCCAAATAGGCGCTCACAATCATCAAAAGTGTCAGTGTTAATGGACTCACATTGGTTTCCTTACGCGTCTTAAGGTATTATCGCGCCACCATTTAACAAGTCTGTTTGGCTTGTGTATTCGGTCATAGGTTAATGCGATAACGCTACTATTAAAACAGAGATAATTTCTGAACGAACAAATCCTTTTCGGGCCATATCCTACTTTGGATTAGCGCGAGTAGAAAGTAAATTAGTCGTCTGTTGGAACATGGCGGATTATACAGACTCTATCGTGTTTAGCTTATCAGACCTCATAGTAATGAGTAAGTTGGAGACTGTATGGATAAGGTACTTATACGGCAATTACGTGTTGATACTGTGATAGGTGTCTATGACTGGGAAAAGAAAATCCAGCAGAGCCTATTTCTAGACTTAGATATGGCTTGGGACAATAAGCCGGCGGCAATGGGCGATGATTATCAATTTGCACTTTGCTATGAAACGGTTTCTAAACGGATCACCCAATTGATTACCGAGCAACCCATTGAACTTATTGAAACAGTTGCTGAACGTGTTGCCGAATGCTTGCTGGGTGAGTTTAACGTCGCTTGGGTTAAGGTGGTTGTAATGAAGCCAGGGGCTGTTGCTACTGCTGCCTCGGTAGGCGTTGAAATTGAGCGCTCACAACCCACATCCGTCGAGAGTTAAGATAATAGTGGTGAGTTATCGTCGTTTTTAAAGACATTTCGGACATCTGCATGGCACTTATTTATATTAGTTTAGGCAGTAATATTGAACCCAGTCGCTATTTACAGGCGGGATTGCGGTCATTAAGGGAATGCTTTGGTCCACTTAAACTTTCTTCTATGTATGAAAGTGAGGCAGTGGGATTTAGCGGGACAAATTTTTTAAATATGGTGGCGAGTGTCGAAACTGATTTGAATATTGCCGAGATAGTTGCGCAGTTTAAGCAAATCGAGCAGAATCACGGCCGGCTTGTTGGCGCAAAGAAATTTAGCCCAAGGACATTGGATTTAGACCTACTGCTTTTTGATGATCTTGTGTGCCAAACCCCAGTGGTGTTGCCCAGAGCCGAAATAGTCAATAACGCTTTTGTGTTGTGGCCTTTAGCTGAACTTGCTCCGGAATTGATCCATCCAGTGCTCCATAAGAGCTATGCAACACTCTGGGATGAGTATGATAAAGATTCACAGCGGCTTTGGCCTGTGACGTTTGAGTGGCCTGTAGGGCTGACGTTTTAATTTGTTGATAGGGTTGTCATGGATACGTTTCAGGTAATTATTTTAGCGTTGATTCAAGGGTTAACAGAGTTTCTTCCTATTTCTAGTTCGGCTCATCTTATTCTCCCTGCCCAGCTTTTAGGTTGGGAAGATCAGGGATTATCCTTCGATGTTGCGGTGAACACGGGTTCATTGTTTGCGGTCGTGATTTATTTTAGACACGAACTATGGACCATGTTCAATGCTTGGATTGCCAGTATATTTAAGGGTAAGCATTCAGATGATAGCAGACTCGCTTGGTGGATTATCCTAGCAACACTCCCCGCAGTATTTTTTGGGTTTATGGCCAAGGATTTTATCGAAACCCATTTACGCAGTGCAGGTGTCATTGCTGTCACTACCGTCGTTTTTGGTTTGTTTTTGTGGTGGGCGGATAAGATGTCACGCCATGATTTAACTGTTTATCAAACGGGTTGGCGCAAGGCATTGCTGATTGGTTTTGCACAGGCATTGGCGTTAATTCCTGGGACCTCAAGATCGGGAGCCACTATGACGGCTGCACTTATGCTCGGTTTAAGCCGAGATGCTGCCGCTCGTTTCTCATTTCTTATGTCGGTGCCTGTCAGTTTAGGTGCGGCGATTTTAGTCGGTAAGGACTTAGCTGAAAGCCCTCTTCCCATTGATTATCAAGCACTCACATTGGGCACAGTGATCTCGTTTGCGGCGGCTTATCTTTGTATCCACTATTTCTTAAAAATCATCAGCCGTATGGGAATGACCCCCTTTGTGATATATCGCCTTGCGCTGGGCGCAGTCCTATGTGGGTTTATCTTTCTATAATAGTCATAGTGGCGTTTTTCTAAGAATCGGGTCTAGCACCCGATTTTTGTTTTTGGAGCTTCCTCATTTTTCTGAAGCTTAACTCATTTTTGGAGCTTTATATGGGTCTCGAATTTCAGTGTCCTACCTGTGGACTTGCGTTAAAACAACATCAATCCTCCCAAGGTTTCTATTGTGCTAATAAACACCACTTCGATCGAAATCCGCAAGGTTATTGGGTTTTTACTCAGCCCCAAAGGCAAAAACCGACGGGGGATTCCCGTCAGCAGGTAAGAGCGAAGCGTTTTCTATTAGAATCGGGTATTTTTTCTCCTCTGATCGATAAGATGGCGATGATGATCTTGAGCTTACAGAAGGAGGAGTTCAGCCTGTTAGATTATGAGTGTGCTGAGGGCTTCTACCTGCGCGCTTTGTCTTCCAAGCTTGCTGAGCTTGCCAATGGGATAAATGTCCATTACAGCGGCGTTGCGGACGCAGAAAATGCCGTTTTTGCGGCAGCTAAAGCGCAAACGCCTGGCATGTTATGTTTAAGCACCTCAAAAGTCTTACCTTTTGCCGATAACAGCATAGATTTAGTGACTGTGATTGATAAGCCACTCAAGGGGAAAGAGTGTGTTCGTGTGCTTAAGGAGCAAGGGTTTATGTTGCTAGTCTTGCCTGGCACTCGGCATTTATGGCAGTTAAAGGAACATATCTATCCCGATTTGACAGAAAAATCGGTGCAAATTAATTTACCCTCAGGATTGTCGATCAAAGAAACACAAGCCCTGAGTTTTAATCTGACCGTATCGGGTGAACAGGCATTAACCCTATTAGATATGACGCCCTATGCGTGGCGGGCAACGGATAAGATGAAACACGATATTCAAGCAAAGCACTTTGAATCGCTCGAAGTCAATTTTGTATTAGTGTTGGCGCAAAAATGTCCCTATGGGTCTAAGTCCCTTAAAAGTAACGATTGAATAGATTGTTTTTTAGCCTATTCATGGGGTTAGATATTTTGTTTTGAGGTGCTAAATAGCCTCTTATTATGCAAGTCCATGATAGATATTGACGTTTTTATGTTGTTTTTATGTAAAGATAATCAAGGGCTGCGTTATTGTTAACTTTACGCTTATTTGTTTAGTGATAAATATAACGTTCCTCTTGTCTTTGTTTCCCTTAGGGACTCAATTTTGGTGATTGAGCTTTCTTTTAAATGCCTTCATTCTTCATCTATAAAAATAACTTTTTTAAGGAAGCGGTAAACACTGCTTAAAGGATCTTAAAAGTATAAGTTTGTCGGAAAGATTAAACCGCAAATGGTTATTAAAGCGGGTTAATGGTTTACTGAAGCACAGGCTTTATACAGAGGTTAATTTTAAGGTACACAGGTTAATAGCAGGGATCATTCCGGTGTAAATTGGATAGGGCTTGGGTGTTTTCTAGCTGAAGGTCATTAATTAGAAGCAGGAATTCTTTAAACTGAAGGCATAAAAAAAGGCTTGGATGGATGCACTATTCGTTGTCATCTCTCACAAGCCTTTTAGCTTAACCTACTGAATTGTAGGCTAATTATTTATCATTACTTCTTGTAACGAGAAGCAACGTTGTCTAGACGGTCGTTAGCACGCTTAGCTTCTGCTTGTGCGTCCATAGCTGCTGCTTTAGCATCTTTAACGTCTGCAGACAGTTTGCTTTGCTCAGATTTCAGAGAGCCGACATCAGCTGACAATTGATCAACTTTGTTGCCCAGAGTAGCAACGCTTTCTTCCAGAGCAGTAGTGTTTGCACAACCACCTAGTAGGGCAGTCATTGCTAAACCAGCAATCATCAGTACTTTTTTGTTCATTGTAAAAAATCCCTTAAAATAGGTTGGATTTGAATGTTTCGCCACTTTGTAATCGAAACTGCCTAATTATGACATAGCTATTTTAATTTGCTACGAATATTAATGCGTTTAACCACTATAGACATATAAATTTTTTTTAAAAGCATTTTTTAGTGGTTATATCGACGATTTTCATCAAAAAATGGCACTGTATTTACCATAAAGTGATGCCGGCTTTACAATTTTATTACAATTTTATCGAGTGCAATGTTCTGCATCATTTTGCTTTTGGAGTTTTAGTATGTTGACGGCTTCGATTCGCTTCAAATTGAGCGCTTGCTTTATCTCTGCTCCTTGAAAACCTGCGGTAATAATCGCACTGACATTAACCTTACTGGCGGCTAAAAAACAATCAGCAAGGTACTCTCCCTGGGGATATTCGTGGGCTTCAAATCCTGTTCGTCCACGCATGTCGGCAATGCAGCTTAAAATAACTTGATTGAGCCGCTCAGGTTTGCGCCAGAAGTCGGCTTTATCGAATATTTTGATGATGGTTTCGGGCCTCAACTCAAACGCTTGGTGCACATTTTGGTGTTGATCGCTCACTAATAACGCCAAATCGCGCATTTCGTTCGGCACGCGTAAGCGTGTGCAAAGGGCTTTGATCAGCGGTAAGCCCTTTTGGCCATGACCGTGATGTTTAGGTAGATGCTCCTTAGGGCTTAATGCTTTGCCTAAATCATGGACGAGTGCGGCAAAACGCACGTTTTTATCCTGAGTGAGTTGGGCTGCTTGGGCGAGCACCATTAATGTATGCACGCCCGTATCTATCTCGGGGTGCCATTTTTCTGGTTGGGGAATTCCGAATAAGGCAAATATTTCGGGAAAGAGTATTTTGAGGGCGCCACATTGGCGTAGTACCTCAAAAAAGATCTCAGGGTTAGGCCCGCCTAAACTCTTATCGACTTCCTGCCACACTCGTTCCGCCGTTAATGCGCTGAGTTCATCACTCGCACTGATATGGCGCATAAGCGCAAAGGTTTCGCTGGCGATACTAAAACCCAGTGCATGGAATCTTGCGGCAAATCGGGCGACACGTAGTACTCTAAGGGGATCTTCGATAAAAGCATCGGAAACATGGCGTAATTGACGCGCTTCAATATCTTTAATGCCGCCGAAGGGATCGTATAAGTTACCTTCTTCATCTTGAGCGATCGCATTAATGGTCAAATCACGGCGTAGCAAGTCTTGCTCTAAGGTAACATCCGGGCTGGCATAGCAGTGAAAACCACCGTAACCTAACCCTACTTTACGCTCTGTTCTTGCGAGGGCATATTCTTGCTGAGTTGTCGGATGGAGGAATACCGGAAAATCTTTACCTACTTGACGATAACCCCGTCGCAGCATTTGCTCGGGGGTCGCGCCAACGACCATATAGTCTTTATCTTTAATGGGGAGATTGAGCAGGCTGTCACGTACAGCGCCGCCGACTAAATATATTTTCATTGGAATGATTCGGCTAATCTGTCATAGGGATAGCTTAACATGATGATAAGATTCCCTGTGTAACCTAGGGGCAGATATTTATTTGCAGATATTTATTAAATGTCACATCGATGTTGCGGATGCTTTGACAATAACAGTGTGACGCTTTAACGTGAGCGTTATTTTTAGCTAAGGATGATTGGTGGTATGTACAAGGCCTTTTATGGACTCAGTGATAACCCTTTTTCAATTGCACCCAATCCCCATTATTTATTTTTAAGTGACAGGCACAGGGAAGCCTTGGCTCATTTGACCTATGGGTTAGGTGAAACCGGTGGCTTTGTGTTGCTAACCGGGGAAGTCGGCACAGGTAAAACCACTGTATCGCGCTGTTTGCTTGGGCAATTACCCGATAACACTGATACTGCATTTATCCTGAATCCCTCACTCACAGAGTTGGAATTACTCGCCACTCTCTGTGATGAGCTTAAGATCAGTTATGGGGATAATCCTAGCCTTAAGCAGTTAACCGATCATTTGAGCCGCTTTTTACTGGCAAATCATGAAAAAGGTCGCAATACCGTACTCATTATCGATGAGGCTCAGCATCTGCGCGCCGAAGTGTTAGAGCAACTCAGGCTGCTCACTAACCTAGAAACGGACACTAAAAAGCTGCTTCAGGTGATACTCATTGGTCAGCCTGAACTGCAGTTACTGCTCAAACGACAAGAGCTTAGGCAACTTGCCCAGCGGATCACCGCGCGTTATCACCTATTACCACTCAATGAAGATGAAATCGCCCTCTATGTGTTGCACCGCTTACAAGTGGCGGGACGATTCGAGCCTTTGTTTACCCGTAAAGCGATTAAGGTGTTGCAAAAATATAGTGATGGTATCCCTCGATTAATTAATCTTTTATGTGAACGCTCGCTGATGGCGGGCTATGCACAATCGCGCGTGCCCATAGATCATCACATGGTGAGACAAGCTGCGGCAGAAGTATTAGGTGAAGAGGAGCCGGCTCAGAATAGGTATCTTTGGCCGACAGCGACCGCTGCGGCGTTATTGGTCGCTTTTGGCGTTTCCTATTGGCTATTTACCGATAAACCTGTCAGTGCGGCGTCAGCGTCCAATATAGTCGTTGAGTCTGCACCAACCAATGTGACAGCATCAAACACTCAAGCTTTGAGCGCGGCCGAAGAAACAAATAAGTTAGTACCACCTGCAGATCCAAGCAGTCAGGTGACTCAGGCGTCGATACCTGATCCCAATCAACGCTTGCTAAATGATGTGATTAATCAGAGTCGCGATATCGATACCGCCTTTGCCGGACTCTTCAGTGTTTGGGGGAAAGTGCCCTATAAGGGATTGACTGCCTGTCAATCTGCCGTTGAACAAGGGCTTGCCTGTTACCAGCAACAGGGAAACTGGATGTCGCTCACGCGATTAAATTATCCGGCAGTTGTCTATTTAGTCGATGATAATCAGCAAGATTTTTATGGCGCTGTGATTGCGGTGGATGGCGAGCAGTTGTTGATGCAACTGGGAGAGCAACAACTGTGGGTAGACAGAACTTGGTTTAACCAGCACTTTAGCGGGACGTTTGAAATCCTCTGGCAATCGCCGAGTCTACCTATGATGGAAATCAGCCAAAAATCGAGCCCGGGACAACTACAGTGGCTGGAAAATGCCCTTGCCCATGTGGCTAACCGCAATGCGAGAAGAGTTTCCCAATTCGATCTTAAATTAGAAAATGATCTTAAAACATTCCAAAGCCAGCATGGGTTAAAAGCCGATGGCATTGCAGGTAATCAAACATTAGTGAGACTAAATTTGTATTTAAGTGAGCAGGGGCCACGTTTGACCGATAATGGAGCGCAGAGTTAATGTCCATTTTACTCGATGCGGTCACCCGTAATAAACAGCAGCAGTCGTCGCCCTTACCCGATGCGGTATTAACGCCAAGGGCTCATTATCCCCAGCCCCGTCAGGCAAGTGTTCCCGTTGCTAAACTTTCGGCATTAGCACTCGCCATTGCGTTAGGCGTGGGGGTAGCATGGGGCGTGGCTATGTATCGACAATCTGAGTTTCGACAATCTGAGTTGCTTCCGGCGGATAAGCCCCCAGTAGGCGTGTCAGCGATGATCGCCGCAACGACACCCACAGCGCAAACGGTGGTTCAAAGAGCCGCTCAGGGGACAGTGACAGACTCTGAACGGACAACAACTGCACAGATATCTGCCGCAGATAATCTCAATACGGGGATTCGCCTTGCAGGAAAAGTTGCTCTGCCTAGGGCGCAGGAATTAAATGGCGGCGCATCAGTGGTACCTGCGCCATCGAATGCCAATAGTTATGGTGTTAGTAGCATTCCACAAAATCGCGATCCAAGTTATCAAGATTACCTCACCACGTCTGCGGTTGTAGATGCGACAACGCCTGACTCAAGTCAGTATTCAGTGATCGATGAAAATGGCATAAACCCAGCGGAATTAGCACAAATGCCTGTGAGCCAAGAACCTATTATGCTAGGCGCGGGTGCTAATCACCAAGGTTTAGAACAGTTGGAAGCATTACGTCAGCAGGTCAGTGCCGCTGCGGCAGATGTGGGCTTAGAAACCAACCAGAGTCGTAAAGATGATCAGCTGGTTGCTACATTTCAAGATGCACTAAAGGATGTGGAATATGTTAAGGCGGCGAAAACGCCTGTCACTGAGCCTAAGTTAGATCCCATCCCTAAGCCCGCAGGGGATGATATTCCTAAATACGGCCAATTACCCGCTGGACTGCAGTTGCAAGTGCCGGAATTTAATATTGTGGCCCATGTGTATTCCACGGATGCGAGCCAGCGTTGGTTAAATGTGGACGGCGCGGAGTTACAGGAGGGGGATATGATAGGTGGCAAGTTGAAGATCATCTCTATTCGTCCAAGGGATGTTGTCTTGGATATACAAGGGACACAATTTAAAGTTCCTGCGATTTAAAGCCTCTGCTATTTCAGTGCTTGCAGTTTAAGCTCCCTAAATTTTAATGATGCAACCAAAAGAAAAGGCGCCAAGAGGCGCCTTTTCCCTACCATCACATTAAGGTTATGCGAAGAAATTATAAGCAAGAAACAGTGTTAGACCATATCCAACGCTATAGCATAGGAATAGGGCTGGCACGTATTTGAGGTAGCTTACGAAAGTCAGTTCCTTCACTTTGCTCATGGCAACAATGCCCGCAGCGGAACCAATAATCAGCAGTGAGCCACCCACACCCACGCTATAGGTTAAGCCGAGCCATTCTGGCGTATTCAGCACAGGGCTTGCTTTTAACAATGCAGCCGTTAATGGCACGTTATCGATCAAGGCTGAGCCCATACCTGTGACGAAGTTAGAGATGTTTGGATTAAACATGGCATAAGCTTCGGTCAGCATATCTAAGGTGCCGATTTCTTTAAGCATACCGACAAGCAGTAAAATTCCTAAGAAGAACAACAAGGTGTCATATTCTACTTGGCGAATATATTCGAGGATCTTGATTTCTTCTTTATCGCTGCGCGTAGTATGGCCAATCAGGAACATGATCGACAGACCCGTTAAGAAGGTCAGCACCGGTGGGATCCCAAATAATATGTTGAGTAGCATGGTCATTAAAATAGTGCAGAAGAACACGAGGGCAATCAAGACATCAACGGTTTGATAAGTATGTTTGATTGGCGTCGTGCTCACCACACCTTCGGCTTTGAGTGAGAACAGGGTAGCCAGCAGAATCACGCTCACGGCCGATGGGATAAACAACATCAGCAGTTCAGACATATGCACATGGCCACCTAAGAAGATCATCAGTGTTGTCACATCGCCGGTGATCAAGGCTACACCGCCTGAGTTCACCGCGAAGATAATCAACACCGCCATTCTGCGGCGCATTTGCTTGTCGAGTTTAAAGGTGGTTAATAAGCCTAATGACACTAACGTCGCGGTGACGTTATCACAAAATGCTGACAGCACGAGCGCGAACAGTGCCACTTGGATCATCAGCATGCGCACAGAGACTTTCTGCGGGAACAGCTTTTGCACCATGATTTGGATCATGCCCTTAGCGTTGAGGTAAGCAACGAAGGTCATGGTCGACATCAAAAATAGCCAAAGGGTGGCAATTTCGAGCAAGTTTTCATTGAGTTGATGGGCGATGATTTTCTCATGGGCGGGATCTCCAGCAGCCATAAACAGCGCTACCCAAGATATACAGCCAAAGAATAAGGTGGTTTTTGCTTTATTAAGGTGGGTCACTTCTTCGAAAATAATACTGAGCAATGCGAGCAAGGCCAGTATGATGAGAAAGGTATATAACATAACTGCAATTCCAACTGCTGTTTTAATGTCGTCGCTGGCCTAGGGCAAGCTATGGATGGCATTTTTAAGGCAACATTAAGCTTGCCTGCTAACGCGTGCGGATCAGAACATAATGGGGGAAAGAACGCAACTGTTAGCTGTAACTCAGTTTTATTTGACTTTGTGATGTTGATCTCGTGGTTTTGGCTCTATTTATAGCGAAATATATCGCATATTTCCTATTTTACAGACCATTTTACTATATAGCTGTGGGGGATTATGGCCTGTAAAGTAAGATCTACGATTAAAGTCTAAGCAGTCAGTTTGTCGATCCTTCAATTAATTTTTGTTCAGCAAGATATTCATGAATGCTGCGGCCAGAGTGGAGTTGTTTTTCCACACTTTCCCCTGTTATTGGCCTCAATGGCGTAATTGATTCGCGTGTCACAAAAATGTCTTTGCCAAAATCTTGACTGGATACAAAGTGAGCGCTATCTTGTGGCTGCTTTCTTATCTGGACACAGGATGTTGTGTTAACACTGGATGTTGTGTATTTGGAGTAGATGTAAATGACATTTGTTATCCGGAGCCTTTTGCTTTTGGGCTCACTCGTTTGGTTAACGTATTCTGGCAAGCAGCTTATTGCACTGGGCGTGATGAGTCAGCCTGAACTGGCCATTGAGCATATTAATTTGACCATACAGCTCGTTGTGGCGGCGATCATATTTAAATCGGCTTTAGGTTCTAAGAAGTCTGATAGCTACTAGCGCTAAACAAAGCTAACTGAATCTAGCTAAATCTAATTAAAGCAAAGGGACGCTATTGCGTCCCTTGGTTATTTTTAACGTGCAGCAACCCTAAAATCTAGGTTTAGTTTGCCGCTTTCATGCTCGCTAATACACGGTCTGCCGCTTCTAAGGTTAAGCGCAGTTCTTCTTCGCCATGGGCCATAGACAAGAAACCGGCTTCATAGGCGCTCGGTGCCAAGTACACGCCTTCATCTAACATGCCGTGGTAGAAAATACGGAACTGCTCGATATTGCATTGGGTCACTTGGTCGAAACGGGTGATCTCCGCTTGTTCCGTGAAGAAGAAACCGAACATGCCGCCAACATAGTTGATCGCCATTGGAATACCGTGCTTATCCGCCGCCGCTTTAAAGCCTTCGGCGATACGTTTGGTTTTCGCGCTCAGCGCTTCGTACAGACCTTCTTCACACAGGGCGTCCATTTGTGCCAGACCCGCTGACATTGCAATAGGGTTACCCGATAACGTTCCCGCTTGGTAAACCGGACCGGTTGGTGCAATAAATTGCATCACGTCTTTACGGCCACCGAAGGCACCCACTGGCATACCGCCACCAATGACTTTACCGAGCGTGGTCAAGTCTGGTGTGACGCCGTAGTAACCTTGAGCGCCGCTTTGTGATACGCGAAAACCTGTCATCACTTCATCGATAATCAACAGCGCACCAAACTCATCACACATATCACGCAGGCCTTGAAGGAAACCTGGGATAGGTGGGATGCAGTTCATGTTGCCAGCAACCGGCTCGATGATGATGCAAGAAATGTCTGTAGGATACTGTTCGAACAAGGTTCTGACTGAATCTAAGTCGTTATACACAGCGGTTAAGGTGTGTTTGGCGAAGTCTTCAGGAATACCGGGTGAGCTAGGTTGACCTAAAGTTAACGCACCAGAACCGGCTTTCACTAACAGGCAATCCGCATGGCCGTGGTAACAACCTTCGAATTTTAAGATCTTGTCACGGCTGGTAAAACCGCGCGCTAAACGAATGGCACTCATAGTGGCTTCCGTGCCTGAACTCACCATACGCACTTGCTCGATAGAAGGCACCATAGAGATGACTTTCTCGGCCATTTGCACTTCAAGCTCGGTTGGTGCGCCAAAAGACAAGCCATTTTCCACCGCCGCTAATACCGCTGCACGGATTTTAGGGTGGTTGTGGCCGAGGATCATCGGGCCCCAAGAACCGACATAGTCGATATAAGCTTTGCCATCGGCATCGTAAATATAAGCGCCGTTTGCTTTTTCAATAAACAGGGGCGAACCGCCGACACCATTAAATGCACGAACCGGAGAGTTAACGCCGCCGGGGATGGTTTTTTTAGCCTGTTCAAATAGCGCTTCGGAACGGGTCATGTTGAGTCCTTAAAGTCTGTAGCCAACTAGCGATCGGCTTTACGTGAATACCAATTAACCGGACACTCATATTTTTCGAGTTGATTATCAACGCCGAGTGTCAATGCAAACAAAGCCATACGAATTAACAGTCCATTATCCGCCTGTCTGAAGATAGCGAGATTGGGATGGCTGTTTAAATCATTATCTAACTCATTGGCTTGCGCGCGTGAATCCCTTGGAAGCGGATGCATAATGACAGTGTTAGATTTGCAATGCTGAGTGTAAATACTGCGATTTAAGCGGAACTTGCCGCGATACTTATTCGCTTCATCCTGTGAAGGGAAGCGCTCTTCCTGAATGCGCGTGAGATACAGAATATCTGCTTTATCTAAATGGCCTTCAAGCTGGTCGGTTATTTTGATGCTATGGCCAGCATTTTCAATGTCAGAGATCACATAATCAGGCATAGCTAATTCAGCAGGTGAAATCAGTGTGAAACTGATGTTCTTATACATGCAGAGTAAACGTGACAGTGAATGCACAGTACGGCCAAATTTTAAGTCGCCGACCATGGCTATATGCATGCCATCGATACCGCGGCCGGCACATTTGAGTTCTTTTTGGATAGTGTATAAATCGAGTAAAGCTTGGGTCGGATGTTCGTTCGAACCATCGCCGCCGTTGATCACTGGGACGCGGCTGCCTTCGGCAAACTCTTTTACCGAATAAGAGTCGGGATGGCGCATGGCAATCACATCGGAATAAGTGGATAACACCCGCGCCGTATCGTACAGGGACTCACCCTTAGATAAAGACGATGACGCCATACCTGTGGTTTCACGCACATGGCCGCCGAGTAAGTTAAAGGCACAGCCAAAACTCACGCGGGTACGGGTACTGGGTTCGAAAAACAGGTTACCTAAAATGGCGCCTTCGAGCACATTATTGCGCTTCTCTCGAAGTGCATAGGGCATCATGCGGCTGGCGACATTAAAAATAGTTTGGATTGAGTCAAGATCTAACTGGTTTACGGAGAGGATATGGGATCCTTCGAACTGATTCATCAGCCTGTTGTCCAATTGCTAGGGGGCATTTTAAGCTGCGGTATCGCGCTTATCTGCCCTGATGTTATGTAGGGTGGCTGAGGCGCGATTGTAGCAGAAGCACAGGGGCAACGAAATAGCGGCAGGGTCACAGCGTTAGATTTTTGCGATAAAGCCATTGCTTTTGTGACTCGAATTCAGCCGTTTGTTTAGAATTATGCTTGGCCAGCGCGAATTTCCTGCTGCAGGTTCGACCAACTGATCACCCCGACCACGTTATCGGGCGTATCTTGATAAATAAAGACTTCACCACTGCGACAGGGCAATAAGAGGAGGTAAACTTCGTTGAGGGTGGCGGTATCGCTTACGCCCTGCATGGGATGACGCGAGAGGGTGATGTTATCGTCATAGGACTGCATTTCAAGGCTAAGCATTTCGATAACATCATCGGCGTTACGCACTAACACGGGTCGACCTTCGGCCCGTTTGAGCACTTCGAGTAATAATTCATCGTTGTTATTGACGATCACAAAGCGTTTATCCATCAAGGCTCGCACGCCTTTTTTCTGCAACGCTAAATTCACCGGCGCAACTTTATAGCCTAGCCCCATGATGTCTAATTGTTTAAAGAAAATAGAGTCAGTTTTAAAGCCTTGATAGGCAATTAAAAACGCAGGAATAGTCACAAACATCGCCGGCAGAATAATACTGGCATCGTTGGTCATTTCTAGCAGGGCGACTAACGCCGCCAACGGCGCACTTAAACACACGCCCATCATGGCCGTCATGCCGATCACAGTGTAAAGCCCAACATAGGGAGCGATCGATGGGAACATGACCGCGCTCACTAGAGCTAAAATGGCCCCAATTAAGGCTCCTATGCCGTAGAGTGGCCCAATTAATCCCCCTGGAATGCCAAGGCCTATCGCCGCAACGGTTGCGATGATTTTAGCGGCCAACAGGGCGATTAAGAGTAATAAACTTGGGTGTTCACTGATGGCTTCGCTAATGGCTAAATCCCCCGTTCCCAGCGCCTGGGGTAAGATTAAACCGATCAAAGTGGTGATACTTCCCGCGAGAAGCAGACGGTAGATTAACGGCCAATTCTGACTCGATGCCGTGACTTTAAGGAGTGAGTAATTGAACAATGCAGCCGTGCACCCTAAAACGACTCCCCCGACGGCGAGAATGGGGTAGTGATCGAGGGGAATGTGAAACACTTGAATACGGTCAAATTCGTGCACATTACCAAACACCAGTTGGCTCGAAACCGCGCCGCAAATAGCGGAGAGCATAATCGGGAAGAAGTAGTGAATTTTATATTCTCGTACTATCACTTCCAGCACAAAAATTACCGCCGCCAAGGGCGCGTTAAAGGTTGCGGCAATCCCAGCGGCAATGCCACTGGCACACATAATGCGCACGCTGTTATCGGGAAGGTTGAATTTCTCAGCCAACACACTGGCACTGACTGCACCGAGATGAATGGCGGGGCCTTCTCGCCCAACGGAGAAGTTTGTTCCTAGGGCGAACAGTGCTTGAAAAAACTGCCCCGGTGCGGATTGCAGGGGAATTTTACCATAGTGCAATTTAACCCTATGTAACACGTAGGCGATGCCCATACGTTTGTAGCGTTTGGAACCGAGCTTGGCGACAACCCAAATTAATATAGCCCCTAAAAGTGGCAACAGTGCTCGCCAGTCGGCGACGTTCCCCGTAAAATCCAGCTTTTCTATCTGGGTAAAATGATTCGCCCATAGCAGTAAGAGTCGAAACAGCAGGATCACGCCGGAGGCAAAGATGGCAAAAAGTAACGCCAGTATGCATAACTGCGCACTGATCTTGGCTTTGGATAAATGATCTCGTAGCTCATTAGCTAAATACTTCTTGGCTGTGACTACGGCATGTTGAATAGCGACTTTATTTATCGTTAATTGCACTGCATTGGCCTGAGTTGTATTGTATCGAACTCTTCTTGAGTTGATTGTATTTTATATAAGGGGCTGTTACCTAATGCCAAATTATCATCGTTGGCTAGATCGCCTGCAAGTGATGGAGCGCAAGTATCGTTCATCTTCAATATATTTATCACTTTTAGTGTTAGTCGCTTTTCTGCTTGGCGCTTGGGTTAGTTTTATTCTTTTAAGTAGTGATGAGCCCGTAGTGAAGCACATTAGCAGTAAATCCCAGCGATTAACCGCTGAATTAGAGGCGCAAACCCAATTACTGGCAACGCGCAATTTAGAGCTGTCAGTTGAACGGGAAGCCAATACCCAGATGCAGGAGATGTTTGGCGAGCAGCTCAAAAAGCAACAGGAATTGCAGCGTGAATTGGCCTTCTACCGTAGCATTATGGCTCCGGATGATAATGCCGAAGGCGTTGCCATTCATGGGCTTGAAATGACATCGGGCGCCCTTGCGGACGAGTACAATCTCAAACTGGTGTTGACTCAGTTACAAAAACGTAAGCAAGCCATTCAAGGTCGAGCCGAATTGACCTTAATTGGGCTGCAGGATGGCAAATCCGCTGAACTAAGTGTGAACAAACTCACGGGTTCAAAATTGGAATTTGATTTTCGTTATTTTCAGGTCATAGATACCAAGGTCACTGTGCCAGCGGGCTTTAATTTACTGAAAGTCAAAGTCAAAGTGGTTGTGCCATCGAGCCGCTGGACCAAGAATTCGCAGACAGAACACGTCTATAGTGTCCCTGAGTTATTACAGGGTGAAAAAGAACCGCGGGTAATACTTGAACAAAATAGTCAGGTAACGGATAATTTGCCCCAGAAAACTGATGTAAGAGGTAGTAATGACTGATCAAGCTGATGCTGCAATGCCAATCAAATTTACCGATGCGGCAGCCGCTAAGGTAAAGGGCTTGTTGGAAGAAGAGCAAAATCCTGCACTTAAACTACGAGTCTACGTGACGGGCGGTGGTTGTTCTGGATTTCAGTACGGCTTTACCTTTGATGAAAAGGTCAATGACGGCGATTTTACGATAGAAAAACAAGGCGTCCTCTTGGTCGTCGATCCTATGAGCCTGCAATATTTAGTCGGTGGTGAAGTGGATTACACTTCGGGTCTCGAAGGTTCGCGCTTCTTTGTTAAAAACCCGAATGCGACGACAACCTGTGGTTGTGGAGCGAGTTTCTCGGTGTAAGTTCCCCCATTTGGATGAGAAAAAAGCCGTCAAAATGACGGCTTTTTTGTTGGCAGAAATCAGCAAGCACAGGCTTAATTCATAATATTGAGATTGAGCTTCGGCTTAAACCAAGCTTTGACTTTTTTATCGAAAGCGACCCAGACCTGTAATAGGGATAAGATAATCAAGACGATAAAAATGACATAATCGGGAAGTTTCCCCTGCCATTCACCTAAATGCACAGTCGTTGGGCCAACCACTAAATTATCAGGGTCGTATAGGATGATTGGCAGCATGCTGACTAAGGCTAATTGCACCAGCGTGTAGCCGCGCAGCATAATGAGCCCCGCCTTTTGGCGACCTAAAATGCCTAACACCATAAACAGAGTGAGTAGGCAAAATAACACCCCTTGTTTGGCTATTAAGCCACTCACGGATGCGACAACATAGAGTAGCAGCAACACAATGAGGCGTTTAGGTAAACGAGGGTTAGTCGCTGGTGTCACTGTGGGCGTTGGCAAAGAGGATTCTTGCTCACTCATCGGCATTCTCGCTTCGCAGTTATATTAGTGACTTTGCTTAGTGATGAGTCGTTGGTCTAACTCATAGGGTGGAATAACTACCCCTAAATCATCCTGAACTGGGAATACTGCCACGAACAGATCGTCATCTTCCATGCCTGGGACCCATCTTTCATGCCATTCATCGTATGGAATCGCTAAGGTCTGGCAATCGCTCCACTCATCGACGGCCCAAGATTCCGCTGCATCCTCGGTTGGCCACATAGGAATGCAATCTTCTTCTTCGGTCGTTAGCATTACACAACCGTCTTGATCCTGCAGGGTCCAAAGTGTTTTATGTTCTTTGACTTGTTCAACGAGGTAATCGTAACGGCCTTCCGGTGTCATTGCTGCTGTCTCAGCGAGGGTTTTAACAGTCTTGCTCATGAAAAATATCTCTTTGGCTTGGATAGGGCGAAGCTGTTGTGTCCCAGATATAAAAAACTAGGCACAGCAACATTCACCAGTTGGCTAAATGGTAACATTAGAGTGGGATGAGAAAAAGAACAACAGCGCCAAGGGGGCGCTGTTGTGTTGGATCTTCGACTTTTATTCAGCCGCGCGGAAGTAGCGATAGATAAAACCTGCCAATATGGCGCCGACAATCGGTGCGACCCAGAATAACCACAGTTGTGATACCGCCCAGTCACCGACAAACAGTGCCGGGCCTGTGCTACGCGCTGGGTTCACTGAAGTGTTTGATACGGGAATACTGATAAGGTGGATCAAGGTTAAGCCTAGGCCTATGGCAATCGGGGCAAACCCTTTGGGGGCGCGTTCGTCGGTCGCACCTAAAATAATGATCAGGAAGAACAGTGTCATAACGATTTCGCAAATCATGACCGATTGCATACTATAGCCGCCAGGAGAATGTTCACCGAAGCCGTTAGAGGCAAATCCGCCCGCGAGTGAAAATCCCTCCTGACCAGAAGCGATAAGATACAAGATGCCTGCGCCCGCAATCCCGCCTGCGACTTGGGCAATGATATAGGGCAATAATTCTGCCGCAGGAAAGCGTCCACCCGCCCAGAGGCCAAATGACACCGCAGGATTGAGATGACAGCCCGAAATATGACCTATGGCAAAGGCCATAGTTAGCACAGTTAATCCAAATGCGAGCGCGACACCGAGTAAACCTATGCCCACCTCAGGAAAAGCTGCTGCAAGTACCGCACTGCCACAGCCTCCAAGGACTAACCATAGAGTTCCAATAAATTCCGCCGCCATTTTTTGTGACATATTCATCGGTTAATTTCCTATTATTTTAAAGGTGCCACTTTGTTAAAGAGGTATCCTTATTCCTAAATTGACCACCTACGCTGAGATCGAGTGTGAATGGTGATTCGGCACTGAATCCCATAGCAAAGGGTCATTCCCTTAAACTCATATTTGTCATCGTTATGATGAGATGCTCGCATCGCTCCAATTTGGCAAGCGCATCCATGATAAAGATAGCGAAACTTAATTAAGCTTCAGTGACTAATGATAGACGGATTTAAAATAGCTGCTGATTTTCTTGATAAATTTAGGGAGGAAGAGGGAGAAAGATAAGTTGGCGTTTTAGAGGCAACAAGAGCTTCATTTAGAAGCTCTTATTTAGGTTATCGCTTGATATTTTGAGAAAGCAAATTACTTAGCGCTAAATCGTCCGCCGAGCACGGCTTCACGGGAGGCGCCTGTGACGGCGGGAAGATTGGCGGGTAAGCCTAAGTGATTACGCATGGCGAGCCATGCAAAGGCGATGCCTTCGGCCCATTTAGGGTCGACGCCAAGGGCTGAGGTAGTATCCAAGGTATAACCTGGTAATAGGGCGGCAAGACGTTGCATCAGTTGGCCATTAAATGCGCCGCCACCACAGACGAATAACTCCCCTTCATTGGATAGTTTAATAATGTCTTGGGCTATGCTGTGGCAGGTCAAATCCAATAATGTCGATTGAATATCTTCTTCATCTAATTGATTAAAAGGCGATAATTGTTGTTCTAACCAAGCCTGATTGAACAATTCACGGCCCGTACTTTTAGGGTAAGCAAGGGAAAAATACGGGTGCGATAGCAACTGAGCTAATAGGTCAGGATCGGTTTTACCGGACGCAGCCCATTCGCCATCTTTATCGAAGGGCTCACTTTTAACTTGCTGGATCCAGGCATCGATAAGCGTATTCCCAGGGCCCGTATCGAAGCCGAGCACATGCTCGCTATTGCCGGGAAGGTAAGTCACATTCGCTATGCCACCAATATTTAAAATGATGCGCTTTTTACCTATTTCGGCAAAGGTTTGCTGGTGGAATGCGGGCACTAAGGGGGCGCCTTGACCGCCAAGGGCAATATCTTTACGGCGAAAATCGGCAATGACATCAATACCGGTTTCGATTGCTATGGTATTAGGATCGCCAATTTGCAGGGTAAACCCCACTTCGAGGTTCGGCATATGGCGCACGGTTTGGCCGTGGCTACCAATGGCGATGATTTCTTGTTTGGCAATTTGGGTTTTGGTGAGCAGATTGTTGACCGCCAAAGCGAACAGCTCTCCGACATTGCGATCTAAACGGCCTAAACGGTTAATTTCATCGGGGCCAGGTAGGCACAAACGCTGCAAGCCTTTGAGTAAATGGCTCGGAATAGCTTCGGTATGACTGGCGATAAGCTGTGGCTGTGGGCCCGAAAAGTCGACCAATACCGCATCGACACCATCCATGCTGGTGCCTGACATCAGTCCAATATAATAAGCATTTTTCATTGAGAGGAGTCCGTCCTGTCGTTATTGCATTGCCAATTGCGTTTGTTTGTTTTGCGAAAGTGTAGTCATCAATTGCTGGCTGAGTGCATCGAATTGATTTTTTTCTTTTCTCGCAATCGATTCGGCTTTAGGTAGCGTTATGGTTCTTGGGTTGCGATGGACGCCATTGACGATAAATTCGTAATGTAAATGCGCACCTGTAACGCGGCCCGTTTTACCTAAAGTACCAATGATTTGGCCTTGTTTAACACTGGCGCCTTTACTGACATTACGTTTTGTGAGGTGTAAATATTTAGTAGTGTAGGTATCGTTGTGTTTAATAAACACATAGTTACCATTGAATTGATTATAGCCAGCCTCGATGACGCGCCCGCTACCCGCGGCTTTAATGGGGGTCCCGATAGCTGCCACATAATCCACTCCGCGGTGGGCCTTCACTTGCCCAGTGACAGGATGCAAACGCTTAGGGTTAAAGTTCGAACTGACATATTTAAAGTCAACGGGTGAGCGCAGGAAGGCCTTACGCATGCTAGTGCCGTTTTCGGAGTAGTAGTTGCCGTCGGTATAACGAATCGCGGTATAGCGTTCATCCTGGTTGATAAACTCGGCGGCGAGGATATTGCCGTTACGTAAAAACTCCCCTTCGGCATATTCCTGCTCATAGATAATCGCGAAGCTGTCGCCCTCACGCAAATCCAAGGCAAAGTCGATATCCCAGCCAAACACCGTTGATAACTGCATGATTTGGTTAGCTGTCATTCCCGCATCGACGGCAGCATTCCAAAAATTGCTTTTAATTTTAGCGCTGGTGAAATGGGTGCGGATCTCCACATCTTTCTCGGAGATTTTTTCAAAATATTGCTCTTGGTTTTTAGTGATGACTAGCGTTGAAATCGCATCGATACGGTAGCGTACTTCGGTTAAATCACCGTTTGCATCCTTGGAAATGACAATTTCTTCACCGGGCATGATCTTGAGTAAATTTTGCTTGGCTAAAGGCAACTGAGTGATCTCATACACGTCTTTACTACTTAAACCTGCACGATCAAATACGGCGGCTAAGGTATCGCCATTTTTCACGTTGAAATGCTCAACATCCCTATGGTGGGCACTCTCTAAGGATTCTGTTGCTCCCTTGCCTATAGCGAGGGCCTCACTTGATGCCAAAGGGAGTGCATTGGTGGGGGCATTATCCGGTGCCTCATCCAGCGATTCGGGGCGTTGCGGCGAGCGGAAGGCTAATGGCACATCATAACGGGTATTGACTTGAGCTTGTTCTGCGACACCTTGGGTTTGTCTTGAAGCTTGGGCTTCTTCAGAGGGGAATAGCATGGTTATCGTTGTGATAACAGAAAGAATGCTGAGGAGAATTTGATGCTTTTTAGGCAACAATTTAAATAACGTAATAACCTTTCCCATTGACGCCGATACCGATAACCTGAGGCTTGAATAATCCCGTTAGTGTACACACTTTCAATTGTGCTGGCTAACAAGTAACATAAGTCTCCTCATTTTATGACCATGGCCTTAGGAGTCCCCGCCGAGATGGCTGATTTAGACCAAGTATTAGCAGAAATTAGACGTGGTACCGACGAGATCCTACTCGAATCGGATCTGCTGGAAAAACTCAAAGAAGGACGTCCACTTCGTATCAAGTTAGGCGCAGATCCTACCGCACCGGATATCCATCTTGGACACACAGTAATTTTAAATAAATTAAGATTATTCCAAGAGTTAGGTCATGAAGTCATTTTCTTAATTGGTGACTTTACCGGTATGGTGGGTGATCCAAGTGGTAAAAACAGCACTCGTCCACCACTCACCCGTGAGCAAGTATTAGCGAATGCTGAAACCTATAAAGAGCAGGTCTATAAAATTCTGGATCCTGTCAAAACCCGTATCGAGTTCAACTCGAGCTGGTTAGAGCCATTAGGCGCCGCGGGAATGATCCGTTTAGCCTCGCAGCAAACCGTTGCCCGTATGATGGAGCGTGATGACTTTAAGAAGCGTTATGCCTCGGGTCAATCGATTGCGATTCATGAGTTTATGTATCCGCTGCTGCAAGGTTATGACTCAGTTGCCCTCAAAGCCGACGTTGAATTGGGTGGTACCGACCAAAAATTCAACCTGTTAATGGGCCGTGAGCTGCAAAAAGCCGAAGGCCAGAAGCCACAAGCTGTGATTATGATGCCGCTGCTCGAAGGGCTAGACGGCGTGAAGAAAATGTCTAAATCGGCACACAACTATATTGGTGTGAGCGAACCCGCCAATGAAATGTTTGGCAAGCTGATGTCGATTTCGGATGACCTAATGTGGCGCTATTTTGAGCTGTTGTCATTCCGCCCTCTGGCTGAAATTGAGCAGTTTAAGCAAGATGTCGCCAATGGGACTAACCCACGGGACATTAAAATCGCCTTGGCGAAGGAAATCATCACACGTTTCCACGATGAAGCCGCAGCGCAAAGCGCGCACCAAGCCTTTGTCGACCGCGCTAAGGGCATGATCCCCGACGATATCGAAGAAATCGAGTTAGTTGCGGGTGAAGGTATTGCGATTGCTAATCTGTTGAAAGACGCGGATTTAGTGGCATCGACATCGGAAGCGATGCGCATGATCAAGCAAGGCGCGGTGAAGATGGACGGCGAAAAGCTGGACGATAGTCGCATGACGTTATCTGCTGGTACTGTCGCGGTATTCCAAGTCGGTAAACGCAAGTTTGCCAAAGTGACTTTAGTGTAAGTGACTTTAGTGTAAATGGCTTTAGTTTAAGTGACTTTGGTTTAAGTGACTTTAGTTCAGATGACAGTGGTTTAACTGACTCTAGTTCGACTTAAAATGTTTAAGTTATTGTTTGTTAATCGAAAGCAGTAAACCTAACAAAAAGAGCGCCTTAGGGCGCTCTTTGTTTTTAAGCTGTTTCCCCCACAAGATTAAGGCGCTGTGTTGGCTTCATGCTCGGCAATATTGCATCTGTCGGTGCCAAAATGTTGCCCGCCACTGCATTTCCACGCCAATTGCGCCGAACTTACCTGCCAAAGTTTAGCGTTTTGTTTCAGTGAGATAATCAATAGCATCTGTGGATGCTGCTTGGAGAGTTCACTCACCTGATAGGTCAAAATACTGTCTTTATTGGTTTGGGTTCGTACTAAAGTGAATTTATTACCTGCGTATTGGCTGCTGATTTTACTGGGATCTTTGGACCAAGCTTGCTGCTGCTCCTGGGCGATACGTAACTGCTGATTGAAATGACTTACTGGCTGAACGGCATAGGACACGATAATGGGCTGTAGGGCCTGTGCTTTGGGAGCCAGCATTAAGCCGTTAAGGGCGAGTAGGGCTATCAATCCAAAAAACTTCATACAAACCTCATTGAAACGGAGCGGCTTAGCCAGATCTGAGGCATTTGGCTCAGCAGTATTGACTCATTGGGGAGTTGGACTCGTTTTTAAGGCTCAAGTTTCAAAGCGGCGTAAATTTTGTGACTACTACTGCATCGCTAATTGGTCTGACATGGTCTGGTAATCAATAAGATCTACATGCTCTGTGACTCTGTGGTTACGCATATCGAGCTTAAGGCTGGTGACCCCTGGAATGGCGACATCAATAATTTTCCCGGGTTTGCCAAACTGTTCTCCGGGTCCCTTAAAGTGATAGTTACCAATCATTACCACGAGGGAGCCTGCGTTATACATATGTTCGATATTGAAATCATATTCGAGCACACCCTCGTGGGCGCGCTCGAGGAAGTCGATAATAAACCTGCCCCCCGTGTATTTACGATTGGCAGTCTTATCGAAGAAGACGGTATCACGGTTATAGAATTTGCCGAGTGTTTGATAGTCGTGCTCGGTTAGCGCGTCCATATATTTTACGGCTAACTGCTGTTCTTCTGGCATTTCCCCCGAGTTGGCGTGTGCAGACGGAGGATACAAGGCCGGAACAAAAATAAGACAGACTAAAAGACACAATATTCGCAAATTATTCCCTCTTGGTTTTGAGATCAAAGGCCGGCAACGACAAATGCCATTTGATAGCACTTAAGCGGATAATCAATGCACAGGTCATTGCCAGAAACAACGCCGTTTTTTCCCCCATACCGTAGTGCAAACTCACGGTATAGCCAATACCACCGATAATGGATGCGGTAGCATAGATTTCTGTGCGTAATACCATAGGGATTTGTCTACACAGTAAGTCTCGAATAATGCCTCCTCCCACGCCTGTGATCAAGCCCATCACGACGGCAATCATGCCACTTAATCCCATATTGAGGGCTTTTTCGGCGCCAATGACAGTAAATAACGCTAAACCTAGGGCGTCGGCTACGGGCAAAGTGTATTGCGGCACCTTGCGAGGCCGACGAACTAACAGTAAGCAAGCTAACACGGTTGCTAGTATGACTATGATGTAGTTGGGATCGCGGATCCAAAAAACGGGCGTAGCTCCGATTAGTGCATCACGGATACTGCCGCCGCCAATCGCCGTCACAGAGGCCAGTACTATGACTCCAAAGGGATCCATCCTGTGACGACCCGCAGCGAGTGCGCCCGATAAGGCAAAAACGGCTGTGCCACATAAATCAAAGAAATAGATCCAATGGTTCATTTACTCATCTCTTTGATATGAATGTTTAATGCATCTACAGAGATACGGATTTCGATAACCGATAAAATTAGCGAGTAGAGCAGCAGTAACAAACTGGCACCAAAGATCACTGAGCCGATTTTGTTAAAACCGATATAAATAAAAATCATGCACAGTACACACAGGGCAAAACTGGACACGCCCGCTTCCTGCATGCGCCGAATAATGGTAATGCGCTGACTCAGGTTTTTAATTTGATCTTTATGTACGGGTTTTTCACCACTGCTTAAGGTGCGGATTAATGCCGCTAGGGCAAAAAAGCGATTGGTATAAGCGAGTAGTAACAATGATATAGCTGGAAATAACAAGGCAGGAGTTGTTAATGAAACATGCATATTTTCGAGCACGATAGTCAGCCTTTAACTTCACGTTAAGATAATGCGGCATCATATCACAGGCTTTGTAACCAGCGTAAACTCGCCCAAAGCAATGGTAATAGGATGATAAAGCTAAACCAAATAGCACAGGCCCTAGAGGTGAGTTTCAGTGCCGGCGTTATGGTATCGCTTGTCGGCAGTGGGCCATGGCTGATCCGTGCGGTATCGATGCGTTGGCCTGCAAACTTTTGTGGCCCGCCAAGTTCAATTTTTAAAATACTGGCGACAAGGTTGATATTCAGTACATAGCCCCGTAGCGCAGGGTGATTCTTTGGGATATGAAAGAGCTTGGCTAAGGCACGAGGACCGCCTTGGATAGCTATCGAAAGACTCCAAAGCCAAGCTGGGATGGCGAGCAGTACAGTTGATAAACTGTGGGCTGTGCGGCAAAAGTGCTGATATTGCGGCTGTATCGGCGGCCAGCTGAGTTCCAATTGCTTAATCATACGTACCGCCAGCACCATAGGGGCACCGGCGATAGCAAAGAAGAAGATAGTCGAAGCCGTGCCGTAAATTGGCGCGGTAGCGAGCTTTTCAATAGTGGCTTTGGTTAATCCCACTTCCGATAGACTATCCGTATCGCGGACAACCCACGGCTGTAATAGCTTTTTTGCGCTGACATTATCCTGACGTTTGAGTGCTTTAGCAATTTCATCTGCAACTTGGCTAAAACCTGCGTCACCTAAGCATAGATAGAGGACTAAGAATTCAAAAAACCATGGGAATGCGGCGAGTTCGAGCAAAAAAGTGATGATGGCCCAAAATGGAAATACCAGCAACAGCATAGCTAAAAAGCCCGCCGTCGCCTGTTGACTCGGTGAGCGCTCAGGGCGATTAACTTTGGCTGCGAGTTGTTTGGCTAAATGGCTAAACCAAATGAGTGGCTGCATTTCCCGGGGCAGGGGCGCTAGGCGCGCCAGCAGTAGGGCGAAGAAAAGTACCAAAAAGCCCTCAAACAAAGCCCCATCAATTTCGATAAGTTGTTGATAAAAAGAACTGTGCATTTGGTACTTTCCGCTGAGATGGTTAGTTTACTGAGCTGGGCTGTAATTGCTCGAGCAATAACATCACCATCAGTGCCGAATGGTAACCGGCTTTAACAAGGTAAGAATCAAAATCAACTGGTGAATCATTGTTGGCATTATCAGAGAGGGAGCGGATCACGACAAATGGCACGCCAAACTGATGGCAAACTTGAGCGATGGCAGCGCCTTCCATTTCACAGGCGGCCATCATCGGGAAGTTTTTCAGCATGGTTTGGGTGCGAACAGGATCGCAAATAAAGCTATCACCAGTACAGATCAAACCTTCAATCGCTTTGACTTCACCTAGCTGGGCAATGGCTTTGTTGGCCGCGTCGACCAGATAGGGCGCAGGGATAAACGCGGCAGGTTGCTGCGCCATTTGGCCAATTTCATAACCGAATGCCGTGACATCCACATCGTGGTGGCGTACTTCCGATGAAATCACAATATCACCAATAGCAAGGCTATCGACAAATCCACCGGCAGAACCTGTGTTGATCACCGCATCCGGCGCATATTTCTCAATCAGTAGGGTGGTGGCGATACTGGCGGCAACTTTTCCTATGCCAGAGCGAGTCACTACTACGTCTTTGCCTGCGAGGGTTCCAGCAATAAATTCAATACCAGCAATCGTTTGCGATGAGGCGTTTGTCATAGCCGCAATAAGATGGGCAACTTCTGGCTCCATTGCGCCAATAATACCAATTTTCATGGGAGACCTTTTTTGATTCCACTTCAGATGTGGGACGACGGAATGGCGGCTAATATACCACAGTTATGCTTTGGCGTTATTGTGGGATTGCGATTGCTTGATAGGGATAATGTTAAACGGGGTATAGGTAAAAAAATGCACACCCTAAGGTGCGCGCTTTTTATCCATTTTTTGCGATAAGTTACAAGCAAATGGTTCGGACTCGTATGCACGAGTCCGGGGTCCTCAGTTACAGGGAGAAAACAAAAAACAGCTAATTAATCTAGGTAGTTAAGAATACCTTGGGCGGCATCGCGACCTTCGGCAATGGCAGTTACTACTAAGTCTGAACCGCGCACCATATCACCACCGGCAAATACTTTCGGATTAGTGGTTTGGAATGGGTTTTCATCTAACTTACTCGCTTTAACTCGGCCCCATTGATCGAGCTCGATACCATGCTCGGCAAACCAAGGTGCTGGGCTAGGTTGGAAACCGAAGGCGATAATAATCACATCGGCTTCGAGCAACTGTTCGCTACCGGCAATCGCTTCGGCGCGTTGACGACCACTTGCATCGGCTTTGCCCATGGCGGTTTCGACGCATTCAATGCCAACTACTTTGCCATCTTGGGTTTTAATCGCCACAGGTTGACGGTTAAACAGGAAGTTAACGCCTTCTTCCCGCGCATTTTGCACTTCACGGCGTGAGCCCGGCATATTGGCCTCGTCACGGCGGTAAGCACAGACTACGCTGCTGGCACCTTGTCTAACGGCTGTGCGCACGCAATCCATCGCGGTATCACCACCGCCTAATACCACCACACGTTTACCTTCAAGGTTCAGGTAGGGCGTTTGTGCATCTTGCGTGCCCATTAAATGGTGGGTATTGCCAATCAAATAGGGTAGCGCTTGGTATACCCCTTGGGCATCTTCACCCTCAAGGCCTGCTTTCATCGCGGTATAGGTGCCCATACCGAGGAAGACGGCATCGTATTCTTCGAGCAGTTTAGTAAATGGGATGTCCTTACCCACAGTAACACCCAGTTTGAACTCAATGCCCATGCCTTCTAATACACTGCGACGGGTCGCCATGACGTTTTTGTCGAGTTTAAAAGACGGAATACCATAGGTCAGTAAGCCACCAATTTGAGGATATTTATCAAAGACTACTGCTTTTACTCCATTACGGGCGAGTATATCCGCGCAGCCGAGGCCAGCAGGACCCGCACCAACAATTGCCACTCGTTCAGCGCGCGGCGTGACCTTACTCATATCTGGGCGCCAGCCTTGGGCGATAGCGGTATCGGTAATGTATTTTTCCACATTACCAATAGTCACGGCACCAAAGTCATCGTTTAAGGTACAAGCACCTTCGCAGAGCCTGTCCTGTGGACAAACACGGCCGCAGATCTCTGGCAGGGTGTTGGTCTCATGCACTAAGTCCGCCGCTTCCATGATGCGGCCCTGCTGGGCCAGCTTCAGCCAGTTAGGAATATAATTGTGCAGTGGACATTTCCACTCACAATAAGGGTTGCCGCAATCTAAACAGCGATCCGCTTGTTCTGCCACTTGAGGCTGAGCAAAAGGCTGATAAATCTCAATAAACTGAGTCGCACGCTTTGCCGCAGGGTGTTTAGTGGGGTCTTTGCGACCCACTTCAATAAATTGAAAATCGTTACTCATGCGCCATTACCCCGCTTTTACGACTAATTCTGGGTTTGATTGCTCTAGTTTGAGCAGATCGGCAACCGCAATATTTTTAGGTTTAACTAATACAAAGCAATCCAACCAGTTACCAAAATCACTTAGGATCATCTTGGCATGCTCACTGCCCGTTTCGGCCACATGGGCCTCAATTAAGCCTTTTAAATGTTGTTGATGGATCGGTGATTCCAGCTTTTGAGTATCGACAAGCTCAGTGTTGACTCGGCGGTTAAAACGACCGAATTGGTCGAACACATAGGCAAAGCCGCCCGTCATGCCTGCGCCGAAGTTCACCCCAGTTTTACCAAGCACGACCACAATACCGCTAGTCATATATTCACAGCCGTTATCACCGAGCCCTTCGACCACGGCAATCGCCCCCGAATTGCGCACCGCAAAACGCTCACCCGCTTGACCCGCAGCGAAGAACTTGCCGCCTGTCGCGCCATAGAGACAAGTGTTACCGACGATGGCGCTGCGCTCGCTCTGGAATGGACTGCCCAGTGGTGGGTAAATCACAATCTTACCGCCAGACATGCCTTTACCGACATAATCGTTAGCATCACCGCAGAGTTTTAACTCAAGTCCTGGGCTGTTCCACACGCCAAAACTTTGGCCAGCACTGCCGTTAAAGCTCAGTTTGACCGGCGCTTTGGTGCCTTTAACACCGAGCGTGCTTGCGATATAGCCCGACAGTCTTGCTCCCACTGAGCGGTCGGTGTTGTTGATACTGTAAGCGGCATCGAAAGATTCGCCCTTATCGACCGCACTTTGACACTCGTTGAGCAGATGTTGATTGAGTAGCCCTAAATCTGCGGGCGGATTGGTTTCTTGCCAGGTACGCGATGTGCTGGCTTTGACCTTAGGCTGATACAGGATCGGCGCTAAATCGAGCCCGCGTTGCTTCTCTGTTTGGCCTTCTAAGGTATGTAGCCACTCACTGCGGCCGACGAGGTCTTCAAACTTATTTACCCCTAAGGTCGCCATCCATTCACGCACTTCCTCGGCAACAAACTCAAAGTAAGTCATCACTCGCTCTGGCAGGCCGTGGTAATGATTGTCGCGCAGATTTTTATCCTGAGTTGCCACGCCAGTCGCACAGTTGTTTAAGTGGCAGATACGCAGGTACTTACAGCCTAAGGCAATCATAGGCACAGTACCAAAACCAAAGCTTTCGGCGCCTAACAACGCAGCTTTAATCACATCGGTACCGGTTTTTAAACCGCCATCGACCTGCAGGCGAATTTTATGGCGTAGACCATTTTCTACTAGGGATTGATGCACTTCGGCTAAACCTAGCTCCCAAGGGCTGCCCGCATACTTCACTGAGGTGATTGGGCTGGCACCTGTGCCACCATCGTAGCCTGAAATAGTAATCATATCCGCGTAGGCTTTGGCTACGCCCGTGGCGATAGTGCCTACACCGGGTTCTGACACTAGCTTCACAGAGATCAGTGCTTTAGTGTTGATTTGCTTCAAGTCGAAAATCAGCTGAGCTAAATCTTCGATAGAATAAATATCGTGGTGTGGTGGCGGTGAAATCAAGGTCACACCAGGACGCGCGTGGCGCAGGCCGGCGATTTCAACGCTCACTTTATGGCCGGGTAACTGGCCACCTTCACCGGGTTTTGCCCCTTGGGCGACTTTAATCTGCAACACATCGGCGTTGACTAAGTAGTGTGCCGTAACGCCAAAGCGCGCCGAGGCAATCTGCTTAATCGCCGAGTTACGCTCGGTATTAAAGCGGCGAGCATCCTCACCGCCTTCACCCGAGTTAGAGCGGCCGCCTAAGCGATTCATCGCGATGGCTAATGCCTCATGGGCTTCAGGGCTTAAGGCGCCGATACTCATGGCTGCGCTGTCAAAACGTGAATATAGATTTGCTGCCGCTTCTACATTGGTGATGTCAATCGAGGTTTGAGCACCTTTAATACCGATTAAGTCGCGCAGTGTGGCAATAGGGCGATTGTCGACTAACTCGGCAAACTTTTTATAGGTAGCGAAGTCTTTGTCTTTCAATGACGCCTGCAAGGTGTTGACCACATCTGGGTTAAAGCAGTGATACTCACCGCCTTCAACGTATTTCAGCAGGCCACCTTGCGGCAATGGCACATGGGCACGGTAGGCCGCTTTATGCAATAACGCTTGATCTTGGGCTATTTCGGCAAAGCTTGCACCTTCGATGCGGCTGATGACACCCTTAAAGCACAGTTCAATCACATCACTGGCTATGCCTATGGCTTCAAATTGCTGGCTACAGCGGTAAGAACCCACAGTGCTGATGCCCATTTTAGACATGATCTTACGCAGGCCTTTTTCGATGCCGTAACGGAAGTTCAGCATCAGTGCCGTGGTGTCTGTTAACTGGTGACGCTTCGCCAGTTCAGAAATTGATTCATACACTAAATATGGATAAATCGCCGTGGCACCAAAGCCGAGCAGGACGGCAAAATGATGCGGATCCCGCGCCGATGCGGTTTCAACAATGATGTTGGTGTCGCAGCGCAGGCTCTTATTCACCAGCATTTGTTGCACAGCGCCCACCGCCATTGCCGCAGGGATCACTTGCGCCGTTTTACCTATGGCTCTGTCCGAGAGGATAAGCAAAGTGGTACCGCTACGGGCCAAACGTTCGGCTTCTGAGGTGATGCGACGAATGGCGTTTTCGAGCCCTTCCTGTGGATCATAATTTAAATCGACGATATTGGCGCGATAGTAAGTGCTATCTAGGCCAAGTAACTGATTAAAATCACTGAATAATAAAATTGGCGAGTTGAACATCACGCGATAAGCGTGCCCTGTGGTTTCATTAAACAGGTTCTGCTCGCGGCCGATACAGGTCGCCAACGACATGACATGTTTTTCACGTAATGGGTCGATGGGCGGGTTAGTGACCTGGGCAAATTTCTGCCTGAAATAGTCGTAGAGTGAGCGAGATTTTTTCGACAGCACGGCCATCGGGGTATCATCGCCCATGGAGCCCGTGGCCTCTTCACCCTGTTTAGCGAGAACCCAGATAACCTGCTCTAATTCTTCGCGGGTATAGCCAAATTGCTTTTGATATTGCAGCAATTGCTCGTTGCTCAGTTCACTGGCACCGTGTTGCTCTGTGGTGAGTTGCTCCGCTGGGATCAAGGTTCGGCTGTTTTTCGCCATCCATTCTTTATAGGGGTGGCGACGTTTCAAGTCGTTATCAATTTCAAAGGATTGGTACAGGCGGCCGTTTAAGGTATCGAGTACCAGTAACTCACCCGGTCCAACGCGGCCTTTTTCAATCACCTCATCGGCGGCGTAATCCCAAATACCGACTTCGGAGGCGAGGGTTAAAATACGGTCTTTAGTGATCACATAACGCGATGGACGCAGACCGTTACGGTCAACGGCGCAGGCGGCATGGCGACCGTTGGTCATCACAATACCTGCCGGACCATCCCAAGGTTCCATGTGCATAGAGTTAAAGTCGTAGAAGGCTTTTAATTCGTCATCCATTTCTGGATTACTTTGCCAAGCAGGCGGGATCAATAACCGCATGGCACGGTATAAGTCCATGCCACCGGATAACAGCATTTCCAGCATGTTATCTAAGGATGAAGAGTCTGAGCCTGTTTCATTCACAAAGGGCGCGGCCTGCTGCAAATCAGGCAGTAGCGGTGAATTAAACTTATAGGCACGGGCACGGGCCCATTGACGGTTACCGGTAATAGTATTGATTTCGCCGTTATGGGCTAAATATCTAAAGGGCTGAGCTAATGGCCATTTAGGAGAAGTATTGGTTGAGAAACGTTGATGGAATAGGCAGATAGAGCTTTTTAAGCGAATGTCCGCGAGATCGGGATAAAACGCGGGTAAGTCTACAGGCATCATCAGGCCTTTATAGACGATAACCTGGCCTGACAAACTCGCGACATAGAAGTCCTTGTCGTCGATGATTTGCTGCTCTAAGCGGCGACGCGCCATATAAAGGCGGCGTTCCAAGTCTTTTTCACGCCAGCCAATGGGGGCATTGATCAGTACTTGGTAGATTTGTGGCAGGCTGGACTTACCGATTTCGCCTAACACATCGGGATTGACGGGGACCTTACGCCAACCCGCAATACTTAAGGTTTCACGCTCGAGTTCGCGCTCAAGGATAAACTTAGCTTGGTCGGCCAGTTCATCATCTTGACTTAAAAACAGCATACCCACGGCAAACTTGCGGCTTAAATGCCAATCATTTTCCGAGGCGATCGCTTCAAAAAACTGTACGGGCAGTTGCATCAATAAACCACAACCATCACCGGTGCGACCGTCGGAGGCGATACCGCCACGGTGCTTCATGCGATCGAGGCCATGGATAGCCGTGCGCACGATACGATGGCTGGCTTCGCCATCCATTTGTGCTATCAACCCAAAACCACAATTGTCCCGCTCAAAACTGGGATGATATAAGCTCATACAAAAACCTCCCTAGACCTCAACTAATTACTACTCGGGGAGAAATGTAAAGACTTTCTATAGATATGCACCCGAACCACCCAAATTAGCCTGAGATTCACTAAAGGTCAAACCAAAAATTTGCATAAAATATGGGTATTAATTCATGTTTTATACACAAATCACAATCAGCTTACGTTGACGTTAACTGATGAAAGCGCTGTATAACATTATGAATAAAAAGAATTTTAAAAATAACAACACTGCAGATTTACCAAAGTGTAACATTGTGGCTGATTGTTTTTGATTTAGAAATAGTGATTTTTATTGCAAATACAGTGAGAGTATAAAAATTTAAAATAAGTGAATTGTTATTCTTTTTAAGCGTGCACTAAATCACAAAGTGTAAATGAAATGGGAACTGTGGCTCGAATTATTGCTAGCCGCGCTGACTATTGAGGAGGAATTTGACCTGTCGCTAAAAAATCGAGGTCAGCTTTGTTTATAATAGGTTTTTTATTTTGTTTACCCCGCTTTTTTGTTTGCAATTTGCGGTTTTATCTTGGTTATTTTAAATGAAACGATATGAAATTCGGTGGGTGCCGTAATGGGGCTCGATGCATATGTCAACACATTCGGCGCCGTATGTAAGGCTAAATATGGAGAGAGATTACGTAAGTTAACTATCGATGCCCAATTCACTTGCCCTAATCGGGATGGCACCCTTGGGCGTGGAGGGTGCACTTTTTGCAATGTCGCTTCTTTTAGTCATCAGCAAGCGGAAACGTTCAGCATCAGTGAGCAGTTAGAACAGGGGAAAGCCCGTTATAAAGAGGCGAAACCTAAACTGAATGCTGATAAATTTATCGCGTATTTTCAGGCTTATACGAGCACCTATGGCGAGTACCAAGTGCTTATGGATAAGTATGATGAGGCGGTGAGAGACAGTGACATTGTTGGCCTGTGTGTCGGCACGCGACCCGACTGTGTGCCCGATGAAGTGCTTGATTTACTCGTAAACTATCAAGAAAAAGGCACCGATGTTTGGTTGGAATTAGGGTTACAAACGGCTAATGATAAAACATTACGCAAGATCAATCGTGGCCATGATTTTGCCTGTTATTGTGAAACTGTGGCTAGGGCGAGAGTTCGCGGTCTTAAGGTATGCACTCATCTTATCCTTGGTCTGCCAGATGAAACCCATGATGATGTGATGAGCACACTAAAAGCCGTGTTGAAACAAGGTGTTGATGGGCTTAAATTGCATCCTCTCCATATTGTCGAAGGGAGTACTATGGCCAAAGCTTGGCGAAGCGGGCGTTTGCCGCTGCTGACGATAGAAGAGTACGCCGCGAGCGTTGGCGAACTTATCCGACATACTCCAAAGGATGTCATTTTTCATCGCGTCACTGCCTATGCGAAAAAACCTATGCTATTAGCACCAGATTGGTGCGCCTATCGCTGGAATGGTTTAGTCGCGATTGTGGATAATTTGCAGCGTTTTGGTGGACAAGGGGATGCACTAGAGTGACTATGATAGTCACAGCATTTTGCTATGAATGCGACAAATTGACAGTATTTACTTATTTAAATGGTTGATTTTCTGTTAAGTTAAAGGCTTATTGGACAACAAATGCCGCTATAAGTTGCACAGACAATTTTAGTGGGTATCATGTCATAAACTCGTTTTAAGCATTGGACTACTTAAGGGGGGCCTAGATGGCCACAGTTGAATTAGAAGCAATCCTAGACCTCAATACTCTGGAACAGTACTGCAGCGCCATTGGCGCGGGAACATTACTTAAGAGTGTGGTGTTATTTGAGCAATTAATGCCTGAATATGTGGGGAACCTAGTAAAGGCTAACGATGCTGCAGACAAAGAGACCCTGTGCTCCGAAGCCCATAAATTTAAAGGGGCTGCGGGATCCGTTGGTTTAAAACGTATTCAACAGATTGCTCAGTTACTGCAACACGGTGAAGAAGCGCGTTGGGATGCAGAACATGGATCTTGGGTCGCTGAGATCGTCGAACATGCGAGTGCGGACCTACAGCAGTTAAAGCTCTTCCTACAGGCTAAGGCCTAAATCCTTCGCTTGATCTCCATTGGCGCAGTCATGCTGAGTTAAGCTGCGCCAATTCATCTGTTTATTTTTTCTCCAAAACAGGCTTTTTTTCTGCAATATTATGGGTGATCCCAGCCTTCATCTGCGAATGATGGAATATCGATTCTGCTCACAGTCTTGATAACTAATGCCAGCTTATTGTTGCTAACTTATGGTAGAGTATATTTAATTTTCTAATCCATAACCTTAATGGCAATCGATAAAATGAAAAGCTTACCTAGCCTGAAAAATTTATTTTATTTGGTCAATCTCCATCAAGAACAAAACTTTAATCGCGCTGCCAAGGTGTGTTTTGTCAGTCAATCAACCTTGTCCAGTGGCATTCAAAATTTAGAGGAGCAGCTTGGACACCAGTTGATTGAGCGGGATCATAAGTCCTTTATGTTTACCGCCATTGGCGAGGAGGTCGTTCAGCGCTCCCGTAAAATTCTCACCGATGTGGATGACTTGGTCGAACTGGTTAAGAACCAGGGCGAGCCTATGACGGGAGATATACGCTTAGGTTGTATTCCCACCATAGCCCCGTTTTTATTGAGTCGCGTTGTGCGCCAATGCCAACAGGCTTACCCGGCGATGAGTCTATTGCTAAAGGAAGATACCACTGAGCGTTTATTGGATGCATTAGGCAAAGGGGAGTTGGATTTATTGATCTTGGCGTTACCCGTAGATACCAGTGGCTATCACAGCATGAAGGTGGGAATCGATCCCTTTAAAATGGTGATCCATAAAGATCTCGCGAGTGGTATTCATCAGCCCATTGATTATCAAGCTTTACCGGACGAGAGTATATTTCTATTACAGAGTGAGCATTGCATTACGGGCCATGCGATTACCGCTTGCCAACTGGGTGATAGTGCTAAGGTGAATCCCTTTGCGGCGACGAGTCTGCACACCTTAGTACAAATGGTGAACAGTAAACTCGGAACGACTTTCTTACCGCAAATGGCCATAGATGCGGGGATATTAAATGACACCGATTTGGTGGTGATGACGCCACCGGGTGAAGCGCCATACCGTGATATCGGTTTAGTCTGGCGGCAAACGACCAGTCGTATTTTAACCTTCCGTACTTTAGGCTTAATGATCCAAAAGTTACTGACTAAAGATACGCAATGATTCTATAGTCAAACCGCTTCAAGATGCGAAAGCTCACCACTTGAAGTTCCTATTGAAGTCGTTTGCGACCAAAAAGGTTAGAATGGCGAGCGGATAACTTAAAGAGGGGAAACGCCAAACACTTCAATCGAGTGTTGTTTTCCTTTGAGTTTGACGGGCCCTAAATGGGATAGGCGATACTCGCTATTCGGATTATCTAAGCGTCCTGCCAATGCCCCTGAAATCAACATACGTTGCCCCAGGGGATTACACTGATCCTGCAGTCTCGCTAAGGTGTTGAGTACATCGCTAAAGAAGCTAATTTCTTGTTTTTGCACGCCGACGACAGCTGCTACCACTTGGCCACAATGGGCCGCCGCTTTAAATTTTGGTACAAAACCATAATGCTCTTCAAAGTAGCGGCGTTGCCAACTTAGTTGCTGGCTAAATTCAAAATAAATATTCATGCAGCGGTCGTGCACAATTCCTTCTTCTAATGGCCAATGGATAAGCACTGCATCGCCCATATAACGATAAATTTCGGCTTCGTTGTTCGTTACCGTCTCCGATAGTAGGCTAAAACTGTCTTGAATTAAGCGACTAAAGCGATAATCCCCGAGAGATTCCGCGTGTGTGGTTGAGGCAACCATATCTAAATAAAGGAATAAACGCTGTTCATAGCGGGGTTTGTGGTATTTACCCAATCCAATATTGAGCAAAATACGTGGCCCCACAAGGAGTGCCATTTGTTCGACGAAGGCTAGACTCACACGCACAACGACTAAATATACAATCAAAGCTTGAAACGAAGGGCTGTACAGTATGTGTGCCGTGAGCATTTGTCTTAAGGTGGACATATGATTTTCAATGGCCCACATATTTAAGAACTGGGTCATGTAGGCTAAGGTTGTTGCGCCGAGTAATAGGAATAAACCTTTAAAAATCACTGAGAAGATATAAGGAAGGCGATTGATGGCACTAAAATCGGTGATCAGATTCGACATCCAATGTAGGCTGCCAAAAATGATGCCCATATAAATGGCAAGGGTGGCGAGATCGGCCGAGCCTACCGCCCATTGGGGCAGCTCGGGTGATTGTGCATATCGAAAAAACACGAAAGCAGCCATGGCAATCGCCCAAGCTAATATCGCAAAAAGAAGTTTTTTCGCTTGTCTACGTGTTCTCACTACTCGCTTTTTATCCGAATACGACCATTACTTCAGGATGCCGTAGTTTATAGAAAATCATCACTAAAGTACCAGTGATATTTGTGATCTGGATCAATACAAGTCCATATTGCTACGAAAATTTAACCAAACACTTTATTTAGTATCATTGCTGTAAAGGCTGTTTTTAAATAGAAGCCACGGGGATTGGTCATTTTAAGGCTGCCATCCTCGGCAATACTTTGGGTCTGTGCCTTACTATTGGCCGCTTTAGGGCGCAGTTGTAATACTTCACCGTGACGGGCGGTGAGCTTCTCAACCTGGCCTAGGGCGATAAGTTCCATGATTTCTTCCCAATCCTGTTGTAATAGATATAGCTCCTGCGGATCGGGCTCCCACAGGATCGGTGTCCCTATCCGCCGCTCACCAACAGGGATTTGCCGCTCTCCCTCTACGGGAACCCAGAGTACCCGTTGCAGCTTGTGGCACACTAAACTGCTTTGCCAAGTGAGTCCTTCAATATTGATTAGCGGGGCGACACATACATAAGTCGTTTCGAGGGGTTTTCCCTGCGCATCGATAGGAATCGTCTTAAGCTCAACGCCTAAATGTAAAAAATCCTGTTCCGGCTTTGAACCCGCAGTTGCCCCTAACTCCATTTCAACTAATTGACCGACCCAGCCTTTATCACGTTTAAGATCCTTGGGGACGGGAATGCCCCTCTGAGCCGCAATTTGGGCCAAGCTAATGCCCGCCAGCATATGGGCGCGTTCGAGTAATTCGGTAAGATTCTGGGGAGGAATTATGGGTTTCATAGGTGGAATTTTACTGAAAAATAAGCGCTTAGCAACAGAGGTTAAAAAATGAACTGCACAGTTGATATCTATGCTTTAGTCGGTGGCTAAGTATAACCTTATGATTTAGCTGATGATATAAGGTTGATTTTCATCATTTGATAAAAGTGTTCAGAGTTACTCTCGGTTTTCCCTTGCGTTCCCCACATAGTTATCCACAGATATTATGGATAACTCCTGAAAACTGCCTCTTTAACCCAATAGAAAATGCAAGTCAATGGCAAAAATCGTCCTTAGTCTACCTAATTGTGAGCAAATTTTTGTATGTTCTGTGTATAACATTGGCACTGATTTAAGAAATGATCACCATAGACGCCATGGGTTAAAAAATGACCTTTAATGATGTTTTGTGCATTAAGTTGTAAATGAATTTGCCTATGCTATTGAATTTATTTTGTATTAATCTTTTTGGGTAAAAGAGGTAAACTGCACTTAACAGATGTTTTTTGAACGATCTAACAAGTTTACGGGAGTTTCAAACAGAGATATCCACAGAAAATGTGGATATTCCCCATTTACCTGACCTTGCTTTGTTGATAAATACGAGTAGGCGGTTTATTTATCCAAAACTCGGCTTAAAATAGAGGTTTGCTGAGAGACAAGCTTTATGAAACAATCAGTTTATTAAAATTTATCCTTATACGGAGTCCATGTGATTGATAGCGACGGCTTTCGCGCAAATGTGGGCATAATAATTTGTAACAGAT
>NZ_PFGL01000063.1:86540-195268 GCF_002783505.1 Shewanella sp. CG12_big_fil_rev_8_21_14_0_65_47_15
CAATTCCCCCAAGGGGGGGTCGACGACGGTGAGTCGGCGGAGGAAGCTATGTACCGTGAGTTATATGAAGAAGTGGGCCTAAGACCCGAGCACGTACATATATTAACTTCCACTCGCTCTTGGTTAAGGTATCGTCTGCCAAAGCGTTTAGTGAGGCAAGACAGTAAACCTGTGTGTATTGGGCAAAAGCAAAAGTGGTTTCTGTTACAACTGAAAAGCCAAGACAGTGCGATTAATTTGAGTTCTTCGGGACATCCTGAGTTTGATGATTGGCGTTGGGTAAGTTATTGGTATCCTGTACGGCAAGTCGTCTCATTTAAGCGTGATGTTTATCGTAAGGTAATGAAAGAGTTTGCGGTAACGGCATTGTCATTCCAGACCCAAGAAATACCGAAAAAGCGGGGACGGCAAAAGGCAACAGGCTGATTTTCAAAAGAGGATTGAAAACAGTGTTAAATACGCTCAGGGATATCACCCAGGCTGTGGCATCTGCCCATAGTCTAGAAACCGCATTAGAAGTCTTAGTTTCATCGACGAAGGCCGCGATGGAAACCCAGTGCTGCTCAGTTTATATTCTAGAGCAGCAAGAACTCGTGTTATCTGCCACCGATGGCCTTGAAAAAAGTGCCGTCGGTCGAGTGCGTATGCCACTCAGCCAAGGATTAGTGGGTTTAGCCGCCGAACGAGAAGAAGCCGTTAATTTAGCCGATGCCCGGGTGCACCCTAGATTTAAGCTCTTTCCTGAAGTGGCCGAAGAGGAATACCGTGCCTTTTTAGCTGTGCCTATCATCTATCAGAAAGCTGTGGTTGGCGTTATCGTTGTCCAGCAGGCGAGTGCTCGTCAGTTTAGCGAAGGTGAAGAAGCCTTTTTGATGACGCTTGCCGCTCAGCTCGCGATGGCGGTGCGCGGTTTGAAACAAAAGGCACAGGTGAGTTCGCATCACCAACAGATTCTTTTTCAAGGTACTTCAGCCTCAAATGGCATCGCCATTGCCCATGCCTTTGTGCTGGGCGGAGAAATTTCCCTAGAGCAACCCGATATACATTGCCAAGATATTGCACTGGAATCTAGCCGATTAGTCGCGGCAATGGGGCGGTGCAAAGAGGCAATTGGCGCCCTATCCCAACGATTTGACCGTGAGCAGGATGAAGAGGTTGTCTCTATCTTCAATGCGTTGTTGTTATTGCTCGATGATGCCAGCTTAGGGGGGGAATACGCCCGTGAAGTTCAACTGGGGTGGGAGGCCGAATCTGCGGTCAGTCGTGTGTCCCTTAGATACATCCAGCAATTTTTGGCGATGGAGGATCCTTATCTTAAGGAGCGGGCGAGTGATATCCGCGACTTAGGTCAAAAAGTATTACGCCAGCTTATTGAGCCTGAGCGTTTAGAGCTTGAGCCCGATAAACCGGTTATTTTAGTGACCCGTGAAGCCGATGCGACTATGTTGGCTGAGTTCCCAAGGCAAAAGTTAGCGGGAATTGTGACTGAGCTTGGTGGCGTCAATTCCCATGCTGCTATTCTCGCTCGGGCACTGGGCGTACCAGCGATAACGGGGGTAGAGCAGTTATTGTCCGCCGATATAGATCAAAAACTCTTAGTGGTTAACGCCAGTCGTGGACACTTGATGGTGTCGCCATCCCCCGCGATTGTCAGTGAATACCGCAGTTTGATTTCGGCGCAAAAAGCCCTACAGCGACAATATGCTCAGGAACTCTCTTTACCTTCAGTGACCACGGATGGCTCTCGTATCCGTTTGTATTTAAATGCGGGTTTGCTCAGTGGTGTCGCCTCTGAAATTGCCGAAGGCGCAGATGGGATTGGGCTCTACCGCACTGAGATCCCTTTTATGTTGCAACAACGATTCCCGAGTGAATCTGAGCAAGTGAAAGTGTATCAGCAGGTGTTATCGGCGGCGTCCGGTCGACCAGTCGTGATGCGCACCTTAGATGTGGGCGGAGATAAACCTTTACCTTATTTTCCGATTAAAGAAGATAACCCTTTCCTTGGGTGGCGGGGTATTCGGTTATCGCTCGACCATCCGGAACTATTTCTAGTGCAGTTAAGAGCTATGCTGTTGGCTGGTGCACAAGGGCGGCAATTGAGTATTTTACTGCCTATGGTCAGTAACTTAGATGAGATTGATCAGTCTCTTGAATATTTGCAGCAGGCGTTTATTGAATTAAAAAATGATGTCAATAGCGCGATTGTTATGCCTAGAATCGGCATAATGCTTGAGGTTCCTGCGCTGTTATATCAACTCGATGAAGTGGCTAAACGTGTCGATTTTGTTTCCGTTGGTAGCAACGATCTGACTCAATATCTGTTAGCCGTCGACCGTAATAACCCCAGAGTAAGTTCATTATTCGATAGTTACCACCCAGGGATTTTACGGGCATTACATCAAGCTCACCTCGATTGTCGCTACCATAAGCTCGATATCAGTATTTGTGGAGAATTGGCGGGGGAACCTATGGGGTCAATCCTATTGGTGGCCATGGGGTATGATCAGCTGAGCATGAACCAAGGCAGTCTAGCACGCATAAATTACCTGTTGCGCCGAGTCGCTCGCGCCGATTTAGACCAATTGCTGGCACAGGCACTAAGTCTATCCAATGGCTTTCAAGTACGTGAGCTGGTTAAAGAATATTTGAACTCTCAAGGTCTAGCGACAATTCTTAATTAACTAAAGTTGTCTTTTGCTTTAAGCTAAGACCCTCAATTTATCACGCTGTAGGTACTCGTGTGGATAGTTTGTTGTCGGTGTTTTTTATTTGTTTGGCCTTAGGTGCATTTGTCGGCTTTATGGCGGGGCTATTAGGGATCGGTGGCGGATTGATTGTCGTGCCCGCACTGCTCTATATTTTGCCATCGGTCGGTATTACCTCTGCTCAGTTACCCCATATTGCGATTGCCACTTCGTTGGCGGCTATTATTCTCACTTCAATTTCGTCGGCGCGAGCCCACCATAAGCGTGGCAACATTCCTTGGGATTTATTCAAATCAATGTTACCAGGACTGGTTATCGGGGCGCTTGCTTCAGGCTTTATTGCTGGGCGTATTCCCGCAGACACCTTACAGCAAGGTTTTGCTATCTTCGTAATTTTAATGACAATTCAGATGGCTTACCCCGTTAAGGCCGAGTCGAAGCGTCAGTTACCCAATGCTGCGGTGCTTTTTATTGCATCGGCTTTTATTGCGGTTTTGGCCGGTTTGACAGGGATAGGTGGCGGTATACTCATAGTGCCATTTTTGACTTTTTATGGCTTGCAAATGCGTTACGCCGTTGGTTTTTCTGCGGCTATGGGTTTCTTGATCTCTCTTTCCGGTAGTGTCGGATACATTATTGCGGGGATAAATGCGCCTGAATTACCCTATGGTACCGTCGGATTTATCTATTTGCCCGCATTGTTTGGTTTAGTGATCACTTCTGTCTTGATGGCACCTGTAGGGGTGAAAGCGGCAAGCACTTGGCCAACACCTGTACTCAAAAAGATATTTGCACTGTTACTACTGTGTGTTGGCCTTAAGTTAATGTTGACCTAGTTTTTATTTTACCTCTGTTTGAGACTGCTAATGGATGTGTTATGGCGCTGAGCTTTCCCAATATCGATCCCGTGATCGTATCTTTTGGCCCCTTTAATCTTTTTGGGCAAACCTTTGAGCCAGCCTTACGTTGGTATGGTTTTACCTATCTAGTGGGTTTTGTCGCGGCGATGTGGTTACTCAATCGTCAAGCGGACAGATCTCAGGGGGGGTGGACCCGTGAGCAAGTGTCCGATCTGTTATTTTATGGATTCCTAGGGGTGATTTTAGGTGGTAGAGTCGGATATGTGCTCTTCTATCATTTCGATTATTTCCTCGCTAGTCCTATGTATTTATTTAAGATCTCAGAGGGAGGAATGTCATTTCACGGTGGATTGATGGGGGTGATTACCGCCATGATTTACATCGGATGGAAACAAAAGCGCACTTTCTTCGCCGTTGCTGATATGGTGGCGCCAGTAGTCCCGATCGGATTAGGTGCTGGGCGTATTGGTAATTTTATCAATGGAGAGCTTTGGGGACGCGTGACCGATGTTCCTTGGGCCATGGTGTTTCCAAGCGGTGGACCTGAGCCACGTCATCCGTCGCAATTGTACCAATTTGCGCTTGAAGGGGTAGCGCTGTTCTTGCTCTTGTTCTGGTTTAGCAAACGTACAAACAAAGTCGGTGCTGTGTCTGGGATGTTCTTATTCGGTTACGGTATTTTCCGTGTGCTGGTGGAATCGGTGAGGCAACCCGATGCACAGTTGGGACTCTATTGGGGCTTTATGACTATGGGGCAGATCCTATCTGTGCCAATGATTTTATTCGGTTTATATTTAATCTTTCGTCCACAGGGTAAGCAGTAATGCAACAGTATTTAGACTTAATGAAGCACATCTTAGCTGAAGGTGTCGATAAATCCGATCGCACAGGTACAGGCACTCGCTCGGTATTTGGCTACCAAATGCGTTTCGATTTGAGTAAGGGGTTTCCCCTAGTGACGACCAAGAAGTGCCATATGCGCTCTATTATCCATGAGTTGCTTTGGTTTCTAAAGGGAGATACTAATATTGCTTATCTGCGTGAAAACAAAGTGAGTATTTGGGATGAATGGGCCGACGAAAACGGCGACTTGGGACCCGTTTATGGTGCACAGTGGCGCAGCTGGCCAACCCAGAGTGGCGATGCTATTGATCAAATTTCACAGGTGATCGCGCAGATAAAATCTCAGCCTGATTCACGCCGTCTTATTGTGTCGGCATGGAATGTGGGGGAACTCGATAAAATGGCCCTAGCGCCTTGCCATGCATTTTTCCAGTTTTATGTCGCCGAGGGTAAATTATCTTGTCAGCTTTATCAGCGCAGCTGTGATGTGTTCCTTGGTTTACCATTCAACATCGCAAGTTATGCGCTGCTGACAATGATGGTGGCCCAGCAGTGCGATCTCGCCTTAGGGGATTTTGTATGGACTGGCGGTGATACGCATTTGTACTCCAATCATATGGAGCAAACGGCGTTGCAGTTAAGCCGCGATCCCAAACCATTACCCAGCATGACCATTTTGCGTAAACCTGCCTCCATTTTTGATTATCAATTCGAAGATTTCGAATTGACCCACTACGATCCCCATCCCCATATCAAAGCCCCCGTGGCCATATAACAGCGATTTAATCGGCTAACACCTCGGAAAAACCGAGGTGTTTTGTCGAAACTTACGATTATATTTGTTGTTATTATTCATTTACACTCAACTCATTATGGTTTTTTGGAGTGCAAGATGGAAAAAGCAATTAGAAATTTTCTGAGTCAAGAATCGGCGGGGGGCATCCTCCTATTGGTTGCTGTTGCCCTAGCCATGTTGCTGGCGAATTCTCCTTTATCTGGGCTTTACCAAGGATTTTTAGGCACAGATGTTCAGGTTCGTGTTGGTGCTCTCGATATCCATAAACCTCTATTGCTATGGATTAACGATGGCTTAATGGCATTGTTTTTTCTACTGATTGGTTTAGAGGTAAAACGTGAATTGCTCGAAGGAGCACTGTCGAGTGTTACTCAAGCTTCCTTGCCAACCTTTGCCGCAATAGGTGGCATGATTGCCCCTGCGGGGATCTATCTGTTATTCAACTATGGCGATCCTGTTACGCAGGCGGGGTGGGCAATTCCAGCGGCAACGGATATCGCCTTTGCGCTCGGGATTATGGCATTACTGGGAAGCCGTGTTCCCGTGGCGCTAAAAGTCTTCCTATTAGCCTTGGCCATTATCGATGACTTGGGCGTTATCGTGATTATTGCGCTGTTTTACAGCAGTGATTTATCGACCATCAGCTTAGTGATTGCCAGTTTGGCGATTGCGGGCCTTGTTGGGTTAAATCGTAAAGGCGTGACTTCACTGACGCCATACGGAATATTCGGCCTTATTCTTTGGGTTGCTGTGCTTAAGTCGGGGGTTCATGCGACTCTGGCGGGGGTTATCATTGCCTTTTGTATACCGCTTCGAGCTAAAGATGGCAGCTCACCCTCAGAGCATCTAGAGCACAGCCTGCATCCATGGAGTACTTTCCTCATTCTGCCCGTGTTTGCCTTCGCTAACGCGGGTGTTTCATTGGGAAATATGAGTTTAGATACACTTATTTCGCCGGTGCCAGTGGGAATTGCCTTAGGGTTAATCCTAGGTAAACCGATAGGGGTCATGGTGTTTAGTTTTGTTGCAGTAAAACTGAAATTGGCGCAATTACCCGACGGTATAGGCTGGAAGCAAATTGCGCCGGTCGCGGCCATGTGCGGTATTGGTTTTACTATGTCGATGTTTATTGCCTCATTAGCCTTCGAGCAAGCGGATCCTATGTACGGTGATTTGGCTCGGCTAGGCACCTTAATTGGGTCGATTCTTGCCGCCTTAGTTGGGTATTTCTGGCTATCAAAAGTGTTACCTAAAAAAGGAGTATGACTATGATAAACTTGAAATTAGTAGGAATAGCAGCCCTCTTAACCTTATCTTCAACTGTGATGGCTTCTCAAATTGATGCCTGTAATAAAGACGTAACGTCACAAACCTGCCAGAGTTACCTTGAAGGTATAGTCGATGGTGCTTTGATGTTTAAATCGGAGGCATTAGGCGCAAGGCTCGAAACCAACGGTTATGAGTCTCGTGCGCTCAAATACCGCGGTGGCAAGCGTTTCCAAGAAGCCAACCGAACCTACTGTGCCAGTCGTATACCTGACCGCGATACGTTAGTCTTGGGAATCACAGAAGCCGTCAGTACTGGGACCGCTGCCGATCTAGAACAATTACAGGGCATAGTTGTTAACTTATTGGATTGTCAGCGTTTAAAATAGCCACTAGGATCCACATCGTTGAGCGCTATGGTGAACCTTTGCAATACTGAGTGCCGTTGAGTGTACTTAAGCGCAACGGTATAAATGATAGAAAAGGTGAGTGGCTATGCTGCATTTGAATTATAACCATCTGTATTACTTTTGGATGATTAAAAAAAAGGGTTCAGTAGCTAAGGCTGCTGAGGCCCTTTGCTTAACGCCGCAAACCATAACGGGGCAGATCCGCGCCTTAGAAGACAGGTTAAATGGCAGTTTATTTAAGCGAGTGGGGCGCACCTTAGAGGCGACCGAATTGGGGGAGTTAGTGTTTCGTTATGCGGATAAAATGTTCAGCCTTAGCTACGAGATGCTCGATCTACTTAACTATCAAAAAGATGATGCGATTCTGTTTGAGGTAGGCATTGCCGATGCTTTATCTAAGGCCTTGGTTAGTCGTGTTTTATTGACCGTTGTCCCGAACGATGGCTCAATGCATTTGGCTTGTTATGAAGCGACACACGAGAGTTTGATGGCTCGGCTGCGTGAACATAAGCTAGATATTATCCTCTCGGATTGTGCTGGCGAGTCTTTGAAGTACCCTGAAATTCTATCTAAGAAGCTTGGCGAATGTGGCGTGAGTTTCTTCTCTGCCGAACCCTATAGTGCAGATTTTCCTGCTTGTTTAGAGCAAGGTCAGTTACTGATCCCTGGGCGTAGAACTTCCCTTGGTCAGCAGTTATATCGTTGGTTTGATGAACAAAATCTCAATGTGAGTATTTTAGGTGAGTTTGATGATGCGGCAATGATGAAGGCATTTGGATACTTGAAACGCGGTATTTTTGTTACGCCGTCTATTTATCGTCAGGAGGTGATCTCCCATGGTATGCATTTACTCGGTGAAACCCTCGATGTGAAAGAGGAATACCATGTGATGTTTGCCGAGCGAATGATCCAACATCCGGCGGTAAAACGATTATTAGAAACGGATTTCAGTGATCTGTTTGCGGGTCTCGATGCTCAAGTGCAGCAATGCTAATTTGGACCTTCTCAATCGACACCTTAGGGAATGAACTGGTAGACTAAGGCCAAATTTGTTTTGGGAGAAAAACCTTGGAATTAATGAACATTGCACGGGTACGTTGGGCATGTCGCCGCGGCATGCTGGAGCTAGACGTACTGTTTCAACCCTTCGTCGAACATGTTTATCAAGATTTAGCCGATGAAGATAAAGCCGTGTTTATTCGCTTGCTCGAGTGTGAAGATCCGGAGTTATTTGCGTGGTTTATGGGCCATGAAATCTGCCCTGACGCCGAATTAGCTCGTATGGTGGTGAAAGTCCGTGGAAGAGCGGCACCATAGTTTTAGTGTCAAAGCCTCCTTCGACCAACGACTATCGTTGGTCGTTTTTATGTCTATTTGCTTATCATCCTTGCTCGCTTGGCCCCAAACTGAGTCCTTTGGCGTTTTTCTATTAAAACTGGCAGTTATTTCGCTGAATGTGTGTTTTTTGCTGTATCAATTTTGGCGACTTAAAGATTGGCAATTATGCTTTGTACTCAATCGAAATGGCGAGGGGCGGCTTGCTACGGGGGAGCATTTTCAGGTTTTACGGCGGACTTGGGTGACCCCGTTTGTATGTTTGATGTATCTCGATATCGACGCTAAACCTAGGGTATTGCCGCTTTGGGCCGATATGTTTACCGATGCCGATTATCGCCATTTATGCCGCTTGCTGCTCAATGCTAAAACATTGCAGGCTAAATCTCGTACTGAAATTTAGCCTGTAGCATGTTGAAGTGGTTTTTACCGATTTATTTCTCTGGTTGCAAAATGGTCGGCAGTGGCGAGTCTAGTTTGCCTGGGTGATCAATATTGTAATGCAATCCACGGCTTTCCTTGCGTTCCATCGCGCAGCGAATGATGAGTTCAGCCACCTGCACTAGATTACGCAGTTCGAGCAGGTTATTGCTGACCCTGAAGTTGCTGTAATACTCTTGGATTTCCTGCTGAAGCATCAAACAGCGGCGCAGTGCCCGTTCGAGACGCTTATCCGAGCGCACAATGCCGACATAATCCCACATAAATAGCCGCAGTTCGTGCCAATTGTGGGCAATCACAACCTCTTCATCCGAATTTGATACTTTACTCTCATCCCAAGGCGGAATTTGCCCTGGTAGAGCGATTTTATGCAATTGGCTCTCAATATCCTGTGAGGCGGCGCGGGCAAATACCAGACATTCGAGCAGAGAATTACTCGCAAGGCGATTGGCACCATGCAGGCCTGTATAGGCAACTTCACCAATCGCATAGAGTCCATTGAGATCCGTTTGGCCATGCAAGTCTGTCATTACGCCGCCACAGGTATAGTGGGCTGCGGGTACCACAGGGATAGGACCTTGAGTGATATCTATGCCTAATTCTAAGCAGCGACTGTAAATCGTCGGGAAATGCTTGATGATAAAGTCGCTATCTTTATGGCTAATATCCAAATAAACGCAGTCGGCACCGAGACGCTTCATCTCATAATCGATGGCACGGGCAACGATGTCACGGGGAGCTAACTCGGCGCGTTCATCAAAGTCGGGCATAAAACGGCTACCGTCTGGGCGACGTAAATAAGCGCCTTCACCGCGCAGCGCTTCGGTCAGCAAAAAATTACGCGCATCGGCATGGTATAAACACGTCGGGTGGAATTGGTTAAATTCCATATTGGCGACACGACAACCTGCGCGCCAGGCCATGGCTATACCATCACCGCTGGCGACATCGGGGTTTGAAGTATATTGGTAAACTTTAGAACTGCCGCCCGTCGCTAAGGCGACAAATTTGGCCTTAACGGTTTCAACGTGTTCTTCGTTGCGATTCCACACGTAAGCGCCTAACACTCGGTTTCCTGGGCGGTTAAGCTTACGGGTGGTAATAAGATCGATGGCGTTATAGCGTTCCAACACTTTAATGTTGGGGTGGGCAAGTGCGCGTTCTTGCAGCGTTGTTTGCACTTCTTTGCCCGTCGCATCTGCGGCATGCAAAATACGCCTATGACTATGGCCACCTTCACGGGTGAGATGATAGGGCGCATCCTTAGCATTGCCATCGTTGGTTTCTTCTTTATCGAAGGCGACGCCGCATTCGATAAGCCATTGCATGGCACTTTTTGCGTTTTCTGCGGTAAAGGTCACCACTTCTTTATCGCATAAACCCGCTCCCGCGACTAAAGTATCGGCCACATGGGATTCGATAGTGTCACTTTCATCGAAGACGGAGGCTATTCCGCCTTGGGCATAGTACGTCGACCCTTCCGAGAGCGGGCCTTTTGAAAGCAGAATTACGTTTGCTTTTTCAGCAAGATGCAAAGCTAGTGTCAGACCTGCGGCACCGCTACCTATGACTAATATGTCAGATTGGTGTTCAACTACTTGTTTCATCGGGTATCATGATGTGACTGAGAGTGCCATCTATGGTAAACCAACTGACGAAATATGGGTACTTTCCTTTTGCCTTTACTTTTTTTGTATAATTTTAAGAACTTTTTCAAAGCACGCTAGTCTACATAAGTGAATATGATTCGAGCGACTGAGAAATCAGCATTTTAGATTTGGGAGAAGTCGGCTCGGATGAGTGGACAAATAAGTGATCAACAATTAGTTGAGCGCGTGCAACGGGGAGATAAAAACGCTTTTAACCTGTTAGTGCTTAAATATCAAAGTAAAGTTATTAGCTTGATTTCGCGGTATGTGCGTAACCAAGCGGACGTTACCGATGTGGCACAGGAAGCGTTTATCAAAGCTTATCGGGCTTTGCCAAACTTTCGCGGAGAAAGTGCGTTTTATACCTGGTTGTATCGCATTGCAGTAAACACTGCGAAGAATTATCTCGTATCACAGGGGCGTAGGGCGCCTGCGAATGATGTTGATGCTGAAGATGCCGAATATTATGAAGGCAGTGATGCGCTAAAGGAGTTTGCCTCCCCCGAGCGCATCATGTTATCGGATGAAATCAAAAAAGTGATTTTCGATACTTTAGAGACACTGCCAGAAGAGTTACGAATGGCTATCTCCTTGCGTGAGCTCGACGGTATGAGTTACGAAGATATTGCCATAGTGATGGATTGCCCCGTCGGCACAGTGAGATCGCGTATCTTCCGTGCTCGAGAGGCCATCGATAAAAAGCTCCAGCCCTTACTGGAAGCCTAAGTTCTTATACTAAGTTAGTTCTTATACTAAGAAAACTCTTATATACAGGTGAACAATGGACAAATTAGGTCAAGAATGGGTATCTGCCGCGGTCGATGGAGAGACTGATGCGCAGACCATGGCAGAATTAGTTGTCGATACGCATTCGCATAATAAATGGCATAACTATCACATGATAGGTGATGCTATGCGAGGCGAGTTGCCTCAAACTATTATGTTAGATCTTTCCGCTAGCATTGCAGCTGCAATTGAACTTGAACCTGCGATTGTCGCCCCTCAAGTGACGGCTCCTGAAGTCGATTCTCCGGTAACGACGCAAATTGCTGTTAATGCTGGCAATAGTCGTGTTGTGCCATTGTTTAAGCAGTTTGGTCAATACGCTATCGCGGCAACCGTGGCTATGTTTGCGATTGTCGGTGTACAAAATTACAATCAAACGGCCGATGATGCTGCGTCTCCATCGCCGGTATTGATCACCCGTCCTTTGGTGGGCAGTGCTTCTCCAGTGAGTTTACAAACTGGGCCAGTGCAGCAAAACCAAGGTTACACTAATGATCAAATGAACGAACAACGCCGTCGAATTAATACTTATATTCAAGATCATATGTTGCAACAACGATTGAATACTGGGGCGGTTATAGAAGACAATACCGAGGTTATCCCCGTTCCGCTCAATCAGTAGTAAGGAGTTAGCTTGCGTCTAATCCTGTTGGCTTTGTTAGCCTTGGTGTTCCCTGCAATGGCGCAGGAAGATATGCCCGCCAAGGTCTGGCTCGATAAAATGAGTCAGGCGTTAAAAGAGAAAGAGTTTAAAGCATCGATTATCCAACTTCAGGCCGATCATATTCGGCCTTTGGTTTATCTTCACGGCAAAGTAAATGAACAAGAGGTTGCTTTTTTAGAGTACCTCAATGGTCCCCCAAAGAATGCGGTACGTGTGGGGAATCGTGTGACCTTTATTGAGCACGATCAACCGGCATACAGCATTATATCTAATCATATTCAAGGTGTTTGGCCTGCGGCATTTTCCTCTAAAATGAGCGATTTAGAAGTCGGTTATCAATTCGTGCTCGGTGGTCGAACGCGTATTGCAGGCCGTCCTGGGCAAATGATCCGCTTGTTACCAAATGATGAATATCGTTATGGTTTTCAGATCTGGCTCGATATGGAGACCTATTTGCCGCTGCGATATGACATGCTGACTCAAGATAAACAACTGCTTGAGCAGATCATGGTGATTGAACTTATCGAATTCACCGAGCCGCCAACTATTTTACAGGAAGCCTACAAACAAGAGTGGCCTGCTGTTATCGATCAAGCGGAGCGACAAGATGGTCAAAATTGGCAATTCTCTTGGTTACCTGCGGGTTTTAGCGTTGTTGTGCGTGATCATCACCGTTTAATCGGCAGCCATGAAGCGGTGGAATATATCGCATTGACCGATGGGCTCGCTAATATTTCCGTTTATGTGGCCAGAGCCGGTTCTAGCCCATTGCCAGAGGAGTTAATCACCCGCAATGGTTTATCGCTGGTCTCTGAAACAGTGGGCAATGCTGAAGTCGTCGCCGTAGGTAAAGTGCCGACAGAAACCCTGTCGCGCATTGCAAAAAGCCTCAGACTAGAATAGGGCGCTGCACTATGATGGAAGAAGTAGCAAGGGTGATTGCCTGTGATAATCAGGGCTGGCTCAGGGTTGAAGTTGAGCTTAAGAGCACCTGTAAGAGTTGCAGTAGTAATGAGTCCTGCGGTACTTCCGCCGTGGCGCAGGCTTTTTCAGCCAAAACCCAACAATTCTCCATTCAAAGCGAGCGTCCCTGCGAGCCCGGTGAGCTTCTGAAGTTAGGTCTTCCCGAGAGTGTTATTCTAAAAGCGGCCGCCTTGGTCTACCTATTGCCTTTGTTAGGTTTGTTTGCCGGGGCCGTTTTAGGGCAATTTATCGCTCATCTTATCCAATTGAATCCTGATCTGAGTGCCATGGCTTTTGCCGCCCTTGGCACTTTGCTGGCTTGGTGGTTTGGAAAACAGTGGGCTAAACGGCTCGAAGTGGATGCAAAGCCCGTGATTTTGGCTTATTTAGGTATGGGCGTCAGTTTAGGTAAATTAACCGATTAGTTTCAGTCTATTAGCCGTTTAAGATAGCAAGTTAATTTGAGACTTTCATGCCTTTTGGTGGCATAAATGTAACTAGGAGTGAATCTGATTGGTATTGAAACCGCAATCAGGTACAATTTCGCTCCTTTGAACCGTATCCATTTTCAGTATTAGTCATTGCAGCATAATGAAACACATTAGAAACTTCTCAATTATTGCCCATATCGACCATGGTAAATCGACGCTATCAGATCGTCTTATTCAGGTTTGTGGCGGTTTAACCGACCGTGAAATGGATGCTCAAGTGCTCGATTCTATGGATCTTGAGCGTGAGCGTGGTATCACGATTAAGGCACAAAGTGTCACCCTAGACTACAAGGCTAAAGATGGCCAAGTCTATCAACTCAACTTTATTGATACCCCTGGCCACGTCGACTTTTCCTATGAAGTGTCACGTTCATTGGCGGCCTGCGAAGGTGCATTGCTGGTGGTGGATGCGGGTCAGGGCGTAGAAGCTCAGACTTTGGCAAACTGTTATACCGCACTGGATATGAATCTGGATGTAGTGCCTATTTTAAACAAGATCGACTTACCGCAAGCCGATCCTGAGCGTGTTGCCGCCGAAATCGAAGATATTGTCGGTATCGATGCGATGAATGCCGTGCGCTGTTCCGCTAAGACCGGTGTCGGCGTCGATGATGTGTTAGAAGTGATCGTTGCACAGATCCCGCCACCAGAGGGTAATCCGGATGCGCCGCTGCAAGCCTTAATCATAGATTCTTGGTTTGATAGCTATTTGGGTGTTGTGTCGTTAGTGCGCATTAAACACGGTAGCCTGAAGAAAGGCGATAAGTTTAAGGTGATGTCGACCGGACAAAACCATACCGCCGATCGCGTCGGTATTTTCACGCCAAAACAAACCGATAAGGCCGAGCTGAAAACCGGTGAGGTAGGTTTTGTGATCGCAGGTATTAAGGAGATCCACGGCGCGCCAGTGGGCGATACCTTGACGCTGGCGAAGAATGGCGCGGATAAGCCACTGCCAGGTTTTAAGAAGGTAAAACCGCAGGTTTATGCGGGCGTATTCCCGATTTCGACCGACGAATATGAAAACTTCCGTGATGCGTTAAACAAACTCAGCCTGAATGATGCTTCATTGTTCTTCGAGCCTGAAAGTTCATCGGCCCTCGGTTTTGGTTTCCGTATTGGCTATTTAGGCCTGCTCCACATGGAAATCATTCAAGAACGCTTAGAGCGTGAATACAATCTTGAACTGATCACTACGGCACCGACGGTTGTTTATGAAGTGGTGATGACGAACGGTGAAACCGTCTATGTCGATAACCCGTCAGATTTACCCGCGATTAACAATATCGAAGAAATGCGTGAGCCGATTGTTGAGGCCAACATTTTAGTGCCAAAAGAATACCTAGGTAACGTGATTACCCTGTGTATTGAAAAACGTGGCACTCAGGTGAACATGGTTTACCACGGTAACCAAGTGGCCGTGACCTATCATCTGCCAATGGCGGAAGTGGTGATGGATTTCTTCGACCGTTTGAAATCGACCAGCCGCGGTTATGCTTCGCTCGAATATAACTTTATTCGCTTCGATCCCGCCGACATGGTGCGCTTAGATATCTTGATTAACGGCGATCGAGTCGATGCCCTCGCTATGGTCATCCACAGATCAAACATTCGTCACCGCGGTTTAGCACTTGTTGAAAAGATGAAAGAGCTGATCCCACGCCAAATGTTTGATATTGCGATTCAAGCAGCCGTTGGCAGCCAGATTATTGCCCGTTCAACCGTAAAAGCCCTACGTAAAGACGTTACGGCTAAGTGTTACGGCGGCGACGTTTCCCGTAAGAAAAAACTCTTAAATAAACAAAAAGAGGGTAAGAAACGGATGAAGCAAGTGGGTAACGTTGAGGTGCCGCAGGAGGCATTCTTAGCGGTACTTAAACTCAATGAGTAATCTTGGGTAACAACATGACAATTTAGTTAACTATTGCGCCGCAGTTTGCGGCGCTTTAGTTAGGTTATCGCATGATTTTGTGGTGTTTATGATGAAATGCGGTAAGTTAACTAAAGTTCGCGAGTCGAAATACACTAGTCGCTAAGTTAAGAACCTTTAATTATTTCAAGGCAGGAGTTCAATAAGCAATGGCAGCCTATTTTTCCATTATTTTAGTGCTGGTAACCCTGATTTCAGGGCTTATCTGGTTAGTCGATGTGCTGATGTTTGCCCCTAAGCGCCGCGAGAGTTTAGCGTTGGCAAAGGCATCACAGGCGACGTTAACCGAAGAGGCCGAGTACCAAATCATTCGTGAGTCGACCCTAGTCGAAACTGCGCATTCTATCTTCCCTGTGATTGCCTTTGTGTTGATCCTGCGTTCCTTCATTTATGAGCCATTTCAAATCCCCTCGGGTTCTATGATGCCAACCCTGTTGGTGGGGGATTTTATTCTGGTGGAAAAGTTTAGTTATGGCCTTAAAGATCCCGTATGGCGCACTAAGCTAGTTGAAACGGGCGAGCCTGAACGTGGCGATGTGATCGTATTTAAATACCCTGAAAATCCGCAAATTGACTATATCAAGCGCGTTGTCGGATTACCGGGTGATCGTATTATTTATCGCAATAAGCAGCTGATGCTCCAAAAAGTCTGTGGTATTGAGCAGTCAAATTGCCCCGAGCCAGAAGTGGTTGCACGTACCGAGATCAGCCGTGGCGACTATAGTCAAGATGGGGTGCCATTGTTGCGTTATAAGGAACAATTGGGCGAAGTGGCCCACGATATCTTAATCAACCCAAGCCGTCCTGATATGTTGGGTTACTTTAAGCGCGAAGGTAACTTACCCGCAGGTGAATTCCTCGTGCCTGAAGGCCATTACTTTGCCATGGGTGATAACCGCGATAACAGTACCGACAGTCGTTTCTGGGGTTTTGTCCCCGAAGAAAACTTGGTTGGTAAAGCGGTAGCGATTTGGATTAGTTTTGAATTTGACCGCGCAGCCGCCGATTTCCTCCCAACTTGGGTACCAAGCGGTGTGCGTTTTGAGCGTGTAGGTGGAATAAAATAGCATGGAACCGATTAAAAATTTGCCACGTTTGTGTCGTACCTTAGGCTATGAGTTCAAGAAAATTGAGTTATTAACCCAGGCCTTGACCCATAGAAGTGCGGCAAATAAACACAACGAACGTCTAGAGTTTTTAGGTGATTCGATTTTATCCATCGTGATATCCGATGCACTTTATCACCAGTTTCCTAAGGCGACCGAAGGCGATTTAAGCCGAATGCGCGCCACCTTAGTGCGTGGCGACACCCTAACGCTTATCGCCCAAGCTTTTAAGCTAGGGGACTATCTATACTTAGGTCCTGGTGAATTAAAAAGTGGTGGATTTCGTCGTGAGTCCATTCTTGCCGATGCGGTAGAAGCCATTATCGGTGCGATTTATCTCGATTCAGATCTAGAGGTCTGCCGCAAGTTGCTGCTGACCTGGTATGCCGAGCGTTTAGCGGAAATTCAACCCGGCGTAAGCCAGAAAGATGCTAAAACCTTGCTGCAAGAATATTTACAAGGGTTAAAAAAGCCACTACCGGATTACCAAGTAATCAATATAGAAGGCGATGCCCATGACCAGACATTCACCGTTGAATGCCGTATTGAAGACTTGAGCCAAAGCGTAATCGGGGTGGCGAGTTCACGCCGCAAAGCCGAACAGATCGCCGCGGCCCAAGTATTGGAGTTACTGAAGAAATGACCAAAAAAACAGACTTGCCAGCTGTCGATGCCGCGAATGCGAGCAATGAACCTAGCTTAGACGAATTACTGGCAAGGATGAATGCGGCCGCGCCAACGCCGTCGGCCCACTATGATGTGACCTACTGCGGCATGGTGGCCATTATCGGCCGTCCGAATGTGGGCAAATCGACCCTATTAAATCGTTTGCTCGGGCAAAAGGTGAGTATCACCTCTAAAAAACCACAAACGACCCGTCACCGTATCATGGGCATCCATACCGATGGCCCTAAGCAAATCGTGTTTATCGATACACCGGGGCTGCATATTGAAGAACAACGTGCCATCAACCGCTTGATGAACCGTGCCGCGGCCAGTTCACTTGCCGATGTCTCTATGGTGATTTTTGTTGTCGATGGTATGACTTGGACCGCCGATGATGAAATGGTATTGAGTAAACTGCGCCGCGGTGGTGAAGAGCGTAAAACCATTTTAGCTATCAATAAAGTCGATAATATCAAAGACAAAGAAGCACTTTTCCCCTATTTGGAAGAAGTCGCGAAGAAGTATCCCTTCGATGAAATTCTGCCGATTTCAGCCAGCAAAGGCACTAACGTTAAGCGGATTTTGGAATTAGCGGCTGACTCCCTGCCGGAGAATCCATTCTTCTTCCCCGAAGATTATGTCACCGACCGTTCCCAGCGTTTTATGGCGTCGGAAATTGTCCGTGAAAAACTGATGCGTTTTCTTGGGGATGAGCTGCCCTACGATGCCACGGTTGAAATCGAGCAGTTTAAGATGATGGAAAATGGCGTGTATCAAATTAACGCCCTGATCCTCGTCGAGCGCGAAGGCCAAAAACGTATGGTGATCGGCAGTAAAGGTGAGCGTATTCGTACCATAGCAACCCAAGCGCGCCTCGATATGGAAACGCTGTTTGATAACAAAGTGTTCCTCGAAGTGTGGGTGAAAGTGAAATCCGGCTGGGCCGACGATGAGCGCGCCCTACGTAGCTTAGGTTACGGTGACGATTAATTTTTGTCATTGGAGCATGCTTATCGATGAAACGGGGTTATGTTCTGCATCACCGTCCATACCGTGAGTCCAGTGCTTTAGTTAACCTGTTGGTTGACGGCATTGGACGCGTCGATGTGGTTGCCAGAATCGGCAGTGGTAAGCGTTCTATCAAGAGTATTCTCCAGCCCTTTCAACCGCTGATATTTGAGTTTAGCGGCAAGTCTGAATTAAAAACCTTAACACAAATTGAAGCGGCGGCCCCCGCCGTGCCGCTTAGCGGCCACAGTCTATATGCTGGCATGTATATCAATGAGTTGCTGATGCGCACCTTGTCTGTGCAGCACAATGCCGAAGCCTTATTCCTCATTTATCATCGCGCCTTAGTCGGTCTCGCCGCCGATTTTTGTCAATCCCAGTTGCGTTATGTTGAACTCGCATTATTGCAGGAGTTAGGGGCTATGCCTTCTCTGAGTCGCGACACCCAAGGTGAGGCGCTGATCCCTGAAGATTACTATCAACTCATTCCCGAGTTAGGCTTTCAATTTGTGCTGAATTCCCGTGCCCGCAACGCCTATCAAGGGGCCATGCTAACGGCGCTTAACGATAATCAATTGCTAGAGGAGCATTTTTTAAGTGCTAAGCGGTTGATGCGTTCTATGCTACAACCTCTGCTTGGCACTAAACCTTTGCTCAGCCGGCAATTGTTTCAGAGCGCCTTAATGGCAAAACATGATGGGAATAATTCGCTCGAGTAGTTGTTTTTAGTGAGCGTCGCAGTGTTTTTTCATCTGGGTGTCAGTACAATAGGGCGCAATTTCAGTGTTAATTCTAGCCTTACTACAATAAAGGAGTTCCCGATGAGCCGTATCTTATTGGGTGTAAATATCGACCATATTGCGACCCTACGTCAGGCGCGTGGCACTAATTATCCCGATCCCGTCCATGCGGCGGCCGTTGCAGAACATGCGGGTGCCGACGGTATCACCATCCATTTGCGTGAAGATAGACGCCATATTATCGACCGTGACGTGTATTTATTGGCACAAACCTTAAAAACCCGCATGAACTTCGAATGTGCCGTCACCGAAGAAATGCTTAATATCGCCTGTGAAGTTAAACCGACCTATGTTTGTTTAGTACCTGAAAAACGTCAGGAAGTTACCACGGAAGGTGGCTTAGATGTCGCTGGGCAACTTGAGAAAATCACCGCAGCAGTGACACGTTTAGCCGCTAATGGTATTCAAGTCTCTTTATTTATCGATGCGGATAAGACCCAAATCGATGCCGCGGTCGCCTCTGGCGCACCACTGATCGAAATCCATACGGGTTGCTATGCCGATGCTAAAACGGAAGCGGATGAAGCCCGTGAATTAGCCAGAATTAGCGAGATGGCAAAATATGCCCATGCCAAAGGGCTTATTGTCAATGCTGGCCACGGTTTGCACTATCACAATGTTAAGCCTATTGCCGCGATCCCTGAGTTATATGAGCTCAATATTGGCCATGCTATCGTTGCCCGTGCGGCGATCGATGGTTTAGCAACCGCCGTTAAGGATATGAAAACCCTGATGCTTGAAGGGCGCCGGGGCGAATAATGGCCATTGTTGGTTTAGGCACAGATATCGTTGAAATTGAACGTATAGAAACCCAGATTAAACGTGCGGGTGATAGGTTAGCTAAACGTGTACTGACTGAGGCTGAATTTGCTCTCTATGGTGCCCATAGTCAACCGAGTCGATATCTGGCTAAACGCTTTGCCGCGAAAGAGGCCGCCGCCAAAGCGCTGGGGACGGGCATAGGTCGTGGTGTCTCTTTTCAGCATATTCACATTGGTAACAATGATAACGGCGCGCCGACGATAGGATTTACCGGGGGCGCTCTTGCTCGGCTAGAGCAGCTTAATGCGAAGGTCGGGCATATTTCTATTGCCGATGAAAAATCCTACGCCATAGCGACTGTGATCATCGAGTCCCTATAAGCCGACTTCAGTATTGACTCATTAAACAGGGAACCCGCGGTTCCCTGTTTTCTTTTGTATTTGCAACATTTCATTTACTTTCTCTGTTCAGTGGGGATATTTTGCGTTAGCTTATTGCATCAGCGACCACTTAATTTTAGGTATTGTAATCCTATGTGAGAGTGGAGCTGCATTAGCATAATGCAGGGACAATAATAGAGGAGCCCCAGATGAAATCCGCCGTAGAGCAGTTATCAACCTATAAAAGTGTGCATCTAAATCATCGAAATATTCAAACGCACTTCATTGGTATTCCATTAATTATTTGGTCGGCATTTTTGTTATTGGCGACCGTTAGGGTACCACTTGGAGGCTTGGGAGAAACCAGTTTAGGACTGATCTTAGGTGTCCTTGTGCTGCTGTATTATGTCCGCTTACACTGGAAGTTAGCCATTGGGCTAACCCTGTTTTTAATTCCCGTGCTCTATACCACTGAACTGGTATCACACTCGGCTAATGCCATCTGGTTGGCGTTGGGAGTGTTTATCCTAGGTTGGGTTTTTCAGCTTATCGGTCATCGATATGAGAAAGCCAAACCTGCCTTTGTGGACGACTTAAATCAACTGCTTATCGGACCGTTTTTTTTAATGGCCGAAGTGTATTTTATGCTGGGTTTGGAAAAGTCGCTGAATGAGGAAATAACACCCATAGCGATCGAAAAACGTCGCGCCATCGAGGCACAAAAAAAGACCTAATTTACTCGGGGGAGTGCAAAATCGGCTGGACCCATTGGGTTCAGCCGATTTTTTATGCGAGGTAAGCCGTGAATTATGGGCGTGGCGGGTGATAATGCTGCGGGATCAACCTTACCGTTTTGACCATATTATCAGCCACCTCGATCACCTCTAATGGGTAGCCCGCGAGGCGTAAACTGGTGTTTTCCGAGGGGATATCTTCTAGATATTCCAAAATTAACCCATTGAGTGTCTTAGGGCCATCCGTTGGGAAATTCCACTTCATTTCTTTATTGAGATCACGGATGGTGATGCTGGCGTCGATCAAGTAGCTACCATCCTGCTGGACGGTAATATCTTCGCTCGGGGTCGCAATCATAGAGGTGGTAAAATCACCAACAATTTCTTCTAAAATATCTTCTAAGGTGACTAGGCCCTGGATATCACCATATTCATCCACCACGAGTCCTATTCGTTCTTTATTATGTTGAAAATTCGCCAATTGCACATTTAACGGTGTGCCTTCGGGAATAAAATACAGTTCCTTTACGGCGCGTAATAAAGAGGATTTACTGAATTGTTCCTTGGATTGTAGACGCAGGGCATCACGTAAATGGATAAAGCCCACCGCATCGTCAATGGTGTCACGGTAGACTAACACTCGGGTATGAGGGCTTTGGATAACCTGGCGGTTAATGACTTTAAATTCATCGTTAACGTTAATGGCGTAAATATCCGAACGGGGCACCATAATATCTTCAACTGTGACTTTCTCGAGATCTAAAATAGACAGCAACATTTCTTGATGCCGCTGAGGGATAAGCGCCCCGGCTTCATGCACGACAGTGCGAAGTTCTTCTTGGCTTAAGGCATCGCTACTGCTGATGGTTTTGATACCGAATAAACGCAGTATACCCGTGGTGATGAGGTTCACGCTGGTAACAACATAGGCAAATATTGTCGACAGTGCGATCAGTAAGATGCTCGATGGAAAGGCAATTCGTTCTGGGTTTAATGCGGCAATAGTCTTGGGGGTCACTTCCGCAAACACTAATACCACTAAGGTGAGGACGCCTGTGGCGATAGCGACCCCTAAGTCCCCCCAGAGTCGCATGCCAATAATAGTCGCTACGGCTGAGGCTAGAATATTGACTAAGTTATTACCGATAAGGATTAAGCCTATTAAGCGGTCTGGGCGTTCTAACAGTTTTAATGCCCGTATTGCGCCTTTATGACCATTGGATGCTAAATGCCTTAAACGATAGCGATTGAGGGTCATCATGGCGGTTTCTGAGCCTGAAAAGTAGGCTGAGAATAGAATGAGCACTAGTAAAAAAATGAGGAGTGCGCCGGTCGATATAGCGTCCAAAAAGTCGATCCCAAATTAGCCAGTAAACTTAAGTAAATACCGATATTTAAAAGGAGTGTCAAGCCAGCGAAAGCATTCATCATATCGCTGGCTTAACATTATTAGCTGAGGATTAACTCTTTAACAATACGTGCACCAAAATAAGCGAGTGAGAGCAAGGTTGCACCCGTTAAAGTGTAAATAACGGCGGTGCGGATTTTGCAGCCGACGGAATATTGTTGCCACAGCATAGTGATATACACGAACCAAGCCATAATCGACAGAATGGCTTTATGACCTTTGCCATCGGCGAACATATCGTCGAGGAAGATAAAGCCTGTGGCGAGTGATAAGCTAAGTAAGATAACCCCAATAATCACAAGATGATAGAGCTGCTTTTCTACCGTCATCAACGGTGGAATGCCAGGGCTTAACATCAATTGTTTCTTCTTAAGTTTATTTTGGATCATCGCCAGCTGAATGGCATACAGAGCGGCAATCATCAGTGCACTGTAGGCCATGAGTGATAATACAACGTGGGCCAATACTTCGGGGTAGAGTTCAAAGTGGGTGATAAATTTAGGCGGTAATAACCAGAGTAGGGCCACAGATAGCACAGAACAGGCATAAACCACGGGTACAACGACGATCACTTTTAGTCTGAACATCATCACAGTAAAGGTGAAGGCGATAATCCAGTTCACTAATGAAATAACATTGGTCAGGCTGAGGTTTTGTCCGTCGCTGGTAAATATCGCTTGGGACAGTGCAGCGGCATGTAAAATAACGGCAATCGCCGCCACACCCGCAACGGCTCGGCGATTAGGCCCCTCAGGATGGAACAGTCGGCTTGTCACTAATACCAATGCAATGCAGTAAAAAAACATGGCTGAGGCGGAAAAAATGACCATGGATAATTAACCTATTCGTGTTGTTAAAGGTGCCTTGAAAACGGGGCATACAGATCAATATTTTCCTTAGAATAACATGAGCTGTCGATAAATGGGCAGTGACATGAGTTGCAAAATTTAGCAGATTCTTATTGTTAGGTGTAAATAGTTCACGCCTAGCGGTAAAACATGAGCCAGTGCAAGCAAAATGCTTAAGTGCTCGCAAGATGAGTGTGGCAGTAGCATAATGCGCCGGCATCGTTATAATACAGTCCATTAATCGAGATCCTTAAAGGTATAGAGCAGGATAATGTTTGAGAATCTAACCGACAGACTGTCACGCACGCTGAAAAATATCAGTGGCCGTGGTCGCTTAACTGAAGAAAACGTTAAGGAAACCCTGCGCGAAGTGCGTATGGCACTGCTAGAGGCCGATGTTGCCCTGCCCGTGGTACGTGAGTTCGTTAACAATGTTAAAGAGCGCGCCGTTGGCCAAGAAGTGGCGAAAAGTTTAAGCCCAGGCCAAGCCTTTATTAAGATAGTTCAAAGCGAACTTGAAAAATCCATGGGCGAGGCGAATGAAGCCTTAGATTTAGCGACTCAGCCACCCGCCGTGATTATGATGGCGGGCCTGCAAGGTGCGGGTAAAACCACCAGTGTTGCCAAATTAGGTAAATTACTGCGTACTCGCCATAAGAAATCCGTATTGGTGGTCAGCGCCGACGTTTATCGTCCAGCGGCAATCAAACAGCTTGAGACCTTAGCGAGTGAAGTCGATGTGGAGTTCTTCCCATCGGACGTCAGCCAAAAGCCAATCGACATTGCGAAAGCGGCCATTGCCCACGCAAAACTAAAGTTTATTGATGTCGTTATCCTCGATACCGCAGGCCGTCTGCACGTCGATGAAGCCATGATGGATGAAATCAAGGCGCTACATGCCGCGGTTAAACCTATCGAAACCCTCTTCGTTGTCGATGCGATGACGGGGCAAGATGCGGCCAATACCGCCAAAGCCTTTAATGAAGCCTTGCCCTTAACCGGTGTCATCTTAACTAAGGTCGATGGTGATGCCCGCGGCGGTGCGGCATTATCGATTCGCCATATCACAGGCAAACCGATTAAATTCCTCGGTGTCGGTGAAAAGACCGACGCGTTAGAGCCATTCCATCCCGATCGTATCGCCTCACGTATTTTGGGCATGGGCGATGTGTTATCGCTTATCGAAGAAGTGGAGCGCGGCGTCGATAAAGAAAAGGCGATGAAGCTGGCTTCCAAAGTGAAGCAGGGCGGCAGTTTCGATTTAGAAGATTTCCGTGAACAGCTACAGCAAATGAAAAATATGGGCGGCATGATGAACATGCTGGAAAAGCTGCCCGGTGTCGGTCAATTGCCGCCAGAGGCCCTTGCGCAAATTCAAGACGGCAAGATGACGGGCCAAATGGAAGCCATCATCAACTCTATGACGGCCAAAGAGCGCAAAAACCCGGATTTAATCAAGGGCTCGCGTAAGCGCCGTATCGCCGCGGGTTCAGGCACGCAAATTCAAGACGTAAACCGTTTATTGAAACAGTTTACCCAGATGCAAAAGATGATGAAAAAAATGTCGGCCAAGGGTGGCATGCAAAAAATGATGCGCGGAATGCGTGGCATGATGCCGGGCGGGATGAAATTTCCCGGCCGTTAATTTCAGCTATTTTGACCAAAGTTAATGTTTTATCAGTCGGTTGATTTAGCTTAGATCGACGAGCGCACTAGGGTGGCAGGTTTAATAATCGCCAGATTTGGTTGCATTCGTTGAAAAGTCAGGTAAAATCTTCCGGCTTTCTATCTGGGACTCTTCGCGAACACGGGGTTCCAGTTTTTATTTTTGCTTCAAGCAAATCATTAGAGGATTGAAAACGCATGGTTACCATTCGTTTAGCTCGTGGCGGCGCTAAAAAGCGTCCATTTTACAACATCGTTGTTGCTGACAGCCGTAACGCTCGTGACGGTCGTTTCATTGAGCGTGTTGGTTTCTTCAACCCATTGGCCCGTGGCCAAGAAGAAACTTTACGTTTAGACCTAGCTCGCGTTGAGCACTGGGTTTCTAACGGCGCTGCGACAACTGATCGCGTAGCAAAATTGATCAAAGACGCTCGTAAAGCAGCTGCTTAATAGCGTTAAGGTATAGATTGATGAGCAGTAACCAACAGCCAGTCGTACTGGGGAAATTAGGCTCCTGTCATGGCATTAAAGGTTGGCTGAGAATCACCGCCTATACCGATTCTGTTGAAGGTATCTTTGACTATTCACCTTGGCTTATTAAAGAAAATGGTGAATGGCGCGAAGTAAAGGTCACCCAGTGGCGATACCAAGGTAAGGCCGTTGTTGCCGAACTTGAAGGTGTCAACACGCGGGAGCGAGCGCAAATGCTCACAAATTGTGAGATTGCGATTTTGCCGGAACAGATGAACGATTTGCCAGCAGATGAATTCTACTGGCGTGATCTCATCGGTTGTGAAGTGGTCAATACAACGGGCTATAACATGGGCATAGTCGATCAGATCGTGGAAACAGGATCGAACGATGTACTTTTAGTTAAGGCCAACGCTAAAGATAGTTTCGGCAAAGTGGAACGTATGATCCCCTTTGTCCCTGAGCAGTTCATCAAAACGGTGGATCTGCAAGGTAAACAGATTTTAGTGGATTGGGATCCTGACTTCTAAGTCGAGGTACAACAGATGTGGTTAGGGGTAATAACCCTGTTCCCAGAGATGTTCCGTGCCGTGACAGACTTTGGTGTTACGGGTCGAGCCGTGAAAAACGGCCTGCTGGAGTTGCAAACCTGGAATCCCCGTGATTTCACCCATGATAGACACAGTACTGTGGATGACCGACCTTACGGCGGTGGTCCCGGCATGTTGATGATGGTGCAACCCTTACGCGATGCCATCCATGCAGCGAGAGCTGCAGCGGGTGAAGGTGCGAAGGTGATTTACTTGTCACCTCAAGGACGCAAGCTGGATCAGCAAGGCGTTTCTGAGTTGGCGCAATCATCACGTTTGATTTTGGTCTGTGGTCGATACGAAGGTATTGATGAACGGATTATTCAAACGGAGGTGGATGAGGAGTGGTCAATTGGTGATTACGTGCTCTCGGGCGGTGAATTACCAGCAATGACACTCATAGATGCAGTATCGAGATTGGTTCCTGGCGTGCTAGGAAAACAAGCCTCGGCGGAGCAAGATTCTTTCTCCGACGGCCTACTGGATTGTCCTCATTACACTCGCCCTGAAAGCCTAGATGGACTCGATGTGCCAGCAGTGCTGCTAAGTGGCAACCACGAACAAATTAGACTCTGGCGTTTACAGCAAAGCCTTGGTAGGACTTTTCTAAGACGACCAGAATTATTTGAAAATCTAGCTCTGACTGACGAACAAACGACTCTTTTAGCGCAGTTCGTTGAAGCAATGGACAAGCATGCTTAGTCGTAGCTCAGTTAATTCTAGAACGGAGTAAGTTATGAACAACATCATTAAAATGCTCAACGATGAGCAAATGAAACAAGACGTACCTGCGTTTGGTGCTGGTGATACAGTAGTAGTTCAGGTTCGTGTTAAAGAAGGTGATAAAGAGCGTTTACAGGCTTTCGAAGGCGTTGTAATTGCTAAACGTAACCGTGGTCTGCACTCTGCATTCACAGTACGTAAAATCTCTAATGGTGAAGGTGTTGAGCGTGCATTCCAAACGCACAGCCCGCTGATCGCTAGCATTGAAGTTAAGCGTCGTGGCCGCGTTCGTCGCGCCAAACTGTACTATTTACGTGATCGTTCAGGTAAATCTGCACGTATCCGTGAAAAGCTGGCTACTAAGTAATAGTACCCGCTACAGAAAACAAGACGTAGTGTTCGCACAAAAAACCGCCCTAGTGGCGGTTTTTTGTTGTTGTTTTTCAAGCCAATTTTTACTAATTCCTATTATTTGGGATGGCTCAAGTATCATTTCTGACACTTCTCCTTGATCTTCAAACCATTTGCAGGCATAGTGACGCTTTATTGTAATGGTGTAGCATTACGAAATTACACTTGTAATGTCATCATTTTTACGAATACACTCACACCCAAACCTTTAAAGATGAGCTTTAAAACAGGGTATAACACTCGGCCTCAGGTGGTAAGCATGCAGCAGGATACGATTAATAACGTACACATTAGTTCAGAGAAGATCTTAATCACACCGCAGGAGCTTAAAAATGCGCTGCCACTCTCCGAACATGCCTATCGTTATATCCTCAATGCCCGCAAAACCGTCGCCGATATCGTCCATAAACGCGATAACCGTGTGCTGATTGTCGCTGGCCCTTGTTCTATCCACGACATCAGCGCGGCTAAGGAATATGCCTTAAAGCTTAAAAAATTACACGATGAACTCAGCGATGAGTTTTATATTTTAATGCGAGTGTACTTTGAAAAACCGCGTACAACGGTAGGTTGGAAGGGCATGATCAACGACCCCGATATGGATGAATCCTTCGATGTCGAAAAAGGTCTGAAACTGGCCCGTGAGCTGATGATTTGGCTGGCCGAGCTGGAATTGCCAGTCGCCACCGAAGCGCTCGATCCTATCAGCCCTCAGTACATCTCGGAATTAGTGACATGGTCGGCCATTGGAGCCCGTACTACTGAATCGCAAACCCACAGGGAAATGGCGTCGGGCCTGTCTATGCCAGTTGGCTTTAAAAATGGCACAGATGGTAAGCTCGATGTGGCTATCAATGCGCTTAAATCGGCGGCCAGCAGCCATAGATTTATGGGGATTAACCAACAGGGGCAGGTTGCGCTGCTGCAAACGGCGGGTAATCCCGATGGTCATGTGATTTTACGTGGTGGCGCAACACCAAACTACGATGCCGCCAGTGTGGCCGAGTGTGAAATGCAGCTCCATAAAGCGAAGCTCAATGCTCGCCTTATCATCGATTGTAGCCATGGCAACTCCTCTAAGGATTATGCGCGGCAAATTCCAGTGTGTGAGGATGTTTTTACCCAGATCTACCATGGCAATAAGTCCATTATCGGGGTGATGTTAGAGAGCCATTTAAATGAAGGTAATCAAAGCTGTGATAAGCCATTAAGCGAGTTGGCATACGGTGTTTCTGTGACGGATTCCTGTATTAATTGGGAAAAAACCGAAACCGTTTTACGCCAAGGTGCATCGAAGTTATCTTCGATACTCCCGACACGTTTTAATACCTTGAAAGTGGTAAATGCCTAAGTGCTTAATGGACTCACAGTATGAATGAAAAGACAACGGCCGAGTTAGAAAACCTCCGTGGACTTATCGATGGTGTCGATCAGCAATTATTGCATTTACTGCGTAAACGGTTGGATTTAGTCGCCCAGGTTGGCACGGTGAAACATGCCGCAGGACTGCCTATTTATGCGCCGCAGCGGGAAGCGGCTATGCTGGCGAAACGCCGTGAAGAAGCCAATGCGATGGGGATTGCACCACAGCTCATTGAGGACATTCTACGCCGCTTGATGCGTGAGTCTTATCTCAATGAAAAAGACGTTGGTTTTAAGCAAGTGAAGCAAGATCTCGGCCCAGTGGTGATTGTTGGCGGCAAAGGGCAGCTTGGTGGACTGTTTCAACAGATGCTAAAGCTGTCGGGCTATCAAGTGAATATTCTTGATAAAGACGACTGGCAGCAAGCAGACAGCTTATTTGCCGAGGCGGGATTGGTGCTAGTCACTGTGCCGATTGCCATTACCTGTGAGCTGATCCGTGAAAAACTGACCCAGTTACCCAAGGATTGCATTTTAGCCGACTTAACGTCCATCAAAACTGGGCCAGTTAACGCTATGCTCGAGGCCCATAATGGCCCTGTGGTGGGATTCCATCCTATGTTTGGCCCCGATGTTGGGAGCTTAGCCAAGCAAGTGGTGGTGGTGTGTCACGGACGTGAGCCTGATAAATACCAATGGTTACTCGAACAGATCGCCATTTGGGGGGCGCGGATTGTCGAAGCTGAGCCCGAGCGCCACGACAGTGCGATGCAGTTAGTACAGGCGATGCGGCATTTTTCGACCTTTGTATACGGTTTGAATCTGTGCAAGGAAGAGGCGGATATCGACACTCTACTGCAATTTAGCTCGCCGATTTACCGCTTGGAATTAGCCATGGTCGGGCGCTTATTCGCCCAAAGCCCAGAGCTTTACGCCGATATTATTTTTGCCCAGCAGGATAGTCAGCATGCCATCGGTGATTATTTGGATAACTATCGTGAAGCATTAGAGCTACTAAAGCGTGGCGATAGGGACGAGTTCATTAAGCAGTTTCAAACCGTTGCTAAGTGGTTTGGGGACTTTGCACCGCAGTTTCAGCGTGAAAGTCGCACTATGTTGCAATCGGTTAATGATATGAAAGCCAATTAATAAACAATTAGTTATATAAAAACGCCCATCATATATGGGCGTTTTTTATGGATCTTGGCTAGGTTTATTTATGTTTATTAGCATTTGCTTAAGGTGATCTTTCTCTAAAATTTGATATTGAATTTTAGAAATTACTGTCGCTTACACAGGGTTTCGGTAGACTAGTTTTAAACATGCATAAATAAAGCATGAATTTAAATTAGGAGTCTATCCATGTTTTGTATTCAGTGTGAGCAAACCATCCGCACACCCGCTGGCAATGGTTGTAGTTATTCCCAAGGTATGTGTGGCAAGTTGGCGGCAACGTCCGATCTGCAGGATTTATTGATTTATATGCTGCAGGGCGTGTCTGTGTATGCGGTTAAAGCTCGCGGGCTGGGCATTATCGATGCCGAAGTGGACAGTTTTGTGCCTAAGGCATTTTTCTCTACGCTGACCAACGTCAATTTTGACGATGAACGTCTGATTGCCTACGCACAGCAGGCCGCTAAGTATCGTACGAGTTTAAAGCTTGCCTATGAAGCGGCATGCCAGAGCGCTGGGATCGTTGCAGAGCAGGTTCCTGAAGTTGCTCAATTAGTGCTGGGAACGAGCAAAGTTGAAATGCTTTCTCAGGCGCCTATCGCGCTATTGAATAAAGACAAACATGAAATCCATGAGGATATCCTAGGTTTAAGACTGCTTTGCCTATATGGCCTTAAAGGCGCCGCCGCCTATATGGAGCATGCTCGCGTATTAGGTAAGACGGATGCCAGCATTGCGGAAGGTTTCCATGAAATTATGGCATTTTTGGGTGAGCCTAGCGTCGATGGCGACAAATTATTCACCACCGCAATGGACATAGGTCAGCTTAATTATCGCATTATGGCTATGCTCGATGCGGGCGAAACCGAAGCCTTCGGTCACCCTGAGCCAACAGTAGTGAATACTAAGTCAGTTAAGGGCAAGGCGATTTTAGTTTCCGGCCATGATATGAAGGATTTAGAGCTTATCCTCGAGCAAACAGCTGGCAAGGGTATCAATGTGTATACCCACGGTGAAATGTTACCCGCATTGGCCTATCCCGCCTTTAAAAAATATCCTCACCTTGTCGGTAACTACGGCAGCGCTTGGCAGAACCAACAAAAGGAGTTCGCTAACTTCCCCGGTGCTGTAGTGATGACATCAAACTGCATTATCGATCCAAATGTGGGCAATTATAGCGACCGCATTTTCACCCGCAGCATTGTCGGCTGGCCAGGGGTGACACATATTGTTGGGGATGATTTCTCGGCGGTAGTCGATAAGGCCCTTGCTTTAGAAGGCTTCCAATACGATGAAATTCCACACAATATCACCATAGGTTTTGCCCGTAATGCCTTAATGACTGCGGCTCCTGCCGTGGTTGATAATGTGAAAAATGGCTCAATCAAGCACTTCTTCCTCGTAGGGGGCTGTGATGGCGATAAGGCTGAAAGAAGCTATTTTACCGATCTGGCTAAGTCAGCCCCTAAAGACTCTGTGATCCTGACCTTAGGTTGCGGCAAGTACAAGTTCAATAAACTCGACTTTGGTGATATCAACGGTATCCCGCGTTTACTCGATATTGGCCAGTGCAACGATGCTTATTCTGCTATTCAGCTTGCGATTGCCCTTTCAGAGATTTTTGAGTGCGATATTAATGAATTACCCCTTAGCTTAGTGCTTTCATGGTTCGAGCAAAAAGCCATTGTTGTATTGTTGACCTTGCTCTCCCTTGGGGTAAAAAACATTCGTACTGGCCCAACACCACCCGCCTTCCTAACGGCAAATTTAGCCAAAATTTTGGAAGAAAAGTTTGGTTTACGTAATACCACGACCGTCGAGGCCGATTTGAAAACCATGTTAAACGTGGCCTAAATCAACCGAGAACCTTTGTTTAACTGCGGTTTTAAGCGTTTGAGTAAAACCGCAGTGTTTTGTGGAATAAGAATGCTATGAATATGAGTCTGATGTCGAGGGAGGGGACATTATCCTTTTCTCCCCAAAGACAGGAGAGTTTCAATCAATTAGTGTGCGTCGAACGCTGGAACGAAACCGCTGATGTGGTGAGCTTTCGTTTTCAAGCCGGCGAGCCAATGAAGTTTGACTATAAGCCTGGGCAGTTTATGACCTTAGTGCTTGAGATCAACGGTGAGCAGGCTTGTCGCAGTTATACCTTATCTTCCACACCCTCGCGGCCCTATTCCCTTATGGTGACCATCAAGCGGGTCGAAGGTGGACTGGTCTCCAATTATCTTATTGACCATCTGCAGCCGGGGCAAAGTGTTCGAGTATTACCGCCAACGGGGCAGTTTAATCTGTTTGATATTCCTGCAAAAAAATATCTATTCTTGAGTGCTGGCTGCGGCATTACCCCTATGTACTCTATGTCCCGTTATCTTACCGATAGCCAGATGGATGCCGATATTGCCTTTGTACACAGTGCGCGCTCCGAAGCGGACATCATTTTTAAATCCTCCTTAGCCACTATGGCGCAGCGTCATAGCCGTTTTAAGCTGCGTTACATGTTGGAATCTATCACAACAGAAACACTATGGCATGGGGATGAGGTTTTACATGAGATTGGGCGGTTAAGTGCCGAAAGTTTACTTAATTTAGTGCCCGATTTTGCGGAACGGACCGTGTTTTTATGTGGTCCAGAGCCCTATATGCAGGCGGTGAAACGCTTACTGGGTGAGCTTAATTTTGATATGGCTCAACTGCACCATGAAAGCTTTGCCACCGCGGTCAAAGATGCGCAGCACAGAGTTAAGCAAGCTGAAATGCAGGGCATAGAGCCGGCCAATTCCAGCTCGGCTTTTATGTTGTCCATCGGCGATAGAAAGCGCGAGTTAACCTCGGAGCAAAGCTTACTCGAAGGCATTGAGGCTGAAGGTTTACCGATTATTGCCGCCTGCCGTTCAGGCGTGTGTGGTGCCTGCAAATGCCAAGTGCTCGAAGGGGAGACAGAATCCAGCAGCATTATGACATTAACCCCCGCTGAAATTGAAGCCGGCTTTGTCTTAGCCTGTTCAACTAAGTTGAAGTCCGATATCACTTTGTCCTTGTAGTCTGCATGGATATTAACTTTCGAGAGGAAATATTTTAACTCCTTAGTTGCGATTATTTACCCGAGAACGTAAGGTTAAAGACAGGGGCGTTGAGTGTGAGCGCCCAGTCCCATCATCTGGCTGGAGTCTCTCAATGACAACGACAACCACCTATGCCGCAAAAATTGAAGATCGTAGCCTTGGGCATTTGCTTTATGCTTTGATGTCGGGTTTCCCGCTACTCTTGCTTCCTGTGCTGTTGAGTCTGTTTATCAATGTATCCCAACGCCAAACACTGAATAATGGACTGCTTGCTTCGCATCTGCGCTGGCAGCGCCATTCCAATATTATTTTTATCGGTCTGTTGGCTCTCGGTTATTGGGTGCCTGTCACTTGGCTCAGTCTTTCGATTTATCTCTTTGGTATTATTTGGTTTTGTCATCGAATCCTAAAGGGTTGGTTAAGCTTATTGGATGGTTTAGAAGTCTAAATATGTGCTAGAGTCTCTGCATCTTTGTGTTGAAAGAGGCTCCCATGTCCAGCTATCAAATTCTCTGTATTCTCTGCGCGTTAGCCTTAGTCACCTCTGTAATCTCTTCTCGGGTGCATAAATTACAAGAAACCGTTGCTATCACGGCTTTGGCCCTTGGGATGAGTTTATTGCTCCTCCTCGGGGGAAAGGCACTTGGGGGCGAGGTATATGGCTATTTCGTGGTTGGGCTTAAGAAACTCGATTTTCAGGCACTCTTACTTAACGGCATGCTCGGCTTCTTACTTTTCGCTGGTGCCCTGCAGATCCGCTTATCAATATTAAAGCACCAAAAGTGGGAGATCCTCATTCTTGCCTGTGTGAGCACATTACTGTCGACCTTTATAATTGGTGGTCTGCTGTTTTGGGTTGCGCCCCAATTGGGATTACCCCTAGCGCTCACCCATTGCCTACTCTTTGGTGCCTTAATTTCTCCCACGGATCCCATAGCCGTGCTAGCCATTTTAAAGAAGATGGGGGCTCCGGAAGATATCGCCATTCAAGTGGAGGGAGAGTCATTATTTAATGATGGTATTGGGTTAGTCGTTTTTGTGGTGTTATCCCAAATGGCGTTTTCGACCGAGTCTATTACGACTCTGCAGGTATCGGTTTTATTCTTCCATGAGGCGATAGGTGGTCTGATTTACGGCGCGGTATTAGGTTTCTTATTACATCATTTTTTCCGTTACTGTGAGGAAGAAACCCAATTGATGTTAGTGACTTTGCTTATTCCGACTGCGGGATATGTGATGGCGGAGGTTTTTGGGGTTTCTGGACCGCTCGCTATGGTAAGTGCTGGTATTATCATAGGTAATTTCAGTGTGCCTAAATATTTTGTTCGTCAGGAGCGAGTTAAGTTACTGACATTTTGGTCACTGATCGAATCCTTCTTCAATGCGCTACTCTTCCTGTTACTTGGCCTATTACTGTTACTTGTGACGTTTAAAGCGCCGCTGTGGTGGTTTATGTTTGTGTCGATTCCGCTCGTGCTATTGGCGCGAGCCATCAGTGTGTTACTGCCTTATCGGGGATTTAGATTGGTTAAATCCTATAATCCCTATGCCGAATCTATTTTGATTTGGGGTGGGCTACGTGGCGGACTGGCACTGGCAATGGCCATGAGTCTACCGCAGGGGATAGTGGTCGATGTGAGCAGTGGTGTGGAGTTACGTGAACTCTTATTGGTGATGACCTATGCGGTGGTGGTGTTTTCTATCTTAGTGCAAGGTTCGACTATGGCAGGACTTATTCGCAGGAGTAATGCTGTGCCAGTCAATGCGAAATAGGATAGCTGGCCTGCGTCCAAATAAGCTTATCCGTGATAAAAAAGCCACAGCTCAGTGCTGTGGCTTCTCTTTTACCTTAAAGGTTAACGATATAATTCCCGCACAACTTGGGCCATGAGTTCTAGCCCATCGTCTTCGAGTGCGCAGTTCAGTACTAAACCATCGGCCTTGAGTTGTTTAATCCCTTGGGTTTGCAGCACCAAAGCGTCCTGTGCTATGGCATAACAGGGATTGATCACTATGGGTAAATGGCTAGTGGCCTTAATTTGGATCAGGCTCGCAAGATCTAGGGTCGGAAGGTTCGCGTGGTTAAAGGTGCGAACGCCCGAGTCGCAGAGGATCAACTGCTGATTGCCTTGGCTTAAAATAATCTCGGTCGCCGCCAAAAACTCCTCATAGCTTGCCATATCATTACGTTCGAGCAATAGCGGAATGGGCAGAGTGCCAACTTGGGTCAACAAAGTTTGGTTAAACATTTGTTTTCCCATGATAAACAACATGTCTACCTGCTGGGTGACCAGTGCTATATCCGCGCTTTGTTCCACGGCGACAATGCACTGTAAATCGTATTGATGCAGGATTTGACGCAGTTTAGCTAAGGTTAACTCAGGTGAAGCTAAGAGATTTACCGCCTCCAAAATAATGGCTTGAAACCCGATTTCCTTAAGCTGTTTCACCCTATGTTCAAATTGAGATAACGCTAAGGGAGACAGTTCCTTAGTCAGGCTAAGCTTGGCTATCGCCCCAATATGGCCTGCGCCGATACTCAATGGACCGCTGCTAATTTCGCTGTCCTGTGCTTTATAGGCTTTGCTGTATCTATAGGGGCTTATTTCCGGCGCTGAGGGGTTTATGTTTTGCGTCTTAGAGGTGCTAGGCTCAATCAGCAGTTGGCTGTTGCTCAGCTGTGTTGGTTTGACTGTTTCACAGGGGTAGCAACCTAATACTTTGATAAAACGTGTGATCCGCTCTAATTGCTTCAATCCTGCCTGCATGGCTTCGCTGGATATATTGGCATCGATATCGAGGTAGAACATTTCTTCCCAAGGCGTGCCAGGGATAGGGCGAGACTCTAACTTGCTCATATTCAATTGATGAGCCTTCAGTACCAGTAATGCCTCGACTAAGGCGCCGGCTTTTTGGCTCGTTGCCATGATTAAGGTCGTTTTCGCGGGGAGTTGTTCAGGCACCGCCACGGCTTTACGGGCGACAACAATAAAACGACTTTGGTTGATTTTTTGATTCGCAAGGCCCGCTTCTATGGACTCTAGCTGATAGAGCGCACCACCTTCGGCGCTACCAATAGCCCCAGCGCTATTGTCGGCACTTTGATTGACCTTTTCCATCGCCTCGGCGCTGCTCGAGCAATATTCCAGCCTTAAATCCTTATGTTGACTGAGATAACGGCTGCATTGGCTGATGGGTTGTGGATGGGCGTAAACGGTCTTGATATCGCTCAATTTGCTGCCGGGTTTGCCAAGTAAGCAATGGCTCACTTCTATGGTAGTCTCGCCCACGATGGAGAGACTGGTATGCTGCAGCACGTCATACACTTCGTTGATCGAACCCGATGAGGTATTTTCAATCGGCAGAAACCCATAATCGGCATGACCCGATTCAACCGCTTGCACAATTTCATCGAAACTTTGGCAGCCTAAATCCAACATATCGACTTGGCGGCGTAGGCAATAACGGCTCGCGGCAAGGTAAGAATAGGAGCCCCTAGCGCCAAGGTAGGCGATACAATACTGCTGTTTTTGTGTTTCAGGATTGGCGCGACCGTGTAAATAAGCCTGCTGATTGAGCACTGAATCTTCAATAATGCTTTGATAAAGGGAGATCACATAGTGGGCATCTAGGCCTTTTTCCCGCCCTTCCTTAACCAGTCTGGTTAATAATTCCTTTTCCCTTTGGGTGTCCCTAATGGGTCTGATATCGACTTCTTTGCTGCGGGCCACTTCTAAACTTAAGCGACGGCGCTCGGCGAGTAATGAGAGCAGTTCATTATCGAGCTGAGTGATTTGTTCTCGAGTTTGGTTTAAAGGCTGTGGTTTATGCATTCTGACCTCAATTGCCGCCGTGTATTTATCAATCGTTTAAGACAAAAAAGCCTCCCAGTGGGGAGGCTTTGGATTTTTACTTTCGTTTTTACACAGTAAATCCGCCTCCTAGAGTGGGGGTGTAAAAAAGAAAGTAAAAAAAGCTGCAGTCATCGTTTTCATGGGGTTAAAACTAAAGGGCTGGGGCGTAGCTGTCAATCAAAACTTACTCAAGATGAGGGATTAGCGGGTAACGAAGGAGAATAGATTAATTCGCCTAGGGATGAGGGGAAAAACTCTAGTTTCAAAGAGATAAAAAAGGCGAAGAGGATTATCTTCGCCTTTTGTGAGCATTAACTTATCCGTTAAATTTACTCGCCCAGTTCAACACCAGCACGATTGATTAAGAACTGTGTCAAAATCGGTACTGGACGACCCGTGGAGCCTTTATTGGCGCCACTGTTCCACGCAGTACCGGCTACGTCTAAGTGAGCCCAGTTGTACTTTTTCGCGAAACGCGACAGGAAGCAAGCGGCGGTAATAGCACCGGCAGGACGACCGCCTAGGTTGGTCATATCCGCAAATGGGCTGTCGAGCATATCTTGGTATTCATCCCATAATGGCATGCGCCATGCGCGGTCACCGCTCTGCTCTCCGGCATTTAACAGCTCGTGTGCCAATGGGTTGTGGGATGAGAATAGGCCTGAAGCGTGTTTACCTAAGGCGATCACGCAGGCCCCGGTTAAGGTGGCAGTGTCGATCACTAATTCAGGCTCGAAACGCTCAACATAGGTTAATACATCACATAGCACTAAACGGCCTTCGGCGTCGGTATTAAGCACTTCAACGGTTTGGCCTGACATAGTGGTCAGAATATCACCCGGACGATAGGCATTACCCGATGGCATGTTTTCACAACCCGCGAGCACACCGATGACATTAATAGGTAACTTCATCTCACAGATGGCTTTCATGGTGCCAATCACACCCGCAGCGCCGCCCATGTCGTATTTCATTTCATCCATAGCTTCGCCAGGTTTTAAAGAAATACCACCAGAGTCGAAGGTTAAACCTTTACCAACCAGCACAATAGGCTTCTCTGTGCTGTCAACGGCGCCTTTATATTCCATCACTGTCATGATGGATTCGTTGGCGCTGGCACGACCCACGGCTAGATAAGAGTTCATGCCTAACTTGGCCATTTGCTCTTCACCTACGGTGGTGACATGCAGATTTTCATGTATTTCAGCCAGTTGGCGTGCTTGTGAGGCTAAATAGGCTGGATTGCAGATGTTTGGTGGCATATTGGCCACATCGCGGCATAAATGCACACCCGCAGATACGGCCATACCGTGCTCAATGGCGCGTTCACCTAAGGTTAATTCGCGGCGAGTTGGCACATTGAACACTAACTTACGCAGTGGACGACGGGTTTCACCTTTGCGGCTTTTTAACGCATCGAAGCTATACAAGCTGTTATTGGTGGTTTCGACGGCTTGACGTACTTTCCAATAGGTATCACGACCTTTAACATGCAACTCGGTTAAGAAGCACACGGCTTCCATCGACCCAGTTTCATTTAAGGTGTTGATCGTTTTAGTAATGATTTGCTTATATTGGCGTTCGTCTAGTTCTCGTTCTTTGCCACAGCCAACTAATAATACACGCTCACTCAATACGTTAGGAACGTGGTGCAGCAATAACATCTGGCCAGGCTTGCCTTCCAGATCACCGCGACGCAACAGATTACTGATATAACCTTCGCTAATCTTGTCTAATTGCTCGGCGATGCCGGATAGACGGCGGGGTTCATAAACACCGACAACGATACAAGCCGAGCGTTGTTTTTCGGGGCTACCGCTCTTTACGCTAAACTCCATGAGCACTCCTAGATTCTTAAAGACAAATTTTTATATTTATTGGATAATGTCTGCTTGTCCCGAAAAGGGCCTAAGTTATTACTCCAAAGGTGATTTATTCTCGGCATTTGAGTCACGTGTTTGTGAAACACTCGTATACTTAAGTTTGCCAGGAACCCCTGAAGCTGGTCAGAAAACTATCAAAAGTAAACAGTTTACATGAAAGTTAGTCTGTTACCAGCAAAAAGATAAGTTTAGAGACCGGATCCTACCTGTGATTGTATTTAGATACCTTATTCGAGAAGTTTTAAAAGCGCAGATTGCAGTACTTTTTGTACTGTTAACTATTTTTATTAGCCAGCATTTCGTGCGTATACTGGCCGACGCCTCCGATGGTGAATTTCCTGCCTCCCTCATTGCGACATTAATTGGCTTAAACCTCCCCTATTTAGTGGTGCTCGTTTTACCCTTGAGTTTGTTTCTTGGGATCTTGATGGCCCATGGTCGCATGTATGCCGAGAACGAAATGGTGATCCTCCATGGGGTCGGCGTGAGCGAGTGGTATGTGACCCGAGTGACCTTAATTCTTGCCGTTATCAATATGTTGTTTACGGGATATTTGTCCCTCTATGTCGCTCCCTGGGCGGAGGAACAACAAAATCAAGTGCTTGAAAAGGCTCAATCTGAAGCTGGATTGGCCGCACTGGTGCAGGGACGTTTCCAGGCGAGTCCTAACGGCCGCGCCGTGTTATTCGTCGAGCGCATCGGCAAAGATAATGAGCTGGACAAAGTGTTTGTGGCCCAGTTACCCGATCCCAGTGATGAAGTTGGCTTAACCAATGTGGTGGTGGCGAAAGGTGGTCGCGTGCTGGAGGATAAGTTCGGTGCCCAGCAATTGCAGCTAAATGAGGGGGTTCGTTACCAGGGCAGCCCACAGCTGAAAAACTACCAAATGATTGAATTTGGTGATTATAAAATGCAGATTAAAGAGCAACAAGTCGATGAACGTCGTCGCAAACTATCGGCTCTCCCGTTGAAGGATCTGCTTAACGTCGAAGGAGCAGAAGCGGTGGCAGAGTTCCAGTGGCGTCTCGCTATTCCGTTGGCCATTCCGATTATGACGCTTATCGCCGTGCCATTAGCAAGGGTGAATGTGCGCCAAGGTAAATTTGCGAAGATGTTGCCCGCAGTGCTCCTGTATTTAGGCTATTTTGGTCTGATGGTAGCAGGGCGTAAAGCGCTTCAAGATGGCGTGATCCCACTGTATTTAGGCATGTGGTGGATACATTTGTCTGCTTTGATCATGGGGCTTCTCCTGCTCGGTAAAGACAGACCCTTATTTGCGCGTTTATCCACTGCAATGGTGCGTAGAAAGGTGGCTGCATGAAGATCTTAGACCTTTATATCGCTAGGGTATTATTGAGCACTTCGGCGCTGTGTTTACTCGTACTCACCGGTCTTTCTGGCATTATCAAGTGGGTTGACCAATTGCGTTTAGTTGGTCGTGGGACTTATACCATGATGGATGCCGGGATCTATGTCCTATTTTTAGTGCCGCGGGATATCGAAATGTTTTTTCCGATGGCCGTTCTGCTCGGTGCTTTAATCGGGATGGGCATGTTGGCGTCGAACTCTGAATTGGTGGTGATGCAGGCCTCGGGGATGTCGCGTTTGCAGATCACGCTTTCCGCCATGAAAACGGCGGTACCTTTAATGCTGATGGTGATGGCGCTGGGGGAGTGGGGGGCACCGATTGCCGAGCAGAAAGCCAATGAGTTACAAGCGATTAAGTTATCCGGTGGCAGTTTAATTAAATCACACCGAGGCATTTGGGCTAAGGATGGGGACCTATTCGTCAATATTGGCGAAGTTGAAGATATCAATAAACTCAATAACATCACTCTCTATAAATTCAATAATGAGCTTAAACTCACCAATGTTGTACACGCTGACCGAGCCCTATTTGCTAAGGACAGTTGGCGTTTATTTGGGGTTGAGCGCACAGAAGTGACATCCGATCTCGTGAGCTTAGATTACCTCGAAGAAGATGTGTGGAAATCGAGTTTAACGCCGGATAAGCTCAGCGTAGTGTCGATTAAACCAGAGGCGCTCTCTATCCGTGGCCTACTCGGTTATCTCGATTATCTTAAAACGAATAGCCAAGATCCCAGTCGTTATGAGTTGGCCCTATGGCGTAAATTTATGCAACCTATTACCGTCGGCGTCATGATGCTGGTGGCCCTCTCATTTGTATTTGGCCCGCTGCGAACCGTGACTATGGGCGCTAGGGTGTTGCTCGGGGTTGTTGCGGGCTTTAGCTTTTATATCAGCAATGAAATCTTTGGCCCTATGAGCATAGTCTACGAGTTGCCAGCCTATGTGGGGGCCGTAGCACCGAGTCTGTTATTTACGGGGATTGCCTTCTACTTTATTCGGCGATGATATGCATTCAGTTATGCCGAATTTAGCCCATAAAAAACGACGCGTTGCGTCGTTTTTTATGGGTGGATTTGGCTTGGTTTAAGCTCCGAAACCTAAGCTTCAAATCTAAGCTTCAAATCTAAGCTTCAAATCTAAGCGCCGTGCCAGTTACGCATTTGGTTAGCTTCCTTCGAGAGAACAACCACTTCAGAACGCGTCATCCTATCCTGCAGTGCGCGTTTATCATCATTGATGACAATCCATAAATTGCCAATGCCGAGCAATGACCAAACGATACGGGCATAGGCGGTGATCATGCTTAAGTTTTGGCCATTAGGATGTTGGATCTTAAGCCGCCAAGCGCGCATCCCTAAGGTTTGACCGCCCTTACTCCAGAACAAGGCATAGAAAGTTCCGACACACAAGACGAGCCAGAGTTGATAAAGACCGTGGTAAATCGGCGTGCCATTGAGCGCATCTGAGACATGCTCAAAGCCATTCATGCCAGCCAATCCTGAAGCGGTAAGACCGTAGAAAATGCCAAAGCCCACAGCGCCAGAAACCATATAAACGGCCACGGCTAACAGCGAATCGTAAACGGCAGCACCTAAGCGGCGAAAGAATCCCGCACGGGGAAAGTTAGCATGTTCGGTATTGAGCATCACAGTGTCCTGTTTTTAAAGTGCTTAAAGCGAATACAAAAATAAATACGCTAGTCTAGGCTTCGGGTTCTTCGTCGCGGACAAAGTGGATATTGCTAAAGCCAAAGCGGGCAAATTCTACTTTTCTGAATTCTTTTTCAGCCTTAGCCCCCTTGCGCGAGGTCATAGCGACTTGTTGTTCCATGGCCAAAAATTTGCTCAGATCGATACCTTCGGCTTCGGCAACTGCCTCATATAAATCATGGTGTTTGTCGTAGCTAAAGGCGATGGTTTTAGTCGTACCTTTGAAGGTATAAGTGACTTGACGTGCCATGGGGCTCTCCTGAAATTAATTGAATTCGCTTCTAAAAATAAAATACACAGCACCTAATATGCATAATCCTGCCCACAGATAATCGAGCTTCAATGGTTCTTTCATATAGAAATAGGCAAAGGGGACGAACAGACTTAAGGTGATGACTTCTTGTAAAATTTTTAACTGGCCGACATTCATGACCGTGTAACCGATACGGTTAGCGGGCACTTGCAGCAAGTATTCAAATAGGGCGATGCCCCAACTCACTAAAGCGGCGATAACCCAAGGCTTTGAACCTAAGGTTTTTAAATGCCCATACCAGGCAAAGGTCATAAAAATATTGCTAAGACAGAGTAAGCCGATAGTGGTGAGGGTTGGGTTCATCATATATCTCTATGATCAATATTATAAATCATGTACATGGCATCGTCGGTATAGCTGCCAAGGCACTTGTCTATAGCCTGAGGTTTAAAGCCCATTTTTAGCCAATAACTGTCGGCACCTTGAACGGCAACGAGGGACAAGGAATTGAGATTATAGCGATCCGCCAGTAGTGTTAAGCGGGTGAGCGCCTTAGCACCTGCGCCTAAACCTTGGGCTTTGGCCGAAATCGCAATATCGTGTAGGTATAAAGTATCAGCCTTAGGTAAATGAGTGATGGGCTGATAGAGCGCGGGCGGCATATTGGTGGTCCAAGGGTGGGCCAAGCAATAACCGACAACCGAGCCATTCACTTCGAACACAAAACAGGATTGTGGCGATACCTGCCATTTACTCTGCAGTACATGCAGGGGCTCAGGATCCAGTTGTGAGTAACACTCATCTTGGATTGCTAGAATGGCATCCCAATCCTGTGGGGTGATTGCTCGCAGTAGCATGGCCGACAATTATCCTGTTTCAAGAGTCCTGATTAAAATAACTCGGCATTATAACCTCAAGCGGCTTCAAAATGCAGGCTCCGGCGGTAATATAAAGCGCTTTAAAACCCGTATAAACTGAGCTTTCAGCGCTTTTAAAGCGGTTAAATGCCCTGATATCGTTGGCGCAGGTGACGCTCAAGATATTGACCATTTAAGGTTTCGCCCGTTGCTTGGCGGATCAGTTCATCGGTGGTGAGCAAGGATCCCTTAGACCAAATGTGCTCACTCAGCCATTGAAATACCGAGTCCAACTTGCCTGCATCGATTAGGGCTTCAATCGGCCCTAAGGCTTTTTCCATCGCAAAGCGGCATTGGGCGGCATACATGGCGCCTAAGGTATAGCTGGGGAAATAGCCTAATTCCCCCACAGCCCAATGTATGTCCTGCATACAGCCGTCGCGATAATTGCCATCAGTATTGATCCCCAGTAATTGTTGCATCTGACTTGACCAAAAATCAGGTAAATCATCGACGGTTAAGCTGCTGTCGACAAAGGCTTTTTCCGCCTCAAACCGCAGCAAAATGTGGCAAGGATAGGTGACTTCATCGGCGTCGACGCGGATAAGTCCGGGAGCCACGCGGGTGTAGTGTCTTGCCAAGTCTTGGGCGCTGAACTTGCAGCCTAAGTGCTGTTTAATCAGTGGCTGCAATTGGCGTAAAAACGCCGGGTTAGCCCCAAGCTGCATTTCGCAAAATAGACTTTGGCTTTCGTGGACGCCCATAGAACGTGCAAGCCCTGCGGGTTGACCGCGCCACGCTTGAGGTAAACCTTGCTCGTATCTGGCATGGCCTGTTTCATGAACTATGCCCATGATTGCGCTACTGAAATCGGCCTCATTGTAGCGAGTCGTTATCCGCACATCGCTTGGCACGCCGCCACAAAATGGATGGCTACTCATATCCAGCCTGCCGTGATTAAAGTCAAACCCCAAAAACGCCATGACGTCACGGCCAAGGGCTTGCTGCGCGCTGATATCGAAGGGGCCATTGAGTACAAGCTTAGGCTCGTTTGCCTGCTTAGCCAGCACTTCTTGGATGAGTGTCGGTAGCCAATCTTTCAGGCCACCAAAGGTTTGTTCAAGTTTTGCCGTGGTCATTCCCGGCTCAAATTTATTGAGTAGGGCATCATAGGGCGCGATATTTTGGGCTTCGCCGCGGATCTGCGCTTCTTCCTTGGCAAGGTCGATGACCGCTTTTAGATTGGGCTTAAAGCCCAGCCAATCATTATTTTTACGCTGCTCGCGCCACGCATTCTCACATTGATAGGCCATCTTGGTTTTGGCTTGTACTAGGTCGCCGGGCACTAAGTTGGCCTGTTGATACTGGTACTGCATTTCCCGCAGATTAGCTTCTTGCTCAGTTGAGAGTGATTCGTCCGCCGCGCCGTGTAAGTGCTCGGCTAATACGGCTGAGGTTTTGAGACCGTGGATATGCAGCGCCAGTTCTGCCATAGCATCGCCGCGATCTTGACCGCCACCCATCGGCATCATGGCCGCTTGATCCCAGTCCCCCAAAGCGCTGAAATGTTCAAAGTGAGAAATTTTCTGGAAATGTGCCGTCAGTTTGTCGTAACTTGGCGTTGGTACTTTAGTCTTAGGTGTGCCCATGGGATTTCCCTTCTGGCGCATAAAATCTGCGCGAATAAATAACAATAACAGGATGATAATACAATGAAGTCAAAATCATATAGCACTAAAACGCTTAAGGCTGCGCTGTGCCTGACCCTAGCCGCTATCGCTTCGACGGCGCAGGCGGGCGCCGATAAATTTGTGGCTGGGCCTGCTATTCCTGAATTTGGTCAGATTGCCAAAGTCGATAGCATGATGCCCATTCCTAAGGGCATAAAGTTTAAAGTGGCTTTTGATATGAGTAAGGCGGCCGATGCGGGTAAGACGAATCGTCAGCTCGAAAGTTTAGCCCGTTTTATCAATATGCATGTGGCGGCAGGCGTTAAAGAAACTGATATCGAACTGGCCATGGTGGTGCATGGTGGTGGCATCAGCGATTTAGCTGATGATGTTTTTTATGCCAAGCAGCACTCAGGTGCCGTCAACGCCAATCGTACTTTGGTTAAGGCTCTGGTTGATCACGGCGTGAAGTTTTATATCTGCGGACAGAGCGCCGCCTATTTTGATTTGACCAATGCCTCATTATTACCCGGAGTCGATATGGCATTATCGGCGATGACAGCCCACGCTATTTTGGCGCAGCAGGGTTACAGTGAAAATCCATTTTAGGGTAAATTTTTAGTTTGGAAATAGGGCTTGGCTTGCTATTCTGTGGCGCATAAGTCGATAATTATAGTGAAATAAATGGAATGCTGTATTGTTCAAGGAGATGACTATGTGGGCGTTTTTAGTTGAGCAGCCTAATTTACCTTACACCATAGCTTTTGCCTGTGTTCTGGCCCTCGGTGTGTTTGAAGCCTTCGCGTTAGTTATTGGCCTAAGCATGATGAGTGCACTAGACCAATGGGTGCCTATCGATGCGGATTATGACGCCGATGTCAGCCCTGGTGGGCTCACCGGCATTGCCGGTTGGCTGTGCCTCAATCGACTGCCGTTATTGATTTGGTTTGTGCTCGCCCTGACCAGTTTTGCGATAGCGGGTTATATCGTCAATTTTATCAGTTTCAATGTCGCTGGTCTTTTGCTGCCGCAATTGTTCACCTTACCCATTGCTATAGTTGCGAGTGCCTTTTCTTGCCGTTATTTCGGTCGAGTGCTGGCGGATCATCTGCCGAAAAATGAATCGAGCGCAATTTCCCTTGATGATTTGAGCGGCTATGTCGCGACTATTACCTTAGGCTGCGCCATTAAAGGCATGCCCTCTGAAGCCGTTGTGCGTGATAAACACCAACAAAAACATTATGTCTTAGTCGAGCCTGAAACTTCGGGCATCGAGTTTGCCTCTGGCACTCAAGTAGTGCTACTTAAACGTGAAGGCCGTGTCTGGTCTGCTACGCGTTTTGATAATTAATCGTCCCCAGCCATAAATCAATTGAAAGGAAATCAAATGGATGTGTTAACTGATATCGGTTCATCCGGTAGTTTTATTTTGCTCGTTGCCGGTATGGTGTTACTTGGCTTTATCGTGATAGGGTTAATTTTTGCCAAGTTATATAAACGGGCAACCAAAGAAATGGCCTTTGTGCGTACCGGCTTTGGCGGTGAGAAAATCATTAAAGATGGCGGCGCTATCGTCCTGCCCGTGCTGCATGAAACCATTTCGGTCAACATGAATACCCTGCGTATCGAAGTGGAAAAAACCCAGAAAGATGCGCTGATCACTAAAGACAGAATGCGTGTCGATGTGAAGGCAGACTTCTATTTGCGAGTTGCTCCCAATTCAGATGGTATTTCGATGGCGGCGCAAACTCTAGGGACGCGCACAAACCGCGTCGAAGAGCTTAAAAAGCTGATGGAGTCTAAGTTTGTCGACGTGCTGCGCGCCGTTGCCGCTGAAATGACCATGACAGAAATGCATGAGCAGCGTGCCGATTTTGTACAACGTGTGCAAAATAACGTGGCTAACGATCTGGAGAAAAACGGTCTCGAACTCGAGTCGGTTTCGTTAACCGGGTTTGACCAAACTGATCTGCAGTTCTTCAATGAAAACAACGCATTCGATGCCGAAGGTCGTGCGCGTCTGGCGAAGATTATTGAAGAAAAACGCAAAGAAACCAACGATATCCAACAGGAAAACCGGATTAAGATCGAGCAGCGTAACCTCGAAGCTGAAAAAGAATCTCTGGAGATTGAAAAGTCGGAAGAAGAGGCGCGGCTGATCCAGCAACAGTCTTTGGAATTTAAACGCGCCGATCAAAAAGCGGAAATCATTAAACAAAAAGAAAATAAGGCCCGCGAAGAACGCGAAGCCGAAATTGCTAAAGAGCGCGCTATCGAAACCGCTGAAATCGAAAAGACTAAAGATATCGAAACCCGCGAGATTGAAAAGCGCAAGTCTATCGAACAGTCGCGCATCCAGCAGCAAAGGGATATTGAAGTTGCCGAGCAGGAAAAACGTATCGCCGTTGCGGCCAAATCCGAAGAAGAGTCCGCCGCCCGTGCCCGCGCTGCTGAAGCGGAAAAACTGAAAGTGGAGAAAGAAGAAGCGGTTATCACGGTGCGTCAAGTGGCGGAGGCTAATCGTCGTAAAGAGATTGAAGTGATTGACGCCCGTAAAGAAGCTGAGCGTGATGCGGTAGGCGTAACTGTACAAGCCGAAGCCGAGAAACGTGCCGCCGAAGACAGATCGAGTGCAATTCTGATTGAAGCGCGTGCCAGTGCCGATGCGAAAAAACTGCAGGCCGAAGCGGATGAGAAGGTCTATGCCGTTGAAGCTGCGGGTAAACAAGCACTTTACGAAGCCGAAAACGTCTTGAGTGATGAGCAAATTGCCCTGCAAAAATCCCTCGCGATTTTGAAAGCGTTGCCTGAAATCGTGGCACAAGCCGTTAAACCGTTGGAAAACATCGAAGGCATTAAAATCCTTCAAGGCTATGGCGCTGGCAATCAATTTGCCGCGGGTGGCGAAGGCGCTCACCATCAAGGTGGTATCGCCGAGCAAGTCACCAGTGCTGCATTAAACTATCGCGCCAATGCGCCAGTTATCGATGCCATGCTCAGGGAATTAGGGTTAGTGAATGGCGACTCTGGCACCTTAAATGATTTATTGAACGGTAATAATACCTTAACCGCCGAGGCGTTAAGTGGTGTGAAGTCGTCTCATGCAGAGCTTAAAGATTACAGCCAAACACAAGTGGTCGAGAGTCAAAGCGTGCCTAAGCTGTAAAGTCGATTTAGCTAACTTTACGAGGTTAGCTTTATGAGATTAAATCTGCTTGATTAACTAAAAACGCTCGCATTTTTGCGAGCGTTTTCGGAGCAAGATAAGCCCATGGCGGCCATTTGCCACGGTGCACAGTTGCTGGCGGCGGCGGATGTCGTTGGTGGTAAAAAGGTTTCAGCTTATCCAGCATGTGCTCCCGAGGCGAGGCAAGCGGCGCCGAATATTGCGAGATTGCCGTAACCCAAGCGATTACCGATGGTAAGCTTGTCGCCGCCCCCGCTTGGCCTGCTCATCCTATCTGGCTTGCACAATTTAATCAGTTGCTTGGCTAGCTTATCAGTTTGATTTTGTGACATAACAGTTCGGGTCGATACCTAAGGGGAGCAAGAGAGTGTGTGAAATCTATTCCGGCATTGAACCCGAACTGTTCGAACTTAAAACCCGTTCTATTCGTATCGATAGCGTCGTAACTAGTGTGCGTCTTGTTGCGTGTCGCCTGTACAATCTATCTCAATGAGGGGAAACCTTTAGTGCTGAATCCTAGAGTCACCTCCCAGCCACGGAAATGAGTAAGACTTAACTGGCTAAAGTCTGGGTGTACTTTTTGATGATTTCGTCAATTTTGCCATTGGCCTTGAGAGTGGTAATGGCCTGATTGATTGCGGGGAGCAATTCAGCGTGTTCTTTGCGCAACCTTAAGACCAATTCTCCGTTGGAGTGTATTGCAGCCAACCCCACTGGAACGCCGAGTTTTGATGACCAGTAGAGAGCCGGATAGTTACCGACGATAATGGCATCGATTCGGTGTTTATTTAATGCCTTGATAAGCTCCTGCTCGGAGGTGAAATCAACACGGATAAATTCCTTATCATTGTGGTACAAATATCCCCGAACCGTACCAATTGCCTTGCCTTTTATCTGATCGATACTGTCATATTGTTTGACGTTCTCTGGCAGAGTTACAACGTACTCAGTGATTTGCATTATGGGGGCAGACTGCACAAACTGCGGGCCAAAAGCTTGTTTTTCAAACCAGCTTGGACTTACGACATCAAAATCTAATAGGCCAGTTTCTAAGGCATTATTGGTGCGTTTAGGGGGTAAAGATAAAATTTCCCCCTCAATATTAGCGAGGGATAAAATCATGGGGATAAGCTCAGTGATCATTCCCGGTGCTTGTGGCTGATCACCAATAAAATACGGATACCAAGAATAGGAACCCGTGATATTGTATTTGAGCGGCACCGCAAAGCTGTGCTGATGAATGAGGCAAAGACCGAATAAAACATATCTAACGAACTGTTTAGATTGCCATCCTTTAACCATATACCCCTTCCCTTCGTTATGCCTTAGCCCAATCTTCGAGTCATTTTACGCAATCACGGTAAATCAATTGTTGCCTTGCTCACATTCAGCCACTTTTATAGACTAAACCAACAACTGACATAGGGAAGGTAGCTGATTATTAGGATAAATCCTATAGGTTTTATGGTGTTTAATTAGGCTCGATTTTTTATTGCCTTGGCTGATCAGCAAACCGTGGGATAGGGCGATGCGGGTGAGTTGCTGTTCATCGGCCCGAACATATAAACTGATTGGCTTAATGAGTTGGTCATCTTTGATATGTTGTGTCAGCTCTTTCACATCAATCACTAGGCTAGATTGACCCTCACCGTCGAGTTTGAGTTTGGTGTTGATTTCTGTATCGGTAAAGACTAACCAATCGGCTTGCTTTAAGGTTTCTATCATGGCGTTTAATGCCGTACCTAATGCTTGCTTTGATTCATCAACTGTTTGATATTGAAATACAATTCTCTCTAGTAAACGCTTAAGTTCAGCACCAGCACCTTGACTGCGGGCTAAACGTATCCATGCTGTTAGGTCATCGGCAACCAGTTTAGAAAAGCGCTTTTCCTTTAGGGATTCGACCATCCAATTACACAGAAAGTGACTTTCCTGCGCTGGAGTGCGTTGTGCTCTTTTGGCTTGGGCCGATGCAGTTAAATCGGCAAGGCCAGCGAGGGCGAGTTCGAGCACGGCTTGGTTATAGGTTTGAGAATTCATTATGACTCCGCCGCGGGTTGAGGTGATGTTAACTATTTGAGCATTGATGTTATTGGTTGCGGCGGCGTTAGTTTAACAAAGCCATCATTAAATCGATAATGATTCTTGCGAACCGACTAGCCCAGTATTCGTAGCCGTTGAGATGCGGGGCTACTTTATCCTTAGGGCTTAAATATTCATATTTGCACTGAAAAGTACGGTTGAAAGATGGGGCTCCTAGGTCTAGACTTAAAATATTAAAGGACTGATTCACTCTAAAGATAAATTTAAGTGACAATAATGGAAGAGGTGAACTATGCGCTTTTATATGGCAAGACAACCTATATTAAATAGAAAAAAACACGTAGTTGCTTATGAATTACTCTTTAGAAATAGTCGAGAAAACAGCTTTCCACAGGGGGTTGCTGATAAAGTTGCTACGGCAAAATTACTCATAAATAGCTATTTAAACATGGAGTTAGATGAACTTACCGAAGGCAAGCCTGCGTTAGTTAACTTCCCCGCTCATTTCTTGAGCGAGCACCTATTGTATATGTTGCCATACAAGAATATCGTCGTTGAAGTATTAGAAACAGTCAATCCTACTGATGAAAATTTAAATATAATCAAAGAGTTATTTAATATTGGGTATTATTTGGCTTTAGACGATTTTGTTTATTCACCTCAATGGGAACGTTTTTTTCCTTTTTTCAAACTGATCAAAATTGACATAGTTTCTACACCTTTGAATAGTATTTCACATTTAATTCCTATGTTTAGGAAATATAATTTAAAGTTACTTGCAGAAAAAGTGGAAACACTTGAAGAGTTTAAATTAGCTGAGTCTTTAGGTTTTGATTATTTTCAGGGGTATTTTTTTTGTAAACCAGAAATAATGGAAGGGAATGATATAGGTGCTACTCAATATTCTATTATGTCAATTTATAATGAGGTAATAAAAAAAGAATTTAGCTTTAATAGACTGGAAAGATATTTTTCACAGGATTTAGATCTGACTTATAAGCTATTGAAATTTGTCAACTCAAGTCAATTTAAACATGCGAAAGAGTTTACTTCAATCAAGCAAACAATGGTTTTTTTAGGTGAAAATAAACTTCGTAAATTTGTGAGCCTTATTATTTTAGCTGAACTTAATCCAAATAAACCTGCAGTATTAATTCATAATACTATGATAAGAGCTAGGCTATGTGAAGAGTTAGTGTCTTTAATGGGTTACCCATCATTGATGGAGTCTGCTTTTCTAACAGGATTATTATCTACTTTGGATACTATTTTAGATAAATCTATGGAAAAAGCATTAGAACAACTTCCTTTAGATCAACAAATAAAATGTGCCCTACTTAAAGATGAAGGATACTTAGCGCATTGCTTACAACTTGCACTGGCTTATATGGAGGGAGATTGGGTTTCTGTAGATTATTTTACTGACACTTATCAAATTGACCCAGATAGGCTGATTTCAAGGTGTGACAGAGTATACAGTTGGTTGAGTCAGTATCAACGTTCAATTCAATAGTGATCAATGTAAGGTAACCATAAGGATATTGGTATATGAGTATTGTGGATTTGAACTTGTTTAATTCTTGTGCATTTATGCTATCCCCTAAAGGGGAATGGTTAAGTGAGAATTATGCATTTTCAATTGATGCGTTCTTATCAAACTCAAAAAAATTAATTTATGATCATTTTAATACCTTAAAAGATAACTTATTTCCAGATGAATACCTGAGAGTTAATGGGAAATATATAAGATTTAAAATATTAGAAACGATAACTAAAGATATTGTTGTCTTTTGTAATGTTATAAATGATTCCCAAGTAAATAATGAGTTTGAATATAATCAGCCTAATAAATTAGAGATTGCTGATTATGATTGCTGTCATCGACGGCCTATTTGTTCGGATGCATTTATTCTTATAAATAAACTAGGTTACATTGAATTAATAAATGAAAAAATTGAATCTATATTTCCTTATTTGTATGGCGAGTTCTATGCCGGAAAACAATTTTTTACATTAATTACTGATATTGTTAATCATGAATATCAGTTTATTAGTAGAGATTCTTTTAATGTATTGCAATGGTTTGAGTTTAAACTTAAAGAAAATAAAAGAATTCAGTTCCTATTCAAAACTGAATCTGGATTTATCCTAGAGTATAGAGATGTTTTTTTTGATGATGGGAGTCGATTTGGGTTACTGATTGATCGAACCGAGAAATATAAACGCGCGGAGGCAATAAAACAGGAATACTCTCTGCTCATCCAATTCAATGAAAATCAGAGTGATTTTATTGCAACCCTTGGTCATGAAATTCGAACTCCATTAAATGCTGTATTAGGTTTAATTGAGCTTAGTTTAGGTAGTGTAAGGGCGCAAGATAGACCATTATTATCTATAGCATTTAGTACATCGAAACAAGTTCTATCACTCATTAATAATATGCTGAACTTTAAAAGAGGGCGCGATGATCGGCTAGAGATTGCCCATGATGTGGTAGACATCAGAAGGCTTGGGGAGTCTATTGTTGATGCTTTCAGTGTTCAAGCTGATAAAAAAAATATTAATTTAGATTTTTATATGCCACTAAACTTTAGAAGCAAAATAATTTGCGATGAGGTAAAGCTAAGCCAAGTTATCTATAATTTAATTTCCAATGCAATGAAGTTTTCTGGTGAAAATAGTGCTTCTGTTCTACTGACTATTGATGTCCTAGAAAAAACATTTGATAGTGCTAAATTGAAATTTTCCGTTATTGATAATGGTATTGGTTTGACTGAAGACGAACAATCAAAAGTGTTTGGCAAATATGAGCAAGTGTCTTCAGATGCCTATAGTAAACATCATGGTATTGGTTTAGGGTTGTATATAAGTAAAAATATATGTCATTCTATGGGGGGAGATCTTAAGGTTATTAGTAAAAAAGGCGAAGGCAGTATTTTTTATTTTGTATTAGAGTTTATGTTAGACGATGAAGATGTTGTTACAGTAGATGATAATGCGCATGTCTATAAGAGTGATAATTTAGTTAGAGTTTATACTAATAGCCCATTATTCTATACGTCCGTTAGTCGATATTCACAAGAAACCAATTTTGAATTGTTGTATTTATCCAGCAGTGAAATGATCCTTGTTGATATTGCTGATGGGGTGTTTTTTATTGATTTAAATCAAAGTGATATTGTTTCAATGGATGAGTTTTTAGCCTATTTATCTCCTCGGGGTGAATGTGTTGCTGAATTGAGAAAAGTGTCATTTACTGAGTCATATTTAGATTGCGAAATAATTTTATATCCGCCACTGAAGATGTGGAAAGTTATTGATTTTATTAATGATAAAGATCGATTAAGTTGTATTTGCGAGGTAGACAGTGATGAAGTTGATTATAATGATATCTGCGTGTTGGTTATTGATGATTGCCAAGAAAACTTATTTGTTATTGAAAAGCAACTGTTATCTTTGGGTGTGAAGGCGACTTGTGTACAGGATCCGATACAAGCCATTGAACTTTTTAAAGTTAATAATTTCAATGTCGTCATTTCTGATGTGGTGATGCCAACGATATATGGCGTCGATTTAGTCAGTGTTATTAGAGATGTTGAAAATTATAGAGAGTTAACACCGTCGATAATCATTATGTTGACAGCAGAACATGGTGATGACTGTAAAGATGAATGTTTGCAAGCCGGTGCTAACAGGGTACTCGTGAAACCGTTAGCCTTAAGCGAGTTGGAGTGTCTTTTAGATGACGTTAAGGCGACTTTCCCCCATCATACTAAGAGCCACTTTGTTATAGCTGGCAATGATAGTAATATCGAAGAGAATGACTTTGTTTGTTTTGATGAGCATGATGTAACACTGTGTGAAATGACACCACAGTCACAGTCTATGGCGCAGTTGGTCAACTTCTCAGAGATATATAAGTTTGTTGGCGAAGATATTAGTGATGAAGAGTTAGAGACATTTTTAGAACAATATTATAGTAACTTAATCGTAAAGCGTGAAGCATTAAAATCGGCAATAATGGAGAATGATTTCCTGAGGATCAGCACTATTAGTCATACGCTTAAAAGTAATTCTCTTTTTGTTGGTGCTAAAAAGCTAAACTTATCTTGTCAAGAATTAGAAAATATTTCACGTGATAACACAGTTGATTACAATGCTCTCTTAGATTGTTGGCAAGAAGTGGATGATGATTTGTTTACTTTGACGGAGTTTTTTATACAAAGGAGTAATCAGAGTGGACAGAGTTAATTTTGAACATATAGTACTCTATACGAACGATCAAGAGAATGACCGATTATTGATCAGTGTCCTGATACGCCATTTTTCTCGTATTCATGTTATTAAATCGAATACTGAACTGATTGAACAGATAAAACAGTCAACACCTAAAGTTATTTTAGTTGCGGCCGAAACGTTGCAAGAAACCTTGCTCATTTATTACGAAGCTATTGAAGAATTACAAGCTGTAGAAATATGCGAACATGCTGTTGTTTCTCTTATTCCAAAGCATCAGGAGAAAGAAGCGTATGAGGCCTATCGCAGTGGGATAATTAATGATTATTTAATAGCCAGACCCATGTATGAAATACATAGGGCAATTATCATTTGTACACATTTATTGAGAGAGATTGGATTAAAGGGTAAATATAGAAAAGTTGAAGAGTTTGTTAATGTACAAGAGAATTACTCTTCGCACATAAAAGAGATTGTTTTAAGAGGGGCTCAGCGAAAGAAGGATTTGGAACATGATTTTGAGTTGAGCTTAGAGGAGATAGATAAGTCTTTAGATAAGGCAGAGTCACATCTTGCGAATAAAAAATCTGCTGAGTTAGATGTGACATCATTAAAAAAAATATTATCTTTTATTCGCTCTAACGAAATTCGACCAGCGCTGTTAAAATTACAAAGTAAAGCATTGCATTTACTTGAGCTTGTTGTTACTGATGTATCAAATGTTGCATCAGTTGCAGAAACTCCTTTACCAGAAGAGGAAGAGGCCACCGTCACTCATAAGAAAAGTGCTACTGTTTCTGACACTAAATATACCTATAATAGATTATATTCTGAATCAAAAACGGCATCTGCATCATCGCTGGAAATTGAAATTCCGATAGTACCAAAGATGTTAATTGTTGAAGATGATCATATTAGTTTAAATCTCACTATTATGCTGCTTAGAACCTATGCAATAGAACTTGATACTTCCCTATCGGGACGCATGGCGTTGGACTTGTTGTCGAAGAAAAAATACGACGTTATTTTAATGGATATAAATCTTCCTGATACCAATGGGTTTTATATTATAAATCATGTAAATAAAACTAATGGAATAAATTCAAGCACACCTATTGTCATGCTAACAGGTAATAAAAATAAGTCATCCGTTCAGCAGGCTGTAACAGCCGGAGCAAAAGGTTATATTATTAAGCCACTATATAAGGAGTCGATAGTAAAACTTTTTAAAAAATACGATATTCCATTGCATTTGCGTTGAAATAAAATTGGGACAATGTATGTCAGGGCGGGACACAGGACAGGACAAGTAGAATAAAAAAAGCGTCCACTTTAGGACGCTTTTTTATGTGCATTTTAGTTCAATTAAAAAATGTTGCTGTTTAAGCTTATCTCGCAAATCACTTTAGCTTTTTAGCTTTTTAGCTTTGCTTGGCACTTGGCCCACTTTTACTTTGACACGGCGGCCCTGCATACTTTTTTCTGCTATAACCTGTGCACCAACATTGTCGGTTCGTTGTTGCTTTTTGGCAAAACTACGACGGGTTTGCAACTGTTTTAGGAGCAGCTCGCGGCTGCCGACTTCATAACCTGGCACTGTGACGCGGCGGATCTGTTGGCCGATCAATTTTTCGATATCCGCCAGCGTGCGCTCTTCTTCGCGACTTACGAATGAAATGGCGACCCCGGTTTTACCCGCACGGCCCGTTCGACCGATACGATGAACATAGTCCTCGGCGAGGAAAGGTAAGTCATAGTTGACGACATATTCTAGGCTTGGAATATCTAAACCGCGGGCGGCAACTTCGGTCGCGACGAGTACTCGAACTTTACCAGCCACAAATTCGCGCAGGGCACGGCGGCGACTGCCTTGACCCTTTTCACCGTGGACGACTTCAGAGGGTATACCATCTAAGTTCAATTCTTTGACTAAGGTATCCGCGGCTTCACGGGTGGCGGTAAAGACTAAAACCTGTTGCCAGTTTTTCTTACCGATTAGCTCTGATAACAGTTCACGTTTACGGCGTTGTTCAACCGGATAAACCACTTGGCTGACGGTATCGGCGGTAGTGTTTTGTTTATCGACGCTGATCACCTGCGGTTTAACCATCATGTCGTTGGCGAGTTTCTTCACGGCACTCGAGAAAGTGGCCGAGAAGAGTAGGTTTTGGCGCTTCTTATTCACCGCTTGGAGGATCTTTTGAATATCGGCGCTAAAGCCCATGTCGAGCATTCGGTCGGCTTCATCGAGCACTAAAAAGTCGATGTTCGACAGGCTTAAATTACAGGCGGTAAGGTGTTCGAGTAAACGACCTGGCGTAGCAACGATTACATCGGCGCCGCGTTTCAGCTTTTGCGCTTGAGTCTCGACTTTTACGCCGCCGTAAATCGTTAATACGCTGAAGTTTAAGTATTTGCTGTATGCCGTCACGTTATCTGCGACTTGAGCCGCCAGCTCACGAGTCGGGGTAAGGATCAATACGCGGGCATTCGACTTTAGGGTTTCGCTTGGCTTTTCAACCATCTTTTGCAGGATAGGAAGCGCAAAGGCCGCGGTTTTACCTGTGCCCGTTTGTGCGCTGGCCAGCACATCTTGGCCACGGCGAATAGCAGGGATTGCTTGCTGCTGAATAGGCGTCATTTGTTGATAACCGCAATCTGAGATAGCGCGCAAAATCTCGGGGGAAAAACTAAAAGATTCAAATCTCATTTTGGATTCCTATCATTCACTTATTCAAACATTCAAGCGCCAAGTTTGACTCTGCACTCAGGCTGCGACATCACACTGGGTTTGCTCATTCTTCCACACAGATTTATAAGAAAAATGGCGGGCGCGGAGTATAGCAAAATTTTTGGTTAAAACCTGTACTTTTTAACCTTGTCTGGGCTTTATACTCACAATGGCGCCTCAATGCCTCAATCGAGTAAGGTATTGGGGCGCCTTTAAGCGACGTTTTACTGGAATCTGCATCTTGAGCTGTTTGACTATTTTTTATGCCCTAGCCAAAGGCACGGCGTAATCCCTGCGCCTTTTGAGCATTGTGTTTTAGGTGATTGGCAGCTTCACCAATTTGATGGGTTGCGGCGAGGTTTTCACTGCTAGTCTGGCTGATTGAGTGAATATTACTGGTGATCTCATTGACCACTTGGCGCTGTTGATCGGCAGCAACGGCGTTTTGCTGGGCAAAGGTGTGGATTTCACTGACCTCTTGATAGATGGTATTGACGTTATTGGCGGATGCTTGAATATCATTGGCGCAGAGTTCGGCATGTTGGCGGCTCTGCTCCATTTCCTTGGCCCAGGCATTTAACATGCTAAACATCTTATCGACACTCTGGGAAATGCTATTAGTCGACAGTTGGGTGCGGCTCGATAGGGCGCGAACTTCATCGGCAACCACCGCAAATCCCCTGCCTTGTTCACCGGCGCGGGCGGCTTCAATGGCGGCATTGAGGGCGAGCAGATTTGTTTGTTCGGCGATAGAATCGATTTCACCCATGGCATTGGCTACCCGTTCAGCCTCCCGATTCAATTGATGGGCATTGTTAGCCGCATCGGCAACGGATTTCGCTAATAATTCAATCTGTTGGGTATTAGCCTTCATATTGGCGCTACTTTTAAGGCAGAGATCGTAAGCTGTGTTGATGTTAGTGGATGTCAGGTGGGTATTTTGTGCGACTTCGGCTATGGTGGCACTCATTTCTTCCATCGCACTGGCGAGTTGCTCTAGCTGATTTTTCTCTTGATCTAGGCTGACATAGGTTTGCTCAGTGGTGACGACTAATTGGTCGGCTATGGCATGTAGATGATTGGCCTGATCTTGAGTTCGACCGAGGACGCCATTCATCTTGGCCTGTAGCATGATCAGTTGAAAATCAAGGATGGATGAAGTATCGGCACCGGAATAAATATAACGGCTGATAGAGTCGTATTTTTGCTGCATCTGCAACAGCTGAGTCGGGATGCGAAAGGCCTCATCGTAGAAGATGGCGAGGTTTAAACTCATCAAAATCGCCCCAGCGATGATCACGCCCCATCCCCAAAAATATCCCGCGATCAGTAATCCCGTCGAGGCGACAATGGCTGAGACAATGCGTTTTTGCATCAAACTTAAAGGCTTAGGTATAGATTTATCCTGCTTAAGTCTTTGATAGATATCCGTCGCCTTAGTCACATAGGCCGCTTTGGGCTGAATGCGTACCGATTGATATCCTACGATAGTGCCATTTTCAAACAACGGCGATACAAAGGCATCGACCCAGTAAAAGTCGCCATTTTTACAGCGATTCTTTACGACACCACGCCAGGATTGACCGGATTTAAGCTTTTCCCACATTTCTTTAAAAGCAGCACTGGGCATATCGGGGTGACGCACTACATTGTGGGGGGAACCCATCAGTTCTTGGGCGCTATAGCCAGAAATGCTAACAAAGCGGTCATTCACATAGGTGATGATACCGCGGGTATCAGTGGTGGAAATCAGTTCGTCTTGTGCGGTTAAGCAGATTTCTTGTTCTGCTCGTCCCATATGTGAGGGGCGATTTTCGATGAAGTTACTCTGGCTCATTGTGCAGTCTGTCCATTCAGGGCCGATATGATGATTTTGGGTAAAATCGAATATGCTAAATATGCGCAGCCTCTCATAGGGGGCGGCTTGTTATGTGATAAGACTATCATTTTTGTGTGGGTATAGGAGAATGATTTTTTACCTTATATCTATGATTATCAATCGTTCGTTGTATTTATAACTCACTGCAAAATATGGGTTTTTGTTATTTTACGGCAATCTGTAACCCGTGTTTATCCTGTTTATTCGCTAATTCCAGTATTTTATATAGGGTTAATTGGATCTGGGTTTAATTAATGTGGGAGTCTGCTGTTGTTGGCAGAGCTTGATAGCTTAAATACCTATAAAGAGATAAGACTCGGGCCATTGTGGGGGACTGTGAGTGTCTATGGGATTGTTCTGCCACCCTATACTTATTCGGCTATCCTTTAATGGGTTTGAGTTCTTGTGTGCAGCCTAACCTGTTACTCATCTCTACTCATGGGAATATGCATGCTTCAACTCACTAGGTTACAACGGAAATACCATTGCAAAAGGACCTTCCCATGGCAATAGCTCTGCGAAGTGATGTAACCAGTTCAAATAATGCGGTATGTCTGCCACATTGGCGGCGAGTGATTTTTAAACATTTATTTGGTTTTCTCGCCATTCTGTGCGTGCCTGTCTATATCACTAGCGTGTATCTCTGTGCTATTACGCATTTATGGGGCATGGTGATATTTGATACGTTCGCGTATTTGTTTTTGCTGGCGTTACTCCTGCTTCCTCACTTTTCCGATAAGACCCGTTTTAGTTGTGGTTGTTTGCTTGCCTATGCCATCGGGGTGGGATTTTTGATCGCGATAGGTCCCTCTGGTGCGGGATTTTTCTGGTTATTTATCTTCCCGCCATTAGTGAGTATTTTTTTGGGGCGCCGTGCCAGTTTTTATGCACAGTTTTTAAATGCATTCAGTTTGATATTGATTGGTGTCGTCTACCATTTTCAAGGACTGAGCTGGCCAATAACCCAAGACTATAGCGTAGGGATTTGGGCCGTAGTGGCGGTAAACTTTTTAGTCACTAATGCGATGGTGACCTTAACTATGGGTTATCTATTAGAAAAACTCAGTGTCGCCTTAGATTCCACTTTAGCCTCTAGGCAAGCAACCGTATTGGGTTTAGCCAAGTTGGCCGAATATCGAGATAACGAGACGGGGGCGCATTTATTACGGATGCGGCAGTATTCTAAAATGCTCGCTGCCCAGCGCATGTTGGCCGATAATCCCCCCGCAGAATTGGACGATGATTTTATTCAAGATATTAGTTTATCGGCCATTTTACACGATATAGGTAAAGTCGGTATCGCCGATGCCATTTTGCTTAAACCGGGTAAATTAACCCCCGAAGAGTTTGAGCAGATTAAGGCCCATCCTGTGATTGGGGGGCAAGTGTTACGCAGTTTGTTGGAATATGCACCCCAATGTACCTTTATTAAAATGGGACGGGATATTGCCTCCGGTCACCATGAAAAATGGGATGGCAGTGGCTATCCCTATGGCTTAAAAGGGGAAGATATCCCTCTATCGGCCAGAATTGTCGCCCTTGTCGATGTTTATGATGCGCTCACATCGCCCCGTTGCTATAAGCGTCCCTTCAGCCATCAAGAGGCGATTGATTTGATCCTTGAGGGAAAAGGCAAGCATTTCGATCCTATTTTAGTCGAGTGTTTTATGGCAATTCACGGGGAGTTTGAAGCCCTATCTAAGGCATCTTTAGATAACGAGGTACTGCTAACCATGATGCAACCTAAGGTTGTTTAATGGCGCAGTCCCGATACAAAAACGCCCAGGAGGCATGGCCCCTTGGGCGTTTTATCTAAAACTCGGTGGGTTAAATGGCGCGGGTGGCCTGTGTTAACCACTGGAGTTCATCGCCCGACATCAAGGGGGCGAGGGTATTAAATACTTTACTATGGTATTGATTAAGCCAGTCGATTTCCCCTTGGGTTAACAGGCTCTTATCGATAAGGCGTGTGTCCATAGGGATCATAGTCAACGCATCGAACTCATACATCTCACGCTCAGCCCCGTTAAGTGCTTCACAGTGTTGCACTACCACTAAGTTCTCTAAGCGAATACCAAAACTTTCAGCGCGGTAGTACCCAGGCTCGTTGGAGAGCACCATGCCTGGCATCAGCGCGACACCATTAACATTTTTACCTATGCGCTGCGGGCCTTCGTGCACACTTAAAAAGTGGCCCACGCCATGGCCTGTGCCGTGGTCGTAATCAAAACCCTGCTGCCATAAATATTGGCGGGCGAATGCATCGAGCTGCTGGCCAGAAGTGCCTTTGGGGAAGCGAGCCTGATCCAGCGCGATATGGCCTTTTAGCACTAGGGTGACCATTTTTTTATGCTCAGCGGTCACATCACCAATCGCAATGGTGCGGGTCACATCTGTGGTGCCATCGATATATTGCGCGCCAGAATCCACTAGATAGATGCTGTCCATGGTCATCATGGCTGGGGTGCCATTATTGTGATTGTAATGGCACATGGCGGCATTGGGACCGGCGGCTGAAATGGTATCGAAACTTGGCTCGCGGTAACGCTCATCTTCTAGGCGAAAGCTTTCTAATTTATCGGCAAGGGTGCCTTCATCGTGCATGCGATTGGCTGCCACTTCGGCATCGAGCCATGCAAGGAATCGACTCACGGCGACACCATCGCGGATATGGCAGGCGCGCATGCCGGCAAGTTCTGCTGGGTTTTTCTGCGCCTTAGGTAAAGAGGCGGGATCGATTCCGGCAATTAATTTCGCCCCGGCTTCACGGGCGAGGTTTTGTGCCCAAGCGTTAGCCGAATTGGGATCTGCCAGCAGCTTAACACCTTGTAAACTCGATAAAGTATCGGAAAAAGATGCCTCGCTCTTAAAGCTTACGCCAACGCCAACATGCTCATCAATGCCCTCTGGTAACTTGCTTAAGTCGGTAAAAAGCTGCATATCGCCATTGGCGTGGAGCAGCGCACTGCCGAGCACAACCGGTAGGCGCGGCACATCGTTACCGCGAATATTGAGCAACCAGCAAAAGGAGTCTAAGGCGGCGATTAAAGCGATATCGGCGCCGGCTTTTTTCACTAAGGTGCCAATTTCAATGCGTTTTTGCAGGCTAGTTTTGCCGGCACTCTCGTTACTGAATAAAGTGATAGGCGCGCTGGACGGTGCGGGTCTATTCTGCCAATGCAAATCGATGGGGTTTTGTTCAATCGCCACTAATTCGATTTGGGCTTTACTTAAGGTCGCCTTAGCATTTTCATGCCAAGCTAAGGTATGCAATCTTGCATCGAAGCCGACACGGGAGCCCGCTGGCAATGTGTCACACAACCACTCGATTTGTGGGGTGTCGGTCAGACTCTCATAACTGAATAGGTTGGCATCGACTTGCAGGCGAACTTGCACAGTATAGCGGCCGTCGGTAAAGATAGCGGCCTTATCTTTCAATACGATAGCCATGCCCGCCGAGCCGGTAAAATCCGTTGCCCAATATAAACGCTCATTGTGTTCTGGCACATATTCGCCTAAGTACTCGTCGGCGCGGGGAATAATAAAAGCATCTAAATGGGCAGCGGCCATTTCGCTACGAATAGCATCGAGACGCTGGGCTATCTTGTGTGACATAGGGGCTCCAATGGGTCTGCTTTGGTCGTGGGGTAAATTCCCACTGAATCCTGCATCTTCAGGTTATTTGGTATATTGCTGGCGGCGATTATCGCAAGCACTATGACAAAGTTGCAAGGGGATGGAATAAAGGATTTTGTATACAATTTTGTGAGTGTTGCAAAAATGCCTGCGAGTAAGGGCTGTATTTTGGTGTGATCTCCTGCAAAAATTCATTACCACCCGTTGTCTACCTCACTTGTTTTTTGGCACTACACCTTAAAAATTAGCAACTTAAGCATTATTCAATCGCTAATATACACCCCCTGTGCTAACATTCGCCATCTCCGCTCGGGGTCAGAGGGGAGCACATGTATCAGTGGAGTTGGCGATGCAAACATTAACAATAGACGTGGGCGGTACCAAAGCCCTATTCGAACTTCAGCTCGCGGGGCATACAGAACAATATAAAATCCCCACAGGTGAAGGCTTTAAAATTGAAGAGTTAAATCATCAAATCGCAGCCCTAGAACGGGATTACGATTTACAAGATTACCAATTAGCGATAGCCGTACCCGGACTCGTACAACATAATCGTTTGGTCTCCTGTAAGTCGTTACCCGGTCTCAATGGGTTAAGTTTTGACACAGTAAAAACCCAGGGCGAGCTTAAGCTTATCTGCAACGATATCGATGCCGGTATGCAGGCAACCTGCGATGCAAAATATGCCTGTGAGTTATTGGTGATGTGCGGCACAGGGATAGGTATGTCTATTGCCTTCAATGGCAAGGTATTTACCGGCGCATCCGGTGTGGCGGGGGAGCTTGGTCATTGCCGCGTGATGACAGAATCCGGCGAGTTTAGCTTAGAACAACTCGCCAGTGGCGATTCAGTGCGCAGCCGTAAAATCACGACTCAGGATGAGTTGTATCGTGCGGGTAGTTACCTTGGTATGGGACTGGCGTGGGCGGTGAATTTATTTAATCCCAATCGCATCTGGTTAGCGGGCGGCATGATGAACAGTGCGCCTTACTACAAGGGTTGCCTCGAAAGCTTAAAGCAAATGGCATTGAGTGCGCCCCTAGCCGAGATGAAAATCCATCGGGTCGATGATATGGAAACCTTAGTTTGCCGAGGGTTATCCGTGATCCTTGCGAGGGATTTTCCTCGCGTATAAGGATCATAGATGCTGTTAGCTTATGGTCTTATCCATGGGAGTTCAGCGGCTCAGTTTTAGCAGCATAAAGGGTGAAATATAAAACAGGACAGGTAATGCCTTTGGCTTATCGTGTCCTGTTTTTTTATGTTTAAAATAGTCAGTAAACCATTAATTGTACAAGTAAATGTTAGTGATGACTGAACTACATTTAATTCCTTTCTTATTAGACTACTAACTTAGCTGATAATATTTTGTTGCATTTTTATTGAGCTTACGTCTATGCTGAATATCGCAATGACAACGTTGTCATTGCGTGTAAAAGGCAAACCAGTTGAAAAACTGGGACGCAAAGCCTCCGGTCTAAGGGTTCGTCCGTACCTATGATAGCGGGGATACCACAGGTTTTTCTTCGTGCAATGATCAGTCATGTTGCATGGTCTTAAGAGAGTGTTGTTTCCTGTCTACGCTTTGTTTGCCTTATTGATGCATATAAAAATTCAATAGGGATATCTCATGTTCAAGACTCAAATTTCAACATCAGCCTTGCTGGTGGCCTCGGCGCTGGCATCTACCGTGAGTGCCAGTGCATTTGCCGCAGCGCCCGGCAAACCGACTATAGGTTGGGGCGAAACTAAGTTCGCCATTATCGAAGTGGATCAAGCGGCCACGGCTTATAACCAGTTAGTGACTGTTAAAGACGCCGCCGATGTGTCCGTTAGCTGGAATCTTTGGAGTGGTGATGTAGGCAATAAAGCCCAAGTACTGCTCAACGGCAATGTCGCTTGGGAAGGCCCCTCGGGCGCTTCTGGCACCGCTAATTTTAAGGTGAACAAAGGCGGCCGTTATCAGATGCAAGTACAACTGTGTAATAGCGACGGTTGTACGGCGAGTGATGCCAAAGAAATCCTTGTGGCCGATACCGATGGCAGCCATTTAGTGCCGCTCAATGCGCCCCTACAGGAAAACAATCGTCCATACGCTAACAAGTCGGGCAAAGTCGTGGGTAGTTACTTTGTCGAATGGGGCGTATACGGCCGTAAGTTCCCGGTCGATAAGATCCCTGCACAAAACTTAACTCATATTTTATATGGCTTTACCCCTATTTGTGGCGGTGATGGCATTAACGATAGTTTGAAAGAAATCGACGGCAGTTTCCAAGCGTTGCAACGTGCCTGTAGCGGCCGTGCCGATTTTAAAGTCGCTATCCACGATCCTTGGGCGGCGATCCAAATGCCGCAGGCGGGCGTGAGTGACTACTCAGATCCCTACAAAGGTAACTTTGGCCAATTGATGGCGCTTAAGCAGGCGCATCCCGATTTGAAGATTTTGCCTTCGGTCGGTGGCTGGACGCTATCCGATCCCTTCTTTTTCTTTGGTGATAAAACTAAGCGCGACACTTTTGTCGCATCGGTGAAGGAATTCCTGCAGACGTGGAAGTTCTTCGATGGTGTGGATATCGACTGGGAATTCCCCGGCGGCAGTGGTGCTAACCCCAATTTAGGTAATGCCAACGACGGCGAAACCTATGTCGCTTTGATGCGTGAACTGCGCGTTATGCTTGACGAGTTAAGTGCTGAGACGGGGCGTACCTATGAACTCACATCGGCAATCAGTGCGGGTGATGACAAGATAGCTAAAGTCGACTACCAAGCTGCTCAGCAGTATATGGATTACATCTTCTTGATGAGTTACGACTTCAATGGCGGTTGGACTAATACTGAACTGGGTCATCAAACCAATCTCTATGAGGCGAGTTGGGATCCCGATACCCGCTACACCACAGATAAAGGCGTAAAAGCCCTGTTAGGCCAAGGCGTCACTCCTGGGAAAATTGTGGTCGGTGCTGCTATGTACGGCCGTGGTTGGACGGGTGTTAATGGCTACAGTGGCAATAATCCATTCACGGGCACCGCCACGGGCAAAGTGAAAGGCACATGGGAAGCTGGTGTGGTGGATTATCGCCAAATTGCAAAGGATTATATGGGCGCAGGTTGGAGTTACAGCTATGACGAAACCGCCGAAGCACCTTCGGTATTTAATGCATCAACGGGGGATTTAATCACCTTCGATGATGCTCGCTCCGTTAAAGCCAAGGGCCAATATGTGCTCTCTAATCAGCTAGGTGGTTTATTTGCATGGGAAATTGATGCCGATAACGGCGATATCCTCAATGCGATGCATGAAGGTTTAGGCCATGGTGAAGGAACAACGCCACCGGTGAATAAAGCGCCGATTGCCAATGCGGGCGCGGATATAAATGTCACAGGCCCAAGCGATGTGGCGCTCAATGGTAGCGGATCTCGGGATCCTGAAAATGAAGCGCTGACATATCTTTGGACGCAAGTGTCTGGCCCAACGATTGCTATTGCGAACGCCGATATGGTGAATGCGACGATTCAACTGGGAGCAACATCTACCGATACCACCTATGGTTTTAGCCTTAAAGTCACTGATCCAGAAGGATTATCTGCTACAGATTCAGTGGCTGTGACCAATAAGGCGGATACACCCAATCAAGCACCTGTGGTGAGTGTGGCTACCACTGCGACGGTGGAAGCGGGGAAAACTGTCAGCATAGTGGCGAGCGCCTCCGATGCCGACGGTGATGCCTTAACCTACGCTTGGACCGTGCCCGCTGGCGTGTCGGCAACGGGACAAAATAGCGCCACTTTAGTGGTCACTGGGCCTAATGTCACCGAAGCGACCAGTTATGGGTTGAGTGTGCTGGTTTCGGATGGTGCCTTAGATGCGAGCGCATCGACTAACCTTACCGTGACGCCAAGCGTTGTCGGGGGCTGCGATGCAACCGATCCCAATGCCGGTAACTATCCTGCTTGGCAAACCAGTGTGGTGTACAACACCGGCGATACCGTGAGCCATAGTGAGTTGGTGTGGAAAGCGAAGTACTGGACGCAGGGCAATACACCATCTCGCACCGCAGACCAATGGCAGCTACTCAGTCAAGTGGATCTCGGTTGGGATGCGGGTGTCGCCTATACCGGCGGTCAAACCACCAGCTATAACGGTCGTCAATGGAAGGCGAGTTACTGGACTAAGGGTGATGTCCCCGGCGTTGCGGCGGTATGGGTGGATATTGGCGCGGCAAGTTGTCCTTAATCATCCAACATACTAATATTCTTTGAGTTATAGAGACAAAAAGCCCTGCGATAGTGCAGGGCTTTTTATTAGGTTGATGTTTTTAGACTCGCCCATTGAAGGCTGATTTAATCAATCTTAAGCAGTTCCACATCAAAAATGAGCACTGAACCCCCGCCAATCTTGCCCGTGCTGCGGTTGCCGTAGGCGAGATCACTCGGGATAAAGAAACGCACTTTATCGCCAACGACCATCAGTTGCACACCCTCGGTCCAGCCTTTAATCACGCGATTAAGCGGAAATGCGATGGGTTCGCCGCGATCAACCGAACTATCAAACACAGTACCGTCGATCAAAGTGCCATGGTAATGCACTGTCACTGTATCGCTGGCTTTAGGGTGAACTGTGCCATCGCCTTGAGTTAACACTTGATATTGCAAACCCGAAGCTGTGGTGATCACACCTTCTTTGGTTTTGTTTTGCGCTAAAAATTCATTGCCTAGGCGGATATTCTCCTGGGCGGCTTTTTGGCCGTTCATCGAGGTAAAGAAGTAAAAAATCACCCCAGCTATCACCACAATGGCAAGTAACATTTTCATATAAAAAGCACCTTAGTTAATTTTCGCCATATTATCAGTTTTTTAGCGTGTGAGGCTACCCATGGCAACTCAGCCTTTAATTGGATGGCTCGCGTTACATTTTCCTACAGTTAAAAACAGCTGCAAGACTTTATCCGGCATTAGAGATCGCTTAATCTGTGGACTTAAGACTCAATAAAAATTCAATAAAAACAGATAAGAACTAGGGCGTGTTGACGTTTCAGTTCAGATAATAAACAAGGAAAGTCTATGTTAAACAAAGCGGCAAAACCTCTGGTCAAGCTCGTCGACCGCTATCTACCCGATCCCTATATTTTCGTGCTCTTACTCACCTTAGTAGTGTTAATTGCGGCCGTGGTCGCCGAACACAAAACTCCGCTGGAAGTCATCAATTATTGGGGCGATGGCTTTTGGACCCTGTTGAGTTTTTCAATGCAGATGCTGTTAGTGCTGGTGGCGGGATTTATGTTGGCAAGCTCGCCACCGATAAAAAAGTTGCTCGATATGATTGCGGGGTTCGCTAAGTCTGCGCCCCAAGCCATTATTTTAGTGACCTTAGTATCCCTAGTTGCCAGTTGGATTAATTGGGGATTTGGGCTAGTGATTGGGGCCTTATTTGCCAAAGCCTTAGCCCGTCGAGTGAAAGTGGATTATCGACTGCTGGTCGCCAGCGCCTATGCGGGCTTTGTGGTTTGGCATGGCGGCCTTGCGGGGTCTATCCCATTAACCATAGCGACGGCGGGACATTTCACCGAATCACAAATTGGTATCATCCCCACCAGTGAAACCATTTTCGCGAGCTTTAACTTACTGTTAGTGGCGATTCTGTTTGTGGTTATGCCCTTAGTGAATCGTTTTATGTTGCCAGAGGAAAAAGACAGCATTTATGTAGATCCTAAGGTGCTTAATGAGCCAGACGCCGAAAATGCTCCCTCTATGTTGGATGCGGACAGTGGTAAGGATAACTCGAATCGTCCCGCGGATAAGTTAGAAAATAGCCGTTTACTCGGTTGGAGTGTCGGTGGCGCTGGGCTGGTATATTTAGGTTATTACTTTTGGATTCAAGGCGGCAGCTTAAACCTAAACTTAGTGAACTTCTTATTTCTGTTCCTCGCCATCCTTCTACATCAAACGCCACGCAGTTTACTCACCAGCTTAAATGAGGCCATCAAGGGCGGCGCAGGCATAGTGATCCAATTTCCCTTTTATGCGGGCATTATGGCGGTGATGGTGCAATCGGGTTTAGCCCAGAGTATTTCTGAGGGTTTTGTGGCCATCGCCAGCGCCGATAGCCTGCCATTTTGGAGCTTTATCAGTGCGGGAATTGTGAATATTTTTGTGCCATCGGGAGGTGGCCAATGGGCCGTGCAGGCGCCGATTATGTTACCCGCAGCGCAGGCCTTAGGCGCCGATGTGGCTCGTGTTGCCATGGCCGTAGCTTGGGGCGATGCCTGGACTAACCTTATTCAACCTTTCTGGGCACTGCCAGTGCTGGCAATCGCGGGTTTAAAAGCGCGGGATATTATGGGTTTTTGCTTAATGCAACTGATGATCACTGGTGTGATTATCAGCATCGCGTTGAGCTGGTTTTAAAGGTAATAAATAGTGTAAAACTAAACAGGGTAATTCTATGATTACCCTGTTTAGTTAAGGTTTCAATGATATTAATCGCTTGAACCATTTACTTTTTTTGTTGCTTCATCAGCGGTGATTTGACCAAATAGAGCTGACATCATATAGCTAATACGATTCGCAGCATTACCAAACTTACTCGGGTTTGCAGTATAGGGTACTTGAAACTTAACACTGCCAACCCTTTGGCCATTCTGAAATGCGTTAATTTCAGCGCTTTTTAAATATAATGCCAAGTCCCAAGCCCAATTACCTTCATATTCTAATGTGAGTTTATTTAAATCATGTTTAGAACCATCAGGTTGCACAGTGTAGGTGTAATTATTTGCTTTTAGCCATGACTCCATTGTTTCTTGGAAGCCGTCACGTGTTTCTTTATCTTTAATAATGACTATTTCTACATTGTTAATATCTGTTTCTATTGGTTTTGCTGTATAGCGAGGTGCGGCACAACCCGATAGTATTGCCAGACTTACAACTGCAATTAAAAATTTTTTCATAATTTTACCTTTTATTTTTATATAGGGATAAATTAAAGCGTTTTAGTGACGAGCTTTAGATTGTTATAGAATCTTACTTGCTAGATAAACAGATCCATAGCGCCTGTTTGTATGCCGTAACCCAGTACGGCTAAGTTGACGACAACGGTCAGCCAGAAGACGTTTCTAAATGAGGCTTTAACGGACTTATGCCTTAACAGGTTTTGGGCAAATAGGGCACCGGGCCAACCGCCCATCAGGGCAAGCAGATGCAAAGTGCTTTCTTTTGTGCGCCATTTACCGCCTTTGGCGGCGGACTTATCGATGGCATAGGCGATAAAGGTCAGCAGGCTCAGCGTCAGGTATATGCCCGCGATGCCGACAGGCAACATATGTTGCTGCGCCGCGCCGATTAAGCCAGCAAGAAAAATCACCACTAGTAACAGCGGCATAAGGCTCGAGCCTGACGCTGTGGCATTGGATTTTTGACTGCGGCGGTTCTGAACGCGGCGGTTTTGAGTGTGATTGTTTTGCGGGCGACTCTTTTGAGAACGATTGGTTTGAGGTGAAGCCTTGTTGCCCGTTTTGGCTGACTTTATGTTTGTCATTGTCTTGTCTCTATCTTGTGACCGTGTTTTAAGCTTGCTTGTGTTCCTGTGATGCCGCCTGTTTTTTAAACGCGAGGTGGCGCCAAAGTTTTTCTAGCGGTCCTTGCTCGAAATAGCGTAAGTACAGGCTAGCTAACAACAGTTGCACCACAGAATAAACGAGCGCCATCACCATATATTCCCCCCTATCTAGACTCACGATCCACTCGGGGGCGAGGTGCCTAAACACGAGTACGCCAACGATGGATTGCAGAATATAGAAGCTGAACGCGAGTTTGCCGACATTTTGCAATGCTATCAGCTTTTTTGGATTGTTTTGGCATAGTTTTACCATTATATGAATATAAATCAGCGCCATAGGAATGGCACTCAGCATGATCAATACATCTGAAAACACCGCTAGGGTGGGATTTGGTGTTAAACCTAATATGGTAGCGAGTAGCGATAGGGTCACGCTGGCGAGTACTAACTTTAGCAGTTCTGACTTGCTGAACCCTCGCTCAAACGTTCCCTGCTGATATAGCGCCATGCCCAGTAACATCAAGCCTGCGGTAAACCACATCAAGGTAAAAGGGATCACCAGCGCCATATAACCCACTTGCATCAAGTGCAACAGTAGCTGATCTGCATAGCTTGAGGTCCATGCCGTGTATTGCTGGGCAAATAGGCTCGATTCTCGAGTGAAGGGGTCATCACTGCCCGTAAGGCTAATCAGCGTGATAATCACTAGGGCGATAAAGATAAAGATATTGGCCTTACGTTTAAGGGCTTCAATACTTAACTCTTTGTAACACAAGGCTAAAAATCCACTTACCCCATAGGTGAATAAGATATCACCCGGCCAAATAATAATGCCGTGGATAAGGCCGAATACTATCAGCCAGCTTAAGCGTGAGCGTAGTAGAGAATAGGCGCTCAAGCCTTGCGCGTTAAAACGTTGATATTGGATGAAAAGCCCGACGCCAAACAAGATGGAAAACAGGCTGATAAAGCGCGCCTCGATGAAAAAATTACTGAACACTTTGATTATGTGATCCGACAGCGGCGGCGTCTCGTGGGGGGCATAGCCAAAAAAAGTAATGCCCATAAAATAGATATTCATAAAGAATATCCCCAATACGGCTAAGCCGCGAATGGCATCGAGATTGGCATTACGCTGTGCGAGGATAGCTTGAGTGTCTACTGTTCTCGTTAACTCAGAGGGCGTCGTCCATGGATCCTGGGGGGAGTTTTTGCTTGGCACGTTAGCCGAGTTCCTTTCGCTATAAAACACGTTGGCTGTTAATTTGAGGGTTAGGCTAGCAGGGGTTAACCCTCAATGAAATAGAGGAAATCACACAGTAAAAGACATATTACTCGCCGATATCTTCGTTCCAGAGTGTGGGATGATTGGCGATAAAGTCCTGCATCAGTTGTTTGCACTCGGCATTATCGACCACAGTGACATCCACGCCGCGGGATTTGACATAGGCTTCGGGCCCTTGAAAGGTGGTGTTTTCACCGACAATCACTTTAGGTATGCCGTAGAGCAATACCGCGCCGCTGCACATGTCGCAGGGGGATAGGGTGGAATACAGGGTCGCTCTTTGGTACTCGGCGGCGGTGAATCGTCCGGCATTTTCGAGGCAGTCCATTTCGGCATGCAATACTGAACTGCCTTTTTGTACCCGTTTATTGTGGCCGCGCCCGACGATTTTGCCATCGATAACCAGCACAGAACCAATGGGGATGCCGCCCTCGGCGAATCCCTGTTTGGCTTCTTCAATGGCCGCAGCTAAAAATTCATCCATCTTGATATTTCCCCTAGGTTGTGTGATTTTTAGCATAGCAGCAAGTGATTATTTAGCAAGTGACTGTTTAGCAAGTGACTTTAGAGGATATTGCCAGCGATTATTGTTGCGGTTTTTCTGAGATCCACAACTTGATATGGCCTTTCACCACTATCACTCCTTGAGTGTCATAGGCGGTGACGGGAACCAGCATATCGCCGGGTATCCATTGCTCTGGCGTGACTTCGGCGACACATAAAATATCGCTGCCCGCTTTAGCCGTGTAATCCAAACTCATGCCCTTAGGGATCCAACGTAAATGTTTGGGAATTGAGGCTTCGGCCATCACCCCCATGGCCATTTCGAGGCCATTACAAATCGCAATCACATGGACGGTTTTGATATGGTTATGCACGGCATGGCGCTTTTTAATTAAACAGGCACAGCGATTGAGGCGTAATTCGGTGATCAGTGGCTTGATAGTGCCAAAGTACGGCGCCATACGTGACACTATGATTGAAAAGATTTTTTGGCCAAAGGGATAACGACGAGTCCTCTGGTAGAGCGCTAACACTTTATTGGTTTTTTTTTCAGCAGTGTTAAAAGTATCTGTCTGGCTCATAGTCATCCTTAATCGGGGAAATGCTGCGCATTATATTGGGTGAGTGTTAAATTAGGTTTGCACTCGCTCTGGTCGGATGAGTGTAACATTAGGATAACAACAAATACCAGCCTAGTTAATTAAGCAAACTTCACTTCGCGCTTTAAAGCGTAACGCCGTATAATTGCGGCTAATTTGTCGTTTAACGACTGGAATTGGATTGAATAACAAGGACTCAGAGTGAAATACTTGCTGACGTATTTGAAGGGAATGGCCATGGGCGCCGCAGACGTTGTACCGGGCGTTTCGGGCGGTACTATCGCTTTTATTACTGGGATCCTCGATACCTTGCTCGACAGCGTAAAACGCATCAATCCGTCGCTTTGGGGGGTGATTAAGTCGCAGGGGATAAAAGGTGCCTTTGCCCATATTAATGGTGGCTTTTTAGTGAGTTTATTGGCGGGGATCCTGACCAGTATTTTTACCTTCGCTAAGTTAATATCTTGGCTGTTGGTGACGCATCCTATCCCCATCTGGTCGTTCTTTTTCGGCTTAATTATCATTTCCGTAGTGCATATGCTTAAGCAAGTGAGTGGTTTCACGGTTGCGCGTTTAGGTTTATTCGCCCTAGGTGTACTGGTGGCTTGGGCGATTACAGTGCTTAATCCTGTGTCGGTCGAAGCCAGTTACATAAATATCTTCTTCGGCGGCGCGATTGCGATTTGCGCCATGGTATTACCCGGAATTTCAGGCAGTTTTATTTTATTGTTGTTAGGCCTATATCCAGTGGTACTGGCGGCGGCTAAAAATATTCAATTGGATATTTTGGCCTGTTTCGCGTTAGGTGCCGTGATGGGCCTATTAACGTTTAGTCATTTATTGTCGGCGTTGCTGCGCAGATACCACGATGCGACCATCGTCTTTTTAACCGGCTTGATGCTCGGTACCTTAGGTAAAATTTGGCCGTGGAAGGAAACCTTAACCTGGCGGACCAACTCCCACGGTGAGCAAGTGCCGTTATTGGAGCAAAATATTTCACCCCTTAATTTTGAACAAGTGACCGGCCAACCTTCGCAGCTCGTCTTTGCGATTGTATGTATGTTGGCGGCGATTGCACTGGTTTGGGGATTAGAGAAAGTAGGGCAAAGGGATTAATCCTTAGCCTTTGCAGCGGTGTGCCCTTGGTTGAAGGTACCTGTATAAACTCAGTATGAGTTTGTCGTTACGATAAGGATGTTTTGTGAATAAGAATTCCGTTTCATGGGCGGGCGCTGCGCTCGCTTTCTTCGCGTTAACTCATGTGATTACCAATAGTATCAATAAGCAAGATGTCGGGCTCTCCCCTGTGCAACGCACGCAGATGGAAAACACCTTGCAGCAGTATGGGCCCAAGGGCAATGCATCTCAGTATGGCCAATATGCTCAAGCCGATGATACGGATCTCACTGACAACAGCCTTGAGAATGTCCGCCATATTTACACTAATAAGGGCGCTTTTGCGGCACTTCGGCAGGATGGCAGCGTGGTGACATGGGGCGATCGTCAGTGTGGTGGTGACCATAGCACCGTGGCGACTGAATTAGTCAATGTAAAAACCATTTTTGCTGCGGCAAATCGGTGTGGTTTTGCTGCATTAACCCAAGACCATCGACTGGTGATTTGGGATATGGGGGATGCACCAGCATTACTTAAAGATAAGCTTACGCAGGTGGCGGATTTTGTGATGCGTGATGATCTGTTTGCCGCCATAAAGCAAGATGGCAGTGTGATCAGTTGGTCTATCGTGGATGGGTCTTTGGATGAGTTAACTCAGGGAATTTATTCTGCGCCAGAGATGAAAGATGTGCTGAGTGTAAGCATTAATGATGCCGCATTTGCAGCCCTAAAACAGGATGGCTCTGTGGTGACTTGGGGCTCGGCATATCACGGTGGCGAGAGTCAGTACCTTGCTGAAAAACTTAAGGATGTTAAAGCTATTTATGCGGGGCCTAGTGCCTTTACTGCCGTGACTCAAAATGGAGAGTTAATTTCTTGGGGGAGCGTTAATGATGGGCAAGAAAGCCAAAAACAACTGGCTAAACTCAGTGAGTTTACTTCAGCCATCAAAGTGGTTAATACCGCGTTTGGCTTTGCAGCATTAATGGCCGATGGCCGAGTCTATGGGTGGGGCGAAGGTTTTTTGCCTGAGAGCCGAGTGCTTTTTCCGTTAGCCTTAGCGAACTTGCCAGCCAATAGTCAAGAAAAAGTCATTGAAATCATTGCTAATGATGGTGCTTATGCTGCGTTAAAAGCGAATGGCGATGTCGTTGTTTGGGGCCATATTCGCCATGGCGGCAATGCTTCGGCCCTGCAAAAAAAATTGCAACATGTACGTGCGCTCTATGCTACTGAGATGGGGTTTGTTGCGCTGCGTGAGGATGGTACTGCAATAGGTTGGCAAGGCATGGACGATTTAAGCGGCGAACCTATGATGCAAGAGGTTACCGATGTGATTCAGATAGTCACGTTAAGCCAGGGGTATGCAGCGTTGAGAGCGGATGGCACTGTAGTGGAGGATAGCGCGGGACCTAAGGTTGGAGTCTCTGAGGTTGTTGAACTTATCCCGAGTGTTATGGGATTTACGGCTAAGCGACGTGATGGGAGCCTTTCTGTTTGGCAATTTGGCGGGCTGAGTTGGCATGCTAAAAAACAAAATATTGATCTAACCGATGTCATCGAGGTGAGTGGCAATACATCAAACATGATCGCACTCACGCCTGAGGGTAAAGTATTGAGCTGGGATCTGCTAGGTAATGGCGGTGAAGCCGACCCTGATCGTCTTTATTAAAGTGCTTGAATCTTGAGATTTATTGCATCTCAGCCCCGTTTTAGCGCATTAGGCGATGGTATTGAGCGATGGTATTAACGGATGACATTAAGCTTGATTAGGCGTGGTTGGCTTTAATTTCCCGTAGGTAACGGTAAATTGAATGTACTGAAATCCCTAAGCGCGTCGCGGCCACTTGGGCGCTGTCTTTGAGTTCAAAAATGCCTAACTCATGGAGCTGGTTGACAATTTCACGGCTCTTCTGCGAAGTGGAAATCGCCGGATTCGAGCGAACTTCATTATTTATGCTATCGATAGTGCTGTGGAGTGCTTCATCGATATTACGGGCAAAGACCTCGGGTGAACTCGTGAGTTCGCTGCTAAATAGATGATCTGGCATCATAGTGCGCAGCACGGATTGCAGCGGGGCATCCATATCGGTGTTAATGCATAACAGCCCAATAGGCAGATTTTTACTGTTGCGGATCACAGTCGTAATCGATCTTAGCGTCTTACCATTGGCGCATTTCGTAAGGTAAGAGTTAGAGATATCTTGCCCTGTCTTTAGCTTCAGCAGGGCAAGATTGGTGATCGGCGCACCTACTTCACGCCCAGTGACATGACCATTAGCAATTTTAACCACAGAGGGATGTTTGGCATCTAGGCTATGCAATACCACTTCCGTGTGCTCGCCGTACATGGCGGCAATGCCATCAACGATATTTTCGATGGATTTGAGCACACTTAGATCACTTTGCGTTAAATCTTGCAGCTTCACAATTTCAACCTTTCTTTATCAATCCGCCAATCGCAGCGGATTAAAGCCATTATGCCGACATGATATCGATTATGGTGACATCGGTGGATGACATGCCATTGAGGACCATTTTGCCTATGTTTTTAATGGTTTTTTCAACATCGGTGGCAATAATACCTTGGCCAGAAACATTGTGACTACTTAACGCCATCAGAAATGAGCGCACGGCCGCACTGGACGAAGTGCTGACCTTCATGGCACAGGAGGCTTTGGCGCCGTCACATACCATGCCTGAACTGTCGCTGATCACGTTTTGGATTGCGAAACAGGATTGCTCGAATGATCCCCCCGCCAAATACACCATGGCCATAGAGGCGGCAGCACTGGTCACCGTATTGCCACAAAATGCCGACAGTGGCGGGTAATGTGACTTGATATAAATTGCCCCTAGATGGCTCATGATCAAGGCGCGGGCCAGTTTTTCTTCGCTGGCGTTATAGCATTGTGCGGTTAATACCACGGGGATAGTGGCCGCAATGCCTTGGTTACCGCTACCAAGATTGCTCATGGCGGGCAGATTGGCGCCGCCCATACGGGCATCGGAGGCCGCGGCGGTGAGCATCACAATTTTATTCAGTAAGTCTTCACCAATGATCCCGGCTGCAATGCCGCTTTTCATGGTGCGACCCACTTCGAGTCCATAGGGGTTCGCCATGCCTTCATCGGACAATTTGCTATTCAATTCAGAGGCTTTAAGGATGAATTTAATCTCCTCAAAGGGGACTTCCTGGGCGAACTTATAGATAGATTCGATACTGATCTCAACCCCATCACAGATTGAGCCCGTGGCTACCGCTTGGGTGCTATCAGAGGTGTAAACTGGCTCGCCATTGAGACGCTTTTCGGCGATCAGGGTGTGACCGCCGCAGATTTTCACTTGGGCTTCTTGCTCGCCAGCCTTGAGAGTGACACAGCAATAGATAAATTCTGCCGTTTCGGTACGTTCTACTTTCACTTGGCCGGCATCGATGAGGCGTTGTGCCTGATCGACCTGTTCGGGAGTGATAGCGGCAAGTACTTCTAAGCCCGCATCTGCGTTACCCGCAATAGCCCCCGCCGCGGCTGCAATTGCAAGGCCGATTTTGCCTGTGCCTGGAACATACACACCCATGGAGTTTTTATAAAGATTATCAGATACCTGCACGGCAATTGAGTCGGGCTCTGCATTGAGCAGTGCACGCGCCACGGCCGATGCATAGGCCGCGGCTATGGGTTCGGTGCAACCTAATGCGGGTTTGACGACTTGGTTGATGATCTGAATATACTGCTGCCATTGGGGGATCATGGGGTTACAACCTTACAATGCTTAAATGTGAACGTGGGCTATGGCTTCAATTGCTATTTTTAGGCATCATTGCAATTATTTTTTAATCAAATTCCCGATTAATAGTGATTGTTACGCGATTTGTCGTGCGTTGAGCCGAGTTGCATGTATTGATGCTTTGCTCAACAAAAGTTGAGTATTTTGATGGTTGAGTTTATTGGTTTAATTCCCTTTGTACAAAAAGACTGATAAAACAAAGCTGAAGCAAATATAAATTTGTGCACTTACTGCGCTCTGGCGTCGGTTTTTGAATGTTTAGGCCGTCGCGTTATTGTGCTCGATGTAGGACGCCCTATAATGCCGAGCATTACTCTAGTTCTCTCTTCTTTTTCTAGCGCTAATCAATGGTAAGGAATGTACCCCATGCAAAGACGTGATTTTCTAAAAACGGCGGCGCTGTTGTCGACCGCTGCGGCTATCACTCCGGTATTAGCTTCGGCTAAATCGAGTGTCATTGAGCTTCCTTCTACAGGGGGGCGCCGTCGTTTTTCCCTGATTAACGCCTATCATTTACAAGCGCCCTTTGGCTCAGAGGGCGTCGTTAACTTGTGGATCCCGCTACCGGAAGACACCGCATTTCAGCAGGTTCGCAAACTTGATTTTAATGGCACATACCAAGATGCCTACATCAGCACCAATAATGCCTATGGGGCGAAAACCTTGTTTGCCACTTGGCCCGATGCCAAAGGCAAGATGACAATAACGGTCGAATTAGTGATAGAAACCCAAGATTGGGAGCCCGTAAAAGCAGGGGAATTGACCCACTACCGGACACCAACGAAACTCCACTATCCCGCCGATGTTGCACTCTACCTACAGCCGACTAAACATATGCCCATCGACGGTATTGTGAAACAAACCGCAGATAAAATTGTGGGCAAGGAGACGGAACCGCTCAAGCAAGCGCGACTCATTTATAACTGGGTCAGCGCCAATATGTTCCGCGATAACAATGTGATTGGTTGCGGCACTGGTGATGTGGCGACAATCCTTGAGAGTGGCAAACTTGGCGGGAAATGTACCGATATCAACTCGGTGTTTGTCGCACTGATGCGCGCTGTGGGGATCCCTGCCCGTGAGATGTTTGGTATTCGTTTAGGACAAGCCATTAAAATGGGCCAGTACTCTAAAAAAGCCTTTGGCAGCGCCGACGATAAAGGCATTGCCGATGTCACCGGCGGCCAACATTGCCGTGCCATGTTCTACCTTGCCGGTTATGGCTGGTTACCCGCCGATCCCGCCGACGTCACCAAAATGCGCCTTACCGAGAATAAGGAGCATAGCGATCCGGCTGTCCAAGCGGTAAATGACTACCTGTTTGGTAACTGGGAAATGAATTGGGTCGGCTTTAACTATGGCCGCGACTTTGACTTATTCCCCGTAGCGGAGCAGACTCCGCTGAATAATTTTGGCTATCCCTATGCTGAAGTGGATGGCGATCCTGTGAATTACTATGAGCCAAAAGTCTTTGCCTATGATTACAAGTCAAGCGAACAGCGCTAAGCAGCTGTTCGCCACCATGGTCGCCGCAGTCATTGCAGCGATTGCCTCCAGCCTTTGCTGTATCGCGCCCTTAATCTATTTAGTGTTTGGCGTATCTGCGGCTGGATTGTCGGGGTTATCGAGCTTAGCTTGGTTGCAAGTGCCCATGTTGCTACTGTCAACTGGACTGATTTTGCTTGGGTTTTGGCGTTTATACTTTGCCAAAAAACCACTTTGTACTGGCACCTTTAGCCGAGGGCAAATGCTGCTTATCTATTGGCTCACAGTGCCAATTGTGCTCGCTTTTCAGCTCTATCCCTTTGTTTTACCTTGGCTGCTTGAGGTGTTCGAATGAAGCCACTATCACGTATCACACGCTCCATCACGCGATTTACCCTATTAGTCATCACCTTAGTGAGCTTTACGCCATTCACTTGGGCAGAGAGTCTGTTGGTCACACTCGATGTGAAGGGCATGACCTGCCCACTGTGCGTCACAGTCGTTAATCAGGCGCTTCGCAAAACCGATGGCGTGATCAAAGCCAAGGCAAACCTGAAAACCGAGCAAGCCGTGGTCACAGTCGCAGAAGATGTTAACCTCGATAATCTGCTTAAAGCCGTCGATGCCACCGGATATAAAGGCAGCATTAACAAGGTCGAAAAGCAGAGTTGAGTAGGGATGGAGCAAACTGAGTCTTCACACACTCCGTAATGCTAAAGTGAGTGGGTTTAGACAGAGAACGTCGGCTTTATTCTGATGGGAAGTTCACAACCAACAGCAACCTATGAGAGTCACACTAAACTTTAAGATGAAGCCTGGGGGTGACTTCTTATCTGACTAAAATTAGCCTGACACAGAATTATGAACAGCCTCCATCATTGTTAGACAATCAGCAGCACAAGCCATTTACGCCACGAAAACCAGCGCGACAGAGAAACCACGACACGAAAACCGCACTCTTCCTCACCCTCCTGCGCGGTTTGTATGTTAATTTTTTTCAGTTTTGGTTTATTGCAGTTCATAGGCTCAGCCAGCGCCATTTCTAGGGGGTTTAAAGGATCGAAGATCTGAAATGATCGCGATTTATTTCACTGTTTTACAGTTAAATACAGCGCGTTTGGTGATGAGTAGAAACATCTAAGTATTGATTTAATTAGTTTTTACGTGGATTACGTGGGGTTTTTCTGAATGAGTGAAAAATATGGGAAAAGATCTAAGCATTAATAATCAACAACTTAAGACGATCATAAACTGAAATAATTTTTATAACTTAGTTGGTTGAATTTATCAGAGGGGAAAGGAGATAAAACAGCAAGTCTCGGTTTTCGCTGCCGCCATTTTGTCGCCACTGAAAAGAAAAAGGGCTTAACCTTGCGGTTAAGCCCTTCTGGTAAAATTGGTGGGGCGGCGTCACTTGAATCTGCGTTGTAAGTTTTTGTATTTAATTTATTTTCATTGGTTTGGTTTTTTATTGGAATACCTTTTGGAATACCAAAATATGATGTTTTTGACTCTTAACTGATTGGGTTGCCATCTAGCGAGTGTGTCATAGTAAATATTTGTCACATGAAGCAATGCTTGATCATGAATTTTGAGGAGTTTTGTCATAAAACGTTAAAATAGACTTGTTTGTTGCTCATTCTGTTTGCTAACTAAGCTATGTAGTTTTGAGATTCCGTCAGCAAGTTCTTTTTTTTGATTTAATTGCTCTGTAAGTACGTCACATGGGAATTGAAGGCTACATGTACAAGGAGACATCATTGTTTTTTTTGATTCTTGAACAGCGATTTGCTTTTTTAGACGCTCCTCCTTTTGTTCTGCTTTCTGTTTTGCTAATTCACGTTTTTCAGCTAAGTAACTTTGGTAGTTGTTAGATATGAGCTTAGATATGATGTCAGATTTGTTTTCGCCTTTGCTCATTTGCGCTAGCAGTTCAGCAATAGAGGGCTTGAGACTGATAGATATTGAAACCGTCTTTCCATTTTTACGGGAATTATGTGTGCGCCACGCATTTCTCATTCTTTGAGCAAGCTCTTTTGCTTTTTGCGTGTTATAGCCTTGGCGCACCAGTTCTGTTCCCAACCAAGCGATCAGGCTAAAGCTATCTTTAAATGGCTCTGCGACATTAAGCTTTATGTCATTTTTCCTTAGATATTTAATTTCCCACTCGAGGCTTCTTGGTGTTTTAGATTTCAAAAATGCAAATAGTTCAGTTGCAGCTCTTGCATGAAGGTCATTCACTGGTCATCCCTCTTGGTTAAAATCTATGTTTAAAGTTATAGATACTTTGTGTTTGATTTTGTGTTGTGTGCCGCTGCAGGTGTAACATTGTCCTTAAGCTATTTGCAATAGGTGTTGGAATTACATGTGACGCTACATGTGTATTATGGTGCTGGGGGGCTTGAAGATTTTGCTGTTTTATGAGCATAAATCGTATTTTTGATGGAGATTAAATTGGAATTACTGCACTCAATGACAGGAGCTACACCTGAAGAGCGGTTGTTATTGCTCCAGTGGGCACTTGTAATCGAAATGATGAAAAACACAAATGTCTTGGAACCTTTGCTCGTTCCCACAGAGCCTAAGCAACTCGCACGAACTTTCAAGTCCACTGAAAGGCGAGTTAGGCTCTCTCTGGAGTATCTAGTTCAGGAAGGATATGTGGATAAATACTCGAACACTTATTTGAGGCTAAAAGGAGTGAAAGGACCAAAATTTGAGTATTTTTTAGCTGCCACAACTTGGCGGCTGTGGGGACAGTTATACAGTCAATGCTTATTGAAAGAAGAGTTTTACCAAGCTCTTCTTGGCATGGATACTAATTTTCCGCGCCGTCAAATAAGATTGCTATGGGCTATTTTAGCTTGTTCTGCTGATAAATTTGGATACATCACTTCACAACGCATGAGTGAAATGAAACACCTTTTAGGTGGCATTTCAGATAATGAAATTAGGCTTAGTCTTCAAGTCTTAAAGCGTTTAGGTTGTGCTTCCATGCTTGCTAGAGAGGTTGGTTACACGGCGTTTCTGGGTTACTTACCAGCCATATTTCGACTTCATCCTAAGGCTGGCAATCTACAGTTAGTTCGGTTAGGCGTTTCGTTGCCTTCATATCTCTTCAGACAGACTGATCTGTTAATTCAGCTAGTTAGACATCGACCAAGGGCCAATATGAAGCGAAATTACACAGATAAGTTACTTGCTCAACGTTATCCCTTAACCGATGAGCAATACTATGCTCATTTATCCAAACATTTTTTTAATAAAAAACTTAGTTTATATATACATAACCTATGTATGTTGACCATTTTTTCATTATCTCAAGAGATTATCGAATCATCCAAAGAACGAGATTTATCTGATTTACTTAATTCTCATGAGTTGAAACAAAAGGCGATTACCAAGCTATGTGATGTCTTGATACCATCGTTATCTGGCTCAGTTCTACCATTAGAAACAACCCTACCAAGAGAGCAAAAATACAATGTTGAAGACTTTAACTCTTTGCTTAAGGAGTTTTTATTGACAAAGTTGGCTACAGAAGTTGCTTCAAAAGTTATCGAAGTTGTTCAACAAGTTGATATCTTTGCAAAAACGTATGAATTTTCTATACGGCAAATTAGCTATGCGCCTAAGGAGTCGATAATTCTTACAAAGTCTGAACTTGATTTGATTGCTAAGTCGGTAACTGCTCCGGAATCGTCTATTGAACAAAATGATTCATCTGAACAGCAAACGGTTGATATAAGTTTTTTAGTCTTAATGCTGAATCTGACCTGCTCACAAGATATTAAAGATAGTGTTGTATTTGGTAAAAAAGTGGTGACTACGGGGCCTAAACCCAGGGCTAAGGTTAAGGCTGAAGATGTTAATTCTCGTTTCGTTCAGATCAATACTATTCATGTTGTATCAATGGGAAAGCGTCCCAAGAATCAGTCGAAAGACAACAAGCAACATAATTTGTAATCATTTAATCTTCGAGTTGCATCGACCGCAAAATACTTGGAACTTACCGTAGTTGAGAACACATTTCCCTTAATGCGATCAAGTATTCCAGCGTGGTGCCATGTCTGTTTGTTATTACTATCTTATTCCATTCCTCTTAGACAGTTGTTAGTTGCACTATGTTGGGCTCAAGATTAGCTTTGATTCCAAGTATCTAAATCACAAAACCATTGTAGGACAAGTGCAACAGAAGCCAATTGACCTTGTATTACCCCAATTCATCCTTGGATATTGTTTAATGAGTACTAGGAGCATCAGATCATAAATGAGCATAAGTTTAAGATTACATTGACCATTTAGGTTATGAAAAATAACCAATATGGAATCGTAACATGTCAACTTCTAACACTTATCCCATAATCAGTAATGGCCAGTATCAAGACTTTAAGGTTATCTCTAGGCCTTTAAGTAGTGCGTACTTAGAAATAATATTGAAGACGATGCAGACAGCTATTATTGACCATCCAAGAACCTTCATGGTGAGGTTTGATTTACATTTACCACAGCTCAATTTTTGTGATTCACCAGTAGTTTATGATTCAACGGTGATAACCAAGTTCTTTAAGTCTCTTACTGCAAAAATTCGATATGATAGATTTATCAAAGGTCGCAAAGCTAAACGTGTTCATCCTTGCACTTTGCGCTATATATGGGCAAAGGAGCGAGCAGATGCAGACACAGATCACTACCACGTAGTGATCTTTCTTAATAAGGATGCCTATAGTCATCTCGGAAATTACAATCGAAATGGCCAAAACTTGAGTACTAAGATTGTTGAAGCCTGGGCTAGTGCTTTGGGGTTAGATGATTACAGTACAAGGCATTTAGTGCATTTTCCTGAGGATACGCCGGTTTATTACATCAATCGTAATGCTCAAAAGTATTCTCAGACCTTCGGTAAAGCCTTCTATCGTTTAAGCTATTTTGCTAAGTTAGAGACCAAACATTATGGCGATAGAACACGTTCATTTGGCTATAGCCGAGTGTAGGATTCTCATTAAATCTGCCTGCTGGTGGGATTAACTATTGAGTTTTTAAACGTTTTAATCTGATAGAGCAAAACGCCCAATTAAAACATTGGGCGTTTTTAATTCTAACATTGTTTATTTTTTTGAGTTTTGCATGACAGAGAGGTATTCATCAGCTTGCTAAGTTTTTTTCAGAGGGGTGTTGATATCGTTCGTTGGACCGGATAATAAATTACGTTTAGTGGTTGCCTTTATGTTTTTGTTTGGTTGCTAAGTTGTTTTGTTGTGTAACCATTTATTTGTTTGTTAATTGCTCACCCTGCATTTTATAAGGGTTTTATTTGTTATTAGGATTTGCTTAATTGTTAATCAGCGTTGCATTGGGTTTTCATAGGGGTTACAACGCGTTATTGCTGTTTCAAATGGAGCTTGATGATGTATACCAATCCCTTCAAAACCCTATTAGTCTTTTTCCTCACTTTCACCACGTCTTTCTCTGTTTTCGCAGATACCGAAACAGTGGCATTAACAGGTGCTTTTCGTGTTAATGAAATGGGGGCGGCAACCTATTCTTTGCCGATAGATGCGGCGCCAGGAAGAGGGGGCATGAAGCCTTCAGTAGCAATAGCGTATTCGTCGTCCGGTTCGGATGGTTATTTAGGTTTGGGTTGGGGTATACAGGCTGCGTCAGCGATAAATCGCTGTCCTAAGACCATTGAACAGGATGGTTTTTTACAAGGTGTCCAATTAACGGATACCGATAGTTTTTGTTTGGATGGCCAGCGATTGATCCTTGTGAGCGGTCAAAATGGTACTGATGGTGCGGAATATCGTAAAGAGATTGATGATGCGTCGTTGATTACCGTACTTGGACGAGCTAACGGCGGTGGTCCTGGGGCATTCAAAGTAGAAACTAAAGCGGGTGAAACTTTTTACTACGGTGATGTATATACCCAAGCGGGTAAAAATTTTGTAACAACATCAAACTCTAATAACCAAAGTGACTCGTATCAAACTGCATTGAAAAATGGCAATGAAGTTATTCATGCTTGGAGTTTAAAGGCGATAGAGGATGTGGTGGGTAACTACATTAGTTACCATTACTTTAAAACTAACGATGAACAGTATTTATCCAGCATTGATTACTCAGGACATAATAACGGCGCATTGCCCTATAAAAAAATTAGTTTTGATTACGGCGCTCGTCCATATCCTAAAAAGGGCATTGTTTATGGTTCAGCAGTATCACAGACAAAGTTACTCAATAAAATTGTTCTATCAACAGATAATCAAATTGAGCAAACGTATTACCTAACCTATAAACTAGCGACGTCATTGGCTGAGTTTAACTATCTCGATAGCATTCAGGCTTGTGTCGGGACGAATAACACGGATTGCACCAGTGCAATTCAGTTTGATTGGGAACGGAGCGGTGCGCCACAATCGCCGACCTATAGACCTTACACAGGCATTCTTCCTGCAAAAAATCTAAACATTCCTTCCGGTGAAAACCTCACCGCCAATATTTTTGATATGGACGGTGATGGGTTGGCGGATATCGTCTATGTTAGAAATGGCACTTGGTATAAGCGATCTATTGCGTCAGGTGTCGAAACGCAAATGACAAGCATAGGTGCATCTCAACATGCTTATGCTCAAACTATCGATTTTGACGGCGACGGGCAACGTGATTTGCTTATTGCTGCAAACAACACTTCTCCTTGGCAAGTGCTCTCTTTTAAACCATCACAAGAAAATACCCACGATTGTGAGCCTGATGGTAATGGCGGTCAACTTTGTACTGATAGCACTCGCACGGTGCAATACACCCAAACATCCTTAGGGCAGACAGCGGTTGGTTTGAACGGTAGTGCGATGGTCGCTGATGTGAATGGCGATGCTTTAGAGGACATAGTGTTTCTCGATGCAGGCCAGATTAAGTGGTACAAAAACTTAGGCGGAGGGAGTTTTGCTGCAGCGGCGAGTTTGTTTACGTTCCCTACGGGGAGTGATGCAAGCCCAGGCATTCCACGCATTAATCATTCGGCAAAAGGCTTTGAGTCGAGTGCGCTTTTGGATGTCAATGGTGATGGATTGACTGACTTATTGCTGAAAGTCAAAAAGACAGTTAACTATTGCTCTACGGGCTCGGGGATTATTTACGATATCACCCAGTCTGAATGTATTGGCGATTTTAATGGTCGCTGGGGACAAAATATCACTGACAACTGGATACTTTATGTATCAACCGGTAGTGGTTATAAAGAGCAGCAAATTATTACCATCGTATCGGGAATGGATACCTTACGGGCAGCTGATTTTAATGGTGATGGACTAACCGATATTGCCTATGTAAAAAGCAATCAATGGTACATCCAGTTATCAGACAGTAATGGTTTTTTAGCACCGATTGCGACAGGGATTGCGACAGACAACGATAAAAAGTTAAACACCTATTTTGTTGATATTTCGGGTAATGGACGTGCTGATATACTTGCTAAATCAGAGTCGCTTCAATCGACTATTTACATGTCAGAGCCAAGTTCAGTCAATGGCGCCTCATCTTGGAAAGCGTCCGGCATAATAGACCATGTCTCTAACCTGCGGCTGTTTTTTGCAGATATTGATGGTATTGGTAAATTGGACATTATCGCTAATGCCAGCGGCTGGTTTCGTTATGCCCCTCTTTCACCCAAATACAACAACACCATCAAAGCAATTACTGATGGTTTTGGTGTGACCACTATGATCAACTATGCCTACTTAACTGAGCAAGTTAATGGTCAAAGCCGGGTATATAAAACGCAAACCTCCAGTAATGTTGACCACTCAAAAAACTTCTCCATTATCGCGCCACTGCAAGTCGTTGCTGAAGTAAGCACACAGGCAAGTAGTACCGGTAGTGTCAGTGTTGCTTACGAATATGGTGGATTACTGGTTAACCGTTTAGGGCGAGGTGTTGCAGGTTTTGAATTACTGAGAACCATTGACAACCAATCTAAGGTTGTTACTGAAACCATGTATGACCAGATATTTCCACGTATTGGGTTACCGATTGCTTCCAAGCAAAGTTACCAATCACAAGCATTATCAGAGGCAAGAACCAGCGTGGATTTTGTCCGCGATAGCTATGGGGTGTATCGACAAACCAGCATGAGCAGTACCGATATTACTCGTCAGTACGGAACGGATAATGTGGTTCGGGAACTTACGCAAGTTGATACTCAAAATACTTATGATGATGCGGGGAATATTCTCAGTAGTGAGGTAGTGACTCGTGACTTACAAACTAACACTGTAGTCTCTACTGTTTCTATCATCAACGAATACAACGGTGCCGGAGGTGGCGCGAGTAAGGGGCGGCTAAGTCATTCTGTCGTGACAAAGTCTCGAGCAGGTCAACGAGACAATGTCCCTGATATCACCAATGAGAGCAGTTTTACTTACTTTGATAACGGCTTAATCAAAGACTCTATCGTATCGCCCAATGACAATCGTTACAAAGTCACTACCTCTGTCACCTATGATGTTTATGGCAATAAAACTTCAGAATCGATAACGGCAGGCACGAAGGCTGATGGTTCTGAACCCCAAACACGTAGCAATTACAGCACCTACGATGCGAGAGGACGCTATTTAAAAACCTCTATCAATCCCCTTGGTGATACGGCAACCTATGGTTATAACGGCACAACGGCCGATAGTGTTACGGGATTGATAACTAAAGTGACCTTAACGGATGCGAATGGCCGAAAGTTAACTAAAACCTCAGACCGCTGGGGGCGGCCAATTAGCGAGTTAACGCCTGATGGTGTTGCTACGCAATTAAGCTATCAACGCTGCAGTAGTGTGGGATGCCCGCAGTTTTACGACGGCTATTTGCTGACCACAAAATCAAAAACAGGAACACCAACAGAAAGTGTTGTCAGTGATAAATATGGCCGAACCGTGGGGAGTTTACTTATTGGTTTTGATGGGACTGTGATTGTTGGTGGGAGAAAAGAATATGATGGATGGGGCCGTCCAGTTAGAGACTACGAGCCACGTTATGGTTCTGTGTCCACCTATTTCACTGAGCTTAGGTATGACGGTTTTGGCCGAGTTGTTGCACAAGTTAATCCCAATAGAGGGGAGACATTAGTTGATTTTTTAGGTTTTGAGACACTCACCATTGACCCGTTAGGAAATCAAACATCCGTGGTCGTGGATGCGCTAGGGCTGCAGTCTGTGGTAACTGACGCTTTAAATAACCAGTTGCATTTTGTTTATGATGCATCGGGAAATTTACTCAAGTCTTATGTGTCGGGTAATGGCACTGAGATTGTCAGGACACAGTTGGTTTATGATGATTATGGTCGTAAAACCACCTCAATTGATGTTGATAAGGGAACGTGGCGATATACCTATAATGCGTTTGGGGAACTACTTTCTCAGACGAATGGCAATAATCAGTCCACCTTCTTCTACTACGACACGCTCGGGCGGCAAGTGCGCCAAACTGAGCCTGAAGGCGCCTCTTGCTGGGTGTATGGTACCAAAGCGGCTAAAAATGCGGGCTTATTGGTTGCTGAAAAACGTTATGACACCATCGTAAGTGATTGCAGCGCGGCAGGAGCTGTACATCAAAAGACCACGAACTATGATGAATTGGGGAGATTAAAATCCACCACTACCACGATAGGTGCGTCGAGTTATACCTCAATTGTCAACTACGATACCCTTGGACGAGTATCTGAACAAATCTACCCTGAAAATTTGCTGACGGTTGTTAACCACTACAATACATCTGGCTACTTGTATAAGCGTACCGACAAGGCGACGGGTAAAGCCTATCAAACCATCGAGAAAATGAACGCTAAAGGTGGCGTTGAAAAGGTTATCTATGGCAATGGTACAGAGGAGTTAACAGCTTATGATGAAGCGTTGGGGTGGGTGAGTAATATTCAGTTAAAAAATGCTGGGGGGATGTTGCATGATTTAGAATACGTCTTTGATGGTGTTGGTAATCTGACTTATCGCAAACATCAATTATCTTCAGCATCAACGACCTTTGCAGAAACCTATACTTATGACGACCTGTATCGACTGTACGACAGAACAATCAATATCACCTCTGGTGGCGTCTCTTTGCCGAACGGCTTTAAACTCACTCAAAGCACCCGTTATGATGATTTTGGGAATATCACCTCAAAAACAGGTGTAGGAACATATCGTTATGATGCGACGAATCCTTATCGATTATTAGATATTTGTGGTGAAGAAGGCTGCGGTACACTTGAAACAACACCTGCAAGTAAATCCTGCCCAACGGGTTATGCGCTCAATGCGGCTGGTACAACCTGCCAAAAAAGTGAAAGCCAGTCTGCATCACTAAGCTACAACTATAGCTGTCCAAGTGGTTATAGTCTTTCAGGTACCACTTGTTCTAAAACAGAAACCAAAGTTGCGCAGATTAAAACCGAACAAACTTGCCCTAAAGGCGGATACTTAAACGCATCAACGGGGACATGCTCTCGAGATTTCACAATCGTTTCAGCAACTAAACCTTCTGGGGCCGGAGTTGTATGCGGTGGTGGTGAACCAATGGGAGGCGGTCGCCGTCTGTGGGAGTGTACTGAAACCTATAAAGCAACATCCTCACAAGTCTATAGCTGTGATGCGGGCTGGACGGTAAGTGGTACTAACTGTACGCGGACATTATCGCAAGCGGCGACTCAGATACCTGTTTATTCTTGTCCCGCTGGTTGGTCTGTTTCAGGGGCCGCTTGCAATCGTACACTCACTGCCTCAATAACCTATAGCTGTCCAGTAGGTTGGACGCAAAATGGCGCTCAGTGCAGTCGTGCACGTCAAGCCAGTTACGCGATGGTTTATGATAAGAACGGCAATATTACCAATGATGGTACTAGAACGCTGACTTATAGTTCCTACGATTTGGTCACCAATATTGCCAAAGGCAACGAATCCAGCCGTTTTAAATACGATGCCTCAAGACAGCGTTATGAACGTTATGATGTCAAACTGGAAGACGGGGTTTTAGCCTACTACACCACCTACTATATCGATGGCGCCTATGAAAAAGTGGTGCGAACTGGCGGCGGTAAAGCAGCACTCACCGAGCAAAAACTGTATGTGGGTAATTTGGTCATTACTAAACGCAGTAACAATAGTACGGATAGTTTCTTGTATTTGCATAAAGACCATCAGGGCTCTACGACCACCATCACAGATGGAGATGGGAAGAGTCTTCAGCAGTTTGTTTATGACCCTTGGGGTAAACAAACCGCAGTATTTGATACTGGGTTATTGGCCAACTATACCACGCCAGCCACCACTAAAGGTTATACCGGTCATGAGCACATCAGCCATTTGGATTTAATCCATATGAATGGTCGTATCTATGACGCGACTATCGGGCGCTTTATGCAAGCAGACCCGTTTATTCAAGCGCCAAGCGATACGCAAAGTTATAACCGTTATAGCTATGTGAAAAATAACCCGATGAGCTATACCGACCCCAGTGGTTTTTTCTTAGATAAGCTCTGGAAAGGGATTAAGAAATATTGGCGTGTCGCAGTAGCAATTGTTGCCACTGTGTATTTAGGCCCATTAGCGGCCCAACTTTGGGGGCCTGTAATTGGGGGGGCAGCAACGGGATTTGTGGCCGGAGGCATTGCGACGGGTTCCTTAAAAGGAGCACTGGTTGGTGCCGCAACAGGAGCGATGTTCGGCGCCATTGGAGATTATTTTCAAAATACACAAGGATTTAGTGTTGGAAAAATCGCTTCGCATGGCGTTGCTGGGGGAATTTCTTCTGAGCTCAGTGGCGGTAAATTTGGTCATGGATTCGCCAGTGCTGGATTTACTCAGTTAGCTGGTCAGATGGGGGTTTTACCTGATATTGGTGCAAACAGTGCACAAAACCGCTTTGATAACGCCATTGCCGCGGCTGTTGTGGGAGGGACTGCCTCGGTATTAAGTGGTGGCAAATTTGCAAACGGCGCCGTGACTGGTATGTTTTCTCGAATGCTGAATGATAGTTTGCACGCAAAGCCTAACATCGGTCAAAAAAATAAGTTAAGTACTTGGTATCGTAGAGGGGAAAAATATGCGAGTGAAGGAGACATGGCTGATAGCTTGGGAGTTGAGGGCAAAACCGTGATTGTTTTTGGGAAAAGGGGATTGGATAATTTCTTTATGGGGGTGGAGGGGCCTGTTTCAGACTTCCTAAATCATGAAGCGATCCATGAACATGCTTTTGCCATTCAAGATAACAGGGTTACAAACTTAGGTTTCTCAAGAAATGGATTAGGTCCAGATAATAATATTAATTTTACAGGTTTTGGTTATAGTTCTTATGCTTTCACTGACTATTATATTTTACCTGGAAACGTTGATATCAGAGCCTTGTTAAATAACGTTCCAGGTAATTGGATGCCTTATGATTATGTAATTGCTGGCCCTACAGTGAATAACTGTCAAAGTTATGCCGATAGTTTAAGGCGACAGATTGAGGTGACCTATGGTCCTAAAAAATAGTCTTTTATCATTTTTATTATTGGGAGTAAGCTTTATGGCTTCAGCAATGCCTACACAGGTCATCATTTCTAATACGCTAGACCATGCTATTGGTAGAATCCATATTACTGATATAAAAACTCTCACCACCATAAAAGAATATCATGTGAATGCTGGTAACGGTCCTATTATGCGAGTTTATGGCGATAAGTTATCCATTTCCAATGGTGTTTTAAATCCTGGTGAGTATATTCTTAATCTTCAGGACTCTTCTGTCGAGTATTACCCTGAGCGCCGAGGTACTGTTTTTTTTACTGAAGACTCATATATGTATTTTTCAGAAAAAAATAATGCAGGAGAAATTGTTTTTGTTAAAAATGAGCAAATAATTACTGCGTTAAAGAGAACCGATGCAAGTTTTCGCCCCCCCAATGTTTATCAATATCTCTCTGGTTACGTAAGCTTTTATTTTTCAAATGGTGACTTCTACCTTGTCAATGGGAACGATTTATCCTTTAGTAAGTTTTCATTAAAAGGTTATGCAGATGTGATCTATTTAAATGAAGATAAGGGATTAGCTGTTCACGGTAGAACACTCTATTGGTTGCGACTTTCCGATGGGCAAGTGCTGAAAACTAAAAAATTATCCTTTTCGGGCAATTTTAATTTTGTAAGCAAAAGCGATGATGGCAGATTTATTACACTTGAAACCTTGAGCATGTCTTTGGTTCCTTGGTCAGATACTTTTATGCATGAACGTATCGATTTATATGTATTCGACCTGCAGAATGAGACGTTAGAAAAGCTAGCTAGCAGTGTGGCAGGGAATGGGGTGGGCCTTACCGTTAGGTAAAACGAAGTGAAGAGGTTAGTAGGGTGGCTGACGAGTTAATGTAAGTCTGCTTGCTGGTGGAATGAAGCTAAAAATTAAAGCAAGATGAGCTTAGGAACCGACCAATTATACTCTGTAAGGCTAAAAACGATAGCGGCGATAAGTGCCGCTTCGTTTGTCATAGTCAGCCTGGTGTTATGCGTAGCTTAGCGAGGGCTTAATACCGGCTAAATACACTATGACCTTAGCCAATGCCATGCATCGGCTATCAGCTCAGCGCCAGCTTTTACGCCATTGATGCCCACTTCTGCTGTAGTCAAAACCGTGTTTAAGCCGGTTTCTACACTGCCGGTGATGAGTTTGATCCCCGCATCGGCTATCTCACCTTGGCTTAAGCAAGCATAACTCTCACCTAGAGTTTGGGTGGTGCCTTTTAGTAGGCATTCGGCAGGCTTGGCAACAAGATCTCCTGGAGTGCCTAGCAGCGTGTTAACGTTATCGGGTAGCCCAAGGTATTCACCGGTCATTTTGATGGCGGTAGAGGCTAACACGACGTTTGCGACAGTCCCCGTGGCCAGCTTTGACGCAGTACTTCCCAGCAAGCCTGCTCTGGCTGAGCCTTGCAGCGCAATGTGGGTGAGATTACTCACTTGATTAGAGGTGCTGGTTCTTTCTAAGCATTCGTTGACGAACTGCTCACAATTGTTCGTAGCAACGCCGTATGAGGTATAACCCAGTTGACTGCGTGCAAGCTCAATAGCTTGATGGGGAAACAGGCTGGACTTTTTCACTCTGATCTTATGGCCACCAGCAAATTGCTGCAGATCGATTTCTTCGATGATGCCCTGTTTAGATAAGTGAATGACATTGCCATGGCCAACATACAGGCCATGGTGTTCGGTTAAGCCAAGCGGATCGATATTGGTGACGAGGTGATCACCAGGTTGTAGTACTTGCATGAATATTTTCCTTAGCCAAGGTTCTATCATTGCGACGTGCTATTTCGCCATGCAGCCTTGGTAAGTCTGTACGTGTTCGCGTTGATAGTCAGTTGGCTGTGTGAGGATTTAAAATGAGACGCTATCCAGTACTGATAAGCGCGGGTTAGATTTCTAACTCGACAAAGTCTTTATCGATATCGTCTTGCTCAATACCGATATACCGCAGAGTGGTTTCTTCGGCGCTGTGCCTGAGCATCTTCATTACTCGGCCAATGTCTTTGGTTTGTTGATATAGCAGATAGCCTCGCGTCTTACGCATTGAGTGGGTGCCTAAGGCGATTTTGAGCTCTTCACCAATCATCGCTAGGGCGCGGCAAATATAGCGGCGCGATAAAGGCGCGGGTTTAATGTGCTTTGCCCGTTGATTACGGTAGGACTGAAACAGGTAGATATGGTTAGGATGCTCGCGCGCAATACGCTGTATCCGTTCCAGTGTTTTTGAGTTGAGCTTGATATTGGCGATTTTGCCGGTTTTGGATTCCTTAATGATGAGTCTGTCGCCGTGGATATCACTGAACTTAATAGAGAGTAAGTCAGAGATCCTCAGGGCGAGATTAAGGCCGATATTCCACACATCGGCCAGTTGCTGGCTAAACTGTCTTTCCAGCAGATAGCTGATAAGCTTAACGGTATCTTGATCTTTAACGGCTTGAACTTCAGGCATGGCCATGTTCCTCTTTTTTGCTATAGCGTATTTTTGGGCACTTGCGTTGTTGAAAGCCTTACGGGGCAAGGGGTTGAGTGTTCCCGTTTTATGGTTACGGGAACTTGGCTCGAACAAGGCTTAACCCAGCTTGATATGGACGCGGTAAACATCCATCTCGTAGTAAGTTGCAAAGTTTTGGCTAAACAACGTAATCAAGGCTCTGGATTCATTTTCCCCAATCCAGCCACTAAACAAGCTATAGATCTGCTTGCTGTTAAAGCAGATATCGATGTCTTTAACCAGTTCGGGTTCGGGATAACCCCGAAAGGCAAACTCAGTGACATACACTAAGCGCCAATGCTTTTGTTGACGCTCCAATCGAACTTCTACAGTATGAAATCCGCCATTTTCAGCGCTGTAATCTGGATCGCGAAAATTAAGGGTTATCGAATTAGCATCTTTGAGTTCGACGTCAGCCAGTTCCTTTTCAATCACTTGGTAAAAACGATCGGGCATCGCTGGCTGTTGGTTACGCTTGATGGTTAATGTCATGGGATATTCCTTGTTTGATTTACGTGCATACGCAAGAGCCAAGGCGCAGTCACGCCTTGGCTCTTGTTGTTTATGCGGTTTGGTTTATGAATCGGGTGTAGGCAAAGCGCTGCTTGCTTGGGGACTTACTCGAGGCAAGATGCTTACGGTTAGGGGATAGGTGCAGGCTTACGAACTCGAACAAGTTATCGAGTGAGGGCTAGGTTGCTGGTGGTCAGTGGCTTAGCTTTGGTTTAGCTTCGGTTTGATAAATCGCAATATACAAATAGCCGTGGCTGCCTAAGGTATCGGCCTCACAGGTAAAGCCGGCGTATTCAATGCTCAAGCAGTGCTGCTCTGTAGCATCAATCTCGCCGGTGGCCACCAGCCGTTCAAGCTGTTTAACCATAGCGGGAAAGGCCTCGACAAATTGTTGTTTAATTGCTGGTGGAAATTCACCAACAAAGCTTGAACGGTCATGGAGATAATCCAAGTGCAGACCGCGTAAAATTAGCCTTGCACCAAAGCGGGGGGACACTTTACGGGGCAAGCCCCAGGCGTGCTCAATATCGAAAAGTTTTAGCGTTGTCATAGTGACCTCAATGGTTGAAGGATGAAACTAAGGGAGTGTTATGCTTGTTAGCGGACTAGCGGGAGCGGTGATAAATGTCTAGTCGAGTGCAAGTAGTGAATACAGCTGGCGAGCGAACTGGATATCGATCAGGTAAAGGTCTTTAAGTATGCACACTCCAATTGGGCTGTTCATTACTGCCATGGTTAAAGTACACGCCGTTGATCACCCGCTGCCATTCACCTATTGGCACACCATAGCTGTCACAGGGGCAAACATAGCGGCAAAAGGCAATTTCCTTGGGTAAGTGTTCAACCACATCACGGTGAAACACACTCAATACGGTTTTATGTAGCTTTGGATTCGGTGCCACAATCGGTTTGCCAATCACTTGGCCCATGGCATTAAGTGGCCGCACAAACATCGGCAAAATGAGTTCAACCGCTAAACGGTTACGCAGTTCAGGAAACGCGGCGCAGGCTTCGGCGACACAGGCCTGTGAAAAGCTATCAGTAAATTCAATCATGATGGACTCCTTGATTTGGCGTTATAGGTTTAAACACTGGCTAGAGTAAGCCGCGCTCAGCAAAGGACACTGGTGTGCGGCCAACCACGATATGGTCAAGTACGCGCACATCGATAAGCGCTAATGCATCGGTTAACCGTTGAGTGATGTGCTTATCTGCAGCCGAAGGTTCAGACTCACCTGAAGGATGGTTATGGGCAAAAATCACCGCCGCCGCATTGACGGCCAACACTGCCTTAACCACTTCCCGTGGATAAACACTGGCAGCATCTAAAGTGCCAAAGAACAACTCTTTAAACTCGAGTAATTGATGCTGATTATCGAGCAGCATCACCGCAAAAACCTCCCGCTCATAACCACCGAGTTTGTAAGTTAAAAAATCCTTTGTGGCCTTTGGATTGGTATAGGCGTCCTTCTTCACATAGCGCTCGGCAATGATATTGGCGGCAGAGGCGAGGATGACGTCATCCGAGGGCGGCCATAGCGTCACAGGTCGAATGGTTGTTCTGGTGTGCATAGGTTTTGTTGACATATCAGGCTCCTTGAAAGCGTTAATGGGCTTATGCACTGGAGTGATATATAGCTAAAAAATGTTCGAAACAGACATAAAAGCCAAGGTGCTTGTTGGCACCTTGGCTTGGTGAGGACATGAGTAAACTAGGCTACATACCTTTGTTTTTCGCCCAGTCGTAACCAGCAATCACGCCGAGAATAAATAACTCAGCCATTGGCCTATTAATGAGCAGGCTAAACATAGTCCTTCTCCTTTAAGCTGCGGTAAATTCCAACGCCAAGCATAAAGCCGGCGATAAATGCGATAGGCATAAAGCCTCCTTAGTTTAAATAGATAGATTGGCCACTGGTTGCAGTCGCTTCAGTGGCGGGATGTGTCAGTAATGGGTTACTGCATCTTAGTGATATAGATGTGAAAAAGGTTGGAGACTGCCAAATTTCACAGTTAAAGATAACCGCCACTCCTCATGGTTTGAACTAAACCAGAGGATTTAAAAAATGAGATTAATCAGACTAAAAGAAGTTATCGACTGCACAGGTCTTGCCCGCTCCACTATCTATAAATACATCGATGAAGGCATTTTCCCTAAGTCGGTCTCGCTAGGCGATAGAGCCGTTGCATGGGTTGAAAGTGAAGTACAGGAGTGGATATTAGAAAGGATCGCACAGAGGGATGGTGCGGTGACAGAATGCCTTTAATAAACGGCATAAAATGGTGAAGGCTTACACTAGCCTTCACCTCATCAAGTTAATTAAATTTATTTGTCAGATTTTGCTAGATAGCAAAGGCGGAAGCCCGTTTTCATGCCTTTATAGCGCATAGTTGAGGTCGCCAGACATAGATTTCTTTCTATTGCCCCCAATTTAATGAGGCCCTGTCAGGGCGTTTGTGGTTTCAATGAAATCCCGAAGTACAAAGACTGTGCTATCTCACTGGATTCGATGGATCTTTTCTGACACAATCCTAAAAATTATCTGCATCAATCTAAATGGTCTAATCGTTTAATAAATCTGCTTTAAACATGATATTTGAAAGCTTTTAGGTGATTACCGTTGCTGTTTTTGCCACAAGAATAATAAGAGGTGAGGCACAGGGATGGTCGATACAATTCCAAGCTATGAAGAGATGATGCCAGCGGTGCTAAGCTCACCTTTAAATATTAGGACTTCAAATGGACATTGACGGTTTAAAACCAGAAACCCAGGCTCGTTTATCAATTGATGAGCAGCTTAGGCTTGCTGGTTGGAAAGTACAAACCTGGCCAGCAGCTAATCTAGGTGAAGGCTTAGGTGTCGCAATCCGCGAATACCCTACCGATTCTGGCCCTGCCGACTATATTCTGTTTGTTAATCGCAAAGCCGTTGGCGTGATTGAAGCCAAAAAAGATGACAGCATATTATCGCAAGTTGAAGATCAAACCCTTCGTTATGCGAGTAGCAAAATTAAGTTTCAAAATAATCAAGAACCGCTGTCATTTTTGTTTGAAGCCACTAGCCAAGTTATTCAGTTTACCGACCTTCGAGATCCTACCCCTCGATCTCGGGAAATCTTCCATTTTTTTAAGCCTGAAACGCTGCAAGACTGGATAAAGCAAGAAAGTTCATTGCGTCACAACTTGAAAAACAACATGCCTGAGTTGCCCAAAGCGAATCTGCGGGAATGCCAAGTTGGCGCAATTACTGGGCTTGAGAAATCATTAGCAGCAAACCACCCACGCTCACTCATTCACATGGCTACGGGTGCTGGTAAAACCTTTACTGCGATTAATGCTGTTTACCGTTTGCTAAATCATGGCGGCGCAAAACGTATTTTATTTTTGGTTGATACCCGCAACTTAGGTAAACAGGCACAGCAAGAATTTCATGCCTTTAAACCGCAAGGCAAGCAAACGTTTTTCCATGAAAACCATATAGTTCAGCGTTTAACTAGCAGCACAATTGATAGTGCTGCCGAGGTATGCATTTGTACCATTCAGCGTATGTATTCGATTTTAAGCGGTAAGCCAATTGATGAAAGCGCCGAGGACATTTCACTACACGAAATCAAGCAAAATCAGCAGCAAGCCAAGTTGGTAAAATACAACCCAGCCGTGCCTGTTGAAACCTTTGATTTTATTATTGTGGATGAATGCCACCGCTCTATTTACAACTTGTGGAAGCAAGTGCTCGACTACTTTGATGCCTTCATCATTGGCTTAACCGCCACGCCTGATAAACGTACTTTCGGCTTTTTTAAGGAAAATATCGTTGCCGAATACAGCTATGAAGACTCAGTGCTTGATGGCGTCAACGTCGGTTACGACGTCTATGAAATTGAAACCGAAATCGGCAATAAAGGCGCAGAGTTAAAAGCCAAAGAATGGCTTGATCACCGCGACAAACTGACTCGCAAAAAACGTTGGGCACAGGCAGAAGAAGACAACAGCTACACTAGCAAAGATCTAGACCGTTCAGTCGTTAACGTCAGCCAAATTCGCCAAGTCATTAAGGCGATGAAAAAGGCTGTTGAAACCCAGATTTATCCAGATCGTAAAGAAGTGCCCAAAACACTGATTTTCGCTAAAACCGACAGCCACGCCGACGACATCATTCAAATTGTGCGTGAAGTGTACGGCCAAGGTAATGAGTTTTGTAAAAAAGTCACTTATAGCGCCAAAGATCCTGATGGCATTTTGAATGATTTTCGTAACGACTTTAATCCGCGCATTACCGTAACGGTGGATATGATTGCCACAGGTACAGACGTTAAACCGCTCGAAATATTGCTCTTTATGCGTGATGTGCGCAGTAAAGGCTATTACGAACAAATGAAAGGCCGTGGAGTTCGGAGTTTAAGTTATGAAGACCTACACAACGTCAGCAAAAGTGCTACCAGCGATAAAGATCGCTTTGTGCTCATTGATGCCGTTGGTGTAGAAAAGTCACTCAAAACCGAAAGCCGCCCATTGGAGCGTAATCCCAATCTATCACTGAAAGATTTATTGCAAGGTGTGGCAATGGGCCATCGCGATGACGACACCATTCAAAGCCTTGCTAATCGTTTAACCCGTTTAAGTAAACAGCTGGATAAGCGCGGGCTAGCCGAGGTTGAAAAGCTAACCGGTAAACCGCTGCCACAAGTGGCCAGAGACTTACTCACTGCGCTCGACCCTGATGCTATTAATCAGAGAGCCCTCGCGAATGCGAAAGCTGCAGGCATTACGCGAAATGAAGAGTCTTTAACCGATAGCGAACGTCAAAGTGCTAAAGAGCAGCTGATTGACCAAGCTTGTCAAACCTTTGATAATCCGGCCACGCGTGAAGGCATAGAATCGGCCCGCAGGCAGCGTGAGCAGCTTATCGACCATATCAACTTAGATACGGTGACTTATTCAGGTTACAGCAGCCAAGCTGCCGACAATGCCGAAAAAGTCATTCAAAGCTTTAAAGATTTTATCGAGCAGTATAAAGATGATATTCAAGCCTTAAGCTTTTTTTACCAGCAGCCGTATCAGCGCAGGGGCTTAACCTTTGCCATGTTAGAAGAACTGCACCAAGCGTTAAGTAAGCCACCTTTGCTGCTGACCACCGAAAAGCTGTGGAGTGCTTATGAGCGGCTCAATCAAGGCAATAACCAAGCAGCGGCTAAAAAAAACAACAGCAACAAGGGCAAAAAAGTGAACAGCCAAAGGCAGCTGACTGATATCATCTCGCTTATCCGGTTTGCTTTAGGGTTAGACGCCGACCTCAAATCCTTTGCCGAACAAGTTGATGCCAAGTTTAAAAAGTGGATTTTCCGTCATAATGCCCAGCGTTCAACAGCATTTACGGAGCAGCAGACTCAGTGGTTACGTTTGATAAAAGATCATATTGCCGCCAGCTGCGCCATCGAGCGCGATGACTTTGACTACAGCCCCTTTTCCGACCACGGTGGTTTACAAAAAGCCTGGGGCCTATTTGCCGTTAACAACCCAAACAGCAACGGCCAAAATAACGAATTAGATAGCCTATTGGCTGAAATGAATCAGGAATTAATTGCATAGTATGGCATTTTCTAAAGATATAAATGAATTAGTTACAGAAGACACAACTGGGTTGCTAAACAAACATGAATCGTGGGAAAGAGTAACGCTTCAAGATGTGGTGGAAGTCGTCAATGGCTATGCATTCTCATCAAGTGGTTTTAACACCGGAAAAGGTTTACCTCTCATCAGAATCAGAGATATCGTTTCAGGTAAAACCGATACAACGTATGAAGGTGATTACTCTAAAGACTACATTGTTGAGAATGGTGATTTATTAGTTGGAATGGATGGTGATTTCCACTCCGCATTTTGGCGAAGCGGCATTGCACTTTTAAATCAACGAGTTTGCAAATTGACTGCAAATGAAAATTTTTATAATCAAAAATTTTTAGCATACCTATTACCCGGTTATTTAGATGCTATAAATCAAAATACATCTGCCGTGACAGTAAAGCATCTTTCATCAAAAACGATTCAGAGTATCCCATTACCGCTACCAACAAGAAAAGAACAAGATAGATTGGTAGAAAAGCTTGAGGAGCTATTTTCCGAGTTTGACAACGGAATTGAAGAACTCAAAGCCGCACAAACCAAACTTAGCCGATACCGCCAATCGCTATTAAAAAGTGCGGTTGAAGGTTCATTGACTCAGCAATGGCGCGCTGAAAATAGCGACCGAGTGCAAGAAACAGGTGAGCAACTGTTAGCACGCATTTTAAAACAGCGCCGTGAACAGTGGCTGCAACAAAAACTCGCCGAGTTTGCCGAAAAAGGCAAAACACCATCGAAAAACTGGCAAGATGCATATCCTGAACCCGTTCAACCCGATACCACCGACTTGCCTGAACTGCCTAAAGGTTGGGTATGGGCAACAATTGATCAGCTTGCTTCTGTAGGCACGGGGGTTACACCATTAAAATCAAGAAATGATTATTATGATAATGGTGATATACCTTGGGTAACTAGCGGTGCGGTTAATGAAGAAAGTGTCTATAGAGCTAACACTTTTATAACTCGAACGGCTGTAGATGAATGTCGATTAAAAATTTATCCTGCAGGTACTTTGCTTGTAGCAATGTATGGTGAAGGAAAAACAAGAGGAATGAGTGCAGAGCTAAAAATCCCTGCAACCATCAATCAAGCTTTGGCAGCGCTTATTCTAGAAGGTGAGGCCTCAGTTCTAAAAGAGTTTCTAAAAATATATTTGCTTGATAGCTACCAGAAAATGAGAAGCAAAGCTTCTGGTGGTGTGCAACCAAATTTAAATTTACTGATTGTAAGATCGATGTGTGTACCTATACCCTGTGTTCGTGAACAACAAGAAATACACCAACTTTATAAGTTTCAAGCAGAAGAAATTGAGACTCAAGTAAAGTCGATAAAATTCAGTTTAGTGGCCTCAGATGCCCAGCGTAAAAATATCTTAAAGTCGGCTTTTTCCGGCCAACTAGTGTCGCAAGATCCTAATGACGAACCCGCTTCAGTATTGCTTGAAAAAATCAAAAAAGAGCGTGAAGCTTTGGCAAAAAAGCCTAAAACTAAACAAATAAAGACAAAATCAGCCATGAAAAAAATAACGGTCGAAGAGCTTACCAAGTGGGTGAGTGATTATGAAGGAAGCAGCTTTACGTTTGAAGAATTGCAAAAAATATTTCAAGGTGACTACGACCAGTTAAAAGACTGCGTATTTGAAATGCTAAGTGCTAATAAGCCACTCTTTAAACAAGTATTCGACCAGAAGTTGAATGCGATAACGTTTATCAAGGAAGATAAATGAAACTTATCCGATTAAACATAATTGATGCTGATACTTGTGGCGGTTTACTGAACGGCGTGATAATCAATTTTCGTAATGGTCTGGTTGACACCGACATTTTTTCACCATTATGTTTAATTGGGCCAAATGGCACCGGTAAGTCACAAGTTTTACAAATTATTGCCGAAATATTTCAAGCCGTATTTGAAAAATATTTGCCAGATGAAGAGCAAGGTACGCCCAATAGTCAAATTCAATTTGAGCTAGAGTACTCGTTGGTATCTGAGGAGGAAGTAAAGAAGGTCAAGCTTTATCGCCGAAAAATGGCGAACAAAAAAATGGATATTGCCATTGAAACATTTGTAGGTGACGATTGGAATTTGGTGACTGACCTAAGTGAAATTAAAAATCTATTACCATCAAAGGTAATAGGTTATACGTCTGGTGATAATGAAACGCTAAGCATTCCCTTTTTTGTCAGTCGCGCAGGTTATGCTAAACAGGTCAGCCAAAATGCGTTAGATAAAGATAAATCAGCCTTGCCTATTTTAGACTCACGAATGCTGCTAATTGATTACAGTACTAATCTAGAAGTGTTAATTGCGAACTTATTATTGAACCCCAAAAATGTGCGTGAACATTTAATACATGAACCGAACCTTAAAAAGCTGCGATCTTTTCGCTGTGTTGTGCAACTAAAATATGGCTCGTCTACAAAGAGCAAAGTTCAACTGACAAAAGAGCTTCAACAGTATGTTGAGTATTTAAAACGTTCAGCTACTAGCTTTGATTACGATGCTAAAAGCCTAACCTACACTTTTGATTTTCTCGTTCAAGATGCGACCTATCAAGCCTTTGAATACTATTGGCAGTCAGGTGCTTTAGAACTATATTCTTGCTTCCATAAGCTCGCAATGCTTAATGACCTCATTATTCCCAAACAAGATAGAGAGGCCTTCAAAAAAGGGGTTGAGCAACGACGGTTTGCATCCCGATTACCAGAACCTATGGAACGGCAGAAAGTATTTCGTTTTGAGCGTGTTGAGTTTATTTCACAAAAAAGTGAAGAGCCTGTTGATTACGTATCGTTATCAGATGGGGAGCATCAATTAACGCAATTGTTAGGTACTATTTGCATGGCATCATTTCCTAACGTTTTATTTTTACTTGATGAACCTGAAAGCCACTTTAACCCTAAATGGCGAGTGGAATTTATTTCCAAGATCATGAATCTGCCTACAACGAGTAAATCGGAATGTGAGAACGAGGGGAAACGCTCAGAAAAATCACTAGCTGCAATACAAGACTGCTTAATCACAACTCACTCACCATTTGTTCCTTCTGATATGGACAGGAATAATGTACTTATTTTCAGTAAAAATGAAAAAGGTGAGATTGAATCAAGAAATCCAAGAATCCAGACTTATGGTAGTAAATTTGATGCCATTCTTGCAGAATGTTTTGATATTTCACCACAAATATCAGGATTACCAAGAGATCAGATTAAAGAATTAATGGCGAATGGTACAAAGAGTCAGCTCCAAGATGCTATAGCGAACTTAGGTGAATCAACAGAACGAATGAAATTGGCTGCCAAGTTAGCATTAATTTCGAGCGAGGATAATTAATGTTCGTTAATTATCCTATTGATGCTGCGCAAAATAATAATTTTGTTCATGAGAGTATCTATGAAGCTATAACACTGATCTTTAATAATCTTAATAATGGAGTTGCAGTACCTCTTTGGCCGTACGTGTTACCACAAAGGCATAGAACTAAATTAAGCAATCGCAGGAAAATACGTGATTTATTAGTTGAGCTTGAAAATATAGCAACCCCGCTTTCGATAGCGCAACGAAGCAAAGCATTAGCTTTTATTGATGATCAAAATGATATCAATGGATTATTAGATGGGACAACAGATCTAACCGTCGTAGATGCCGAGATAGGATTATTTATAGATTGTTTTGAACGAATATTTGTTGAAGGTTTTAAGCTATTAACCGGAACGAAATCACGAGATAGCCATTATAATGATATTTACAATTCATTAACAAGTAAGACTTGTCCGTTTTGTGGCTATGAACCTTTTGAAGCTCCTGGTTTAAAAAGAGAAGATGAAGACCATTATTTATTAAAAGATCAATATATAGCGTCTGCTGCAAATTTATTTAATTTGGTTCCTATGGGAAGTAAGTGTAATAAGAGCTATAAATTCCAACAGGATTTGCTGTTCAAAAATAACATAAGAAGAAAAGCACTAAATCCCTATGGAAATATCAAAGCGGAAATTAGTTTACTTAATACAAGCCCAATAACACTGTTAGATGATAAACCAAATTGGAATATAACTATTTCACCTGATATTGAAGAGACAAGAACGTGGAATGAAGTTTTCTCAATTGAAAAACGCCTTAAAGAGACTGTGCTTTCACCGAACTATGAAGCAGTATTAAGAGAGGTTGGTGATTTTTTACAGAACTTAGATTTAGATCGCAATAGTTCCGATGTTCAAGTGCTAGAAGGGCTAGTGAAATTTGAAAATTACAAAAAAAGAAATCCGGAGCAGGGTCTTGGATATCTTAAAGATAAGGTAGTTGGGATGTTAAGATTTCATTTTGAATCTGATAACGCTCTAGTTGTTGCTTTAATTAGAGATGCTCTACCACAAAGAAAGGCTGCTTAATGTATATTTACTAAGGAGCAGGCTCCGATTAACGGCAGCTAAACCCACATAAGTAACGCGTAAATTATGCAAGGGTTAGGGCAAGTTCAACGTCGTTTACATAGTGCCGCAGAATGAGTAGTTGTCTGAGCAACGGAATTTGCATTTACTGAGTATAACATTCAGTCTGTTCTGTGTTTATGCAGCCGAACAGCGAAAAGAGACAATCAATTCTGCCAAAAATCGGTATAATCTTGCCTCTTCAGATGGCAGTAACCTCAAGAGCTGTCAGTTAGTCGCTTTGGATAGTCGAAATGAACGCTCCTGCATTAGTACAAAAAGTTTGGAATTATTGTCATACCTTACGAGATGATGGTGTTGGCTATGGTGATTACTTAGAGCAGTTAACTTTCTTGCTGTTCCTAAAAATGGCGCATGAATACTCACAGCCTCCTTATTCACGTGATACCAAAGTACCTAGTAACTACAACTGGGATTCATTAACAGGCCTGACCGGAGAAGCGCTGGAAGATCAATACCGTAGAGTATTAAAAAAACTTGCAGTCGCCCCTGGCATGTTGGGCGCGATTTTTTATAAGTCTGAAAACAAAATCCCCGACCCAGCTAAGTTGTCGCGCATTGTTAAAATGATTGATGAAGAGAGCTGGATCAGCCTGGATGCCGATGCCAAAGGCGACTTATACGAAGGCTTGCTGCAAAAGAACGCCGAAGATACTAAAAGTGGAGCAGGTCAGTATTTTACTCCACGTCCATTAATTGATGCCATGCTGGCGTGTGTGCGCCCTGAGCCTAAGAAAACGATTTTAGATCCTGCCTGTGGTACGGGCGGCTTCTTTTTGAGTGCCAGTGATTGGATCACTTATGGTGATAGTCAGTGGATTGAAAAAGGTATGAGCCACTGGAACCCCGCTAAAGATAACGCCAGCACGATTGCTAAATCCAAGCTCAATAAAGACCAAGTGAAGTTTTTACGTGATGACACCTTCTTTGGTAATGAGATTGTGCCTTCAACTCGCCGCATGTGTTTAATGAATTTGTTTTTACACAACATCGGTAGCATTGATGGTGAGCCGAAAGTGGAACGCGCGGATGCCTTATTGACGGCAATCAAAGGCGAAGATAAGGTTGATTACGTTTTAGCTAACCCACCTTTTGGTAAAAAAAGCAGCATGACAATTACCAATGCTGAAGGTGGTGAAGACAAAGAAGCCTTAACCTATGAGCGCCAAGACTTTTGGGCGACCACGACCAACAAACAGCTTAATTTTTTACAGCATATTGTCTCGAGTCTCAAAGATACTGGTAAAGCCGCCGTTGTATTACCTGATAACGTTTTGTTTGAAGGTGGCGCAGGTGAACGTATTCGCCGTAAATGGCTAAATAACTGTGATGTCCACACTATTTTACGTCTACCGACAGGGATCTTTTATGCCAATGGTGTTAAAGCGAACGTAGTGTTCTTTGATAACGCTCCACGTGATGAAAAAGTGCACACTAAAGGTATTTGGTTTTATGATTTAAGAACTAATATGCATTTCACGCTGAAACAACGCCCGATGGTGTTGAGCGATCTTAAGGATTTTATTCAGTGCTACAATCCTGACAATCGCTTTGAACGCAAAGAAACCGAGCGATTTAAATATTACAGTTATGATCAGTTAATAAATCGAGATAAAGCCAGCCTTGATGTGTTTTGGCTTAAAGATGACAGCTTGGATAATCTCGACAATCTGCCAGCCCCAGCAATATTGCAACAAGAGATAATTGATCATTTAGAAGCTGCGTTAGCAGCGTTCAAAGATGTTGCAGCTGGATTAAGTGACAAAAAGTAAGGCTTTTTAAGGTCTTGTAACATATTAGTAGTTTCTTAGCCTTCGCATATGCGGAGGCTTTTTGTACTAAATATTTTTAAATCAGGGAGTGATGATGGCGATAGGTATTAGTGAATTTTTAAGTGGTTTACAATTTGCTGAAAAGATTGCTTATTACGTCAAAAAGCTCTTAAAGCAGCCTGAACCAGAGACTTCTGCCAGCCGATTTCTTGCGTTATTCAATGCCCACGGTGTCAAGCCAAGTCAAATTCCCGATGTATTTGGCCATGGTCTAAGCATTGCCGATTGTCACTGTGCAGAATCACTTACGAAGGTCTTAACTTCTGATCTGATGGAAAAAGCGGCGCAGCTTTTTGGTATCAATAGAGATTGGTTGGATTGTGCCAGTGATGTGGTTTACGAACCGCATTCCTTTTATAAAAATTCTCAAGGATTTGATGCCTATTTAAAAAGTATTGCACTTGAATCGCATCTGCCTTTGCGGGCGACTTTGTATATGCCCACCAGCAATAGCTTATTTTATCCTGATGACTCTGGGGTGTTGGTGATATCTATTCCCGTGGGAGAGGTTAATCAACGCACGATATATGTCCATTACAGTTGCGTTTGTTATTGGCATTGTAGAGGTTATTTGGCCGCAAATTTGGCTTCTATGCTGAGAAGGTATGCGATTGTTTATGGTTCATACGTAGCAGCAAAAGTGCTTGAGCCTGTTGCACAAGGGCAAAAATTGCCAGTTTACGATTATGGGTCACAAGACGCTTTCCGGTTGAAGGTAAAAGGTCGTGTTTCAATTGAAGAGCTGATTTCACACCCTGATAAATATTTGGAAGGGGTCGATCCTGAAACTGATAAATTTGGGTACCGTGCCGCTATCGATCTATGGCTGAATATGGCAGACCAAATGCGTACTCGAAGTCACGCGGAGCATTCTCGTATAGTGTTGAAATTCGAAGAGGCACTTAAGTCTTTAGCATAGAGGATTACAGCGCTATTGTTAGAAATATTTATTATAAGCGCATGAAAATTATTGTTTTTAATATATTAGGTTTATTTGGTGACGCTTGTAAAGTGATTAGGGGCGGTATTTAATCCAGTAATAAAGACCCACTAATAGGAAGTGCCTACATGTCCAATTAGTGGGTAATGAGATATCAAAACGTAACAGACCAATCGCCATCATCGGTAAGAACATCGACTTGTTTTACATCACAATCACCATTGGCTATCACTGAAATCGATTCTCCAAATTTAAGTAATTTAGGGAGTGCAGATATTATCGTGCCACCACAATTTCCCCTGTTTATGATAACTTGTTTTATCGTAATAGTATCGCTAATGGCTTTAACGTTGATACTTGGGTACGTATAGCCAAATGTTGTTTGATATTCGTAAGTAATTTCAATGTTAGGCTGCGAGTTCCCACAGCCAAAAATCATCAAAGTAAAAGCTAAAATAACCAATGTTTTATTCATATAAACCACACTTTTTACAATAGATCAGGGTACAGTTGGACTTTATCAACCTGTTTTAAACCAAGTTGATTTTCAATCTCTTAGACCCACGCCCTTTGCTTTTTCAAAGGGTGTAGATGAATCATTACAAGGCACTATTAGTGAGCTTTTTGGTTTGGACGAAAACGGTGATTGAGTATCCAATCCCGTATAACGCTGAAAATATCCCCCATCCGGCAGAAGCTTCTAAATCAACTTCTGCAAATGCAGAAGCAAGAATGAGACATAAAGGGAAAAACACCATTCCTATGATTGACATGGTTTTTACGACAGACATGTATAACTCCTTTTAAAAATCGTGTTGAACGACATCACTGGTCTTGAAATAAGATGCTTACTTGCAATAGAAGCATGTTTAGACCTTAAATATCAAAATGACAACTATACAGGTCTAAATGTATTCTTTATGGCGTGGTTTGTCTATAGGTAGTACTTGAGAATTATCCAGTATTCAATGCCCTGGAGTTCTCAAGTGAATGATGATGAAGTATTAAAAATGGGGATGGCCTTCGGCCGAGCGGTTAAGTTACGTCGTGTTGAGGTGGGGTTTAACCAAGAGGAACTAGCGGATAAAGCTGAACTTGCCAGATCATTTGTATCGAGTGTTGAACGCGGTGTGGCTAAGGCATCTATCGCTTCAGTGTGGAAACTGGCCCAAGCGCTAAATTGCAATCCATCGGATTTATGGATAACGGCAGAGAGGCTTTATGATGTGCGTTAAGTCGATATAAGCCTTGAGGAGCATGCTTTGTAACGCAACAACATGCTTTAAAATAGTTGTTATCATCAACCCAATTAACGATTAATTGGCTTAACCAGGACGCAATCTGTCACTTGTAATTCAATGTTTAGTCAGAGCTGGCAGATTGCTGATACCACCTAATACACTAAAACAAAAATGCCCCAAAGCAAGATGGCTGAGCTACGCGTATTGCGCATTAATTGTCATTGCTTCCCCAGTGACTCGCCGCCCCTTTATTAAATAAAGAGTATCCCTATAGGCTCGACGGCGACATCCTTGTCGCCAACGGTCACTGGTGCAACAATGCCAATCTTAACTAACACTTCTGCTGTTCGTTTAGCTAAAAAGCTATTGCCCCAAAACGAGTTATCTGAACTATTTAGCCTTTCGGCGAACATGAGCATGTTGACCAAATTTAAGTAATGCTTCAAAGTGATCAGAGTAATCAGATTAACAGTGGCGATTCACTGCAAAAATAGTCTGACTGGTTTGCGAGGAGTTGCTTAAATCAGGTTATCACATCAACTTAGAGGAGCAGCTTGAAAAAAAAACGCCTGTTTTTTAAACAGTTTTTATAATTTGAAAATAAATTCACTTTTTTGAAATAACTTTCATAATGCAAAATTATTTTTTATTTCACTGTCTAAATCATCATTTTTTTAAAGTTGAGCATCACAAAGAAAATAATCTACCAAAGTATAATCACTTAAGAACGTTCCTAAATAAAGTGAAAACTAAGGTAAATTTATATGAATAAAAAGCTTATTTCCTCGTTATTTATTGCAAGTATAATTGCCATAAGTAGTGGTGTTTTTTATACACCAACCGTCTACGCAAACGTTAAGTCATTTGAAACATCAGCACCAGGAAAACATGGCGATGTGAGAGTGCTGGTGACGTTTGATAAAGGCGAAATAACGTCGGTGAAAGTGTTAGACCACAAAGAAACACCTGGAATTTCCGACGGTGCTATAGTCAAAATTCCAGGGCGAATTATTGATACTCAATCGACGAATATCGATGCCGTTTCAGGGGCGACGTTTACCTCAAATGCGATTATCAATGCGGTCAAAAAAGCAATCGTAGAGGCGGGCCTAGACACCAGTAAGTACACTAAAAAATATATA